>CAVUYY010000009.1:0-412356 GCA_963745775.1 uncultured Gaiellaceae bacterium
ATGCGGACGAGGTAATCCCAGATGGAGACACCGTTGCTGTTGGAAATCAATCAAGTCTCAATCTCGGCTCAGTCTCGCCTGGCCAGATTCTCACTCCGCAGACGAGCTCGAGCTCGTCTGTACCGGCAAGGAGCATCCTGATCTGGGGCAGACGCTCAACTTGAACTTTTCTCGCTGGCCGGATCCACGGTTCCCGGCCGGTGGGGAGCTTGAGCGCCACCAACGCGAGTATCGGTTCGATTCCCGCGTCCTGGCCCGACGATACGAGCGGCGGCGGTTCGACAAATTGTCCCTGCGCCGGCGCCTGTTCTCAACGACAACGGCAACAGCACAGTGACCATCACGGCACCTAGTACTCCCAGTGGTATCCGTTTGTCGTGCGTTGGAACTTCGGCTTCAGCATCTTCGGGGAGCGGCGAGTCCGCAGGCCGTCATCGGCTCCGGTACGAGCGTGACGTACACCCTCACCGTCGCGGCACCGGTAAATCCGGATGCCGATGGCGACGGTGTTCCCGATTCGACCGACAACTGCGACAACGCGGTCGAATCCCGGCCAAGCAAATGCAGACGGCGACGCTCTCGGTGACGCCTGCAACCGGGAATTCGTTCGGCCCGGCTGTCGGCATCGGGAGCGACCGACGTCAACGGGAACGGAGGATTCCCTGCTCACCGCGTCCGGCTCCTTCTCTGACGCGGGTGGGACGAACTCGATC
This sequence comes from uncultured Gaiellaceae bacterium, assembly GCA_963745775.1. Classification (GTDB taxonomy): domain Bacteria; phylum Actinomycetota; class Thermoleophilia; order Gaiellales; family Gaiellaceae; genus Gaiellasilicea. The sequence goes on from CAVUYY010000009.1 coordinate 714, forward strand.
ACGATCGCACTCCTCAGCGGAGACGGGTTCAGTGACTGACAACGGTAACGGCACGTGGTCGTGGAGTCACACGAGGCGAACGACAATGGTTCGGGACGGTGGTAGTGCAGGCAAGCGATGGAGAGAACACCGCGGCACAGGATTCATTCGACTGGTCTGCGGCAAACCCTCGCTCCGACTGGCACCTTTAATGTGCCAGCAGCAGAAACGTGAACGAAGGTTCTTCGTTCGCCCTGTCGATGAGCGGCGTGACTGATCCGTCCAGCGCTGACACCGCAGCCGGTTTTTCGTACGCGTTCGACTGCGGATTGGGTTATGGCGCTTACGGTGCCGCAACCTCCACGACCTGCGCGACAGCCGACAACGGGTCTCTCTCGGTGAAGGCGAAGGTGAAGGACAAGGACACCGGTGAGACCGAGTACTCGGGCAGCGTTACAGGGTCCGTGAACGTCAATCCCACCCGCGACCTTCAACAGCCCGAGCTTGGATGTGAATGAGGGCAGTCCGATCGGTCTGTCCACTGACCAGCCCCAACGATCCGTCCTCGGCAGATACCGCAGCTGGTTTCACGTACCAGTTCGACTGCGGCAGCGGGTACCGCAAGCCCGACCAGCAGCGCCTCCTGCCCAACGACGGACAACGGCGTTCGCTCGGTCAAGGGCAAGATCATCGATAAGGATGGCGGCTTCACCGAGTACACGGACTCCGTGACCATCGTGAACGTCGTTCCGGCGATCACGAGCGCGTCCTTTGGTGGAAGCGCGTCGTGCTCGGCCGGAGGCGCGAACAACGTCAGCCTCGCGGTTTCTTTCAGCGATCCTGGCTCGGCCGACACGCATAGGGTCGAGATCGACTGGAACAACGACGGCACCTATGACCAGACGGTGGATCCCTTCACAAGCGGATCGAGCGTCGGTCACGTCTATGCAAGCGCAGGTGTGTACGTCGCCAAGGTGCGAGTGACCGACGACGACAGCGGAGTCTCGACCGTGAGCTCGGCGACGGCGACCGTCAATTACAACGTGAGCGGGATCCTTCAGCCCATCAACGACACTCGAAACGGACAGATCGTGAGTGTCTTCAAGTCGAAGAGCACGATTCCCGCGAAGATCCGCGTGACGGATTGTGACAGCTCCTGCCCGAGCGACCTGACCATCTCGGTCAGCGTCAAGCTCGCCTCTGCATCGCCTCCGGGCTCCGGGGATGAGGAGGCAGCGTCGACGGCGGCGCCGACGACCGGAACGACGATGCGGTTCACGGGTGCTCCCGACAATCAGTACATCTACAACATCGCGGCGAAGACTCTGAATGATCCGACTGCGACGTACGACCTCAAGCTGACGATCACGAGCACCGGCCAGACCCGTCTCCACGACGTTCGGCCTAGCAGAGCTGCTAGCGTCTGAAGCACCTGGTTGGGGGAAGCGCGAATTCGGCGCTTCCCCCAACCCTTCATCTCGCGCGCTTATTGCCGCGGGTCGGCGGCCTCGACCTGCTCGTGCGTCTCGGCGTGCTTCTCGACGACGACGAACAGCTCGTGCCGCTCGACGACGTCCTCCACCGCCGGCGCCTCGTGTCCCGGGAGGACTGCGAAATGGCGCGGGTTCTGCCGCAGCCATTCGTACTCGGCGGTCGCGATCGTGAGCACGCTCAGGCATTCGCGGTCGGAGCATTCGCAGACGAGCTCGAGCGCGGGCGGGAGGGAGTCGCCGTACCCTCCGGCCAGTCGCTCGTTGATCCGGCGGAAGAGGATCTCGTTCTGCGCCAGGCGGCGGTCGCGCTTGGGTACGTCGGACTCGCGCGCGCCGGATCCGGCTCGGGCCGCGATCAAAGCCTGCGCGTCCGTGGTGTCCAGCCCGGTCAGCCCCATCGTCAGGGCGAGGAGCTCCGCACCCTCGAAACCCGCTTCGACGAGCTCGTCGACCACGAACGTTCGACGTCGAGCGCCGACTTCGAGCTCGGCCGCGACCTGCTCGCGGTCGACATCGCCCTGCGCGGCGAGCCACGAGGTCAGGCCAGGCTCGACGGGCTCGGCGTCCATGTCCGTTCAACGGCCTGTCCCGGGTTTCGGGCACGGGTGTCGCGGCGATTCGAGATTGCCGGTCGGGGTAGGGCGCTGTGACAATCCAAGTCAACGAAAGGGGTCACATGAGCAACGACAGCGACAAGAGCAACGTCGGCGAGGCGCTGAAGCGTGACTGGGAGCAGACGAAGTCCGACCTGCCGGGCCTGGACGGGAAGGATCTCGACCAGGACGTGGACGACACGGTCAAGCAGGCGCTCGGCGACGAACGGGTTCCGCCCGCCGGCGAGAAGAACCGGGACTAGCGGTCGATCGAGGGGTCCGGGCGCTTCGTCCGGGCTCCTCGACCGAGACCACGCGTCGCGGCGGAGGCGGAAGTGATGAACGGCGAGCTCGAGAACGTCGAGAACGAGGTGCAGGAGCTGCGGGCCGAGTTGGAGGCCGCTCGCGCCCGCACCGCCGAGTTCGAAGCAGCGCTCCAGGATCTCGATCGGCAGCAGAGTGCCGCCGCGGGGCGCCTCGAGCTAGCCCGGCGTCAGGCCGCCGAATACAGCGCCCGCCTCGAGACGCGCGAGTCGGAGCTCGCCGAAGCGCGTCGGCGCGAGGAGACATACGACGCCTTCCGTGCTGTGGTCGAGCGCCGCGACGTTGCCGGGCTCGAAGCGGCGGGGGCAATCGACACCGCTCTCGACCGGCTTGCGGCGTTCGGTCGGCTGCAGGCGGCGATCCCCGCGGCCCGCGCGGAGGTAGCTCCGGGCTACGACGTGTCGGTTAGGGCCGAGCCCGAAGAGCTCGAGCAAGCCTGGGAGCGGCTGGTCGCAGTCGTTCGCGAGAGAATCGACGAGCGGCTCGAGGACGAGATCGTCGATGCGGCTGCGCACAGCGTCGCCGGCCACGGGATCGGCAAGCTTCCCGAGCATCTGCAGGCGCTCGCCCGGCGCCGGCGTCAGCAGTTCCTCGCGAGCGCGGGCGCCGCGAACAAGGAGCGGCGCGCGAGATAGCGGAGCGGACCCATGGCGGGCCCGCTCCGCAGTGAGCGCTAGTTACACCAGTCGAAGAGCTCGGGGTTCGTGAAGTGGAGCCGGATCACGGTGCCGAGCGAGAGGAACGAGCCGGCCGGCAGATCGGCGTTGATCAGGCCGGGGCTACCGGCGTCGGTGTCGATCGTGTCGTAGTCGATCTGCTGCTGCGCGGCCGCGCGAATCAGGTTGTTCTGGACGAGGAAGGCGACGCCGGCCTTGACGCAGCGAGCGCCCTCGATCGCCTGGGACGAGTTGTTCGCGCTCGCAACCGGCGAGATCAGGAGCGCAGCGGTGGCGCCGGTGGCCGCGAGTACGGTGAGTCGCTTGAGCATGTCTGTCCTCTCTTTCCTGGTCGGGTTAGCGGAGGCTCGGCGGCACGAGCACGGTGTTGACGGCGTGGATGACGCCGTTCGAGGCGGCCACGTCGGCCACGATCACCTGCGAGTTGCCGTTCAGGTAGAGCTTGCCGGTCTTCAGCGAGAGCTTGATCTTCTCGCCCTGAACCGTCGGAACCGAGCCGCCCTTCATCGCGACAGCGATCGCCGCGCTGCTCGGCACCTTCTTCGCGAGCACGTGGTAGGTCAGCACCTTCGTCAGCAGTGCCTTGTCCGTGGTGACCGCGGTGTACGTCTTCGGCGCGGTCTTCTTGAGCTTCGCGAACGCGGCGTTCGTGGGCGCGAAGACGGTGTACGGGCCTTTCGCGGACAGGGTCTTCACGAGCCCCGCCTGCTTGACGAGCGCGACGAGCGTCGAGAAGCGCTTGTCGGCTGCGGCCACGCCAACGATCGTCGGCTTGGCTGCCGTGCTCTCGGCCGGCGCGGCCGGCGCTGTGGCGGCGAGGGCCGAGGCCGCCACCAGGGCGGCGAGGAGTGTTACGGGTAGAGCTTTCACGCGATACCTCCGATTCCGTGGTTTCCAGGACGCGGTTGATACGCGGGTCTGGGCCACGTGGATCAATCGTCGCGAGAAGCCGGATGATCGGGACCGGCGCGGCGGCCGTATGTGTCGTGATGAACACAACACGGAATCCCGCACCGGATCCTGCGATCATCCACGCGTGCCCGAAGAACACGACGACGCCGAACTCGTCCGCCGGATCGCGCAGGAAGACAAGGAGGCGCTCCGCGTTCTCTACGACCGGTACGGGACGATCGTGTTCGGGATGACCTATCGCCTGCTCGGCGATCGCCAATTCGCGGAGGAGTGCACTCAGGATGTCTTCGTGGCGGTCTGGCGCAACGCGGCGAGCTATGCGTCCGAGCGGGGTCGGGTCACCTCCTGGCTCCTGACGATCGCGCGGAACCGCGCCGTCGACCTCGTCCGTCGCCGAAGCGCACGCCCCGCCGACCCTTACGCCGAGGTCTGGCAGAGCGACGAATCGCCAGACTCCGCCGACCTCGCAGTCGCCGCCGACCACTCTCGCCGAGTCGCGGCGGCTCTCGCCGAACTTCCCGCTCCACAACGCGAAGCGCTCACCCTGGCGTATTTCGAAGAGTTGTCCCATGACGAGATCTCGGTGCGGCTGGGCCTTCCGCTAGGCACAGTGAAGGGGCGAATCCGCCTCGCGCTCGACCGCATGCGCGGGCTGGCGCCGAAGTACGCACTGGACACGGAGCGAGAGCTATGACCGACATCGACCGCGAGCGGGCCGCGAGCGCGGCGCTTGGCGCTCTCACGCCAGACGAGGCAGCCCGCCTCGACGAGGAGGTCGTAAAGGATCGGGCCTTCGCCGACGAGGTCGAGGGGTACCGGTTGGCGGTGGCAACGCTCGAGAGCGGGGTTGCGAGAGAGCGGCCGTCGCCGGAGCTGTTCGACCGCGTACTTGCTCAGATCGACAGCGAGGACGCCGCGGTCGCCCAGCCGGCTCCTCGCGTCCAGCGGGTCGCCGCTCGCCGCCCTCGACGGCTCTTTCCCGCGATCGCCGGATTCGCCGCCGCCGCCGTGGCCGCAATCGCGCTCGTTCTCGCGGTGTTCGACGATGGCCTCGACGGCCCGACTGCCCGCGCCGCGATCCAGGGAACGCCCGACTTTGCCGGAGTCCAGGGCGAAGCGAGGCTGTACTCGCCGGAGCAGGACGACGGGGTGCTCGCTCTCGACCTCAGAGACGTCCCGTCGCCCGGGCCGGACGAGCATTACGAGATCTGGGTGCTACGCGAGAGCGCCGGCGACCGGATGGAAGCAGTGGGGGCATTCACGCCCGCGACTCCGGACGTCCAGCTCGAGGTCAGGCTCCCCGGCTCGGGCGAGTACAAGGCGGTCGACATCTCGATCGAGCCGAACGCCGGCCCCGCCGAGCACTCGGGCACGAGCCTCGCCGGCGGCAGCTTCGAGGCCGCGGCCTAGGCCCGCCTCGCGATCGTCCAGCCGAGCCAGGCGACGGTGCCGATCAGCATCGTGCCGAGTCCGACCGCGATGAAGAGGTCGGCGACGTTCCCGGTCGAGCCGTCGCCGAAGGGGATGAAGTCGGGCGAGCCGCCACGTGCATCCCACCAGTAGCGACTGGTGAGATTGCCGAGCCCGCCTCCGAGCGCGACACCCGCGCCCACGGCGACGATTCGTGCCGGAACGACGCAGGCGAGGAGCGAGGTGGCGGCGGCGACGAGGATCAGCGTCCCGCCGAGCCCGAACGGCGTTCGGTCGGAGACGTTGAAGAGCAACGTGGAAGGGTCGAGCGCGACGGCGAGCTCCTTCGTCGTGAAGTCGACGGCGAGCGCGGCCAGCGCGGCACAGGCCATCACGAGCGCGCGGGAGGGAAAGCGCTCCAGCTCCAAGGTCGCGAACCGGCTCACGGAACGAGCCTAGCCGGGGCGCAGCCCGAGAAAGGGCTAGAGCAGGTCGTTCGCTGCGAGGAACTCGCGCGCGACGTCGGCGACCTGGCGCTTCCCGATCGTGACCGAGGCATTCATTGCGATCACCGCCTCCTGGGTGAGCTTCTCGCTGACCGCATCGACCGCGGCTTCGAAGTCGCCACCCAGCTCGTCGGCAAGCTCCTGATTCACGATCGGTGCGACGTTCTGGAAGCCGAACACCGCCTCCGTGTCCTCCAGCACGACGTACTTGTCCGACGCCAGCTGCGGGTCGGTCGAGAAGATCGCGGCAACGTCGATGGTGCCCTGGTCGAGTGCCTCGTAGAGGCTGAGCCCGGTGAGCGGCGTGTACTCCACCTTGTCGTGCTCGATCCCATACGCCTTCTCAAGGCCCGGGAGACCCTGCAGCCGCGTCGCGAACTCCGGTGCACCTCCGAGCTTGAAGCTGTCGAGCTTGGTCAGGTCGCCGATCTCGGCGAGGTCGTCCCGAGCGGCGGTGGCCCTCGTCACCGCAAGCGCATCCGTATTGGAGAACGGCGTCATCGCGAAGAGCGTGAAGCCGTCCGCCTCGTAGAGCTCCTTCGCATGATCGTAGGTCGACTCCGCGCTCTCCTGCCGCGCGTCGTCGGTGTAGACGGCGGTCAGCATCGTCCCCGTGTACTCCGGATACAGATTGATCTCACCGCGGCGCAGTGCCTTGTCGATGATCTCCGTGGAGCCGATCGAGCTCTGGAGCTCGACCGTGTAGTCCTTTGCCTCGAGTGCTTGCCTGTAGACCTCGCCGAGGATGATGGCCTCCGTGAAGTTCTTCGAGCCGATCGTGACCTTGCCATCGGAGGCTGACTCACCGCCCTCGTCGTCACTGCCGCAGCCCGCCAAGACGAGCGCGAGGACGAACACGAGCGAAAGAACGCGAGCCATCGCGCTGTGGTCTATCAGAACGCGGACACGAGCTCTGAGGTCCGAGTGCATCACTCTCAAGTCTCCGGCCGCGACAGTCGATGCTGCGACCGTGCTCGACATGCTCATCACCGGCGGCGGGTTGCTCGCGATCCTCGCGCTCGGCAGGATCCTCTTCTAAGGCATGAGTCGACGCACGATCGCCGCGAACGGCGGCCGCATCGCGTTCGTGATCGTCGCGTTGACTGCGCTCGTCGCCCTCTTGCAGGTCGTGTCCAGCAACCGTGCGGATTCCGAGGGCAAGGGCTCGTGGCTCATGCCCGCATGGGTGTACGAAGAAGAGGAGGTGATCGACGGAACCTTCCTCTTCCGCGTATCCCCAACGAGGGTGATCGAGCTGCCGCAGATCCGCATCGACCACCACTGGCACCCCCTCGCCGTCGCCGGCTGGAGCGTGCCACCGGCGCTAGTGCTGCTGGCCTGCGCGGTTGCCGTCCGGCGAAGAAACCAGCGCTTCAACAAGCTCGGAGCCGCGGCTGCGCTCACTGTCCTGGCGGCGGCTTACTTCATTTCGCCGCTGGTCGCTTGGGAATCGGTCCTGACCCTGCCGCTCGTGGGGAAGAGACTCTTCAAGAAAGCCGAGCGCTGGACTAGGAAGGCCCATACGAGTGCGAACTTTCGTGTGCACCTCGCTGCGGTGTCACGCATCGTTCCGAGGAGCTCCAACGGCCCGCTCGCATCGCCAATGATCCCTCGAGCCAAGCCCGTCCCGATTTCGTCGCGGAGGGTGCGAGCACAACGCGCAGGCGTGCTGCCGCTTCGCCGCCGTATGGCTGTGAGCTGGGGGCTGAGGGTGTTAGTTCGGGGTTGGAATCGGGGAGAGGCTCTAGGTGCTTCGCGATAACTGGCGGGACCCGCATTTTTGGGGATGGTGGTGGCGACATCGAGTCTCAGTCGGGGCAAAGATCGTCGGAGCCGCTGTGGCAATTAGTCTGCTTGGCTTTGGCGGCTACGCGACCGCCGGTGGTCTGGATAGCGCAGTAACGGCCTCCTCGAGCGAACCGCTTTTCGCGCAAGTGACGACCGTCGAGCGGCTTGTGACTCTTCGGGAAACCGGGCGAGTGGTGACCAAGCCGATCCGAATCGTCCGGACTATTGCTGGGCGGGGGAGCACCTCCTATGAGACGCAGGTGCGCCTGAACACGGTGACGATGCCGGGAAGGACCGCGGTCGTGATTCGGCGGGATGTCCGGACAGTGCCTGTGGTTCAACAGGTGGTGGTAACACGAGACGGCCGCATCCAAACGGTTGTCCGGACCCGGCCGGGGGTAACGCAAGTCCGGATTTCGCGTGTCACCGACCGACAGACCGTGACCAACGAGCGAGTTGTGACAAATGAGCGGGTCGTGACTCAGCCGGTGACCACGACGCGGGTCGTGACGAACGAGCGGGTTGTCACTCAGCCGGTGACGACCACGCGCGTCGTCACAGAGACGTTCCCGGTGACCCTGCGATCAACGGACACGATCGTCAGGACAGAGACGGAGACCGTGCCGGTGACCGTCGTGGAGACGCTACCGGTGACAGTGACAGTCACAGTTCGGAAACCCTAAGTAGCCGCCAGCGTGAGTCGGGCATTGCTTGGCCCTCCTCTGGCGGTCCCCGGCCCGAAGAAGAAAATCCGAGGACGGCGGTCGTGATCCCCGAACGCGCGGCTAGCCTCGAGCGACAGCAACCAGGAGACGAGCCGCCGCCTCACCACCGCCCCGCCTGAGCAGCGCAAGAGCGCAAACTGCGGCCTGTAGCTCAGAGAGCGACGGCTTTCCTTCGACGTAACCGCGACCGGGACGCTGACAGCTAAGGGCACCGTGACCGTCAACGGGATTTCGACACCTCAGAAGCGTCCGCGTGGCTGACCGCAATCTCACCGGCGACGTCAAGGCGGCCGGGCTCGACCCCCCTCAGCTTCATCCTTGCCGCCCTAGCCGCCCTCGCACCCGGCGCAAATGCTCGATCCGCCAAGGCGCGGTGTGCTGATCTATTCGCTCTGCTGACCGTCCTCAGCCTTACCGGCGGCGTCTCGTGCGTCGGCGGCCGAATCCCGCACTTCCGCGGCCGCTTCACGCGCGTCGGCGCTGCGGTCACGCGCCTCGGCGTCCGCTTGCCGAACGTCGGCGGTCAGTTCACGTGAATTGGCAAGAACGCTGCGCTCGTCGGCGCGCAGGTCACGCGCGTCGGCATCTGCCTGACGAGCGTCGGCGGTCAGTTCTCGCGAATCGGCTTCGGCGCCACGCGCGTCGGCGCTGACGTCACGCGCGTCGGCATCTGCCTGACGAGCGTCGGCGGTCACTTCTCGCGAATCGGCTTCAGCCGTACGCGCATCCCCGACGATCTCGCGGATATCGGCATTTGCTTGCCGTACGCCCGCAATCGCCTCGCGCCGGTCGGCCTGAGCGTCTCGGACGTCGGCTCGGCGCTTCTGTGCGTCGTCATCCGCGCGAGTGTCCTCGGGGCGACTCTCTTCGTCCGCCGTAGGCATGAGCGGATTATGCCGTTTTCGAGTCCATCACGCGAGAGCCGCTGGCGACCTTCGCCTTCGCTTGACGAAGGGCTCGATCCGCTCGACACACGCGAGAACCGAGTTCGTCTCGGCCTGCCTGTGGCGATGCATCGCGCACGGAGCAGGCGTGTCTGAGCCAGGGCCGACTTGGCTGCTCGCGTGCGGCCACGAGATCCCGCTCCTCGAGCACGAGCGGCCCGATGATCCGCCCCGCCTGCCGCGAATGTGCGCAGTGTGCGGGAAGTTGCGCAACGTGACGGTTGAAACAAGCGCCTGAGCCGTTGTAGGTTGGCGATCTCGGGGGCGCGCCCCAGCGACCGTGTCAAGCGAGGCCGTCTCCCCCGATGGCATTCGTCGCGGCGGATCGGATACGAGGAGAACCGCACTCCTCGGAGGGCGCGCCCCTGACTCTGCGTCACACCCGGGTCACACGGGCCGCGCATTCCTGGCATCCGTGACACGCCTGACCCGCTGCGGCCGGCTAGGCATTGCCGACCACCCGTCCGATCTGGATCTGAAGAGCAACGGTGATCGTTACGGTAGGTCGGCGAGGTGGTAACTGCGGCTGCCCGAACCAATGCTCGCCCGAGCCGGGACGATCACCACCGGACGCAGCTGATCATGGTCACATCGCCGGTCCCTCTTCAGGGCCCGCTCGGCGCGCGGGCTGCTGGGGGTAGCTCCATGGAGGCGCGGAGGTTGACGAGCGGCGCGTCGGGGACGCGCACGAGCCCGCGCACCGGGCGGTCGAGGTCGAAGGTGATGAGCAGTAGCATCGAGACGAACGCGGCCGCGAGGACAACGCTGAGCACTCCGCGGGCGAGGATCGCGAGGTAGAGAGCGAGCAGGCCGAGGGCGATGGAGGCGGCCACCACCTCGAACACGAGCACAGCGCCGGGGACACGGTTGTTCAAAGCGGAGACCTGCACGGTCTGCATGTCGATCATCTCGTTCAGGGTCTCGACGTAGAGGCGTGGCGCGCTGTCGGTGGGGGAGTCGGCGAGCGCCTCGCCCGCGAGGCGCCAGAGCGAGCGCTGCAGGCGCTGCCCGTCCGCGATCGCGTCGCGCGCGTCCGCGCTGGCGGGGACCGACCCCGAGAGGCGGATGGTCGCATCGGTGTAGCGCTCGAGCTGCTCGAGTGAGCGCGTGCGCACCGGCTCTTGCAGGGTTTGTGCTCGCAGGTGGGTGGTGCCGATCGCGTTTGCCGCGTCCACGACGGCAGCGCGTCGAGCGTCGTAGCGGCCGACGGCGAGCGTGAGGCCGAACGCGAGGAGGAGCGCCACGAGCCCGAGCAGCGCGGCCTGGAGAACACCGACCGGCTCGCGCAGCGCGTCGGCGTGCGCCCGCAGCCGTCGCCCCGCGAGGACGCCCAGGAGCGTCGTCCCGAGCACGACCCCGAAGACGAGCAGTCCTAGCTCAAGGCTGCTCAGCCGGAAGAACACGACAGCTCGCTCCAGTGACGGGTTCCACGTGCCCGTCGATCATGCGTCACGAGGCAGACGGAGACTCCCTGCCTGATGGAGGTGGGCGCGGCGGTGATGCTCGAGGGAACCGCGTTCATCGCAATTGGACCGCGGTGATCACGTCGAGATTCGTCGCGCGGGCGGCACGCGAGTCCGAGGTCGCGCGAATGAAGGACGAATTGACCGACCGAGAGCTCATTGAGAAGCGCTTCGACGAAGCTCGAGCGGAAGCTCGACTTCCTCGCGTCCACGCGGGGATGACTGCGTAAGGCTCCCAAGCTCGAGTCCGCCGGCGAAGTCGTTTGCCGCGGCCATGCCGTTCCCGTCCTGGTCGTGACGCGCGAACAAGGTTTGCTCTCGTTTGAAAGACGGGCGATCGGGCTTCAAAGCTCAGGATAGGGTGGGCGCCGTGCTCGAAGCGTTCAGTCTTGCGTGGCTCGCTGGGATCATCGGAAGCGTTCTTACGGACTCGTTGAAGGAGAGGCTGAAGCCAGCCGAGTCAGACGAGAGTGCGCGCAACCGAGCTTTCGCGCTCTTCGAGCGCCTGCGGGACATCAAGTCGGCGACTGACCGTTTCGTTGGCGCCCTGGAGGAGTACGCGGCGCTTGTCGAGTCCGGCGTGTCGGACGCCGTCCAGCAGCTCGGCACGTTTCCGGCGTCAGAGAGGTGGGGTCGCGCCTGGCAGTCATCACTCAGCGAGGAGGGTGCCGCGGCCGAGCGCGAACGCATCGAGATTCTGCGTCGCCTGGTGTCAGAGCGCGTCGAGATGCTGCGCCGCCTGGTGACCGGACCCGACGGACCGGCCGCGGCCGACGTGGCAGTCGTGCAAATGCAGGTCGCGCTATGGATGGCGGCGTCACTCCTTCGTCGCGCGCTCGAGGCACTCGAGCCGGCGCTGCGCGAGATCGACCCGCAGTTGGCCATCCATCAGCCCGACGTGTCCGAAGCGATCAACCATTACGTGGTCTCGCGCGGATACGTGCTCAGGCAACTCGAGGATCTCGCCTGGCATACGACCGCCGAAGGCTCAGGCGAGCTCCGCAAGATCGTCGTCCAGTCGCAGGAGAATCAGCAGGTGATCGACGGCGCGATTCAGGAGTTCCGCACTTTCCTCGCCGCCGAATTCTCGTTCAAGGAAAGCTTTTAGCCTTTACTGTTAGAAGACAGCGTATCTTCGTCTGGATGCACGAGGTCACTCCCGCGCCGGGCTGAAACGAGGGGGCACCGAGGGGGCACCACCCGAGTTCGTGCGCCCGTGGTGACACAGCTGATCCGCTTGTCTAAGCGAAAGCGGCGTATCTAGAAGATGTGGAAAGGCCCATACGGGGTCTGAACCTGCCTGCTAATCGCGGGTTTCCTAGCTGCGAGTGAGCACGGGGTGAACACCGTCGGTACACGCGACTACCTCGTAGTCGTGCGCCTTCCGGATCAGCCGATTACACAAAGCCACGGCTACGCTCCTGATTGGTAGCGAGTCCAGGCCTCATTAGGCGGCGTAGCTCAGAGTCCGTAGAAGGGCGAGGTGCAGAGCACCCCTCGGGGAGACGCGGGTTCAACTCCCGCCGCGCGACACGAACGGGAAGGACTCGCTGCCCAACACGCCGGCACGTCAGCGGCCGCCCGCAGGAGACGGGTCGCCGCCGCCCCGTCCCGTCTGAGTAATCGAGCTCTGACGGCGACGTGGGCCGCAAGCGGCGTTGTGCCCGCTCGCGGCCCCGCGTGCTTTTGATCAATGATTGCGGCGGCTCCAGAGGAAAGCGTGTGTGTCGCCTGTGGAGGTCTGGCTGTGCCCGGTGATCTCGCCGTGGTCGTTGATGTCCACGGGTTGTGCTGAGATGCCTCCGAGCGTGCCTAGCTCGGTGATCCTGCCGTCTTCCCAGAGAAATGGTTTGAGTGGGGCCACTGGGCCCCAAACTGGGCCCTCCGTCATCCACCCGACGATTTGGTCGTGGTTGTTGATGTCCACTGCGGAGCTGGTACCGCCTGCGGGAGTCCCTAGATCGGTGGTGTGCCCGTCCTTCCAGAGGAAGGGGCGAGGCAGTTGGGTAGCGCTGATGGTGATGCCGACAACGTGCCCGGCGTTGTTAAGGGCAGTCGCCATCGTCGTAACGGTGCCTGGCCCTGCTCCCGCGGGACCCACGATTTCCGTCATTCGGCCCGCCTCCCAGAGGAAGGCACGGATTGTGTCGCTGTTGTAGTAGCCGACGATCTGGCCTCGGTCGTTAATGTCGTCCGCCCAGGAGGAGAACCCTCCGAACGTCCCGAGGTCGGTCATGACCCCGTCCTCCCAGAGAAACGCGTGAGCTGCTCCACCGACACCGCCGGGCAGACCAGGGGTCGGCGGGTCCGGGACGTAACTGACCCCGACGATTTGACCGCGATTGTTGATCGCCTGCGGAATCGTGATGCGGCCGCCGAGGTGACCAAGGTCGGTCGCAACACCGTCCTCCCAGAGATAGCCGTGAATCTCGCCTAGGTAATTCCTAGTGGCGTTCCCGACGATCTGACCGTGACGATTCATGTCGACGGGGCGGGTTCCGAACTCCCCGGGCAAGTGCAGCTCCCTCATCGCCCCGTCCTCCCAGATGAACGGCACGATCATCCCGGAGGCAGTCATGCTTTGCCCGAGGATCTGCCCCCGCTCATTGATCACCGTAGGCTGGCTGGAGCTTCCGCCGAGCGTGCCGAGGTCGATCATCGCCCCGACCCTGGCAGCAGACAAAGGAGCAGTAACGGCCAGCACCACGAGCAAGCCGGCTCCCAACATCAAAGGCAGACGTTTCATGACGTCATCGCCTTCCTTTCCGTGCGTCGCGTAGCCATTCACTAAAGCGCGGCCGCACCATCTGCACAACCACGCTTCGTCCAGCTGACCAAGCGTTGCGCTACTCACTCACGGGGCAGTCATGCCCCGCTCATCTCGAACATGGCCCGATTTGCGAGTGAGCACCGAGTGAACACGGGCCGAGCATTTCCGGCACTCCTGACACACCTGACCCAGGCAACCATGCGGGATCGGCGTAACCAGGCTAGTAAGGAAGGCCCATACGGGATTCGAACCCGTGCCGCCGCCGTGAGAGGGCGGTGTCCTAGGCCACTAGACGAATGGGCCGTGGCGGGCGCAGTGTAGCGAACCGCTTCCTGAACCCTGTTCCACCTCCGAAGCAGGGCTTTACCAAGGCTTTGCCTTCGCCTGGGCCGCTCTTGGGCAGGCGCCGGGCACCCTCACTTCGTCCGCGTAAACGAACGAGGGAGCAAGGCGATGACGAAGATCCTGATCGGCATGCTCAGCCTCGCGCTCGTCGGGGTCGGCGGTCTCGTCGCCGCCGTCGACGGGTTCGGGGACGACCAGTCGGTGCGGTCCGTCTCCATCCCCGCCGGCACGACGACCGCCGGGACGACGACGAGCGCCGGGGCGACGACGAGCGCCGAGGACGTGTCCGGGCCGTGCGACGAGCCCGAGCACGCGACCGACCCACGCTGCACGGGCGAAGGAACCGCGGCGGGCGGCAACGACGACGATCGGGAGCCGGCCGTGGAGCCGTCCGTCACGACGACCGGGACGACCACGGGTGCCGAGGACGTCTCGGGCCCGTGCGACGAGCCCGAGCATGCGACCGATCCGCGCTGCACCGGCGACGGAGCCACCACGGACGGCGGCGAGGATCGCTCCGGTTCCAGCCACGACGACAACGACAACGACGAGGACCGCTCCGGCTCCAACAGCGGCAAGTCCTGACCAAACCACCACAAGGGGGAACAACGATGAAGCGACTCATCCTGCCCGCACTTGTCGGCCTCGCGGCCGTCGCAACCCTCGTCCCGGCGGCCTTCTCGGCTCCGGACGCCCAGACGGCCCAGACGATCAGCGTGATCGAGACGAGCTACCGGATCAGGCTGTCGGCAGTCCCGAAGGCCGGCCCGGCGCGGTTCGTGATCCGGAACGCCTCGGACGACGGGCACGACTTCTGGGTTCGCGGCGGCGGCAAGACCTACAAGAGCCGCGTCCTGGCAGAAGGCGGCACGGCAGCGCTGACCGCAAGCCTGCGCAAGGGTGTCCGCTACGTCTACTGGTGCGGCGTCGGCTCGCACCGCTCGAAGGGGATGAGCGGCAGCTTCGTTGCCCGCTGACCTCGAGCTCGACGTTCCGGCTCGGCGAGGCGTTCCCGTGTTCGGGGACGCCTCGCCTGGCTATAAGGGCGACATGACGGGGAAGCGGACGATCCTGCTCGTCGAGGACGAGGAGTCGATCACGACACCGCTCGCCGAAGCGCTCGAGCGGGAGGGATTCGCGACCGCGATCGCGCGCACGGCGGCCGAGGCGATCGCGCTCGGGAAGCGCGCCAACCCGGATCTCGTCCTGCTCGATCTGATGCTCCCGGACGGCTCGGGCTTCGACGTCTGCCGCGAGCTGCGGTCGGGGTCGACGGTTCCGATCATCATCCTCTCGGCGCGAGGCGAGGAGACGGATCGGGTCGTGGGGCTGGAGCTCGGCGCCGACGACTACGTCGTCAAGCCGTTCAGCGCTCGCGAGGTGATCGCTCGGATTCGAGCGGTGCTTCGCCGAGCACACGCCCCTGCTTCGGCCGGCGTCGGCGCGATCGAGATCGGCGCTGTTCGCCTCGATCCGGCCCGCCGAGCCGTCACGCTCGACGGCGAGCCGCTCGAGCTGAGCCGGAAGGAGTTCGACCTGCTCGCGCTTCTGATGCGCGAGGCCGGCTCGGTCGTGCAGCGGGAGCGGCTGATCGACGAGGTGTGGGACGTGAACTGGTTCGGCTCGACGAAGACGCTCGACGTGCACGTGAGCGCCGTGCGCAAGAAGCTCGGCGACGACTCTGCCGGGCCCCGCTATCTCCACACCGTGCGCGGCGTCGGCTTTCGCTTCGCCGGCGTCGACGAGATCTGATGAGCCTGCGTGTGCGCCTGCTCGCGGCGTTCGCCTACGTGCTCGTGCTCGTGCTCGTGGCGCTCGAGATCCCGCTCGCGCTCAGCCTCTCCAGCCGCGTCGACGCCGAGGTGCGCGCCCAGGCCTCCGCTCAGGCCCAGCTCGTCGCGGCGGCCGCGGCGGGAAGCGCGACCGATTCGGCACGGCTCGAGCGACTCGTGCGTGACGCGGGTCGGGATCTCGGTGCCCGCGTCATCGTCGTCGACCTCCGCGGCCGCCTGCTCGCCGATTCGGCGGGCGAGGGCCTACGGCTCACCTCGTACCGCGACCGGCCCGAGATCCGTGAAGCGCTGGCGGGTCGGCCGGCCCAGGGCGAGCGGCGGAGCGACACCCTCGGCGAGGAATTGCTCTTCACGGCGGTTCCGGTGATCGACGACGGCCGACGCGTCGGCGCCGTCCGGGTGACGCAGAGCGTCGAGGCCGTCGGAGACCGGGTGCGCCGGAACGTCCTCGTGCTCGTCGGAGTGGGCGCGATCGCGCTGCTGCTCGGGCTGGCGCTTGCGTGGGTGCTGGCCGGATCGCTCTCCCGCCCGCTTCGGGCGCTCGCGCACACCGCGCGCCGCATCGAGCGCGGAGAGCTCGATGCCCGAGTCGAGATCCAGGGCGCCACCGAGCAGCGCGAGGTCGCGGTCGCCTTCAACGAGATGACCGAGCGGCTCTCCCAGGCGCTCGCCTCGCAGCGCGACTTCGTCGCGAACGCCTCGCACCAGCTCCGGACGCCGCTCACCGGCCTGCGACTGCGGCTCGAGGCGGCCGGACTCAAGGCGCGCGATCCCGAGCTCGAGCGTGAGCTCCAGGCGGCCGAGCGCGAGGCCGATCGGCTGACGAACCTCCTGAACGCGCTCCTCGTGCTGGCGCGCCAGGGCGACCGGCCACCGCTGCGCGAGCCGGCGTCCCTCGCCGAGGTGTGCGAGGCCGCGCGCGAGCGCTGGTTGCCGCGGGCGGAGGAGACCGGGCACGAGCTCGACGTCCATCCCGGCCCTTCGACGCTCGTCCGTGCTCTCGACGACGATCTCGCGGTGATTCTGGACAACCTGATCGAGAACGCCCTCGTCTACGCGCCGGCCGGAACGCGCGTCACGCTCACCTGGAGCGAGGACGGCCGGCTCGTCGTCCTGGACGAGGGTCAGGGAATCACGCCTGGCGAGGAGGACGAGCTCTTCGCGCGCTTCCATCGGGGTCGCTCCGATCGTCCCGGAACGGGACTCGGGCTCGCGATCGTGAAGCTCCTGGCCGAGCGCTGGGGCGGGAGTGCCTCGATCGGCAACCGCGAGGGAGGCGGCGCTCGCGTCGAGGTCGCGCTTCCCGTCGAGCAGCGAACGCGGATTCCGGCGTGAGAGGCGTCGCGCTCGGGATCCTCGGGTTCGTCGTCGCGGTTGCGGTCGGATTCGGGATCCACGCCCTGACCCGCGAGACGATCGCGCTGCCCGTCGTGCAGCTCGAGCAGGGCGCCTCGCTCGCGCCTCCGGCGGCTCGCGCACGGGCCCGACCCGCGACGACGACGACTACGACGACCACGGCGCAGGCGACCACGACGAGAACCGGCTCGACGGAAGACCGCACGGAAACCGACGACTCCGGCTCGGGACGAGGGCGAGGCCGCAACCGCGGTCGCGGCGGCGACGACGACTAGAGCCGTTAGGCTCGGTCGATGGAGCACCCGTTCGTGCCGCTGCGCTACGAGCGCCCGCTCATGTGATCCGCGTCTACCGGATCCCGTTCTCGACGAACGTCGAGCGCGTCGCTCTCGCCGCCGGTCACAAGGGCCTCGCGCTCGAGTATGTCGACGTGCCCGACGACGATCGGCGCGAGATCGTGCGCGTCAGCGGGCAGGAGCTCGTGCCGGTTCTCGAGCACGACGGTCGAATTCTCACCGACTCGCCGCGCATCCTCGAGTACCTCGAGGAGACGTTTCCGGAGCCGCCGCTCCTGCCCTCGAATCCGGCCGAGCGCGCCGAGATCCGGATCTTCTGCGACTGGTTCAACCGCGTCTGGAAGCGCGCCCCGAACCTCTACTTCGCCGAGGGGGAGAAGGCCGAGCCCGATCCCGGGCGCCTGGAGGAGCTCGGCGGCCGGATCGACTGCGTCGGTGCCGCTCTTCGAGGATCTGCTCGCCGGCCGCGATTTCCTCTTCGGCGACCTCTCGCTCGCGGACGTGACCGCGCTTCCCGTTCCTCAAGTACGCGACGATCTGGGAGGAGGGCGATCCTTACCGCTTCCACGCGATCCTGCGCGACCACCTCCGGCTCGAAGGTGGCTTTCCGCGGCTCCAGGCGTGGCTCCGGCGCATGGACGCGCTTCCACGGGCCTAGACTCATTGGTCGCAAATGGGGTTCACTACAGTCATGGACGTCGAATCAACCGACGGCGAGCTGGTTGCCCTCTGCCGTGGGGGCGACGAGCGGGCATGGGCGGCGCTCGTCGAGCGCTACTCGCGCTACGTCTACGCGATCGCCGTGCAGGGCTTTCGGCTTCCGGAGCCTGACGCCGAGGACGTCTTCCAAGATGCGTTTGCGCGTGCGTTCGAGCGTCTCGACTCGCTGCGCGACGACGATGCCTTCCGCCCGTGGCTGGCACAGATGACGCGGCGACTGTGTATCGACACGTGTCGGCGACGGCGCGACGAGGGCGAGAGCCCGGAGATCGACGTCGAGGATCCAAGCGAGGAGCTCGAGCGGCTCGACGAGGCACTGGCGGTGCGCGACGCGCTCGGCCACCTCTCGGGCGACTGTCGCGAGATTCTCGACCGGTTCTTCACGCAGGACGAGAGCTACCGGACGATCGGCGAGGCGCTCGAGTTGCCCGCCGGCACGATCGCGAGCCGGATCTCCCGCTGCCTCGGGCGGCTCCGGGAGGAACTCGAGGGAAGAAAGGCGGTGGCTCTGGAGTCTTGAGTAGTGAGATGCCGATCACGGAGTACACAGACGAGCGCGTGGCCGAGTTGCTGCGGGCGCTCCCGCCGGCCCCCACCGGTTGGGTCACCGCCGCGGCCGAGCTGCCGCGTGCCCGCGTCGAGCTCGACACGATCGTCGCGCTTGCTACAGCAGACGCCGACTTCCGGCGTGCCCTGATCGAGGATCTCGAGACGGCCCTCCGCGCCGCCGGCTTCACAGCCGACCGGAGGCGGGTCGTGGAGCTACGGCGGCGACTCGAGCTGTAGCCGAGGCCGCACGGGCCGAGAGCCTCGTCGCCCTGCGGCTGGACGAGTTTCTCGATGCGCTGGCGACCGAGGGGCCGGTTCCCGCCGCCGGCGCCGCGGTCGCCATCTGCACGGCGATGGCCGCGAGTCTCGTCGCGATGGCGGCGCGCTCGTCGCCGGACTGGGACGAAGGAGGCGGCGTCGCCGCGCAGGCCCAGGCGCTGCGCGCGCGCGTGACGCCACTCGCGCTCGCCGACTCGGAGGCATACGCCACGGTGCTCGACGCGCTCTCCGCGGGCGACGGCCGCGGACCTTCCCACCGCGCTCCGGCGGGCGAGCGAGCTTCCGCTCGCGATCGCCGAAGCGGCCGCCGACACGGCGACCCTCGCCGCCCACGCGGCCGGGGGCTGCGACGCCTCCGTCCGCGGCGAGGCCCTCGTCGCCGTCGCGCTCGCCGAGGCGGCCGCGCGCGCGGGAGCCCGACTCGTCGAGATCAACCTCGCTGCTGCGAGCCACGATCCGCATCACGAGCGGGCGAGGCGGGCGCTGCAGGAGGCGGCCGCCGCGCTCCAGGAGACGAGGCGCGACCAATGAGCCTCCCGGCCTGGAGCCTGCCGTCGGACGATCACGATCGGATCGCGATCGACCTCGAGTGGCCGGAGCGGGTGGATGCCGAGTGGGCGTTCGGTGGCTCGACCGGCACCGGCGTGCGCGTGTGTGTCCTCGACAGCGGCATCGAGGCGGGTCATCCCCTGGTCGGCGCGCTCCAGCAGTCCGTGACGGTCGTGCCCGAAGGCGAAGGCCATGCGGTCATCGAGGACGAGGGGGTCGACCTCTGCGGGCACGGAACGGCGTGCGCCGGGGTGATCCGAGCCCTCGCGCCCGACTGCAGCCTCCACAGCGTCCGCGTTCTCGGAACCGGTTACACGGGAAGCGGCGACGTGCTCCTCTCGGGGCTCCGCTGGGCGGTCGAGCAGGGCTTCGACGTGATCAACATGAGCCTCTCGACGACGAAGAGCAAGTTCGCCGCGGTGCTCCACGAGCTCGCCGACTCGGCGTACTTCGGGCGAACCGTGCTCGTCGCCTCGGCCCACAACATGCCGGTCGAGAGCTATCCGTGGCGCTTCTCGTCGGTGATCTCGGTGGGCAGCCACGACCGGGACGACCCGCGGCTCCTCTACGCCAACCCCTCTCCGCCGGTCGAGTTCTTCGCGCGCGGCGTCGACGTCGAGGTTGCCTGGCCCGGCGGGAGCACGTTGCGCTGCACCGGCAACAGCTTCGCGACGCCGCACGTCTCGGCGCTCTGCGCGCTCGTGCTCGCGAAACACCCGCAACTGACGCCTTTCCAGGTGAAGAGCGTTCTCTACCTGACCTCGGCGAACGTCGCCATGAGCAGCGGAGGAACCCGTGACCGATCCGTTTCGTAGCGTCGTCGCCGCCGGGATCCTGCCGAGCGAGGATCAGCACCGCGCGCTCCTCAACTCGATCGTGACGGCGGCACAGGCCATCTTCCGCGCCCAGGCGGCGTCGATCTTCCTCCACGACGAGGAGACGGACGAGCTCGTCTTCGAGGCGGTCGCCGGGCAGAGCGCCGGTGCGCTCGTCGGCACGCGGATCCCTTCGAGCACCGGGATCGCCGGCTGGGTGCTCGTGACCAGGCAGCCGCTCGTGCTCGAGGATCTGGAGAACGATCCCCGCTTCGCCCGCAACGTCGCGGAGAAGACCGGCTATGTGCCGAGCGCGATGATGGCCGCGCCGCTTCTCCACGAGGAACGCGCGCTCGGCGTGCTCCAGGTGCTCGACCGCGAGCAGAGCGAGCGCTTCACGCTCGAGGACATGGATCTGCTCGGGCTCTTCGCGAGCCAGGCGGCGATCGCCCTCGATCTCCTCCGCGGCGCGCGACGGGCGAAGGCGGTCGTCGAAGGTGGGAACGTGGACGTCTCGGTCGTTGCCCGACTGGCTGCCGCGCTCGAGGCCACCGAGGAGGAGCGGCGGGACGAGGCTCTTGCGCTTCTGCGCGCGCTCGTCGCCGTGCTCGAGCGCTAGGCGGGGGAAACGCCAGGGCCTACCGAGCCGAGCCTTCCGGCGACGAGCGCGTCTGCCGCACCGGCGCTTCGCGTGTCCTGGGTGACGGCGCCGAGGAAGTCGGCGCGCTCGAGCGCGAGGAGCCGGACCGCGGTGCGAGCCGTCACGGTGGCGGTCCGCGGTACGTCGCGCAGGAGCGCGATCTCGCCGAAGCCGTCGCCGGCCTCGAGCACGACCGGACCCTGACCGGCATCGGCCTCGACCGTGCCCTCTTCGAGCAGGTAGAAGCGCGCTCCCTCCTCGCCCAGCCGGATGATCGTTTCCCCTGCCTCAGCCGTCTCGGCGACGAGCCGGCCGGCCAGGTGCTCGAGCGTAGACGGCGGCAGCGGGGCGAAGATCGGATGTTGCGCCAGCAGCGCCAGCCGCTCGGGCGCGACGCGCGAGCCGACGGAGACCGCTGCGAGCCGCGTCGAGGAGAGGAGCACGAGCGTCGGCAGGAGGAGCCCCGCCACGACGAGGGCGGTCTTGATCCCGCTCAGCTCGATCAGGAGCGGCGCGAGCAGCGCACCGGCGCCGAGCGAGGCCAGCAGGATGCTTTCGAGCACGCCGAAGACGCGGGCCAGGACGTCGTCCGGGACTGCCCGTTGCATCAGGGTGAGAGCGCTGATGTCCGTGAGCGTGTTTCCGATCCCGCAGACGACGAGCAGGGCGAGGACCACGGCGGGCTCGCCCGTGAGCGCGACAAGCGCGAGCGGGCCGCCGTAGAGCGCTACCCCGAGCCCGAAGTCGAGCGCCAACCGGCCGCGGGCGGCAAGCGTCAGGGCGACGAAGGCCCCGAGCAGGCCGCCGATCCCGACGGCCGAGTTGAGGAAGCCGACGCCGGCCTCGCCGATCTCCAGGAGCTCGAGCCCTGTGACCACGATGAGGACGCCGAAAGCGCCGGCGACGAGCGTCTGCGCGGAATAGAGAGCGACGACGAGCCGGAGCCCGCGATCCGACGCGAGCGCCTGGAAGCCGGCACTCAGCTCCTCCGAGAAGGGCGGCCGCGCCGGCCGCTCGGCGGCCGCGGGTGCAGGCGCCACCTCCGTGCGAATCCGGGCGACGAGGAGCGCAGACCAGAGGAAGCTCACCCCGTTGACGATGAAGACCACCTCTGCGCTTGTCGCGGCGAGCAGCAGCCCGCCGAGCGCCGGCCCGAGGAAGCTGCCCACGCTCTCCACGGTCGAGGAGGCGACGTTCGCGGCGCTCAGCTCCTGCGGATTCCGGGCGAGCGACGGGAGCAGGGCGGCCTGGGCGGGTCGAAAGGCCGTGCCGACGACGCTGGCGAGCCCGGCCGCGGCGTAGACGACAGGCGCCGGGCCGTCCCAGAAGATCGTCAGCGCCGCGACCCCCATCAGCGGAGCGCGGATCAGATCCGCGGCGATCATCACGCGCTCGCGCCGGAAGCGGTCGGCCGCGATCGCAACGATAGGCGCCGCGAGTGCCGAGGGCAGGAGCCGGATCACCGCGACGAGACCGACGGCAGCAGGGCCGCCCTGACCGTAGGCGTAGACGGCGAGCGCCACCGAGTACGACCAGTTGCCGATCACGGAGCCCATCCACGCGAGCTGGATCCGGCGGAGATTCGGGTTCCGGAACGTTGCCGCGAGCGACCCGTAGGTGCCGCTGAGTCGAGTGGCGAGCGCCCGCACGAGCGTCACCATCTCAGTATTTGTTGCGAATCGGAAGAGGCTGATGGAAGATGAGCGACGAGTTCTGCGTCTAGTGGTCGAGCGCCGACCAGAAGGCGCACGACTACTACACCAGCCAACGAAGGGAGCGGGAGATGTCGGACAAGCTGCGAGACGGAGAGCGTGACGGCGAGATTCAGTCGGAGGAGACGAGTCAGGATCAGTCGGACGACTTCGAGGCCCATCGGCACATCGAGCGCGACATCGAGCGCGACGACTCGAGCGGCCTCCCGAACCGGGACGGCGACGCCGGCCGCGACATCGACTGAGCAACCACCGCACCAACGGAAGCCGGGGCAGCAGGACTCCTTGCCCCGGCTTCGTGCTTCTGAAGGCTTGAGTTAGGGCGAAAGCTTGACTTTTACTACGAAAGCTTGACTTTTGGGGCTATAAAGGTCGATCCTTGACATGTCAAATGCGGCCTTGCGGCCTGGAGGGATAAGAGGTGGGAGAAGTGATGAGAAGCAAACGATCGATGATTCTCGCGCTGGCCGCGAGCGCGGCTCTCGCGATCGGGGTCACTGCCGCGTGGGCCGGTTTCCCGAATATGCGGATAGCGGACTCGACGTTCGACAGAGGGCACGGTGACGAAGGGCGGCGGCAAGACGACGACGAGTTCTCGCACGCTGGCTGCTGTCGCGCCGTCGGCGGCGCAGACGTACTCAGCCGGCGACGATCTACGTGCACTTCAGGGCGACTGGCGTCAGCGGCTCGCCGACGTTCACGCCGTACGCCGACGGGCACGCAGGCCTGGGCCTGCGCGAACTCGGGCGGCGGCTGGCCTGCCGACCCGAGGAAGTTCGAGGGGCCGAGTCGAGTGTCGCAGGGTCGCAGCTCACGCTGTCGGCCGACCGGAACGGCAGGCTCATCTACACGGGTGATGGGCTGGCGATTACCTTCGCCCCTCCGAGTAGCTTCGCCTGCCCGAGCGGTCAGACGGCGCTGCTCGTCGGGCTGAACCTGACGAGGCTCTGGATCACAGTCAGCCTCGACGGTGACGACGCGAGACACCGAAGTCGACTATCCGACGTCGGCCGGTTGGGTCGGGAACGTCTACACCCGCGCCGGCTACCCCGGCTAGCACCTCCGCTTCGCCGCTTCACGAGGCCCGGTGGGGATTCGATTCCCCACCGGGCCTCGTCGTACACTGGCGTCATGCCGTTCTGTTCCAACTGCGGTGGCGAAAGCGCCGCCGGTGCGCGCTTTTGTCCAGCAGTGCGGGACGGCCATGGCCGTCGGCTGCTCCGGCTGCGGCGCGGAGCTCGTTCCTGGGTCGAAGTTCTGCGCCCAGTGTGGGACCCCGGTTCCGGGAGGACCGGCTCCCACGCCGGGCGCTCCCGCTTCGCAGCTGACGGGAGCGCGCTCGCTCGCGGTCGACTCCCGCCGGACGGTGACGATGCTCTTCTGCGACGTCACGGGCTCGACCGCGCTCGGCGAGCGGCTCGATCCGGAGTCGATGCGACAGGTGATGTCGCGCTACTTCGGCGAGGCCACGCAGGTGATCGAGCGACACGGCGGCACGCTCGAGAAGTTCGTGGGCGACGCGATCATGGCCGCGTTCGGGATCCCGGTTCTCCACGAGGACGACGCCCTTCGGGCCGTTCGCGCGGCTGCCGAGATGCGAGATGCCCTCGCGATCCTGAACGTCGAGTTCGAGCGGGACTGGGGTGTCCGGATCCAGGTTCGGACGGGCGTCAACACCGGCGAGGTCGTGGCGGGCGACATCGCCGGCGGGAGCACGTTCGCGACAGGCGATACGGTCAACGTCGCCGCCCGGCTCGAGCAGGCTGCGCCGCCCGGAGAGGTGTTGATCGGCGAGGCGACATATCGGCTCGTCCGCGACGCCGTCACGGTCGAGTCGGTCGAGCCCCTCGCCGCCAAGGGCAAGAGCGAGCCGCTGCCCGCGTACCGCCTGCTCGCGGTCGACTTGGATGCGCCGGGTCGCGCGAGACAGCTGAACTCGCCGATCATCGGGCGCGAGGCCGAGCTGGGGCGGCTGGTCGAGGCGTTCGAGCGCACGGCGAGCAGCGCGGCGTGCGAGGTCGTGACGGTGCTGGCACCCGCCGGCGCGGGCAAGTCGCGGCTGACGAAGGAGTTCGTGGAGCGGGTCGAGGATCGCGCGACGGTGCTCCAGGGCCGCTGCATCCCCTACGGAGAGGGGATCACGTACTTCCCGCTCGCGATCATGCTCAAGAGCCTCGCCGGAATCGACGACGACGAGACTCGCGAGGAGGCACGTGCGAAGCTGGCCGAGCTGACGGCGGACACCGACGAGGGACGGCTCGTCGCGACGCGCCTGGCGGGGGCGATCGGGCTCGACGACGTGCTCGGGCGTCCCGAGGAGATCTCCTGGGCGGTACGGCGGCTGCTCGAGACCCTCGCGCAGGAGCACCCGGTTGTCGTCGTGTTCGACGACATCCACTGGGCCGAGCCGGCTTTCCTGAACCTGATCGAGTACCTCGCTGCCTTCAGCCGCGGCGCCCCGATCCTGATCCTGTGTCCCGCCCGGCCCGAGCTCGCCGAGACGGTGCCGACGTGGGCGACCTCGCTGACGAACGCGAGCTCGATCGTCCTCGAGCCGCTCGGCGCGAAGCAATGCGAGTTGCTCGTCGCCAACCTGCTCGGCGAGGACGTCGCCAGGGATCTCGGTGCGAAGGTCGTCGCCGCGGCCGAGGGCAATCCGCTCTTCGTCGAGGAGATGCTGCGGATGCTGATCGACGACGGGCTGCTCACGAAGCGGAACGATCGCTGGGAGGCGGACGTCGAGCTCGGGGGAGCCGTGATCCCGCCTTCGATCGACGCGCTGCTGTCGGCTCGGCTCGATCGGCTCGCGCCGCGGGAGCGTGCGATCGTCCAGCGGGCGGCCGTGATCGGCCGCGTCTTCGGCTGGGAGGCGGTCGTCCGCCTCTCGCCGGATTCGGAGCGGGCCGAGGTGGGGGCGAGCCTCCAGGAGCTGATGCGGAAGGAGCTCGTCCAGCCCGAGGCCGACGGGATCGGCGGCGAGGACGCGTTTCGCTTCAGCCACATCCTGATTCGGGACGCGGCCTATCGCGGGATCCCGAAGGAGACCCGAGCGGTCGTCCACGCCGGCTTCGCGACGTTCCTCGAGGAGCGGGTCGGCGAGCGGGCGGCCGAGTACGACGAGATCATCGGCTACCACCTCGAGCAGGCGTACGAACAGCGGCTCGGTCTCGGTCCGGTCAGTGCCGTCTCCCAGGCGTTGCGCGAACGCGGTCGCGCCAAGCTCTGGAGCGCGGGTCAGCGAGCGCTCCTCCGCGGCGACCTGGCGGCGGGCGTCAATCTGTTCGAGCGCGCGATGCGACTCGGCGAGCAAGGCGACGACGACCGGACGGAGATCGTCAGCCGCCTCGCGAGCGTCCTGCTCCAGCTCGGCCAGCTCGACGAGGCCGATGCGCTGCTCGAGCAGGCGTACGAGCAGGCTGCAGCTCTGGGTGACGTCGCGAACGCGACGCGCGCGGAGATCGGGCGGGAGTTCGTGCGGCTCCAGACGAACGCCGACGGCAAGACCATGGAGGCCGCACAGGTCGCCGAACGGGCGATCCCGCTCTTCGAGGAGCGTGGAGACGATCTCGGCCTGGCCCGTGCCTGGCGGCTGCGGAGCGAGGTCGATCGGATTGCCTGCCGGTTCGGCGCGAAAGACGAGTCGCTGGAGCAGGCTCTGCTTCACGCGCGTCGCTCGGGAGACGAGCGCGAAGCGGCCGAGATCCGGTTGTGGCTCGCGTCGGGCCTCCTCTACGGCCCCACCCCGGTGCGGAAGGCGATCGCGCGGTGCAACGAGATGCTCGAGGAAAGCCACGGCGTCCGCTGGATGGAAGCGTCCGGCCTCGGAATCCTTGCCTACCTGGAGGCGATGCTCGAGCACACCGACGAGGCGCGAGAGCTCTACGGTCGGACGCGTGCGATCTACGAGGAGCTCGGGATGACGTTCGCGCTCGCCGCGCGGTCGTTCATCCCCGCAGGAATCGAGACGATGGCCGGCAATCCGGCGGGCGCCGAGCGGGAGCTGCTCGCGGGCTACGAGGCGCTGGAGGCGATCGGCGAGACGGAGCTCCGCTCGACCGTCGCGGCGTCGCTCGCCGAGAACTATGCGTCCGAGGGTCGCGACGACGAGGCCGAGGAGTACAGCCGGATCAGCGAGCAGATCGCAGCCAGCGACGACTTCGGCTCGCAGATCCTCTGGCGCGGCGCCCGGGCCCGGGCACTGGCCAGGCGCGACGGCGATCCGACCGCCGAAGCGCTCGCCCGCGAAGGCGCCGCTCTGGCGGCGACGACGGACTGTCTCAGCCTGCACGGCAACGCGCTGCTCGATCTTGCCGAGACGTTGACCTTCCTCGGTGGCGCCGCGGAGACGCCGCAGCTGCTCGCCGAGGCGACCGCGCTCTTCGAGCAGAAGGAGGATCTTGCCTCGCTGAGGCGTGTGGCTCGGGTTGCGTCGGCGTCGGAGACGGCGGCGACGCGGTGACGAATGTTGCGGTTCCGGGAGCGGACGCCCTTCGCGCGGCTCCGCTCCTTCGCGGCGCTTCCGCCTCAGCGGTCGAGCAGCTCCGAGACGCGGGCAGCGAGCGGCGAGTTGCCGCCCGCGAATGGCTCTTCCACGAGGGCGAGCCTTCCGACAAGCTCTTCGTCGTGCTCTCGGGTCGGCTGCAGGCCGTCGACTCCGACGGTCGGGTCCTGCGGGAGCTGGGCGTCGGCGCAGCCCTCGGCGAGCTCGGGCTCCTGACCGGCTCGCCGCGTTCCGCCTCGGTGCGCGCCGTCCGCGATTGCCGTCTCCTCGAGATCGACGCCGAGCACTTCGCTCGCCTGGTGGAGGAGGACGGCGCCCTTGCCGCCTCGATCGCGCGGGAGCTCGCACGCCAGCTCCAGGCGAGCGGCGGGCTCGATCTGCCGGAGGTGCGGCCTTCGGTTTTCGCCGTCGTCTCTGCCGATCGGAGCGGGCCGCGCAAGGTCTCGTCAGCCCTGGTTCGGGCGCTCGAGGCCTTCGGAACCATCGCCACGCTCGACGGGGCGAGCGTGGAGGTGGAGGAGTACGGGCCGGCTCTCGACAGGGCGGAGCGTGAGTTCGACCACGTGCTCCTGGTCGACGGAACCGAGCCGAGCTGGACCGAGTTCTGTCGCCGCCAGTGCGATCGCCTGCTGGTCGTCGTGAGCAACGAGGTGCCGGGCGAGTGGGACGTCGGAACCGAAGAGCGCGAGCTCCTGTTCGTCGGCAGCTCCGAGGAGACGATCGAGCGCTGGCTCGACGCGGTTCCGGCTCGCACGCACCACGTCGTCTCGACCGGCTCGGAGTTCACCGCCGGGATCGAGCGCGTCGCGCGGCGCCTGACCGGTCGCTCCCTAGGCCTCGTGTTCTCCGGCGGCGGCGCTCGTGGGCTCGCCCACATCGGCGCCCTGTCCGCCCTCTCGGAGGCCGGTTTCGCCTTCGACCGGATCGGCGGCTGCAGCATGGGCTCGTTCATCGCCGCGATGGCGGCCGTCGGTCACGATGCCGAGGAGATCCGCGCGACCTGTGCCCGCGAGCTCGTTCGCCGCTCGCCGTTCAACGACTACACGCTGCCACGCGTCTCGCTGATCCGAGCGCGCAAGGCGGGCGCGATGCTCGAGCGCGTCTTCGGCTCGGCCCGGATGGAGGCGCTGGAGCGGCCGCTTTTCACCGTCAGCGCCGATCTGCTGTCGAGCCTCGTCGTCGTGCACCGGCGCGGCTCGATCATCGAGGCGGTCGGCGCCAGCATGAACCTGCCCGGCCTCGTGCCGCCGCTTCGTCGCGCCGGGCGTCTGCTCGTGGACGGCGGCGTGCTCAACAACCTGCCCGTCGACCACATGGCCGAGATGCGCGAAGGCCCGATCATCGCAGTCGATGTCGTCCGGCGGATCGACGGGGGGAGCGACCTCGAGCCGGCGCTGCCGTCGATCACGGAGACGCTCGCCAGGGCCACGGTGCTCGGCTCCGTCGAGCGGGCGGAGCGGAATCGCGCCCTCGCGCTCGTGCTCGTCACTCCAGACGTGCAGGGAGTCGCGCTTCGAGAGTGGTCGGCGCTCGATGCCGCAGCCGACGCGGGCCACCGGGCGACCGAACGAGCACTCGAGGCCGGCGGCGCAGAGGCCCTGCGTGCCGCACTGGGTGGAATCGCGTAGATTCGCCGCTGATGCAGCTCCGCAAGAACGCGAAGGTCGAGATGCTGCGGCGGGTGCCGCTCTTCGCCCAGTGCTCCAAGAAGGAGCTCGAGGAGATCGCCGGCGTGACCGACGAGCTGCAGCTCGCCGACGGGAGCGAGCTGACGCGCGAGGGGGCGCGCGGCAGGGAGTTCTTCGTCGTGATCGACGGCGAGCTCGAGGTGCGTCGGAGCTCGCGGAAGGTGGCAACTCTCGGCAGCGGCGACTTCGTCGGCGAGATGGCGCTGATCACGGGCAAGCCCAGGAATGCGACCGTGAAGACCAAGGGCCCCGTGCGGGCGCTCGTCATCACCGACCGAGTCTTCACCCGGCTGCTCCTCGGCTCGCCGACGATTCAGCTGAAGATCATGCGGGCGCTCGCCGAGCGCGTCCCCGATTCGGGCCACTGACGAGGCTTCGCTAGCTAGCCTCGTCTCTCGTCCCGCGCGTCGAGCCGCTTCTCGAAATCGCGCCGCAGCAGCTCGCCGTCGGCGAGCACGTCGAATCGCGGTCGGCGCGGCGGCAGCTTGACGACCTTCACGTCGTGACCGCGCTCCCCGTGGCACCGCGCGTAGGCGGCTGCCTCGTCGAGCGGGAGGAAGCGTCGAGCGTCGGCCGGGCAGGCGCATGCGGTACTGGTATCACGGCTGTGCCGGCGACAAAAGGCGACGGAGCCCGAAGGCTCCGTCGCTGCTTGGGTGGGCGACCGCTCTAGGGGAGAGACAGCGCCCGTTCCCCGCCTCGGCCGGAGCCGAAGGGAGCTGTGCAAAAACTCTTTGGAGTAGTGGCGAGAGTATACTGAGATCGACTCCGAGGCAAGACGAAAAGGCCCTCTCACGGAGGGCCTCGGAAGCTGCGGGACTAGGATTCGAACCTAGATAGCTGGCGCCAGAAGCCAGAGTCCTACCGTTAGACGATCCCGCACCGGACGCGGCGCATTTTAGCGACTAGGTCTCCAGGTTGTAGACCTGTACGAGGCGCTTTTCGGCGTCCGTGTCGATGTGCGCGATCACCTCGACGTAAGGCTCGAGGCCGCTGCCGCGGAGCTTTGCCTTCAGGAGCCCGTCCACCTGGAAGAGCCCGGAGGAGTTGTTCATCACGATCTCGATCATCACCGGCTTCTGCTGGCCGTCCTTGATCGAGACGTCGTCGATCGCGGCGGCCGAGAGCGAGTGCATCGAGACGCGGCCGCGCTCGAAGGGAATCCGGGAGCGGCCCTCGGCCATGTCGAGCGCGTCGGCGACGCGGAGGATCCCCGCCTCGAGCGCGAGCGGCTGCCCGTCGGCGCGGTGGCTCGTGATCGCCTGCAAGACCTCGGAGACGACGACGGTCAGCTCCGGCTCGTCGTAGATCCCTTCGAGGAGCTCCCGCATCTTCGGCTCCGCGAGGAAGAGCGAGAAGTCCTCGTGCCCGTGCCGGTGGACGGACATCCCGACGCAGTGGAGGAGAGCCGCGAGCGTGACGACGACCTCGGCGTCCTCGCGCTCGAGCCCGTAGTCCCGGACGACCGACGGCTCGACGCCGTGCTTGAAGAGCTGCCGCAGGATCTTCAGCGCGATGTTCGCGACGATCTGGATGTGCACCCAGGAGTGGTCGTTGATCTCCATCCGCACGACCGCGTTCACGTTCGAGACGTGCCACCAGCCCTTGAGCTGCTTGTCCGCCTCGACGCGCTCCATCAGCCGGCGCAGCTTGCGGTTGCCGCGCACCGGCAGGTTGATGTGCATCTTCTCGACCGCCTGCGCGGGCGTCAGCCGTGTCTCCCGCACCGCCTCGTCGGAGACGGGCTCGGCGATCCGCTCCTCGGTTTCGGGGTCGAGCGTCATGCAGAGACGATACTCCCCGTCAGGAGCTGGGCCGCGGCGCGAAGAGGTAGTGCGAGACGAGCCACTCGCGACCGCCGCGGTAGCCCCAGAGCTCCGCGCACGCGAGGAAGAAGACGCGCCAGTTCGCGAGCCAGGCCTCGGCGCGGCCGGCGCCGTAGGCGTCGGCGAGCACGGCCAGCACCGGCTCGCGGTTCGCGTCCAGCCGCTCGAGCCAGGCCTCGGCCGTGCGGGCGTAGTGGGCGCCGCTGACGCGCCAGTGGTCGCGCAGGGCGAGATCGCGCTGGAAATGGAGCAAGCAGGTCGTCCGAGGGCATGTTCCCGGCGGTGAAGAACGTTCGCGCCATCCAGCCGTCGTCGTAGGCGTACGCGTACCGGCTGTGGCTGAAGACGTGGACGAAGAAGAGGCCGCCCGGGTCGAGCCAGGAGGCGATCCGGCCGAACAGCCGCTCGTAGTTGCGGACGTGCTCGAGCAGCTCGACCGAGACGATCCGGTCGAAGCGCTCCCCTGGTGCCCAGTCGTTCACGTCCGCGGTGACGATCCGGAGATTCGCGGGCGCGCGCGGCTCGAGGAACTCGCGCTGGACGGCCGAGTTCGAGACGCCGACGATCCGCGACGCCGGATACCGCTCGGCGAGCCAGAGGCTGAGCGAGCCCCAGCCGCAGCCGAGATCGAGGATCGTCATCCCGTCCTCGATCTGCGCGCGCTCGCAGGTCAGCGCGAGCATCCGCTCCTCGGCGGCGGCGAGCGTGTCCGCGCCCGGGCTCCCAGAGGCAGGAGCTGTACTTGAGCCGAGGGCCGAGGACGAGCTCGAAGAACTCGGCAGGCAGCTCGTAGTGCTGCTCGTTCGGCCGCTCGACCTGCTCGGCGATCGGCGCCGCGCGCAGGCGCTCGACGAACTCGCGGGTGGCATTCAGGTCCTTCCGCCGCTCGCGCGCCAGCCGAGTCGCGAGGTTCGCGCGGATCCCGAGGCGGAGGAGCGGGTCCGGGACGCGCCCGGACTCGATCAGGCGGTCGACGAGCGCGGGAGCCACGGGATGAAGACGCTGGTCTCGCGCTGGTAGCGCCGGAAGTCGTCTCCTCGGCTCTTCAGCGCCTGCTCCTCGGCCGGCTTGACCCCGGTCACGAACAGGATCAGGTAGAGGATGAGCGCAGGCGCCACGAGGCCGAGCCAGCCCCAGGGCGCCGCGAGCGCGATCAGGGCGTAGGCAACCCAGGTGAGCCACTGGAAGAAGTAGTTCGGATGCCGTGAGTAGCGCCAGAGCCCTTCGCGCATCGTCTTGCCCTTGTTGGCGTCGTCGGCCTTGAAGGTGCGGAGCTGCCGGTCGGCGAGCGCCTCGAGCGGGGCCGCGACGAGCCAGAGCGCGGCGCCGATCCATTCGATCGGCGCGAGCCCCTCGTCCCGGTTGAACGCGATCAGGACGAACGGGATCGCGAGCAGAGCGGCCACGAGCGCCTGGGCCTGGTAGAAGATCGCGAAGGTCAGCTGCTCCCGGCCCTTCTCGCTCCAGCGGCGTCGCAGCTCCTGGTAGCGCGTGTCCTCGCCCTTCCCGAGCCGGCCGCGCACGAGCGACGCGATCCGGAGGTTCTCGAGCCCGGCGAGCACGAGGATCAGGAGCCGGTGCTCGAGCTCGCCCGGGCCGAAGATCGCGCAGAGCGCGGCGATCAGGACGATGCTCGCCGGCCCAGCCGGCGTCGACCGCGGTCGCGTCGCGGGTGCGCCGCTGGAGCAGGTAGAGGCCGCCGAGCAGGAGCGCAGCGGCCGCCCAGCCGAGGAGCCAGAGCTGCCAGCGGTGCTCGATGTCATGCCGTCGTCCCGAGCGCCTGGGCGACGCGGCTCGTCAGCTCGCGCGCGGCCGCGACCGTCGGCTTCGCCGGCTCGACGTGGATCGGCTCGCCGACGTGCACCTCGGTCCGCCGCCGTCCCGGCCGCGGGAAACCGCGGGTGCCGACGAGCCGGACCGGGACGATCGGCGCTCCCGTCGTCAGCGCGAGCCGCGCTGCGCCGCGGTGGAAGACGCGATCCGGAAGCTGCTTCGACGTCCCCTGCGGAAAGATCCCGATCACCTCGCCGGAGCGGAGGAGCGAGGCGGCACGAGAGATCGCCGAGCCGTCGCCGGTGCCTCGCTCGACCGGGAACGCCCCGAACGACTCGATCACCTTCCCGAGGAGCGCATAGCGCCAGAGCTCCGCCTTCGCCATGTAGCGAACCGGCCGAGGCGTCGCGAGCGCGAGCAGCCATGGATCGAACATCGACTCGTGATTGGCGACGAGGATCGCCCCGTCGGCTGCCGGAATCCGCTCCGAGCCGGTGACTCGCACGCCGTAGAGCCTCCGGGCGATCCCGCGGAAGTTCGCCCGCTCCAGGAGCCGGTAGAGCGTCATGCCAGTGCCTCGTTGAAGGGCCGCGTCAGCGTGAGCTGGACGTCGCGGAGCGCTCGCGTCCGGAACGCCGCCTCGCAGAAGGCGAGGTAGAAGTCCCAGGTGCGCTCGAAGCGCCGGTCGTAGCCGAGCGCGCGCACCTCCTCGATCTGCGCGTGGACGTTCTCGCGCCAGCGGCGCAGCGTCTCGGCGTAGTGGTGGCCGATCTCGTCCACCTCGTGCACCATCAGCCGCGAGCTCGAGGTCATCGCGCTCGTGAGTGCCGTGAGCGACGGGATCAGGCAACCGGGGAAGACGTAGCGCTCGATCCAGTCGGGAGACTTGCGATAGCGCTCCCAGCGGTCGTCCGGGATCAGGATCGTCTGGACGCAGGCGACGCCGCCCGGCTCGAGCAGCCGGTCGATCGTGGCGAAGTAGGTCCCGAACTGGCTCTCGCCGATCGCCTCGAGCATCTCGATCGAGGCGACCTTGGTGTACGAGCCCGCGTGGCTCCGGTAGTCCTCCTCGAGGATCCGGACGTCGAGCCCGCGCGTTCGCTCTCGCGCGAGCGCCGCCTGCTCCGCGGAGATCGTCAGGCCGGTCACGCTGCAGCCGTACTCGGTCGCCGCGAACCGCGCGAAGCCGCCCCAGCCGCAGCCGATCTCGAGCACGCGATCCCCCTCGACCAGCCGTAGCTGCTCGCAGATCCGCCGGTACTTGCGCCTCTGAGCATCCGCGAGCGGCTCTTCGGCCTGCTCGAAGACGGCGCACGAGTAGGTCATCGTCTCGTCGAGCATCAACTCGAAGAGGTCGTTGCCGAGGTCGTAGTGATAGGCGATGTTGCGGCGCGAGCGAAGGAAGCCGTTCCGCCGGTTCAGGCGTGGCCGCGTCTCGAGGAGCCGTCGCCAGCCCGCGTGCCGGTCGGCGGCCGGCGCCGCATTCCGGAGCAGCAACTCGAGCAGCGCGACGAGGTCGTCGCTGTCCCATTCGCCGGCCGTATACGACTCGCCGACGCCGAGCTTCCCCCGCGTCGCGATCCGCCGGAAGAAGGCGTCGTCGTGGATCGTCAGGTCGGCGATCGGGCCGCTCCCGAAGCGGCGGATCTCGCCCCCGGGGAGCCGCACCTCGAGCGTCCCGCCTTGAAGGCGCACGAGCGCGCGATCCAGGATCGACATCGCGATCCGCTCCAGGATCGGCAGTCGCGCGGCCTGCGGCGCGCCACGGAGGGTCCGTTCGGTGCTGCTCATTCGCGGACCGAGCCCTCGCCCGGGACGAAAGCGGGCTTGCGGTGGAACGGCACGCGCTTGAGCCAGAGCTTGAGCGCCTGCCAGTGGATCAGCGCGACGACGCGCAGCGGCATCAGCGGATAGCGGAGCAGCATCCCGGCGAGCGAGGCGTTCGTCAGCTCGCGACGGCGGCCGTGGAGAACGGCGGTGAGCGGTCGAGTCGACCCCTGCCGGACGTGGATCCGCGCGAAGACCTGCTCGTCCGGCTCCGAGAACGCGTACTCGTACGAGGCGTCGAGCCCGAAGAACGGGGAGACGTGCAGGTGCTTCTCGTGCTCGTAGGCGAGGTCGCCGCCGCGCAGGAGCTCGAGGTGGCGCTCGCCGAAGGTGTTGTTCAGCTCCGCGACCATGCAGGCGAGCGAGCCGTCGCCGCGGTAGCACCAGTAGAAGCTGACCGGGTTGAAGACGAACCCGAGCACGCGGAGCTGCGTCAGCACGAGCACCCGCTCGATCTCCGGGTCGCCGGCGAAGTCGAGCACCGCCTGCTTCAGCGGCTTGGCGCCGTCGAAGTGGTCGCGGTCGTGGAAGGAGACGACGTTGCGGCCGTTCACCGAGAGGAGCTTCAGCCGCCGCTCGAGCTCCGGGAGCTCGTCGAGATCGAGCAGCCAGGTCGAGATCGGATAGGTGAACGAGTTCGTCGCGGGGGAGCGCCGGGAGTGGGTCAGCGAGCCGAGGTAGAGCGCCGATCTCACCACGTCACCCCGAGCTCGGCTGCGGCTCGAACCCCGGAGGCGAGGCCGTCCTCGTGGAAGCCGTTGCCGTGGTGGGCGCCCGCGAAGTGGACGTGACGCGGGCCTGAGAGTGCGCGGAGCTCGCGCTGCGCGCGGAGCGCGTCCACCGTGAAGAGCGGGTGCTCGTAGGTGAGGCGGCGGATCACGTGCTCGTCGGCGACCGGCTCGTTCAGCGTCACGCAGTACTCCCTTTCCCCGCCGATCGCCTGCAACCGGTTGAGCGAATAGGTGATCGTCGGGCGGCCGTCGTCGCCGAGGCGGTAGTTCCAGGCGGCGCGCGCGGCTCGAGCGCGGGGGAGAAGCCGCTCGTCGGTGTGGAGGACGGCCTCGTTTCGGGTGTAGGCGAACGCGCCGAGCACGCGACGCTCGTCCTCGTCGGCATCCTGGAGCAGCGCCAGCGCCTGATCGGCGTGCGTCGCGACGACGGCCTTGTCGAAGCGCCGCCGCTCGCCGTCGTCGGTGATCAGCTCGACGCCGTCCGGGTCGCGCCGCAGCGAACGGACGCCGAGGCCGAGGTGGAGCCGCGGCCCCAGCCGCTCGGAGAGGGCGCGCACGTAGGTGTCGGCGCCGCCGCTCACCGTCCGCCAGGCGAAGCGGCGGAGGCCGAGCATCCCGTGGTTGTCGAAGAAGCGGATCGCGTGGGCGGCCGGGAACTCGAGCGCGCGACCCGGCGCGGTCGACCAGAGCGCTGAGGTCAGCGGCACGAGGAAATGGCGCCGGAACCGGTTCGAGTAGCCGTGCTCGTCGAGATAGGCCCGCAGCGAATGTTGCTCGTAGTCGGCGTCCTCGAGCGAGCGCCGGGCCGTGCGCAGCCAGCGGCCGATCTCCCAGAGGAGGGCGGCGAACCGGGGGCTTCCAAGGCTCCGCCGCTGCGCGAAGGGCCGCCGCCCCGAATACTCGAGCCCGCAGGCGGTACACCCGACCGAGAACGACATCTGCGATTCCTGCGTCCGGACGCCGAGCTCGGTGAACAGGCGCCCGAGTAGAGGGTAGTTCCGGGCGTTGTGGACGAGGAACCCTGTATCGAGCGCGAGTCCGTCGTGGCGGATCGTGTGGGTATGCCCGCCCGCGCGGAGGTCGCGCTCGAAGACCGTGACGTCGTGCGCTCGGTTGAGGAGATGGGCGGCACCGAGTCCGGCGATGCCGCTGCCGACCACGGCAACTCTCATCGAGGAGGAGCTTCCATCGCAACCGATATTCGGCGGGCGCCGAACAATGGATCAATGGCTACGCTGCCGAGCGATCTCATGGTTGGAAAAAGTCTAGACAGCATGGGCGGCTCACCTGCGCCCGCGGCGCTCCGCCGGTTGGAACCGTTCGCATCGGGACGAGTCGGATCAGCCAGCTCGTGACGCTCGTCGCCGTCGTCGTGCCGCCGCTCGGGATCCTCTCGGCGATGGGTCTCCTCTGGGGCGTCGCCTTTCACTGGGTCGATCTGCTCCTGCTCGCCGGGTTCTATGTCGTCTGCGCCTTCGGAACGACGATCGGCTTCCACCGCTACTTCACCCATCGGGGCTTCCGGACGAGCAAGCCCGTCGAGGCGACGCTCGCGATTCTCGGCTGCATGACGATGCAGGGCCCGCTGACGCAGTGGGTGACCGACCATCGCAAGCATCATGCGCTGTCCGACCAGCCCGGCGACCCGCACTCGCCGCACGTCGGTCACGGCGACGGGGCCTGGGGCGCGGTCCGCGGCTTCGTCCACTCGCACGTGGGCTGGCTCTTCGCGAACCTGGGGATGGAGCAGGGGCGGGAGTACGGCAAGGATCTCTACGAGAACCGGCTCGTGCGGACGATCGACCGGCTCTATCTGCTCTGGGTCGTGCTCACGCTCGGGCTGCCGTTCCTGATCGGGTATCTCGTCGGCGGCAGCCTCGCGGCCGGCTTCGCAGGGCTCGTCTGGGGCGGCCTGATCCGGATCTTCCTCTACCAGCACGCCACGTTCAGCGTCAACTCGATCTGCCACATGTTCGGACGGAAGGACTTCCGCTCGCGCGACGAGGCGCGGAACAACTGGCTCGTGGCGCTGCTCGTCTTCGGCGAGGGCTGGCACAACAACCATCACGCGTTCCCGAGCTCGGCGCGCCACGGGCTGCTGCGGCGGCAGATCGACGTCTCGTGGCTCGTGATCCGCGGGCTCGAGCGCCTCGGCCTCGTCTGGGACGTGAAGGTGCCGGACGAGCGGCAGCAGCTGCGCCGCCGCGCGCAGCCGGCCGAGGCCTGAGCAATCCGCCTCGGGCCCGGCGATCGCTAGGCGGGGCGGTCGAGCGTCGACTTCAGGCCGGCGAGAGCCTCGTCGGCGGTCTTCGCGAGCGTCGGCTTGAGGAGCGGCTCCGCGATCCGGCGGAGGCCCTTCAGCTTGATGTCCGCCGTGTACGTGATGCGAGCGCCGTCGCCGCCGGGCTCGACCACGATCTCGTCCACCGACGTCGCCTTGTCTCCGTCGCCCTCGAGCACGATCCGCCGCCCGTCGTCGAGCTCCGTGACCCGGTAGCGGAACCGCTGCCGCTTGCCGCGGAAGAGCGCGACGACGTCGTACTCGCTTCCGACCGCCACCGGCCCGTCGGTCAGCTTCTTCGACTCCGCGATCCCGGGATCCCACTCGGCCGCGTTCTCGAACTCGGCGACGTAGCGAAAGGCGTCGGCTGCCGGACGCGAGACCTCGATCCGCCTGCTGATCTCCACGGCGGGATCCTAGGCGACGTCCGCGGCCCAGTCGCCGTAGAGCCGCGTGTAGAGGCCCCGTCGCGCGAGCAGCTCCTCGTGCGTTCCCTGCTCGACCACCTGCCCGTGCTCGAGGACGACGATCAGGTCGGCGTCGCGGATCGTCGAGAGCCGGTGCGCGATCACGAAGGCGGTGCGGCCGGCGAGCAGCCTCCGGAGCGCCTGCTCGATCTGGCGCTCGGTGCCGATGTCGACCGACGAGGTCGCCTCGTCGAGGATCAGGATCCGGGGGTCGGCGAGCAGCGCCCGCGCGAAGGCGACGAGCTGACGCTGGCCGAGCGAGAGCCGCGTCCCGCGCTCGCCGAGCTGCGTCTCGTAGCCGTCCTCGAGCTCGAGGATGAAACGGTGGGCGCCGACCGCCTCCGCCGCCGCGGAGATCTCCGCCGGTGGCGCGTCCGGTCGCGCGAACGCGATGTTCTCGGAGACAGTGCCGCCGAAGAGGAACCCCTCCTGCGGCACGATCCCGAGCTGACGGCGGAGCGAGTGCTGCGTGACGTCGCGGAGATCGTGGCCGTCGATCGCGATCCGGCCCTCGGTCGGGTCGTAGAAGCGCGCGAGGAGCTTCGCGATCGTCGACTTGCCGGCGCCTGTCTGGCCGACGAGCGCGACCGTCGTGCCCGCCGGGATGTCGAGGTCGAGCCCGTGCAGCACCTCCGGGAACTCCGCCCCGTACCCGAAGCGGACACCCTCGAAGCGGACGTGGCCGTCGATCCGCGGCAGCTGGATCGCGTCCTCCGCGTCCACGACCTGTGGCTGCTCGTCGAGCACGCCGACGATCTTGTCGAGCGCGGCGATCGCGGCCAGGAACGTGTTGTAGAGCTGCGAGAGCTGCTGGATCGGGTCGAAGAAGTTGCCGAGATAGAGCGCGAACGCGAAGAGCGTGCCGGCGCTCATGTCGCCGTGGTAGACGAGCCAGCCGCCGTAGCCGAAGACGATCGCGGTTGCCGCCGACGAGAGCAGGTCGACCGCCGGGAAGTAGATCGCGTTCAGGATGGTCGTCTCGTAGTTCGCGTCCCGATAGCTGCGGTTGACGCCGTGGAACGCTCGCTCCTGAACCGGTTCGCGCGTGAACGACTGGACGACGCGCATCCCGGAGATGTCCTCCGCCAGGGTCGCGGTCACGAGCCCGAGCCGCTCGCGGACGTTGCGGTAGGCGCGGTTCGAGCGGCGCCGGAACCACGCCGTGACAAGCGCCATCGGCGGCAGCACGGTGAGCGTCGCCAGCGCGAGCCGCCAGTCGAGCAGGAAGAGGACGACGGCGGTGCCGAGGAGCAGGAGCGTGTTCTGGACGAGGCTCGTGACGCCGTCGGTGACGAGCTGGTCGAGCGCCTCGACGTCGTTCGTGATCCGGCTCACGATGGCGCCGGCGCGATTGCGCTCGTAGAAGCCCATCGAGAGCCGCTCGAGGTGGCGGAAGAGCTTGTTCCGGAGGTCGGCGAGCACTCGCTCGCCCGTCCAGCCGGTCAGGTACGTGTTCGCGGAGGAAAGGAAGAGCGCGGCCACCGCCGAGGCCAGGAAGAGGACGACGATCCAGGTGAGCCGCTCGAGGTTCGCGTCGTTGATCCCCTCGTCGATCGCGAGCTTCGCGAGGTAGGGCGGCGCGAGCGCGACCACGGTGTAGGCGAGCAGGGTCGCGAGGGCGAGCGCGGTGCGGCCGCGGTAGGGAAGCGTCAACCGCGCGAGCAGGCCGACGCGCTTTCGCGTTCGCCGCCACGACCAGTCCTGTACCGCGCCGCCGCGATCCTCCGAGAGGTGACCTCCGGGCTGCCAGACCTTCATGCGGTCTCCTTGAGCAGGCCCTGGATCAGGCCATGCTCGTAGATCTCCTGGAAGACGGCGTTCGTCGCCAGCAGCTCCGCCTGGGTTCCCTGCGCGGCGATCCGGCCGTGCTCGAGGACGACGATCTCGTCGGCGAGCGCGATCGTCGAGAGCCGGTGGGCGATGATGATCGTCGTCCGGCCGCGCGTCGCCTCCTGGAGGCCGGCGCGGATCAGCGCCTCGGTGGTCGCGTCGACGGACGCCGTGGCGTCGTCGAGGATCAGGATCCGCGGGTCGATCACGAGCGCCCGCGCGATCGCGAGCCGCTGCCTCTGGCCGCCCGAAAGAGTGATCCCGCGCTCGCCGATCACGGTGTCGTAGCCCTGCGGCAGCTCCGCCACGAACTCGTGCGCCTGTGCTGCGCGTGCGGCCCGCTCGACCTCGTCGTCCGTGGCGTCGAGGACGCCGAAGGCGATGTTCTCGCGGACGGTGGCGGAGAAGAGGAACGGGTCCTGCGAGATCACGCCGATCTCGCGCCGGAGCGAGCGCCGGGTGACCTCGCGGACGTCGACGCCGTCGACGAGGATCCGGCCCTCGTCTGCGTCGTAGAAGCGCGGCACGAGCGCCGCGAGCGTCGTCTTCCCGGAGCCCGTGTGGCCGATCAGGGCGACCGTGCGGCCGGCGCCGAGCTCGAGGTCGACGTGCTCCAGCACCGGCCGACCGGCGGCGTAGCCGAACGAGACGCTCTCGAAGCGGATCGCACCGGGACCGTCGGGCAGCTCGATCGCGCCCGGCCGGTCGCCGATTCCCTCCGGCTCGTCCAGCACCTCGAAGATCCGCTCTCCGGACGCCGTCGCTCGCTGGGCCTGACCGACCCACATCCCGAGGCTGCGCAGCGGGACGATCAGCATCGCGAGGAGGAGGTTGAAGAGGAAGAACTGGCCGAGGGTGAGGGTGCCCGCGACGACCATCCGGCCGGCTGCGAGCAGCACCGCTGCCTGCGCGAGCATCGGGAGGAAGGCGAGCAGCGGCACGTAGATCGCGCGCTGCCGGAACGCGCGCACCGTTTCCTCGAAGACGTTGCCGGACGCACGCTCGAAGTCGGCCTGGCGCCGCTCCTCCTGTGCGAACGCCTTGACGACGTGAACGCCGACGATCGACTCCTCCGCGACCGTCGCCACCTCGCCGAGCCGCTGCTGGACGTCGCGGAGGACGGGATGCGAGACGTGGCTGTAGCGGTAGGCGACGGCGACGATCACCGGCGTGATCGCGAGCACGATCAGGGCGAGCCGCCACTCGACGACGAAGAGGACGACCGTCACCGAGACGACGGTGAGGGCGTGCTGGAAGAAGAAGATCAGCCCGAAGCCGAGGAAGAAGCGCACCGACTGGAGGTCGACGGTCGCGCGCGACATCAGCTGGCCCGTCTGATTGCGGTCGTAGAAGCCGAACGACAGCCGGAGCAGATGGCCGTAGAGCCGCTCGCGCATGTCCTTCTCGATCGCGAGGGCCTGCCGGCCCGAGATCACGCGGCGGCCCACCATCAGCGCCGCCTTTGCGATCCCGACGACGACGATCGCAGCGACCACCCAGGCGAGCGTCTCGGTGCCCCGCCGCTCGTCGATCCCGTCGATCGCCACGCCGACGAGGACGACGATCGCGATCGCCGCCGCCTGCGAGAGCACGGCGAGAATCGTCGAGACGACGAGCGACGCCTTGTAGGGCGCGAGGAAGCTGAGCAGACGGCGGAACGTCTGCCGGTACGGGACGGTGCTTGCGCTCGTGCTCACCGTGTCAATCTAGCCGTCTCCCTCGAGCCTCCCGAGCTCGCGACGGACGTGGGTGAGCGCCTTGCCGAGGCGGGCGCGGTTCGTCCGGTCGTTGAGCCAGCCGCTCGCTCCCGACGGATGCGGGAGCGGGATCACGATCGTTCCCTCGCGCACGTAGCTCTTGCCGATCGCCTCTGTCAGCGAGGAGATCCCGAGCAGCCGGCGGAGCGCGAGCCCGCCGACGGTGACGATCAACTCGGGCCGGAGCAGGCGGAGCTCCCAGTCGCGCCAGAACTCGCACAGCTGCTGCTCGCGCGGGCTCGGCGTCC
Organism: uncultured Gaiellaceae bacterium; assembly: GCA_963745775.1. GTDB lineage: Bacteria > Actinomycetota > Thermoleophilia > Gaiellales > Gaiellaceae > Gaiellasilicea. Next base: position 42,281 of record CAVUYY010000009.1, read on the forward strand.
GGTCGCCGCGGCCTGACGCCGGCCGGCCGGGATAGCAGCGCGTGACCGAGCCGCAGTAGAAGGTCTCGTAGAGCTCGTCGCCTTCGAGCTCGAGCCAGCGGCGGAGCGTCGCGCCGGCGCGGCCGCGCCAGGGCAGCCGCTCCTCGCCCTCGACGATTCCCGGCGCCTGACCGTAGAGGTAGGCGCGCTGGTTGGCGCTGGGCGCGCGCACCGGCCACGACTCGAGCGGGAACCCGGCCTCGACGCAGGCCCTGCAGACGGCCGTGTCGCGCTGGAGCGAGGCGAGCGACCGGTACGAGCTTCTGCGGCGAGTCACGCGCGGACGGCCACGAACCAGCGTCCCGCGAAGAGCGTCTCGCCGCCGCCCAGCTCCGCAAGCAGGCCCTCCGGCGTGAAATAGCGCTTGAGCACGTGCCAGCGCGAGCCGTCCTGGAGGACTCGCTCCTGGATCGCCTCCTCCTCCACGTCCTCGCGGAGCGCCGAGTCGGCGACGACGAGCTCCGGTGCGACGCGCCGTGCTTCCGCCAGGAACCGCCCGCGCTCGGTTTCGTCGAGATGGCCGTAGAAGTGGCTCGTGAAGATCCGCTCGAAGCTCCGGTCGGCGAACGGGAGGCGGAGCGCGTCGCTCTCGACAAAGGCGGCAGCTGGAACCCGCGCAGCGGCGCGTTCGAGGCTCGAGGGGCTTGCGTCGAGGCCGGTGACGCTGCCGGGTAGGTGCTGGGTGAGAAAGCCGGTTCCACAGGCGACGTCGAGCGTGCGCACCGGCTCGAGCGAGCGGAGGGTCTCGATCAGCTCGTCGCGCTCCAGTGCCCAACCCGGCCGGTCGCGGTCGACGAAGAGGCCCGTTCCGTTCCACCAGTCGTCGTATTCGGACGCCCTTGCCTCGTAGTACGCCTTCACGCTCCTAGAGTACGAGCCGTGCTGGAGGCGGTGCCGAACTTCTCAGAAGGCCGCGACGAGCACGTCGTCGAGGCGTTGCGCGCCGCGCTGTCGACGCCGGCCCGTCTGCTCGACGTCCACGTCGACGCGGACCACCACCGGTCGGTCTTCACGCTCGTCGGCGAGCGGGACGATCTCGTCGAGTCGCTGCTCGCCGGGATCGCGTGCGCCGGAGAGCGGATCGACCTGCGCCGGCACGAGGGAGCGCATCCCCGGATCGGTGCCGCGGACGTCGTCCCGATCGTGCCCGATTCGACCGGAGCAGATGCCCGAGGCGCGGGCGACGGCTCTCGTGCTCGGGAAGCGGATCGGAGAGGAGCTCGGCCTGCCCGTCTTCCTCTACGGGGAGCTCGGGTCGGGCCGCGGGCCGGCGTTCTTCCGCCGCGGTGGCCCAGGCGAGCTCGGCTCGAGGATCGCCGCAGGGGAGCTCGGGCCGGACTTCGGGCCGCGCGAGCTCGATCCTCGCGCCGGCGGGGTGATCGTGGGCGCGCGGCGACCGCTGATCGCCTTCAACGTCAACCTTCGCGGCGAGCTCGGTGTGGCGCGCGAGATCGCGGCCCTCGTCCGCGAGACCGGCGGCGGCTTTCCGGGCGTGCGGGCCCTCGGGCTCGACCTGCCGCGGGCCGGGGTCGTCCAGGTCTCGATGAACGTGGAGGACTTCGAAGCCGCTGCCCTCCACGAGATCGTGGCGCGAATCGAGCGCGAGGCGAGCGAGCGCGGGGCCGAGGTCCTCGGCTCGGAGCTCGTGGGGCTGATGCCGGCTGGCGCCGCTGCGGCGGCGGCCGGCGCGATCCTGCGCATCGACGGCTTCGACGAGTCGCGCGTGCTCGAGCTGCGCCTTCTCCCTTGAGCGGGTTTCGACGACGCGCGGATCGCGTAGGTGAACGAGGTCAACGACGAAGGAGTTGAGATGAAGAAGTTGATCTCGATCGCCGCCCTTGCCGGGATTGCGGGCGCACTTGCGACTCGGCGCGGCCGGGTGCTACTCGGCAAGGCGCGCGGCCTGCTCTCGGGCGCCATTCCCAGGCACTACGACGACGGCACGCTCAAGGCGAAGGTCGAGTCGGAGCTCTTCCGGGACGAACACGAGGTCAAGGGCGCGATCAACATCAACGCGCAGGAGGGAGTCGTCCAGCTCCGGGGCGAGCTTCCCTCTCTCGACCTGATCGACGCGCTCGTCGAGCGGACGCGGAAGATCCACGGCGTCAAGGACGTCGAGAACCTGCTCCACACGCCGGGCACCGAAGCGCCGATGCATCACTGAGCGGCTGAGTCGGCTCCGGCGCGACGGTGCTCGGATCCGGGGCCTCCGCGCCGGAGCCCACTCGGGCTGTGGATCGATCGGCACGCTTTCGACCCGGTCCCGTTACCCACCCTCAGCTACTTCCGCGTTACGCTGAAAACGTGGGGTGGAGGTCGGCGGCCCGGTAATTCGGGGACATGGCCGAGCTAGACTCGGCCGATGGGGACACGCTCGCCGGGCAGCGGTCGATGATCGGTCGATGATCGCGAACCACTCCCTCACCGGCGACGATCTGCGAATCGAGGACGTCTGGGAGGTGGCGGTTCACGGCGCCCCCGTCGGCCTCGCCCACGAGGCACGCGCGAAGATGGAGGCGGCCCGCGCGCTCGTCGAGCGAGCCGTCCGTGACGAACACACGTATGGCGTCAACACCGGGTTCGGGCGCTTCGTCTCGATGTCCATCCCGGACGAGCAGGTTGCGGAGCTGCAGCTTCGGCTCCTGCGCAGCCACGCGTGCGGGGTCGGCGATCCGTACCCCGCCGAGGTCGTTCGGGCCGCGATGCTGCTTCGCGCGAACGCGCTCGCGAAGGGTTACTCAGGAGCGCGCGTCGAGACCGTCGAGCTTCTGATCGAGTGCCTCAACCGCGGCCTTCTCCCGCAGGTGCCGGCGCGCGGGTCGGTGGGCGCGAGCGGCGATCTCGCGCCGCTGGCGCATCTCGCGTTGCCGCTCGTCGGCGAAGGGAGAGCCACTGTCGACGGCGAGCTGCTCTCGGGCGCGGACGCGCTCGCTGCGGTCGGGCTCGAGCCCACGCGGCTCCTCGCGAAGGAGGGGCTGTCGCTGATCAACGGGACGCAGTTCATGGCCGCGATGGGGTCGCTCGGCCTCGTTCGCGCCCGGCGCCTGGCGAGGACGGCAGATCTCGCCTGCGCTCTCTCGCTCGAGGCGCTGCAGGGCTCGCGCACGAGCTTCCACGCGGCGATCCACGACGCCCGCCCCCTCAAGGGTCAGCGCGACTCGGCCACGAACTTCAGATCGCTGCTCGAGGGCTCCGCGATCATCGAGTCGCATCGCTGGTGCGACAAGGTGCAGGACGCGTACTCGCTGCGCTGCGCGCCGCAGGTGCACGGAGCCAGTCGCGATCTCCTCGACTACGTCGAGCTGACGATCTCGATCGAGCTGAACGCGGCGACGGACAACCCGCTGGTCCTCGTCGACGAAGGGCTCGTCGTCTCGAACGGAAACTTTCACGGCCAGCCGCTCGCCTTCGCGCTCGACACGCTCGCGATGGCTGTCGCCGAGCTCGCAGATATCTCGGAGCGACGCGTCGAACGGCTCGTCAATCCGTCGCTCTCGGAAGGCCTGCCGCCGTTCTTGACCTCCGACGGAGGGCTCAACTCAGGGTTCATGATCCCGCAGTACGTGGCCGCATCACTCGTCTCCGAGAACAAGGCTCTCTGCCATCCGGCAAGTGTCGACTCGATCCCGACGAGCGCGGGCCAGGAGGATCACGTGTCGATGGGGAACGCCGCAGGGCTGAAGGCGCTCCAGGTGCTGGACAACGTCGAGCACGCGCTGGCGATCGAGCTCCTCGCCGGAGCGCAGGCGATCGAGTTCCTGGCGCCGCTCGAGCCTGGGCCGGGCGTCAGGGCGACGCACGACGCAGTCCGGCTGCACTCGGAGCGGTTGCGCGAGGATCGCTCGCTCACCGACGACATCGCCAGGGTCGCGGCTGCGATCCGGGACGGGTCGATCCTCGCCGCCGCCGAGGCTGAGATCGGGGATCTTCTGTGAGCCGTCGTCTAGGCCCGGCGCCGCCGATGCCGAAGCGGCCCTACCGCGACGCAGTCATCGTGAACCTCGTCCTCGCGCTGGTGATCCTCGTGTTCGCGCGGCTGACGGACGGCGACTTCGGCCGGGCGATCGCGTTCGCGGTCGGCTACTTCGTGCTCGCGACGGCCTGGAACTGGTGGCGATTCCGGCAGCGGCTCGAGCGAGGGGAACGGCCATGAGCGTCACGTCGGTCGAGGCGACAGTCGACGCGCTCGTCGGCGATCTGCGTGCGATTCGGGCTCCGCGGGGAAGCGTGCTGAACGCCCGCTCATGGCAGACGGAGGCGCCGCTGCGGATGCTGCTGAACAACCTCGATCCCGAGGTGGCGGAGAAGCCGGAGGAGCTCGTCGTCTACGGCGGCTCGGGCCGGGCAGCTCGCTCGCCGGAGGCCCTTCGCGCGATCGTGCGCACGCTGCTCCGTTTGGACGACGACGAGACGCTGCTCGTCCAGAGCGGCAAACCGGTGGGCGTCTTCCGCACCCATCCCGGGGCACCGCGCGTACTGATCGCGAACTCCTTGCTCGTTCCGCACTGGGCGACATGGGACGAGTTCCGGCGCCTCGAGGCCGAGGGACTGACGATGTTCGGCCAGATGACCGCCGGGAGTTGGATCTACATCGGGACCCAGGGGATCCTCCAGGGCACCTACCAGACGTTCGCGGCGGCGGGTGAGGTCCACTTCGGCTCGTCGGATCTGAGCGGGCGAACGATCCTGACCGCTGGGCTCGGCGGGATGGGCGGCGCGCAACCGCTCGCAGCGACGATGGCGGGCGCCGCGATCCTCTGCGTCGAGGTCGATCCGGAGCGGATCCGACGGCGTCTCGAGACCCGCTATCTCGACGAGGTGGCCGACTCGACGGACGACGCCGTCGCACGCGTTCGGGCGGCCGCCGCAGCGGGACGACCGCTCTCGGTCGGGCTCCTCGGAAATGCCGCAGAGATCGTGCCGGAACTGTCACAGAAGGGTGAATTCTTCGACCTCGTCACAGACCAGACCGCGGCTCACGATCCCCTCACCGGCTACATCCCTGCGGGCTTGTCGCTCGAAGAAGCCGCTTCGTTGCGCGGTTCAGACCCTGACGCGTACGTCCGGCGCGCCCGCGAGTCGATCGCGAGGCATGTCGAGGCGCTGCTCGAGTACGTCCGCGCCGGCAGCTATGTCTTCGACTATGGAAACAACCTCAGAGGGGAGGCCCATGAAGCAGGTGTAAGCGAGGCCTTCTCATACCCGGGCTTCGTCCCGGCCTATATCCGACCGCTCTTCTGCCGTGGGATCGGGCCGTTCCGTTGGGCCGCCCTCTCCGGCGACCCGGCCGACATCGCTGTCATCGACGAGGACCTGCGACGGCTCTTCCCCGACGACGACCTGCTCCAGCGGTGGCTCGAGCTCGCGTCCGAGCGCGTTGCCTTCCAGGGCTTGCCGGCACGGATCTGCTGGCTCGGCTACGGCGACCGCGCCCGAGCAGGGCTTGCGATCAACGAGCTCGTCCGCAGCGGCGCGGTGTCGGCGCCTGTCGTGATCGGGCGCGACCACCTCGACTCCGGCTCGGTGGCCTCCCCGTATCGCGAGACCGAGGCGATGCGCGACGGCTCCGACGCGATCGCCGACTGGCCGATCCTGAACGCGCTCCTGAACACGGCTGCGGGCGCGACGTGGGTGAGCGTCCACCACGGCGGCGGAGTCGGCATCGGCAACTCGATCCACGCCGGCATGGTCGTCCTCGCCGACGGCAGCGACGATGCCGCAGAGCGGCTCGAGCGCGTGCTCGCGGCCGATCCCGGTACGGGCGTGATGCGGCATGCCGACGCCGGTTACGAGATCGCGCTCGACGCGGCGCGCGAGGGCGGCCTCGACCTGCCGTCCGTCTAGCCGCCGGCGACGTCACCGAGACACGCCGGCGCTACTCCCTGATGAACTGGGGGCACGACCCGCTGAAGTAGGCTCGGCCGCGTGAGCCGGCTTCTGATCCGCGATCTCGCCCAGGTCGCGAGCCCGGCCGGCCGCGGCGCTCCGCTGCGCGGCAGTGCGCTCGCCGATCTCGACTGGATCGACGACGCGTACATCCTCTGCAACGGCGCCGAGATCGAGGCGGTCGGGCGGATGCACACACTCGGCCCCCTCGAGGGCGAGGTCGAGGAGCTCAATGCCCGCGGCCTCAGCGCGATTCCGGGACTCGTCGACTGCCACACCCATCCGGCGTTCGGTGGAGATCGCGTGGACGAGTTCTCGCTCCGCGCCGCCGGTGCGAGCTACGAGGAGCTCCACGCCGCCGGCGGCGGGATCCTCTCGACCGTCGCGTCGACGCGAGCGGCCGGAGCAGAGGGTCTGACTCGCGTCGTCGCGCGCCATCGCGACTGGATGCTGCGCGCCGGCACGACGACCTTCGAGGGCAAGTCGGGGTACGGGCTCGATCGCGAGACCGAGCTCGCGTCGCTCCGGGCGATCGCCGCCGCCGGCGGGATTCCGACCTGGCTCGGCGCGCACGCCGTCCCTCCCGAGCACGACGACGCAGATGCGTACCTCGATGCCGTCCTCGCGGACGTCCTCCCCGAGGCCGCCACGGTGGCCGAGGCCGCGGACGTCTTCCTCGAGCGTGGCGCGTTCGACGCCAACCAGGCACGCCGCTACCTCGAAGCGTGCGCGGCCGCCGGGCTCGCGCTGCGCCTGCACGGCGACCAGTTCACCGAGGCAGGCGCGATCCCACTCGCGATCGAGCTCGGCGCGCGTTCCGTGGATCACCTGGAGGCGACCGGTCCGCGCGGAATCGCGGCGCTCGCGGCGAGCGACGTCACGGGCGTGCTCCTGCCGGCGAGCGCCCTCTTCCTCGGCCGGCCGATGCCACCCGCGCGCGCGCTCGTCGACAGTGGCGCCGCGATCGCTCTCGCGACCGACTTCAACCCCGGCAGCTCCTTCTGCGAGAGCCTGCCGCTCGTCTGCTCGCTCGCCGCGACGCAGCTCAAGCTCAGCCCGGCCGAGTCACTCGCGGCCTGCACCGTCAACGCTGCACACGTGCTCGGTCGTGCGCAGTCGATCGGCCGGATCGCGCCCGGCTACCGCGCCGACATCGTCCTCCTCGACGCCCCGGACTGGCGCTACCTCGCCTATCACCTGGGTGGGCCGGTGATCTCCCGCGTCGTCAAGGACGGGGTACCGCGCTAGCGCGCCGGCCACGCGAGACCGGCGTCCTCGACGGCTGCGTCGAGGGCCAACCGGAACCGCTCGAGCTCCCCGCCGACCCGCTCGAGCTCCGGACGGTCGAGCAGGAGCACCGCGTCGCCGCCGCTGTGCGCTACGACGGCCGGCGCCGAGCCGGCTGCGGCTGCGGCCACGTCGTCCGGCTGGTCGTTCAGGTGGTAGGCCCGGACCGACACGGGCAGGGACGACCGAAAGTCCCGCCATTCCTGCCGCTCTCGAACACGCCCGTGAGTCAGGCCGCAGAGGGCGCAATGACGAGTACCGCGCGCTCGGCCGATCGCGTAGGCCAGCTCGCCCACGATCCCGCCGCGCGCGTCGTAGACGAGGCTCAGGCGATCGACGCGGCTCACCGGTCGAGTGTAGGGGCGTCGCGGCATACTGAGCCCGTGCCCTCGAAGAAGCAGCGCCGCCGCCAGCAGAAGCTGAAACGGCACGAATGGGAAGAGGTCTACGTCGACGAAGACGGCCGCGAGCTCGACCCCGAGGAGGCCGAGCAGTTCATCGAGCCTGCGAAAGCGTCGCGCGGCGCCAAGGCGCAGCCCGCGGAGCGTGGCCGCCGCGTCGTCGAGCCCCCCTCGTGGCGCCGGACGCTCAAGCGCGGCGTGCTCTTCTTTCCGCTGATGCTGATCGTCGTCTTCGTGATCCCCAACGCCGACACCTCGACGGTGGGAAAGGTCGTCCAGACCCTGACGCTGATGGCCTTCTTCCTGCCGTTCAGCTACTTCATGGACAGCGTCGTCTGGCGCTCATACCGCCGCAGGCAGGCGAAGCCAGAACCGCCGAGGAAGTCCTAAGCCGAACCCCGGTAGTGGCCCTCGCCCGGCCACGGCGCGAGGAGGAGCAGGACACGAGCACCGTCGTCGGTCGCGAGCGCATGCCGCTCGTCGGGATCGAAGCGGACGAGCGTGCCCGGCTCGGCCTCGACCGTCTCGCCACCGGCCGAGATCCGGACGCGCCCTTCGAGCACCGTCACCCACGCGTTCTCCTTCACCTGGTGGTCGCCCATCCGCTGCCCCGGGTTGAGCACCAGCAGCACCGCGCGTGCTTCGTTCCCCGAGTGGACGACGAGCGGGTCGCGTGTGCCGTCGGGTGCCGAGACGTCCATCAGGTTCCAGCTCTGCACGCGGGTCGCCTAACCGAGCCTCAGTAGACTCGACCGTCCAGTGACGCTCGCGGTCGACCAGCTCTCTCTCGGCGCCATTGGCACCAATTGTTACATCGTCCGCGCCGGCGAGACCGAGACAAAGGCGGCGGTCGTCGACCCGGGCGCGGATGCGCTCGCGATCCGGCAGGCGCTCGACGAGGTCGGCGCCACGTGCGCCGGGATCCTGCTCACGCACAGCCACTACGACCACATCGGCGCGCTCGCCGAGCTCGCACAGGAGACGGGAGCCCCCGTCTGGCTGCCGAGGGGCGAGGTGGACGTCTTCCGGCGGCCGAACGACTTCTTCGGCGGGCTCGGCGTCTCGCTCCGGGGCTATGACGGCGAGGCCACGCTCCTGACGGGCGGCGAGACGGTCGAAGCCGCCGGCATCGCCTTCGAGGTGACGGCCGTTCCGGGGCACTCGCCCGGGCACGTGGCGTACTACGCCGACTCCAATCTGTTCTCCGGCGACGTCCTCTTCTCGGGTTCCGTCGGCCGAACCGACCTCCCGTTCGGCGACTGGGACACGCTCCTCGGCTCGATTCGCACGCTCGTGGACGCGTATCCGCCCGAGACGATCGTCCATTCCGGGCACGGCCCGCAGACGACGCTCGGCGACGAGGTCGCGCGCAACCCGTTCCTCGCCGAGCTCCGCGCGTCATGAGGCTCGAGCCTCCGCGAGGGACCCACGACATCACGCCCGCCGAGCAGCCGCTCTGGCAGCGCGTCACGGGCGAGATGGAGCGGCTCTGCGCCCTCTACGGCTACCGGCCGATTCAGACGCCGGGGTTCGAGGACACCGACCTCTTCCTGCGCACGTCGGGTGAGGGCTCGGACGTCGTCCAGAAGGAGATGTACACCTTCACCGACCGCAGCGATCGTTCCCTGACGCTGCGTCCGGAGGGAACCGCGCCGATCTGCCGCGCCTACCTGAGCCACGGTCTCCAGCAGGAGCCGCAGCCGCAGAAGCTCTACACGATCGCGCCGATGTACCGCTACGGCCGGCCGGGCCGCGGGCGCTATCGCGAGCACTGGCAGCTCTCGGTGGAGGCGATCGGCTCGGACGACCCCGCGCTCGACGCCGAGGTACTGCACCTCTACGACACGCTGCTCCGGAACCTCGGCATCACCGACTACCACCTCGAGCTGAACTCGATCGGCGACCGCAGCTGCCGCCCCGCCTACGTCGAGCGGCTCTCGGCGTGGCTCGGCGAGCGCGAGCAGGAGCTCGATGCGGACACGCGCGAGAAGCTCCGCACGAGTCCCCTGCGGGCGCTCGACAACCTCGCCGCGAAGCCGCCGCACGTGCAGGAGCTCCTCCGCGACGCGCCCGCGATCGGCGACTCACTCTGCGACGACTGCGTCCGGCACTTCGCCCAGGTGCGCGCGTTCCTCGACGAGCTCGGCGTCGCGTACACGCTCGTGCCGACGCTCGTGCGCGGGCTCGACTACTACACGCGCACGACGTGGGAGTTCATCGGGCCGCTCGACGGCGCCAACTCGACGATCTCCGGCGGTGGCCGCTACGACGGGCTGATCGAGGAGATCGGCGGTCCCCCGACGCCGGGTGTCGGCTTCGGCGCCGGAATCGAGCGGCTGTTGCTCGCCCTCGAGGACGCTGGGGTCACCGCGGAGCCGCCCGTGCCCGACGTCTTCCTCGCGGTCGAGCCGGACGCGCCGCGCGAGCTCGCGCTCGGTTGGCTGAAAGAGCTCCGGGCCGCCGGGATCGCCGCCGACACGGACTACGCGGGCCGCTCGCTCAAGGGTCAACTCACCCAGGCGGGCCGGTCAGGTGCGCCCACGACCGTGATCGTCGGCGCCGCCGAAGCGATCGTCCGCCGCCAGGGTGCGCAGGACGAACAGGTCGCGCACGCCGACGTTCTCGGCAGACTGCTCGGATGACCTGGCTGCTCGGATGACGTGGCGGACCCACATGTGCGGAGAGCCCACCGCTGCCCTGGTCGGCGAGCGGCTCATCCTTTCCGGCTGGACGGCGCGCCGGCGCGACCACGGCGGGCTCGTCTTCGTCGACCTCCGCGACCGCAGCGGCGTCACCCAGCTCGTGATCAACCCCGAGCAGGCGCCCGAGGCGGCGGAGCTCGCGCACGGGATCCGGAACGAGTTCGTGCTCCGCGCCGAGGGCGAGCTCGTCGCGCGCGCGCCGGAGACCGTCAACCCGAACATGCCGACCGGCGAGGTCGAGCTGAAGGTCGATTCGCTCGAGATCGTCAGCCGCTCGACCGCGCTCCCGTTTCAGCTCGACGAGGAGAACGTCGACGAGACGCTGCGCCTGCGCTACCGCTGGCTCGACCTCCGCCGCGACAAGCTCCAGCGGAACATCGGCCTGCGGGCGCAGATGGTCGGGATCATCCGCCGCACGATGGAGGAGGCCGGCTTCCTCGACATCCAGACGCCGATCCTCTTCAAGCCGACCCCCGAGGGCGCTCGCGACTTCGTCGTTCCGAGCCGCCTCCAGCCGGGCCGCTTCTACGCGCTCCCGCAGAGCCCGCAGATCCTCAAGCAGCTGACGATGGTCGCCGGGTTCGACCGCTACTACCAGATCGCGATCTGCTTCCGCGACGAGGATCTCCGCGCCGACCGCGTCCAGGAGATCACCCAGCTCGACGTCGAGATGTCGTTCCCGGATCAGGAGCTCCTGTTCGCGCTGATGGAGGAGATGTTCTCCCGGATCTGGCGCGAGTGCCTCGGGCTCGAGATCCCGACGCCGTTCCCGCGGATGACGTTCGAGGAGGCCGACCGCCGCTTCGGCTCCGACAAGCCGGACACGCGCTTCGAGCTCGAGGTGGAGGACGCGACCGAGGCGACGCGCGGCTCCGAGTTCGGCGTCTTCGCCGGCGCCGAGGCGGTTCGCTTCCTCCGCGTCCCGAAGGCGTACAGCCGCGGCGAGCTCGCGAAGCTCGAGGAGCTCGCGAAGGAGTGGGGGGCAAAGGGGCTCGCCTACCTCGTCTTCGACGGCGGCGAGATCCGCTCGCCGATCGCCAAGTTCCTCTCGGAGGCCGAGCTCGCAGCCTTCGGCGGCAAGGACGGCGAGACCCTCCTCTTCGCCGCCGACGCGTGGCCGGCGACGTCCCGCGTGCTCGGTGCGCTGCGTCTTCACCTCGGCCGCGAGCTGGGCCTGATCGACGAGAGCGCGTTCACGTTCCTCTGGGTCGAGGACTTCCCGATGTTCGAGCGCGACGACGACGAATCGCGCTGGACGGCGGTGCACCATCCGTTCACCCGGCCGACGGAAACGTGGAAAGCGCGGTTCGTCGAGGAGCCGGAAGCGGCGCTCGCGCACGCCTACGACCTGATCGTGAACGGGAACGAGCTCGGCGGCGGGAGCTTCCGGATCCACGAGCCCGAGCTCCAGGCGCAGGTCTTCGGATTGCTCGACCTGAGCCCCGAGGAGCAGCGCTCGAAGTTCGGCTTCCTCCTCGACGCGCTCGCGATGGGCGCGCCGCCGCACGGCGGGATCGCGCTCGGGATCGACCGGATGACGATGGTGCTCGCGGGCGAGCCGAACCTGCGCGACGTGATCGCGTTTCCGAAGAACCAGGCGGGCGTCGATCCGATGAGCGCAGCCCCGTCCGACGTGACGCCCGAGCAGCTGGCTGAGCTCGGCATCGCGCTCGTCGAGGAGCCTGATCAATGAGCCCGAACGCCCTCCAACGTGCGGTCGTCCTCGCCGCCGTGGCGCTGCTCGCCGCACTCGGAGCGCTCGCGCTTGCCGCCAACCAGGACGACGAGGGCGAGACGGCGACAGGACCCCAGCCGGTGCCCACCGCGGACGGCGGCTGGTACACGGCTCTCGCCGGCTCGCGCGGGGCGCCACGAGATGCCGAGCGCACGACCTGCCAGCTGATCCTGACTCGCCGCTCGCTCGGCGTCAGCCATCCGGTGCTCCCCTGCGGCGCGAAGATCTATCTGGCCTACGGCGACCGCGAGCTGCTCACGGCGGTGATCGACAGCCGCCTGAAGAAGCCGGGCCGCCAGTTCGAGCTGACCGAGTCGCTCGCAACCCGGCTCGGAATCGAGGGAACGCAGGAGATCCGCTGGCGCTTCGCGACGAGGGGTTAGACTGAGGGCGCTCGACCCTGTGCGTGGCCTTCCGCGTAAACGTGAACCAACGCTCACGTAACGGGAGCCTGGGTTCGGTCTAGACCTCACCCGTCGACGGCCGGCACGGCACCCACCTGGTTCAGCCAGGTTCGCATCGGCGGGAGGAACCAACGGCAGGGTCGGAGCACTTTTAGTTGGCGCAAGATCGGAATCTGCAGAAGCAGATTCCGATCGCGCGAAGACCCCTGAAGGGTCGCTTCGCTCCCGGCTCACGTCCCTTCAGCTGGGCGACCAGTCTCCTGGTCGGCCGGTACGCTGGCTCGATGGTCGAGCTGCTCGGAGACTCGGCGCGCGGCGAGGAGTTCGCACTCGTCCGGCTGACGGTGGACGGCGACCGGATCGTCGCCGCCGACGCGCCCGGGCTCGCGCAGCCCCTCGAGGGACTGACGCTGCTCGAGGCCGCCGCCGTCCCGGGGGAGACGCTCGCCGCCGATGCGCTCGCGAACGCGCTCGCGCCCGCGTTTCGGGCCGCGCCCTCGCCGGGGCGGATCGCGGTCGCCATGAGTGGGGGCGTCGATAGCGCGGTCGCGCTTCTTCGTGCCGGGCCGGAGGCGATCGGCGTGACCTTGCGGCTCTGGCTCGACCCGGCCGGCCCGGACTCCGAGCGCGCCTGCTGCTCGCCGGACGCCGTGATTGCCGCGCGCGAGACGTGTCACGCGCTCGGCCTGCCGCACATCACGCTCGACCTGCGCGACGAGTTCCGCCGGGCCGTGGTCGATCCGTTCGTCCGCGGCTACGCGCGTGGGGAGACGCCGAACCCGTGCGGTCGCTGCAACGGCAGCTTCCGCTTCGACGAGCTGCTCGCGTTCACCGAGCGCGCCGGCGCGGCCAAGCTCTGGACCGGTCATTACGCGCGAATCGTCGAGCGGGACGGGCTCCGGCTGCTCGCTCGCGCCGCCGATCCGCAGAAGGATCAGTCGTACATGCTCGCCCCGCTCGATCCGCGCCTCCTCGACCGGATCGAGTTCCCGCTCGGCGAGCAGGAGAAGGAGCGGACGCGAGCGGAGGCGGCGAGCGCCGGCCTCGCCGTCGCCGAGCGGCGCGAGAGCCAGGAGGCGTGCTTCCTCGCCGGCGACGACTATCGCGCGTTCCTGGGCCGCCAGGGCGTCGAGGCGGCGGACGGGACGGTCGTCGACGAGGACGGAAACGAGCTCGGCCGCCACGACGGCTACTGGCGCTACACGCCGGGACAGCGGCGCGGGCTCGGGATCGCAGCGCCACAGCCGCTCTACGCCCTCCGCACCGATGCGGCGACGAACACCGTCGTCGTCGGACCGCGCGCGTCGCTCGCGTGCAGCGACGTCCTCGTCGAGGGCCGCCTGCACGTCCCCGTCGTCCGCGCCGAGGCGAAGCTCCGCTATCGCTCTTCCGCCGTGTCCGGCGCGCGTCAGCCCGCGAGAAGGCGGCTTTCGGCTCGAGCTCGACGAGCCCGCCTTCGCGGTCGCGCCGGGCCAGGTCGTCGCCCTCTACGACGACGGCGCGGTTGTCGGCTCCGGTGTGGTGTCGGCCGCGAGTCGTGACTAGGATCATCGGCGTGCCGTTTCTCGCAGCCACCGCCGGTGACGTCGCCTACTACGCGCTGGCCCTCTTCCTCGTCGCAGTCGGGCTGGCGCTCGGCTACATGTTCGTGCGGCTCGCCGGAACCTTCGGCCGCCTTTCCTCGTTCATCCAGGGGACGGAGCGCGAGTTGCTGCCCGTGATCACGAAGGTCGGGGTCAGCGTCGACAAGGTGAACGGACAGCTCGACAAGGTGGATCAGGTGACCGACAGCGCAGTTGACATGGCCGACAGCGCCGACACCGCGGTTCGAGCGGTGAGCATGGCGATCGCGCGGCCGGTGCAGAAGGTCGCGGGTCTCGCCGCCGGACTTGGTCACGGCGCCTCCGCCCTCAGGGCGAGCCGCGACTTCGGCAACGCCGTCCGCGTCGGCAAGGACGCCGCGGCCCGTCGCGAGCGCGATCTCGCCGACGAGCTTCGGAATGCCGGCGAGGGCGTGTCGTAGTTGGACGAGATCGTGGTGACAGCCCCGCGCGAGCGCCCCTTCAGCGCGGTCGCAGGGCTCGTGCTCGGAGGGGTCGCAGCCCGGCACGACGTCACGCTCGACGTCCTCGACGACCTTCACGTCGCCCTCGACACGCTGCTCGAGCACGAGGAGGGGGAACGTGACCTCACCGTCGTCCTCCGGCTCGCGGCGGGGAACGTGGAGGTCTCGGTCGGCCCATTCGAGCCCGGCGTCGTCGCCGAGCTCGACGAGGAGGTGGGCGAGGAGCTCAGCCTGCGACGCCTGCTCGACGCGGTCGTCGACGCCGTCACGGTGGGCGAGCGCGACGACGGTTGCTGGGTCGAGCTGCGCAAGGGCTACGTGCTCGCGAGCGAAGCAGGCTCCTGATGCCGCGCGAGTCGGACCGGATCCTCCTCCGCCGCTATCACGAGCAGGGCGACCTGGGTGCGCGCGAGCAACTGATCGAGCAGTACCTCTCGCTCGTCCGCTCGCTGGCCAGGCGCTACAGCTACCGCGGCGAGCAGCTCGACGATCTCGTCCAGATCGGCTGCATCGGCTTGATCAAGGCGATCGACCGCTTCGACCTCGACCGCGGCGTCGAGCTGACGACCTACGCGACCCCGAACATCATCGGCGAGATCAAGCGCCACTTCCGCGACAAGGGCTGGGCGGTGCGCGTCCCGCGAGGGCTCCAGGAGCTGAACGTGCAGCTCTCGAAGCTGATCGAGGATCTCACCGTCCAGAACGGCCGCTCGCCGACGATCCCCGAGCTGGCGAAGGCCGCCGGCGTCGAGGAGGAGGCGGTGCTCGAGGCGCTCGAGTCGGGACGCGCCTACACCTCGCTCTCGCTCTCCTCGGGCGGCTCCGACGAGGACGGCGAGCTCGATCCGCTCGAGTCGCTCGGCACCGAGGAGCATCAGTACTCGGTCTCGGAGGATCGCGCCGTCCTGGCGCCCGGCTTCCGCGTCGCTCGACGAGCGGGAGCGCCGGATCCTCCACCTCCGCTTCTTCGACGGGCTGACGCAGTCGCAGATCGCCCAGCAGGTGGGGATCTCGCAGATGCACGTCTCGCGCCTGATCCGGCGCGCGCTCGAGAAGATCCGCGAGGAGATCGCGGGCGACGAGCTCGAAGACGGGAGCTTCGACGAGAAGCCCGTCGGGCGCGCCACCGGCTGATTCGGGCCATCTTCCTGCCGCAGCCGTCGTCCTAGCGAAGGTGCGGACGCTCGAGCTCGACGGTGCGCAGATTGCGGTGCGCGAATGGGGCACCGATGAACCGAGGGCTGGTGTGCCGATCGTCTTCTGGCACGCGCTCGGACCCGCAGCCTCCGGCGCGACGATCGGCGAGGCCGCACCGGTGCTCGCCGAGCGCGGCTACCGCACCGTCGCCATCGATGCGCCGGGTTTCGGCGGCTCCGACCTGCTCTCACCCGACCGTTACCGGATCGCTCCGATCCTCGAGCTCGTCGCCGGCGTCGTCGCGGCGCTCGAGCTCGAGCGGCCTGTGCTGATGGGCCACTCCTGGGGTGGCGCCGTGATGATGGCGGCCGCCGCCGCGGCGCCAGGAGACGCGCGGGCGCTCGTACTGCTCGACAGCGGTCACATCGACTACGGCGACCTCGACGAGGTCGATCCGGCGAAGCCTTGGGAGGACTGGCTCGCGGCGGCGGCGGAGAGGACAGCGCACTGGCCTGACGAGACGGCTTTCGAAGCCGATCTGCGGGAGGCGATCCCGCGCTGGTCGGACGACCTGCTCGACTGCTTCCTCCCGGGAACGCACGACGACGGATCCTGCCTCGTTGGGGCTCCGGCCGAGGCTCGCGCCGCGGCGATGTGGGCGCTCGCGTCCGAGCGGGTCAGCGTCGGCTGGCCGGCCGTCGCGGCCGCCAGGCTGCCGACATTGCTGCTGCTGGCGACCCGCGAGCCCTGGGAGACGCAGAACGAGGAGCACCTGCCTCGCTTCCGGACGGCGCTGCCGCACGCAGAGATTCGGCGCGTCGAGGGCGCCGGACATGCGCTCACGGCCGACCTCGGCCCCGAGCTCGGCACGCTCGTCGCCGACTGGCTCGACCGCTTGTCCAGTCGCTAGAGGCCGTCCCTACAAACGCCGTCCCTACAATCGGGGGGTGCAGACGACCGCCGAGCTCCGCGAGGGCTTTCTCTCCTTCTTCGAGGAGCGGGCGCACCGCCGCTTTCCCTCCTGGTCGCTGATCCCGCCGCCCGAGGATCCCTCGACGCTCTTCATCTCGGCCGGGATGCAGCCGCTGAAGCCGTACTTCTCCGGGGCGAAGCAGCCGCCGGCGCCGCGGTTCACGACCGTGCAGAAGGTGCTGCGCGCCGGAGGCAAGGACACCGATCTGGACGAGGTCGGCCTGACCGCCCGGCACGCCTCGATGTTCGAGATGCTCGGCAACTTCTCGTTCGGCGACTACTTCAAGGACGGCGCGATCGACTTCGCGTGGGAGTTCTCGACCGAGCAGATGGGGCTCGACGGCGACCGGATCTGGCCGACGGTCTTCGCCGGCGATCCCGCGCTCGGGCTCGGCGAGGACGAGGCGGCGATCGCCGGCTGGCAGCGGATCGGAATTCCGCGCGAGCGGATCGTCGGGCTGCCGCGCTCCGAGAACTTCTGGGGACCCGCCGGCGCGACCGGCCCCTGCGGCCCCTGCTCCGAGCTCAACTACGACCGAGGCGAGGAGCACGGCTGCGGCGAGCCCGACTGCGCGCCCGGCTGCGAGCGCTGCGAGCGCTTCCTCGAGTTCTGGAACCTCGTCTTCATGGAGTTCGACCTCGCCGCGGACGGCTCGCTGA
Organism: uncultured Gaiellaceae bacterium; assembly: GCA_963745775.1. Lineage (GTDB taxonomy): Bacteria > Actinomycetota > Thermoleophilia > Gaiellales > Gaiellaceae > Gaiellasilicea. The sequence continues at coordinate 59,569 of CAVUYY010000009.1, forward strand.
CCCCGCTGCCGAACCAGAACATCGACACCGGGATGGGGCTCGAGCGCGGCGCGATGCTGCTCCAGGAGGCCGAGTCGATCTTCGACACCGACGGCTTCCAGCTGATCATGGACTGGATCGCGCGCGAATCGGGGGTCGCGTACGGCAGCTCGCCCGAGGCGACGAAGGCGCATCGCGTGATCAGCGACCACGGCCGGGGGATGACGTTTCTCGCCGCGGAGGGGATCACGCCGTCGAACGAGGGTCGTGGCTACATCCTCCGCCGGCTGATCCGGCGCGCCGTCACCCAGGCGCGGCGGATCGGGCTCGAGGGAGTGCACCGGCTGCCGGCGATCGTCGTCGAGCAGGTCGGGCCGTGGTATCCCGAGGTCGTCGAGCACGCCGAGACGATCGAGCGCGTCGTCCGCCAGGAGGAGGAGCGCTTCTCGGAGACGCTCGAGCGCGGGCTCAAGGAGTTCGAGGAGCTCTCGGACACAGAGGCGATCGGCGGCGCCGACGCATTCAGGCTCGCCGCGACCTACGGCTTCCCGATCGAGCTGACCGTGGAGCTCGCGACCGAGCGCGGCCAGAGCGTCGACACGGACGGCTACGGCGAGGAGATGGGCCGCCATCGCGAGATCTCACGCGCAGGCGCCGAGTCGGGCGCGCAGCGCGCCGCCGACTTCGCGACCGGCGCCGGCTTCACGAGCGAGTTCGTCGGCTACGCCAAGACCGACGTCCTCACCCAGATCGGCGCGCTCGAGGAGCTCGGCGAGGGGCTCTTCCTCGCGAAGCTGCGCGAGTCGCCGTTCTACGCCGCCGGCGGCGGGCAGGTGACCGACGCCGGCGAGCTCGTCCACGAGGAGACGGGCGCGACGGCGACGCTGCGCGAGGCGCACCGGATCGGCGACGACCAGGCGCTCGTCTTCGAGGGGGAAGGATTCGCCGCCGGCGATCGCGTCCGCGCGGTCGTGCCGTGGTCGGTCCGCTTCCCGACGATGGCGAACCACACGGCGACGCATCTCCTCCACGAGGCGCTGCGCCAGGTGCTCGGCGAGCACGTCAAGCCAGGCGGGCTCGGCCGTCCGGCCCGACAAGCTCCGCTTCGACTTCACCCACGATCGCGCGCTCACGCACGAGGAGCGCGCCGAGGTCGAGCGGCTCGTCAACGAGCAGGTCTTCCAGAACCGTCCCGTCCGCATCTTCGAGACGCCGATCGACGAGGCGCGCAAGCTCGGCGCGCAGATGCTCTTCGGCGAGAAGTACGGCGAGATCGTGCGCGTCGTCGAGATCGACGGCTTCTCGCGCGAGCTCTGCGGGGGCACACACGTTCATTCGACCGCCGAGATCGGACCGGTCGTGATCCTCTCGGAAGGGTCGATCGGATCGGGCGCGCGCAGGATCGAGGCGGTGTCCTCCGGCGAGGCGTACGCGGTTCTGAGCGGGCGGGCGCACGAGGCCGAGGAGCTGCGCGTGGAGCTCGAACAGGCGCGGAAGCACGCGAAGGAGAAGCCGCGTGCCGCTGCGGGTCCCGAGTTCGTCGTCACCCGCGAGACCGCCGCCGGCGACGTGACCGTGCTCGTCGTCGACGTGACGAGCGGCGATCCGCTGGCGGTCTCCGACCGCCTGAAGCAGCAGCATGCGCCCGCGGTCGTGATCGCGGGTCTGCGCGAGAACGGGTCGGCGCAGATCCTGATCAACATGGACGCGTCGCTCGAGGGTCGCGGCGTGCACGCAGGCGACGTGATCCGCGATGCGGCGGCGCTGATCGGCGGCAGGGGCGGTGGCCGGCCGACGATGGCGCGCGCCGGCGGGAAGGACTCGGAGCGGCTTCCGGCCGCGATCGCGCTCGCCGAGCGGACGATCATCGAGGCCCTGAAATGAGGGTGATGGCGCTCGACTACGGCGCCGCGCGAACCGGCGTCGCGATCTCGGACGCCACGGGAACGCTGGCGCGGCCACTCACGGTGGTCGAGCGGGCGGCGACGGAGGCTGGACTGCGCCGGCTCGTCGCGCTGATCGAGGCCGAGCAGCCCGAGCAGATCGTGGTCGGCCTGCCGCTGACGCTGCGCGGCGCGCGCGGGCTCCAGGCCGAGGAGACCGATCGGTTCGTCGAGGCCCTGCGCTCCGCGGTCTCCGTTCCCGTCGACAGCTTCGACGAGCGCTTCACGACGACGCTCGCCTCGCGCGACCCCGCCTCGAAGACGCCTGAGGACGCTCGCGCCGCGGCGCATCTGCTCGGGGCCTACCTCGCGTCGACGGCCGCCCGCTGATGGCGCCTCCGCGCTCGACGCGCGCGTACCGGTCACGTCCCTCCCCAAGGCGAGTCGCGCTTCGCCGTGGGTTGGCAGCAGGCTTCCTCGCGCTCTTCTTCGGTGTCGCGCTCTGGCTCGGCACGGGCGCCTTCGGCGACGCCGGGGAGGAAGAGGTCGCGCCGCCGGCCACGACCACGACCGCACCGAAGCCGCCGCCGACGCTCAAGATCGTCTTTCCAGAGGGCTTCACCCGCAACGAGATGATCCAGCGCGTCGGGGTCGTCCGGAACATCGCCCAACGCAAGCGAAAGATCACGCCGAGGCTCTCCGGCGCCAAGTACGCCGCCGCGTCGAAGGCCGCGAAGCCGCCGGCTCAGTTCCGCAGCGACGCGAAGGGGATCGAGGGCTTCCTCTTCCCGGCGACCTACGAGTTCACCGCGAAGACGACGTCGAAGCGACTCGTCGCCGATCAGCTCGTCTCCTTCAACCGGAACTGGAAGAAGGTCGAATCTGCGCGCGGCGAAGGTCGAAGAACCTGACGCCGTACGACGTCCTGATCATCGCCTCGATGATCGAGAAGGAGACGATCGCGCCCGAGGAGCGCGCCAAGGTCGCCGCCGTGATCTACAACCGGCTGAAGGCGGGGATGCCGCTCGGGATCGACGCGACGATCCGCTACGGGCTCGACATTCCCGGCACCGAGGCGCTCCGGGTCTCGCAGCTCGAGAGCGACAACCCGTACAACACGCGCAACCGGACCGGGCTGCCGCCGACGCCGATCGCGAATCCCGGGCTCGCCTCGATGCGCGCCGCTGCGAAGCCGGCGGACGCCGACTTCCTCTTCTTCGTCCGCAAGCCGGACAAGATCCACCACTTCTTCACGGCGAGCGAGTCGGAGTTCTTCGCCAAGGCGTGCGAGTACGGCTTCGGCTGCGGCTGAGCGATGATCGGCGGCACGACGGGACTCGTCGGTCTGCTGCGCGATCCCAAGGTGAGCTCGCTCTCGCCCCGGATGCACAATGCGGCCTTCGCAGCGCGTGGCCTCGATCTGGCGTACGTCCCGCTCGGCGTTCCGCCCGAGCGGCTGGAGGACGCCGTTCGCGGGCTCATCGCGCTCGGGTTCCTGGGTGCCAACGTCACGACCCCGCACAAGAGAGCGGCAGCGCTGCTCTGCGACGAGGTCGAGGGCGGCGGCGAGTCGGTGAACACGCTCGTGCTGCGGAACGGGCGCGTGCTCGGCTCCAGCACGGACACGGCCGCGCTTGCAGACCGGCGTCCGAGGACGGCGGCGGTCCTCGGCGCAGGCGGCGCGGCTGCCGCGTGGATCGCCGAGCTCGAGTCGCGTGAGTCGCGTGTTCAGGTCTTCTCACGAAAGGGCTCGTGGCCGCCGCAGACGGATGCGGCCGAGCTCGTCGTCCAGGCGACGCCGGTGAAGGACGAGCTGCTGTTCGAGCCGCGGCCGGGTCAGACCGTGGTCGAGCTTGCGTACCGCATCGACGGCGGCGAAACCGCCCATGTCGCCGCCGCAAAGAGGGCCGGCTGCGAGGTGGTCGACGGGCTCGAAGTCCTGGTCGCGCAGGGGGCGGCCTCGTTCGAGCGTTGGACGGGGGTGCCCGCTCCGGTGGACGTGATGCGCGCCGCAGTAGGTTTGCGTCCATGACGCTCGGGCTGACGACGGCCGGCGAATCGCACGGGCCGGCGCTCGTCGCGATCCTGACCGGCCTGCCCGCGGGACTCGAGCTCGACCGCGCGGCGATCGACGGCGATCTCCGTCGCCGGCAGCAGGGCTACGGCCGCAGCCCGCGCCAGCAGCTCGAGCAGGATGCCGTCGAGGTGCTCGCGGGCCTCCGGCACGGGCGCACGCTCGGGACGCCGCTCGCGCTCGTCGTCCGCAACCGAGACCACGCGAACTGGGAGTGGGGGATGAGTCCGTGGCCACCGGAGGGCGAGCCGAGCGGGAAAGGGACGAAGCCGGTGACGCTCCCTCGGCCGGGGCACGCGGATCTCGCCGGTTCGCTCAAGTACGGCCACGAGGACGTGCGGAACGCCTTGGAGCGCGCGAGCGCGCGGCACACGGCGGTGCTCGTCGCGGCCGGTGCCGTCGCGAAGGCGCTGCTGCGCGAGCTCGGGATCGAGGTGGCCGGTACGGCGCTCGAGGTCGGTGGCGAGACGGAGGAGCAGGCGCAGCGCGAGGCGACCGACGCGGCGAAGGGAGATCGCGACACGCTTGGTGGGATCGTCGAGGTGCGGGCGACCGGCGTGCTGTCCCGGGCTCGGCTCCTATGCGAGCCGCGAGGATCGGCTCGACGGGCGGCTGGCGGCGGCGCTGATGTCGATCCAGGCGGTCAAAGGCGTCGAGATCGGCGACGGGTTCGCGCTCGCGCGCGCTCCGCGGCTCCGCGGCGCATGACGAGATCGAGCCGGGTCTCCGCCGCCGCTCGAATCGGGCCGGCGGGATCGAGGCCGGGGTCTCGAACGGCGAGGACGTCGTGGTGCGCGCCGCGATGAAGCCTCTGCCCACGCTGATGACGCCGCTCGACTCGGTCGACCTCGCCACCGGCGAGCCCGCCCAGGCGCTCGTCGAGCGGAGCGACGTCCACGCCGTCGAGGCGCTCGCGGTCGTGGCGGAGGCAGCCGTCGCCTGGGAGCTCGCGCGGGCGGCGAAGGAGAAGTTCGGCGGCGACGCGATCGGCGACCTCGTCGCGGCTCACGCTGCCTATCTCGAGCGCATCGCCCCTTGAACCGTCACGTCGCCCTCGTGGGGTTCATGGGCGCAGGCAAGTCCCAGCTCGGTGTCGAGGCGGCAAGCCGGCTGCGGTGGACGCTCACCGACATCGACGAGGGGATCGAGACGAATCGGAAGCAGTCGATCGCCTCGATCTTCGCGGAGCACGGCGAGGCGGCGTTTCGACGGATCGAGCGCGACTTCGTGGAGGCGGCACTCGAGGAAGAGGCCCCTTCGGTGCTCGTACTCGGCGGCGGGGCGGTGGAGACACCCGACGTTCGTCGGCTGCTCCGCGAGCGCGCGGTGACGGTCCTCGTCGACGTGGACGTCGAGACCGCCTGGTCGCGCGTCCGAGGAAGCGACCGGCCGCTGGCGCAGGACGAGGCGGACTTTCGCCGGCGCTACGCCGAACGGGCGCCGCTCTACGACGAGGTTGCCGATGCGAGGGCGACCGACGTCGACGGCGTCGTGCTCGCCGCCGCCGGGATCCACGTCGACGCCGGCGCGCTCGAACGGCTCGGCGAGCTCGTGCCCGGCGAGGGCCCGGTCGAGATCGCCGCCGACGCGCACGTGGCCGGGATCTACGGGATGGAGGCGCAGCTCGCGCTTGGCGCCCGTGTGCGCGACCTGCACGAGCTCCCGCCCGGCGAGGCGGCGAAGTCGGTGGCTGCGGTCGAACGGCTCTGGCGCGACCTTCGGCTCGACCGCCGAGGGACGCTCGTCGCGCTCGGCGGCGGCACGACCATCGACGCCGCCGGCTTCGTGGCTGCGACCTGGCTGCGTGGGATCGAATGGGTCGCGGTGCCGACGACGCTCGTCGGCCAGGTCGACGCGGCAATCGGTGGCAAGACGGCGATCGACCTGCCCGGCGGGAAGAACCTCGTCGGCGCCTTCCACTGGCCCGTGCGGACGGTGATCGACCCGGCGCTACTCGAGACGCTTCCCGAGGAGGAGCTCGCGAACGGCCGCGCCGAGCTCGTCAAGACGGGGCTGCTCGCGGGAGAGCCGCTCTGGGACCTGCCGCTCGCGGAGGCCGTTCGCCGCTGCGCCGCCTTCAAGGCGGCGATCTGCCTCCGCGATCCGCACGACCTCGGCGAGCGCGCGCAGCTCAACCTCGGGCACACGTTCGCGCACGCGCTGGAGGCCGCCGCAGACTTCGAGCTGCCACACGGCCGCGCGGTCGCTCTCGGCCTCCTCGCGGCGCTCCAGCTCTCCGGTCTCGACACCGCCGTCGTCGAGGAGCAGCTGCGGCCCGAGCCGGCGCGGGTCGATCGCGATCGAGCCTGGGCGGCGCTCGCCCGCGACAAGAAGGCGGAGAACGGGATCCCGAAGCTCGTCCTGCTCGATGCCCCCGGCAAGCCGCGGCTCGGGGTCGAGCTGCCGCCTGACGAGATCCGTGCCGCCCTCGATTCCTTGATCGCCGGATAGAGTCGCCCGATGCGCGTGGCCGTCCTCAACGGGGTGAATCTCGACGTGCTCGGGCGTCGCAGCCCGGAGCACTACGGTGGCCTGACCCTCGCCGAGCTCGAAAGCCGGATCTACGCCTGGTCGAAGGAGCTCGAGTGCACGACCCGCTGCCGGCAGACGAATCACGAGGGCCAGTTCGTCGAGTGGTGCCACGACGCGCTCGACTGGGCCGACGGCGTCATCCTCAACCCGGGCGCGTGGAGCCACTACAGCTACGCGATCCGCGACGCGGTCGAGCTGTTCACGATCCCCGTCGTCGAGGTTCACCTCTCCAACATCCAGGAGCGCGAGGAGTGGCGGCGGCAGTCGGTCGTCGCCGATCTGGCGACGAAAACGATCTACGGCAAGGGGCCGGACGGCTATCGCGAGGCGCTTGCGCTGCTCGTGGAACGGGCGAAGGAGGCTGCATGAGTCGGATCGAGCGGCTGGCCGCGCTCCTCGAGGTGCCACTGCTCGTCACGAGCGGTGTCAATGTGCGCTACCTGACCGGGCTCGCGAGCTCGAACGCCGCTGTGCTCGTCGAGCCGGAAGGCGAGGCGACGCTCTTCACCGACTTCCGCTACGCGAAGCGGGCGCGCGCGGTCGAAGGGGTTCGCTTCGAGCAGACCGCGCGGGCGGTGATCGGCGACCTGGCGACGCGGCTCGCGGGACAGACGGTCGGAATCGAGGCCGATGCGCTCAGCGTCGCATCGCTCCACACGCTAAGAGACGGCGGCGTTGCGGCCCAGCCGACCTCCGGCCTCGTCGAGCGACTGCGCGCGATCAAGGAGCCGACGGAGCTCGAGAGCCTGCGTCAGGCGGCCGCGATCTCCGACGAGGTTTACGGCGCGCTCGGCGAGGAGCGCTTCGTCGGCCGCACCGAGGTCGAGCTCGCGTGGTGCGTCCGCGAGCTCTTCAACGAGCACGGCTCTTCGGAGCTCTCGTTCGACACGCTCGTAGCAGCCGCCGAGAACGGCGCGAACCCGCATTCGGAGCTGCGCGACGTCCCGATTCCCGCCAACACGCTCGTGATCGTCGACGCCGGCTGTCGGGTCGACGGCTATGCATCCGACTGCACACGGACATTTGCCACCGGCGATCTCTCCGACGAGCTTGCGCGCGCCTACGACGTCTGTCTCGAGGCGCAGCTCGCGGGCCTGGAGGCGATGGGACCCGGGGTCACCGGGCGCGACGCGGATGCCGCCGCACGCGATGTGATCGCCGCTGCCGGCTGGGGCGAGGAGTTCGGGCACGGGCTCGGCCACGGAATCGGGCTCGAGGTGCACGAGGCACCGGCGGCTCGGCCCGAGTCGACCGACACGCTCGAGTCTGGCAACGTCATCAGCTGCGAGCCGGGGATCTACCTCGCGGACGTCGCCGGCGTGCGGATCGAGGACATGGTGCTGATCACCGACGACGGCCGCGAACGGCTGACGACCGTCAGCAAGGAGCTCGTCACCGTCAGCTAGTCTGGCGCCCGCTCATGGCCGATGTCGTCTCCACGAACGAGTTCAAGAACGGCATGCACGTCGAGATCGAGGGCTCCGTCTGGCGGATCCTCGAGTTCCAGCACGTGAAGCCGGGCAAGGGCGGCGCGTTCGTGCGGACGAAGGTGCGGAGCATCGACTCCGGCTCGGTCGTCGACAAGACCTTCCGCGCGGGCGAGAAGTTCGCGCGCGTCTTCACCGAGACGAAGAACATGCAGTACCTCTACGACTCGGGCGACGAGGTCGTGTTCATGGACGAGGCGACCTACGAGCAGATGTCGATGCCGCATGCCGCGCTCGAGGCGGAGCTGCCGTTCATGCAGCCCTCGACGCCGGTGCAGCTCCTGTTCGTCGGCGGCAAGCCGAGCGGGATCCAGCTCCCGTCGTCGCTCGAGCTCGGCGTGACGGAGACCGAGCCGGGTGTCAAGGGCGACACCGTCTCGAACGTGACGAAGCCGGCGACGCTCGAGACGGGCGCCGTCGTCCAGGTGCCGCTGTTCGTAAACCGGGGCGACCGGATCAAGGTCGACCCGCGCGACGGCCGCTACATCAGCCGAGCCTGAGCCAGCGGGCGGGCCGGCGTCGTCCGCTCCACCTGTCCGAATCGGACACCTTGTCTCTGCGCCCGTCTCTGCGACCATGTCTACACCCGTCTCTGCGTCCGCCTTCGACCGTTTCGCTCACTCGGTAGGCTCCTCGCGTGCCGCGCCTCGTCGATACCAGCATCCGCCTGCTCTCGCAGGAGCCGCTCGCGGGGAGGATGCCGACCGCCGATCTGCTCGGTCTCGCCGAGGTGCTCGACACCGCCGGGTTCGCGTGCCTCGAGGTCTCGGGCGGCGGCGTCTTCGACTCGGCGGTCCGGCGCGGGGTCGAGAGCCCCTGGGAGCGGATCCGCGCGCTCAAGTCGCGGACGAAGACGCCGCTCGGGCTCGCCCTCCGCGGTCGCTTCCTCGTCGGCTCGCAGGCCGGTCGGCGCCGACTTCGTCCGCCGCTTCGTCGCCTCGGCGGCCGAGAACGGAATCGACGTCTTCCGGCTCCACGATCCGCTCAACGACGTCTCCAACCTGCGCGAGGCGGGCGAGGCGATCGTCGGCGCCGGGAAGGAGTTCCACGCCGGCCTCGTCTACAGCCCGGGCCAGAACGACGCCGTGCATGCGCTCGTCGAGCAGGCGAAGCAGCTTGGAGAGCTCGGCGCGAACCGAGCGCTGATCCACGACCCCACCGGCGGGCTCGAGCCTCATCAGAGCGGCGAGCTCGTCGCCAAGATCGCCGAGGCATCCGGGCTTCCGGTCGGCTTCTACTGCCAGGGCGCGGCGGGCACCGGACTCGCCGACTCGCTCGAGGCGGCGCGCGCCGGCGCCGACTTGATCGCCTGCGCGCTGTACCCGCTCGCGCTCTCGCTCCACCGTGTCGCCGGCGAGTCGCTCGCCTCGGCGCTGGCCGGGATGGGGATGGGAACAGGCGTCGACGTGGCCCGGCTGTGGGAGGGCTCCGACCTCGTCGACGAGCACCTCGAGGACGTCCCGATCGCGCCACTTGCGCCGCGCCTCGCCGTGCGCGCGGCCGAATACGACCTCCCGGCGGGTCTCGTCGCCGCCCTCGACGGACAGCTCCGCTCCCACGCCGCCGACGATCGCCTGCTCGAGGTGCTGGACGAGCTGACGCTGATCCGCCGCGAGGCCGGCTGGCCTCCCCTCGCCGCCCCGATTGGCCAGATCCTCGCGTCGCAAGCGCTGATCCACGTCCTCTCGGCGCGCCGCTACGGCACGGTCGTCGACGAGTTCCGAGCGCTGGTGCAGGGCCGCTACGGCAAGCCGCCGAGCGAGATCGACGCAACCGTCGCGCGAGCGATCGCGTTGCTGTCCGACGGCGTGCCGCTGGACGAGGATCCGCCGAGCGCCGAGGACGTCCGCGCCGAGGCCGAAGGGCTGGCCGCCAGCGAGGAGGAGCTCGTCCTGATCGCGCTCTTCGGCGACGAGGCCGAAGCGTTGCTGCACTCGATCCGCGCCCGTCACTCGCGCGACGACGGGCTCGCTGCGGGAGTCGACCAGAGCCGAGCCGCGCGAATTCGGGAGCTCGTCCGGATCGTCCAGGAAAGCGGCGTCGCCGAGGTGGAGATCGAGGACGACGGGATGCGGGTCTCGGTGCGCAGGGCCGATGCGCCGACGCCGCTCCAACTCGTCGCGCCGCTCGCCGAGGAAGAGCCCGGCGACCTGCCGATCCTGCCGGCCGAACCCGTGTCGTCGTCGCGTGTCGAGTCGCCGATGGTCGGCGTCTTCTACCGGGCGCCCGAGCCCGGCTCGCCGCCCTTCGTCGAGATCGGCGACGTCGTCGCGGTCGGGCAGACGCTCTGCCTGCTCGAGGCGATGAAGCTCTTCAACGAGCTCCAGGCCGAGAACTCGGGCCGCGTCACCGCGATTCACGTCGAGAACGGCCAGCCCGTCGAGTTCGGGCAGCTCCTCTTCGAGCTCGAGCCGATCGCCGCGCCGCCTGTCCTCTGATGTTCGCCCGTGTCCTCGTGGCGAACCGCGGCGAGATCGCCGTTCGCGTGATCCGCGCGCTGCACGAGCTCGACGTCGAGGCCGTCGCGATCTACTCGACGGTCGACGCAGATTCGCTCCACGTTCGCCTGGCCGACCAGGCGGTCAAGATCGGGCCGCCGGCCGCTGCGCTGAGCTATCTGAGCATCCCGGCTGTGATCGCCGCGGCCGAGACGACGGGTTGCGAAGCGATTCACCCCGGCTACGGCTTTCTCTCCGAGAATCCCGACTTTGTGCGCGCGTGCGCCGACAACGAGCTCGTCTTCGTCGGGCCGACCGCCGAGGTGATGGAGCGGATGGGCGACAAGGCGCGTGCGAAGGAGGAGATGCGCGCGGCCGGCGTCCCGCTCGTCCCGGGTACCGAGGGGGCGGCGACGCTCGCGGAGGCGGTCGTGGCGGCGGAGGAGCTCGGCTTTCCGGTGCTCCTGAAGGCGACTGCGGGTGGCGGCGGCAAGGGAATGCGGCTCGTCCGCGAGCCGGACGAGCTCGAGGCCGCGTACTCGACGGCGCGCAGCGAGGCCGATGCGGCTTTCGGCGACGGCTCGCTCTATGTCGAGAAGGCGATCGATCCCGCCCGGCATGTCGAGATCCAGGTGCTCTGCGATCGGCAAGGCGGTGTTCTCACTCTCGGCGAGCGCGAGTGCTCCATCCAGCGTCGGCATCAGAAGCTGATCGAGGAATCGCCCTCGCCCGCGCTCGATCCCGAGCGCCGGGAGGAGATGGAGGCCGCCGCCGAGCGCGCCTGTCGCGCGATTGGCTACGAGAACGCGGGCACCTTCGAGTTCCTCCTTGGCCCGGACGGCACCTTCCACTTCATCGAGCTGAACGCGCGCCTGCAGGTCGAGCATCCGGTCAGCGAGCTCGTGACCGGGATCGACGTGGTCCGCGAGCAGCTCCGGATCGCGGCGGGCGAGCCGCTTGCGGTGACAGGGCGAGCTCCGCGTCGCGGCCACGCGCTCGAGTTCCGGCTGAACGCCGAGGATCCGGCGCGCGACTTCGCGCCTGCGCCCGGACGGATCACCCGCTTCCGGCCGCCGCTCGGCCCCGGCGTGCGAGTCGACACGTTTCTCGAGGAAGGCTCGGCGATCTCGCCCTACTACGACTCGCTGATCGCGAAGCTGATCGTCTGGGCCGAGGATCGCGACGCGGCGATCGCACGGGGGATCCGGGCGCTCGAGGAGCTCGAGCTCGAGGGGATCCCGACGACGCGCGCGCTTGCTCTCGACGTGCTTCGCTCGCCGGAGTTCCGGAGCGGCGAGTACTCGACGAGCTTCCTCGCCGACGTGGAGGAGCGCCTGCCGGCGCTGATGCCCGCATGACCCACGACGGCCACACGATCGAGAGCGCCGAGGGTTCGGTTCGGATCACGGGCGAGGCGCTCGCGGGCCTCGTCGTCGCGGCGGCGGAGCAGGTCGGCGGGGCGAAGGTTCGGCGCCCGCGCCGTGACCTGAACGTCGTGGTCAAGGACGGCCGAGCGCACGTCAAGCTCACCCTCGCCGCGCGTTTCGGCGCGGTTCTGCCTGCGCTCGGCGAAGCCGTTCAACGCGCCGTCGCAAGTGCGGTCGGCGACGCGACCGGACTCGAGGTCGTCGGCGTGGACGTCGCGATCGAGGAGCTCGACCGATGACCGCCACCGTCGGGAGGCGCCAGGCGCGTCGAACCGCGCTCTTCCTCCTCTACCAGTGGGATCTCACCGGCCAGCCGCTGACGACGCTGTACGAGGGCACGCCCGACGCGTTCGCCGTCGAGCTCGCGGAGGCCGTATCGGCGCGAGCGGCGGAGCTGGACGCACGGATCACCGAGGCCGCCGAGGGATGGACCGCCGATCGGCTCGGTACGCTCGAGCGGAACATCCTGCGGATCGCCATCCACGAGCTCGACGGCGAGACCGTGCCGGCGGAGGTGGCGATCAACGAGGCGGTCGTGCTGGCGAAGCGCTACGCCTCGGAGGACGCCGCGCGGCTCGTGAACGGGATCCTGGGGCGTGTGGCCAGGGAGCAGACGGAGGTGGGAGAGTGAGCGGAAACGAGACGGAGGCGGCGCTCGGGCGGGCCGAGGAGCTGCTCGAGCGGCTGAAGACGACGCGCGAGGAGCTCGAGCGCCTTGCCGCCGCCGAGAACGCGGAGGCGGCGGTCGAGGTGCTCACGGAGCTCGCGGAGCTCGCCAAGCAGGTCGAGGTCGAGCTCGCGAAGGCGCGCGCTCAGGCGGATCGACCCTCGCAGCCGGATGCATCCTCCTGACGAGCTGCGCGCGCTCGTCGAGAGCTTTCTCGACGAGCTCGAGCTGAGCCCGGAGCTCGGCGGGCTCGAGCAGGCGGTGCGCTATCCGCTCGAGTCCGGTGGGAAGCGGATCCGCCCGGTGCTCTGCCTTGCCGTCGGCGAGGCGGCTGGCTGCGAGCCGGAGCGCTGCCTTCCGGCCGCTGCGGCGGTCGAGCTCGTGCACACGTTCTCGCTCGTCCACGACGACCTGCCAGCCCTCGACGACGACGACGAGCGTCGCGGCCGGCCGAGCGCACACATCGCGTACGGAGAGGGCGTCGCGGTGCTCGCCGGCGACGCGCTCCTGGCGGAGGCCTTCCGGCTCGCGCTCTCGTATCCGACGCCGGCGGTCGGCCGGGAGCTCGCGAGCGCGACCCTCGGGATGATCGGCGGGCAGTACCTCGACGTGACGGGCTCGCAGAACGATCTCGCGAGCCTGCACCGGCTGAAGACGGGCGCCCTCTTCTCGGCCGCTGTCGGGATGGCGCTCTCGGCGGCCGAGCTCCCGGCGGAGGAACAGCCGGTGTGGCGCGCGTTCGGCGCCGAGCTCGGCCTGCTCTTTCAGATCGTGGACGACGTGCTCGACGGAGACGGCTTTGCGCTCGAGCACGGTGCCGAGGGCGCGCGAGCGCTCGGAGACGAAGCCGCCGAACGCGCGCAGGAGCGGCTGGAAGCGATCCCGGCCGACACCTCGGTCCTCGCCGAGCTCGTCGCCGGCCTCGCCGCCCGCACGGCCTGATTGTTTCTGTTTCGGCACGAAGTCGTCACGCGGCCGTGACGGTTTCCTCGATAGCGTTTCGGTAGGGACACCCGGGGTGCCCCTGGGGGCACGTACGGAGGATTCGTCCCCTCAGGCGATCCCGGGCGAGAGGACGCTGGCTCATGCGAGTGAGGTTGGTGGGCGTGGTCGTAGACTCGGCGTCGTGACGTGGTCAGCCGACTGGGGACGTGTCGAGGCTCCGTGGCGTGCGTCATTCCACTTGGCGTGGGCGGCGTTCGCTGCCGGCACGGTCCCCGTCGGAGCGGTCGTAGTCGACGAAGCCGGACGAATCGTCGCAGAGGGCCGGAACCGCATCTTCAATGACGCGGCGCCGGCGGGGCAACTTGCGGCCACGCGTCTCGCTCACGCCGAACTCAACGCACTCGCGCAGCTCTCGAACGCTCGACGTTGGGACACCTTCACCCTCTACACGACCCTCGAGCCCTGCCCGCTGTGCGTCGCCGCCACCTCGATCGCCTCGGTCGGACGGATCGTGTATGCGGGGAGCGACGTCCACAGTGGCGGCAGTGCGTTGGTCGACGCCGATCTCGTCACGCCTCGTCCTCTGAACGTGACGATTGACGGCCCGCTCGAGTCTTCGCTCGAGTCACTGGGCGCAGCGCTGCACCTTGCGTTCTTCTTGTCGCACGACACAGGCAACTCGAACGCGCTGATCGGAACCTATCGCGACCGCCGACCCGACCTCTTCCCCCTCGCGGCGACGCTAATCGACCATCGAACAAGGGCTCGTCTCGAGGACGCCTTGGTCGCGCTCGATGAGTCGTCGCGCCGCGACTGACGCAACTGGCTCAGGAAACAATGCCGAACGTCAAGGCGCTACCGCCTGAGTAGCGTGATCGTGAGGCAGAACGCGCTAGAGGACTCCAGCCACGAAGCCGGACAGTCAACTCAGGGAGACGGGGCGATGCTTGAATGACGGCTCGCGACCTGCCAACGCCCGTTTCGCTTGACCCAGACGTCGGTCACGTAGAAGACGGTGCTGAGGTCCTGTCCCTTGAAGGTCGCCTTCTGCCGGTATCGCGAGTTCGAGACGGCCGCGCCGCCGTACACGTGGATGTCGGAGTCGAGGTACTCGAACTCCTCGATGTCATAGTCCGGCACCATCGCCAGCCAGCCCTCTCGGTCGACGAAACCGAGGCGCGCGCTGATTAAGACGTATTCGTCGCCGAGTATCTCGTCGAGAGCTGGTTCGTCCTTGCGGCTCGCGGCCTCCATCCAACGCTGCTGGACGTCCCGGATTTCCTGCTCAGCCTGGTCCATCGGCCGCGCCTGTCATCGCAGTCGTGACGTAGTCGCCGCTCACGTCATCAGCTTCGCATACCGGCCGTGGCAACTCGGCCACACTGAGCAGCGTGGATCAATAGGGCGGACGACGCGGCGCTAAGGCTGCCGTCTTGATCGAGCGGTCACTCGGGCGAGAGCACGCTCGCCCATCTCAGCGTTACGTGGGTCGAATATCGCCGCAGGTCGACAGGCATGGCAGAGATGCGACGGGCCGACGAGTCAGATGTCGAGCGGACAACCCTACTAGTAGGGTCCAGCGAAACGATGTAGACGTTAATTCAAGCGGGTTCGGAGAGCAGCGCGGGTCCCGCCTACCTCAGCCGGAGCGGCAAAACACCTCACGCCTCTAGGCTCGCGGCATGAAGATCTTCAATCTCAACGCAGACGAGTGGGATCGCACGGAAGAGCGCGAGGGCTGGCGCTTCAAGGACGCCTGGGTCGGCGCGCACACCGACGCCGAGCTGATCGGCGCGAGCATGTACGAGGTCGAGCCGGGTAACAAGCAGGGGCCATTTCACACCCACCACGCGAACGAGGAATGGGTGATCGTCCTCCGCGGCGAGCCGACGCTGCGCACGCACGAGGGCGAGCAGCAGCTGCGCCAGGGCGACGTCGTCGCGTTCCCGCGCGGCAAGGAGGGCGCGCACCAGATCCGCAACGACACGGACGCGCCCGTCCGCGTCCTCATGCTCTCCACGCTGATCGCGCCGGACATCGTCGAGTACCTCGACACCGGCAAGATCGGCGCGCGGAGCGTCGCCGGCGAGTTGATCATCTTCGCTCGCCCGGGGCCCGAGCTCGAATATTGGGAGGACGAGGACTAGCAGGCCGGGCGTCATTGCCGCGCGCTGGCGCACCAAAGGGGCCCGTCGCCGGAGCCCCCTTCGGTGTTTAGGTCTTCGGGCTACTGACTAAGCCGGGACAGCCGCGCTCGGCAGTTCGGCCCCGGAAGCACGGGCCACCGCCCACTCCAACGCATAGTCGGCGACCGCCTCCCACCCGTCCGCACCACACGTCCAGTGGTCGCGGCCTTCGAACTCGAAGTACTCGGTGATCGCGTCTTCGCCCTTGTAGTGCTTCGCGTTCGACTTGTTCACTGACGGCGGCATGATGTGATCCTCGCTGCCGCCGATGAACAGGAGCGGCGCGCGGTTCGGGTTCTTGTAGTTCACCCACGTCTCCTGGTGGCCTGGCTTGAAGTTCGCGATCAGCCCGTAGGCCCAGATCCAGTTGCCGGGTGCAGGGATGTGGTATCGGTCATAGACCCTGCGCGAGTCCTCCTCGCTGAGCGTGTTCGTGAAGGCGTAGTGGAACTCGTCATGGGTGAACCCGAACGCCTTGTGCCGGTTCCGAGGATCTTTGAGGGCCGGGAACAGCGACTTGATCTGCGAGAGCGGAGAGACGCGAACGCCCTCCGTCGGTGCCGAGTCGATTGCCACGCCGGCCGCGCTGCAGCCGCGGTCTAACAAGAGCTGGGTCAACGTCCCGCCGAACGAGTGGCCCATGATGATCGGAGGCGTATCGAGCTCCGTGATCGCTTCTGCGATGTGTGCGACGGTCGCCGGAACGGTCGCTGTGGCGATCGCTGTCGAATCCTCACGGAGCGCCTCGACCTCCACCTCGAAGCCCGGGTACGTCGGGGTGACGACCTTGTACCCCTTGCCCTCGTAGTAGGGAACCCACTGCTCCCAGCTCCTGGGTGTCATCCAGAGCCCATGGATCAGGACGATCGTGTCGGGCGCGGTTCCGTTCGACATGTTTCCTCCACGGCTAGTCAGTTGCGTGACACAACCGACCCTACAAAAGCCACTATCGTCATGCAACTAAGTGCGTATCCTAACGTCCGTGCTCAAGAGGGATTACATCGGTCAGGACTCGTGCTCAGTCGCGCGGACGTTGGAGATCATCGGTGATCGCTGGACCTGGCTGCTGATCCGTGACGCTTTTCTTGGGCTGTCGAAGTTCGCGGCGTTTCGAGAGAGCCTCGGCATCGCCCCGAACGTCCTTCAGGACCGTCTGGCACGGCTCGCAAAGGAAGGGATCTTCGAGCGCGTCTTGTATTGCGAGCGCCCAGCACGGTTCGAATACCGACTGACGGAGAAGGGCTCTGACCTCTTCACCGCGCTGAACGCATTACGGCAGTGGGGCGATCAATACCTCTGTGCCGAGCCGATGCGTCTGTTGCGAGTCAAAGCCACCGAGACACCTGTGATCGCTGCGCTCGTCCCGCAGGGAACACCCGCTCTTGCAAACGAAGAGATCGAACTCGTTCCTGGGCCGGGTTTCCCTTCCGACTAGCTCCGCGTTCAAGGGACATTCGTGCACACTCGCGCAGGCCAGGGGCCCTGGTTCCGATCTGCAGGTTCTCGAGCACGTTCAAGGTCGTGTGGAACGAGCTGTGAACGCTGTTTGGGTAGTTCCGCATGTGGCAGTTCCATCCGCCGTCGTCAAACTGCGCGGTCAGCACTGCCTCGCTGAGCAGTGGGAGCCGCGGATCGTCTGCGAGGAAGTGCGCTCCGAGGCCGAGCGCAAAGCCGAGATGACACAGGTCGACGCGCTTTAGCAGCGAATCGACGTTCGCGCCCTCAGGGACGAACTTGTCGAGGAGTCGCTCGATCGGCGCGCGCCCGGCCGGGTGCCCTCCGGGCAGCCCGAGCGCAACGAGCAACAGCAAAGTCCACGTTGAGGCCGTCCAGCGCCCCGCCGGCCACTCGCCATCGGCCCCCTGGCGCGCGAGCAAGTCGGCAACCCAGCCGCCCCTCATCGTCTGGCGTCGCTCCCGCTCCCACGTCTCGACCGGCTCGTCCAGCAGGTCCCGCATCACCTGCCAGCGGATTGCAGGGTCGCCGTCGAGAAGCCAATTCACCACCGACTCTTCACTCGCCATCAGACGCCCCAGATCTTCCTTCATCAGTCGCAACGACACAACACGAGGCGATGATGGCTCGGAACTACCCGATCTCGCTCGGGGGACATTCCCGAACGCTGGCGCATGCGACGCGGCGAGGAGCGGTCGCCAGTCCGGAACGGCACGTTCACCGCGCGGTAGCCCATGCGGGTCGGCGCGTTCCGGAGGATCGGGTCGACTGCAACAGACCGTCGTCAGGGGAGGAACATGAAACTCAGAAAGAAGCCGGCCGTCGCGCTCGCGGCCGTCGTACTCAGCGCTGGTGTGGCCGCGGCCGCGCTCGCAGCCAGCGTCGGGAGCGGACCGTCAAGTTCACACTCGTCGTATGTGCTGCCGGCGCGGGACAGGAGGACGTGAAGGTCGTGTCGATTCTCACAGTGGGCGACAACGTCGCCGGTGTGGACGCGGATGGGACCGGGCTACCAGATGGTCGGGATCCCCGACGGTCTTGGCGCCTTCCGCGGGACGGGTGAGCCAGGCAACGACGGTGACGGCACGAACGGCGTCCGGACCGGCAACACGTTCACCGTGCTGATGAATCACGAGCTCCCGCAAACAGCGGGCATCGTGCGCGAGCACGGCGCTACCGGATCGTTCGTCTCGAAGTGGACAATCGATACGCGTACGCTCGAGGTGCTGCGCGGCGAGGACCTGATCAAGCAAGTCGTCCTTGCCCCAGGTGGCGTGTACGGCGCACCGGCGAAGGGTGTTGCTATGGGCCGCCTTTGCTCCCGCGTACCTCGCCGAGGAATCCGAGCTCTACAACAAGCGCACGCAGAAGGGCTACCGCGGCGCGATCTTCCTGAGCGGCGAGGAAGTCGGGCACGAGGGTCGAGCGTTCGCACACCTACTCGACGGCACGAGCTACGAGCTCCCATATCTCGGCAAGATGAGCTGGGAGAACATTCTCGCCCAGCCTGGGACCGGAGACACGACCTTGGTCGTCGCGATGGACGACTCCACGCCGGGGCAGGTGTACGTGTACATCGGCGAGAAGCGGCGGACGGGGAATCCAGTCGAGCGGGCGGGTCTCGTCGGGGGCAAGCTGTACGGCGTCGCCGTCGACGGCTACCCAGTTGAGCCCGATACCGGCATTCCGTCGGGAACGCCTTTCCGTCTCATCGAGATCACGAACCAGCAGTCGCGGACCGGCACGGACATCGAGGCGTTCAGCCTCACCTCGCCGATTACCGAGTGGAAGCGGCCTGAGGACGGGCAGTTCGATCCAGAATCGACGGCCGACTACTACTGGGTCACTACCGACCGCCAAGAGCCCGCGGGCAACAGCCGGCTGTGGCGGTTCAACTTCGACATGCTGCAGAACGCGGCCTCGGGCGCGGTCGGCACAGTCGACATGCTCCTTACGGGCAGCGAGGGGCACGAGATGCTCGACAACATGACCGTCGACGCGTTAGGGCGTGTCCTGATCCAAGAGGACCCCGGCAACGACGTCGACGCGCTCGGCGCGAAGATCTGGTCGTACGACATCTCCGCGAAGACGTTGACCTGGGTCGCCTACCAGAAACAACAGCACGGCCCGGAGCCGAATCCCGCGTACGACACGTACAGCACGCCGGATGAGGAGACGTCGGGAATCATCGACGCGAGCGACATCCTCGGTGAGGGCTGGTACCTGCTCGACTCGCAGATCCACCTTGACCGGTCGTTCAAGACCCCGTACGACGCGCAGAAGCTGGTCGAAAAAGGTGAGCTCCTCGCCCTCTACTACCCAGTCCAGAAGCGCGTCCCGAAGTGATCGCGGGCAGCCCGCCATGACGGCCATATCCCACTAGCCGCTGCGCCGCACGCGTACGCGGGAGGCTTGCCGCTTGGCAAGGCCTCCCGCGTACGGCCGACGACGCGGCTCCGCATTTCGACCGGACCACCAGCTCAGGGGACATTCCCGAACACTGGCCCAGCCCAGCGACCTCGCCCTCGGCGACGACCGCGAAGCTGAGCCCGGCCGCCAGCTCCGCGCGCAGGTACGGCTCGTCGACCCGCGCCGACAGGTGCTCCTCGCCAGTGGTCGGAGGACGACACGATCTCCGTGCAGTTCCATGACAGAGGTGTAACAGGCGCGCGGTCTACGCTTGACCGATGAAGGAGGCTCAATGAGGGCGACCCAATGAGGGCGAAGAGTGAAGAAGCGACTTGACGTGCTCATGGTCGAGCGCGGCCTCGCGGAGTCGCGCATGCAGGCCCAGGCGCTCGTCCTCGCCGGGCTCGTCCGCGGTCACGAAAAGCCGGGCCATCAGGTCGACGAGGACGCCGAGCTCGTCGTCGAGGTGCCGCCGCGCTACGTCTCGCGCGGAGGTGACAAGCTCGCGAACGCCCTCCTGCACCTCCACGTGGAGCTCGACCGCCGCGACGCAATCGACGTCGGCGCGTCGACCGGCGGCTTCACGGACTGCCTGCTCCAGAACGGGGTGGCGCGAGTGATCGCCGTCGATGTCGGTTACGGCCAGCTCCATCCGAAGCTCCGGGACGATCCTCGCGTCACCGTGCTCGAGCGGACGAACGCGCGCGAGCTCGTCGAGCTGCCGTTTCGCCCGGATGTGCTCGTCTGCGACGTCTCGTTCATCAGCGTCCGGATCGCGGTCCCGCCCGTCTTGCGCCTGCTCGACGACGAATGGGACGCGCTCTTGCTCGTGAAGCCACAGTTCGAGGCCGGTCGTGCGGACGTTCCTTCCGGCGGCGTCGTCCGCGATGCGGCGGTGCACCGCCGCGTCATCCGTGAGGTCGTCGACGCCGCGCTCGACTGGGGAGCGACGACGGTGGGCGTCGTAGACTCCGGCTTGCCCGGGCCGAAGGGCAACCGCGAGTTCTTCGTGCATCTGATCTCCAGCGACGAGCCCGTGCTCCTCGATGACATCGACGACCGGATCGACACAGCAGTTGGCTAACCGGGTCCGCCGCGCGGTCGTGCTCACGCACGGGAAGCCGCAGGCGATCGGGTCGGCGCTCGCGCGGCTCGCAACTGTCGCGCGCGAGGCGGAGGTCGAGCTGGTCGACGAGGACGCCGCCGGCGTCGATGCCGATCTCGCCGTCGTGCTCGGCGGCGACGGGACGATGCTCCGGGCCTTGACCCGGTTCCTCGGCACCGGCGTCGCGGTGATCGGCGTCAACTTCGGCCGTGTCGGCTTTCTCTCCTCGATCCCGCGCAGCGAGCTCGAGTCCGGGCTTGCCCGCGCCTTCGCCGGCGAGTACTCGGTCGTGGAGCTGCCGACGCTCGACGTCGAGGTGGGTGAGGATCGGCGTGTCGCCGTCAACGACCTCGTGGTCGCGAGCGCCGTGGTCGGCCGGATGATCCAGCTCGAGTGGGCGGTCGGCGAGGAGGAGCTGGGCCGACTCGCCTGCGACGGCGTCGTCTGCGCGACCCCCTCTGGATCGACCGGCTACAACTTCTCGAACGGCGGCCCGGTGCTCGTCTGGGGCCTCGACGCGATGGCGATCACCTTCATCGCGCCCCACTCGCTGAACGCCCGCCCGCTCGTGGTGCCGCGCGGCCGCGAGGCGATCGTCTGGAACCGCACGGTCGATCTCGCCGCGACAGTGCTCGTGGACGGGCATAGCGTGGTCGATCTCCCGCCCGGAGGTCGCGTGGTCGCGCGGATCGGCGAGCAGCGCTCGCTCCTCGCGACCCTGCCCGAGGCGACCTTCTTCAGCCGCTACAGCAGGACGTTTGCTTCGTAGCCTCCACATCGAGAATCTCGTCCTGATCCGAGCGGCCGAGCTTGCGCCGGCGGCGGGGCTGAACGCGATCACGGGCGAGACCGGGGCAGGGAAGACGATCCTCGCCCAGGCGTTCGGGCTGCTGCTCGGGGCAAAGGGCGACGCGGCCGCGGTCGGGGCGGGCGCGCGAGAGGCGTACGTGGAGGCGGAGTTCGACCTGCCCGATGGCTTCTTCGACGACGAGGAGCTGGAGACTCTCGCCGCGCTCGCGCCCGAGGACGAGCCCGGCCTCGTCCTCGCGCGCCGCGTCTTCTCGGACGGACGAACGCGCGCGTATGCGTGGGGACGCACGGTCGCCCGCGAAGACCTGGCCGCGGCGACCGAGCGCCTGCTTGCGATGTCCGGCCAGTTCGAGCAGCGCCGGCTGGCGCGACCCTCGTACCAGCTCGACGTGCTCGACTCGTATGCCGGCGAGGAGCAGCAGCGCCGGCGGCGGGAGCTCCGCATCGCCTGGCGCGCGCTCGCGACGGCGCGCCGCCGGCACGACGAGCTGACGCGCGACGCGGCATCGGAGCAGGCGCGTCTCGCGGAGCTTCGGGCGCTCGTCGAGGCGACCGACGGCTTTGAGCCGGAGACGGAGGAAGCGCTTCGCGCCGAACGAGATCGCCTGCGTCATCTCACCGAGCTCGTCGAGGCGACAGTGGCTGCGGCGGAGGCGATCTCTCCTGAGGACGGCGAAGGAGCGGCATCGCTCGCAGGCGCCGCCGAGCGTGCGGTCGCCCCGCTCGAGCGTCTGGCGCCGGAGCTCGCGCGCGCGGGAGACGAGCTCCGCGATCTGGCCCTGCGGCTCCACGAGGTGGGATCCGACCTGCGCGGCTTCCTCGTCTCGCTCGAGGCCGATCCAGATCGCGTCGAGCAGGTCGAGGAGGAGCTCGAGCGAATCGCCGACGCGAAGCGGCGCTTCCGGGCCGGCACGTACGAGGAGCTGTTGGCTCGCGCGCAGGCGGCCGAGACGGAGCTCGGGGCGCTGGCCGACGGGCTGGACCCGGTGCAGGCCGCGGCGGCCGCGCTCGCCGCCGCCGAGACGGCAGTCGACGAGCTCACCGAGGGGTTGCGTGCCGCCCGCGCCGCTGCGGCCGAGCCGTTCGCCACGGCAGTCGCCGCCGAGCTCCGCGGCGTCGGCATGGGCGAGGGCGAGTTCCGTGTCGAGCTGCGCGAGCGCGACCACGGCGCCAGCTGGCGCCGACGAGGCCGTCTTCCTGATTCGGCCGAACGCCGGGCTCCCGTTCGGGCCGGTTGCCGAGACCGCGTCGGGCGGCGAGCTCTCTCGAGTCGCGCTCGCGATCGCCGCGGTCGCCGGTGGCGAGACGCTCGTCTTCGACGAGATCGACGCGGGGATCGGCGGCACGACCGCGCACGCCGTGGCGGAGACGCTGCGCCGGCTCTCGGAGCGCGCGCAGGTGCTCACGATCACCCACCTCCCGCAGATCGCGAGCGTGGCCGAGCGGCACTTCCGGGTCGCAAAGGTTCCCGGCGATCCGACGCACACCCAGATCGAGGAGCTGGACGAGGCGGAGCGGCGGGACGAGCTCGAGCGGATGCTGGGCGGACGCGAGTTCCTCTCCGCGCTGCAATGAGATCGATCCGATGAGCCTCGTCGAGCACAGCGGGCCGGCGCGGCTCGGGCGGCGCACGAAGGAGCTCGTGCCGCGGCTGACTCCGCAGGACATCGCGATCATCGACCACACCGACCTCGACCGGGTGTCGGCCGAGGAGCTCGTCGAGTCGGGGATCCGCGTCGTCGTCAACGTCGCCGAGTCGCAGAGCGGACGCTTTCCGAATCCCGGGCCGCTGCTGCTCGTCCGTGGCGGTGTCCGCCTGATCGACGCCCCCGGCGCCGAGCTCTTCGACGAGCTCTCCGACGGCGACCGGATCACGATTCGCGGTGCGAGCGTCTTCAAGAAGAACACCTGCCTCGTCAACGGCCGCTCCATGGAGGAGCGCGAGCTCGTCGCGGCGCTCGCGGAGCAGCAGGGACGGGTGACGGACGCGCTGCGCGACTTCGCCGACAACACGCTGCGCTATCTCCGCGAAGAGGGCGAGCTGCTCGCCGAGGGGCTCGATTTCCCCCAGCTCGCGACGAGCTTCCGCGGACGTCACGCGCTCGTCGTCGCGCGAGGGCCGGGCCACAAGCGCGACCTTCGGATCGTCCGTCCCTACGTCCGCGACTTCCGGCCGGTGCTCGTCGCGGTGGACGGCGGCGCCGAGGCGCTGCTCGAGGAGGGCTGGCGCCCCGACGTGATCGTCGGCGACATGGACTCCGTCTCCGACGGCGCGCTGCGCTCGGGCGCCGACGTCCTCGTCCACGCCTACCGCGAGGGACATGCACCCGGCGAGGAACGGCTGCGCGAGCTCGGCGTTCCGTTCTCGACGATCTCCGCTCCGGGGATCTCGGAGGACATCGCGCTGCTGCTCGCCCAGGAGAAGGGCGCGGAGCTGATCGTCGCGGTGGGTACGCACTTCAATCTCGTCGAGTTCCTCGAGCGCAACCGCGCCGGGATGTCCTCCACGTTCGTGACCCGGTTGAAGGTGGGGGAGATCCTCGTCGACGCCAAGGGCGTCTCCCAGCTCGTGAGTCGCCGCGTCGGCGTCTGGCCGCTCCTCGCCCTCGTCGTGGCCGGCCTGGCCGGAATCGTCGTCGCGATCGCCGCGTCGCCCGCGCTCCGCTCGGTCTTCACCGGCCTCGCGGATCGGCTGCTGGGTCTCTGAGCTTGCTCCTAGACTGAGCCGGTGCTCGACTTCCGCTACCACGCGATCTCGCTCGCGGCGGTCTTCCTCGCCCTCGTGATCGGGATCCTCGCGGGCGTCGGGATCTCCGGTCGGGGCTTCGTCGACGATGCCGAGCGCGACGGCTTCAACCGTCGGCTCGCCGAGCTCGACGGACAGGTCGAGGCGGCTGACGATCGCGCGGACGAGCTCGAGCGGCGCCAGGAGGCGGCCCAGACCTTCGTCGAGAGCGCGTATCCGGTTCTCGCCGCCGGACGGCTCGAGGGAACGACCGTCGCGGCGCTCGTGGTCGGCTCGGTCGATACCACCCTCGACTGGGTCGAACGCGCTCTCGAGCGCAGCGGGGGCGACCTCGTGCGGAAGCGTGCGATCAACGTTCCGATCGTCTCCGAGGAGCTGGACACCAGGCTCCGTCGGGCCGGCTTCACCGAGTACGTCGGCGAGAGCAAGCTCGACGATCTCGGTCGTGAGCTC
Source organism: uncultured Gaiellaceae bacterium (assembly GCA_963745775.1). GTDB lineage: Bacteria > Actinomycetota > Thermoleophilia > Gaiellales > Gaiellaceae > Gaiellasilicea. The sequence goes on from CAVUYY010000009.1 coordinate 84,165, forward strand.
GGTCGCGAGCTGGTCGACGGCGACGAGACGCCGCTCTGGGACCTCCTGACGCCGGCGCTCGTCGGCGAACGCGAAGGAGACTTCGACGCTCCGGCGGATTCCGTCGTGGTGATTCGCCAGGCCGAGCCCCAGCAGGGCGATACCGCTCGCTTCCTCGCCGGGCTCTACGGCGGCCTCGCGAGCAGCAGCGCGCCCGCCGTCGGAGTCGAGCCGACGCGGGTGCAGCAGAGCGCGATTCCGGCGTTTCAGCGCAACGTGCTCTCCACGGTGGACGGGATCGACACCCCGCTCGGCGGGCTGGCGCTGATCCTCCTCCTCGGCGGCGCGGAGCCGGGTGACTACGGGATTCGCGACACCGCCGAGGACGGCATCCTGCCGCCGATCGAGCCGCTCGCCGCGTCCGGCGCCGGTGGCTGACGATCGCCTGACGATCCTGATCGCGGCGCGCGACGAGGAGGCGCGGATCGGCGCGACCGATCGCAGAGCTCGCGGCGCGCTTTCCAGGCGTGGAGGTGATCGTCGCCGACGACGGCTCGCGCGATTCGACCGCGCATGCGGCGGCGGTCGCCGGCGCGCGGGTGCTCCGGCTCCCGCACCGCGGCAAGGGCCAGGCGTTGACGGTCGCGGAGCGCGCCGCAGCGCCGGGTCGCCTGTTGCTCTGCGACGCCGATCTGCGCGGCGACCTGACGCCGCTCGTCGAGGCTGACGGCGATCTCGTCGTCGCCGGGTTCTCGCGCACGCAGGGCGGCGGCTTCGGGCTCGCGAAGGGATCCGCGCGACGCCTGATCCAGCTCGCGACAGGCCGAACGACGCGTGAGCCGCTCTCCGGGCAGCGCGTCCTCTCGCCGGCGGCGCGAGCCGCCTGCTTCCCGCTCGCGGCCGGCTTCGGCGTCGAGACGAGGATGACGGTCGATGCGCTTCGAGCCGGCCTCGAGCTCCGCGAGGTCGAGCTCGAGCTCGAGCATCGCTCCACCGTCCGCGATCTCGCCGGCTTCGTCCATCGAGGCCGCCAGCTCCGGGACATCCTGCTCGCCTTCGGCCCTCAGGCGACGAACCACCGCGGCCTCCGGCTGCCGCTCGTCGGCTGGGTCGTCGGCCTCGCCCACCCGCGGGTTGCACCGATCGCGCTGCTCGGGCTCGCGGACGACCTCTGGAGCGGCAACGAGCGCGGCTTCCGCGACCACCTCCGCTCGGGTCGGACGACCGGCGTCCTCAAGCTCGTCGGGATCCCGCTCTACGCCCTGCTGCGGACGCGCTCGCCCTCCGCGCGCGCTGCTCGTCGCGCTGTCCGCCAACGCCGTCAACCAGCTCGACACGCGGCCCGGACGGGCGCTGAAGGCGTTCGCGCTCGGCTCGCTCGCGCTCCGCCGAACGCCTCGCGGAGCCGTCGCAGCCGCCGTCCTCCTGGCTCCCTACGATCTTCGCGAGATGGCGATGCTGGGGGACTCCGGATCGAACGCGCTCGGGGCCGTGCTAGGTTTCGGTTCCGTGGAGCGGTTTTCACGGAGGCAGCGTTGGAGCGCGATCGCGGCGCTCGCGGGCCTCACCCTCCTCGGAGAACGACGTTCGCTCGGGACGCTGATCGAGCAGACATCGCCGCTTCGCGAGCTCGACGCGCTAGGCAGGCAGCCCATATGAGTGAGGCCGGCGGGCAGCAGACCAAGTACATCTTCGTCACGGGCGGCGTCGTCTCCGCGCTCGGCAAGGGAATCGTCGCCGCCTCGCTCGGCCGGCTCCTCAAGGCGCGCGGACTGCGCGTCCAGGCCCAGAAGTTCGACCCGTACCTGAACGTCGACCCCGGCACGATGAGCCCCTTCCAGCACGGCGAGGTCTTCGTCACCGAGGACGGCGCCGAGACCGACCTCGACATCGGCCACTACGAGCGCTTCGTCGACGAGAACATGTCGCGGAACGCGAGCCACAGCGCCGGCGCGATCTGGGAGGCGGTGCTGCGGAAGGAGCGCAAGGGCGAGTTCCTGGGCGCGACCGTGCAGGTGATCCCGCACATCACGAACGAGATCAAGGCGCGGATCAAGCGCGCCGCGAAGGCATCACCCGCCGACGTCGTGATCAGCGAGATCGGCGGCACCGTCGGCGACATCGAGTCGCTCCCGTTCCTCGAGGCGATCCGCCAGTTCCGGCGGGAGGTCGGCCCCGAGAACGTGCTCTACCTCCATTGCACGCTCGTCCCGTTCATCGAGGCCGCCGGCGAGCTGAAGACGAAGCCGACGCAGCACTCGGTCAACGAGCTGCGCCGGATCGGTATTCACCCCGACGTGATCGTCTGCCGCTCGCACGAGGAGCTCGACCAGGGAATCAAGGACAAGATCGCCCTCTTCGCCGACGTCGACATCGACTCGGTGATCGCCTGCCCTGACGTCTCGGACGTCTATCTCGTTCCGGCCGTGCTGCAGGAGGAGGGGCTCGACACGCTCGTCTGCGAGCAGCTCGGGCTCCAGACGCCGCCGGCCGTGCTCGGCGAGTGGCAGGAGCTGATCGACCGGATCGGCGAGCTGCGCGGGTCGGTGACGATCGCGCTCGTCGGCAAGTACGTGAAGCTCCACGACGCCTACCTCTCGGTGCACGAGGCGCTCAAGCACGCCGGCGTGCACCAGGGTTGCTCGGTGCGCGTCCAGTGGGTCGACGCCGAGAACATGTCCTACGAGGAGGCGGCCGAGCTGCTCGACGAGGTCGACGGCGTCCTCGTCCCCGGCGGCTTCGGCTCGCGCGGCTGGGAGGGCAAGATCCTCGCCTGCCAGGTCGCGCGCGAGCGTGGGATTCCGTACCTCGGGATCTGCCTCGGGATGCACGTCGCCGTCTCCGAGTTCGCGCGCCACGTCTGCGGGCTCGACGGGGCGAACTCGACCGAGATGGATCCCGAGACGCCGTATCCCGTGATCGACCTGCTGCCCGAGCAGAAGGAGATCGAAGACCTCGGCGGGACGATGCGACTTGGCGCGCAGGCGGTCGAGGTCGCGGACGAGACGCGCACGCGCGAGATCTACGGCGAGGCGGTCGTGCACGAGCGGCACCGCCACCGCTACGAGGTGAACAACCACTACCGGCCGACGCTCGTCGAGAACGGGCTGGTGGTCTCCGGCACGTTCCAGGAGGGTCGGCTCGTCGAGATCGTCGAGCTCCCGGATCATCCGTGGTTCGTCGCCAGCCAGTTCCACCCGGAGTTCAAGTCGCGCCCGACGCGCCCCGCGCCGCTCTTCCGCGAGTTCGTCGGCGCCGCGCTGGTGCGCTCGCGCGAGCGGAGCCGGGTCGAGCTGCGCGCCGCCGGCTAGCCGCGGACGACGCCTCCTCGACCGAACGATCTGGTTACCGTAACCCGCATGGCCGAGGGTTCCGAGACGCTCGAGCTCTTCCTCGAGCTCGCTGCGATTCCAAGCCCGCCCGGGGACGAGCGCGCGGTCGCCGACCGGGTCACCGCCTACCTCCGTCAGCTCGGGCTCCAGGTCGACGAGGACGACGCCGGCGCGAGGATCGGCTCCACCGCAGGCAACCTGCTCTGCCGGCTACCCGGTCGCGCCAACGGCGGCACGCCGCTCTTGCTCTGCGCCCACCTCGACACGGTGCCGCCGACAGGGGCCGCTCGAGCCCGTCGTCGAGGACGGCATCGTCCGCAATCGCTGGCGGGACGATCCTCGGCGCCGACAACAAGGCCGCCGTCGCGGCGATGCTCGAAGCGGCGCGGCGGATCGTCCAGGGGAACCGGCCGCACGCCGGGCCTCGAGCTGCTCTTCACCCCGAAGGAGGAGGTCGGCCTCCGCGGCGCCGGCGCCTTCGACCACACGAAGCTCGAGGCCGAGCTCGGCTACGTCTACGACCAGGCGGCGCCGATCGGCCAGATCATCCTCGGCGCTCCCTACGGCCGCACGATCTCGGCGCGCTTCCACGGCCGCGCCGCGCACGCGGGGATGGTGCCGGAGGAAGGGCGCTCCGCGATCGCGGCAGCGTCCCGCGCGATCGCCGATCTTCGCCTCGGCCGGATCGACGAGCAGACGACGGCGAACGTCGGCCTGATCACGGGCGGCAGCGCTCGCAACATCGTCCCCGAGTGGTGCAGCTTCGAGGCGGAGGCGCGCTCGCACGACGAGCGGGCGCTCGCCGATCTCGTCCAGGAGATGCTCGACACGATGGGCTTTGCCGCGAGCCTCGGCGACTGCACGCTCGAGACCGAGATCGGCGTCACATACGACGGCTATCGCCTGCGCCGCGACGATCCTGTCGTGGAGCTCGCGGCGGGCGCCCTCGAGCGGTGCGGCTTCGAGGTCACGACGGCGCGCACCGGCGGCGGCGCCGACGCCAACGTCTTCAACCAGCGCGGGATTCCGTGCGCGAACCTCGCGAACGGGATGGCCGAGATCCACACCGCCGACGAGCACATCGCAGTCGCCGACCTCGACGCGATGGTCGACGTGACGCTCGCTCTCGTAGATGCCGCTCGGGCTTAGACGCGGGGTCGTCACGGCCGTGCTCGAGGAGCGCGAGCGGCTGATTCGCCTCGAGGTCGACGGGATCGCCTGCATCGCCTATCCGCGTCTCACCGGCCCGGTCGAGATCGGCGACGACGTGCTCGTGAACGAGCAGGCCCGCCTCCTCGAGCTCGGCTCCGGCGGCTTCGACGTCCTCTACGCGAACCTGACGCGCGGGCTGGGGCTCCCGGCGGAGGAGGGCGCTCATGTCGTCAAGCTGCCGTACACGCCGGGGCAAGTGTCGCTACGACACAAGGAGGAGAGCAGCGACCTCGCTTCGGCGTTGGACGGCTTGCCCGTCGTCCTCTGCACCCTCCACAGTCAGGTCGCTCCGGTTTGCGCGGCGCTCGGCGGGCTCGACGCGTGGCGTACGTTCAGGTTCAGGGCGGGGCGCTGCCGGTCTCGCTCTCCGACACCGTGAGAACCCTGCGGGAGCGCGGGCTGCTCGGTGTCGCGATCGCGGTCGCGCCGTGCCTCGACGGCGACGTGGAATGCGTGACGACGGCGGCTGCGTTCGCCTACTCGGCGGCCGAGGGCTACGACGTCGTCATCTGCTCGCTCGGCCCAGGAATCGTCGGGACGGGGAGCCGGCTCGGGACCGGTGCGCTCTCGCTCGCGGACGCGGCGAACGTCGCGACCGCGCTCGGCGGTCGGCCGGTGCTGGCGGTTCGCCGCTCGGACGCCGACGAGCGAGAGCGCCATCGCGGCACCTCGCACCACGCGGAGACCGTGCTCGAGCTCTGCCTCGGCGAGGTCGTGACGGCAGACGCGGACGCCGGCGAGGGCTGGGAAGAGGCCTGCGCCGGTCTGCCGCTCGGCCACATGGGCCGCGGCCCCGCCGACGATCCAGCCTTCTTCCGCTCGGCCTACGCAGCCGGTCTCGCCGCTCGCGAGCTGCTCGGCTGATGGAGGAGCGGCGCCTCGGTCCGGTCATCGGGCTCGGCACCTGGAACACCTTCGGCGGCGACACGCGGCTCGCCAGTGAAGTCGTCGGCGCTGCGCTCGACGCCGGCGTCAAGAGCTTCGACTCCTCGCCGATGTACGGCGGTGCCGAGGCCTCGCTCGCCGCAGCGCTCGAAGACCGCCGTCACCAGGCGCAGGTGCTGACGAAGATCTGGAGCGACGATCCCGCAGAAGCGCGGCGCCAGCTCGACGCGCAGCTCCGCTGGTACGGGCGCGTCGAGGTCGAGCAGATCCACAACCTCGTCGCCTGGCAGGAGCACCTCCCGTTCCTCGAGTCGGTGCGGGACAACGGCCGCCTGGGGAAGCTCGGGGTCACCCACTACTCGCCGAGCGCGTTCGACGAGCTTGCCCGCGCCTTACGCACGAAGCGCTTCGACACCGTCCAGATTCCGCTGAACCCGCACGAGCGCGAGTGCGAGCGCACGCTCCTCCCGCTTGCAGAGGAGCTCGGAATCGCGGTGATCGTGATGCGACCGCTCGGTGCCGGATCGCTCGTCCGGAGACCGCCGTCGGCAGACGAACTGGCACCGCTCGCCGAGTTCGGTATCACCACCTGGGCGCAGGCACTGCTCAAGTGGGCGCTCTCCGACGAGCGCGTCGACCTCGTCATCCCCGCCACCTCGCGCCCAGAGCGCGTCGCCGAGAACGCCGCGGCCGGCGAACCGCCGTGGTTCGGGCGTGAGGAACGCGCGCTGGTGGAACAGCTCGCAGGATGAAGAAGGTCAGGCGCAGGCAGGTCTACGAGGGCAAGCTCTTCGACGTCGTCGTCGAGAACTGGGGCGAGCGCGAGCGGGAGATCGCCGAGCATCCCGGCTCGGTCACGATCGTCCCGATCGACGGCGAGGGCCGCATCGTGCTCACGCGCCAGTTCCGCGAGGCCGCCCGCAAGGCGCTGCTCGAGCTGCCCGCCGGAATGCTGGACGGCGGCGAAGAGCCGCTGGCGTGTGCGCAGCGCGAGCTCGCCGAGGAGACAGGGCTCCACGGCGGCGAATGGCGCGTGCTTCGCCGGATCCACCCGAGCCCCGGGATCCTGCGCGAGCCGGTCACGATCTTCCTCGCCGAGAGGCTCGAGGAAGGCGAGCGGCAGCTCGAGGAGACCGAGGAGATCGAGGTCGTGCGGCTCTCTCGAACCGAGCTCGAGGCCCGAATCGACGAGCTGGAAGATGCGAAGACGCTCGTCGGCGTGCTTCTCTTCCTGCGCGAAGCTCGCTAATCCAGCCTGTATCTTCTGCCGGCCATGAGGATCGGCGTCGCCAAGGAGATCAAGGCCCAGGAGTACCGCGTGGCGCTGACGCCGGCGGGCGCGCGCGAGCTGGTGCAGCGCGGTCACGAGGTCGTCGTCGAGACCGGGCGCGGGGCTGGGAAGTGCCTTTCAGGACGCCGACTACGAAGCGACCGGTGCGCGGATCGCCTCGGTCGACGAGGTCTGGGAGCAGGCCGACCTGCTGCTCAAGGTGAAGGAGCCAATCGCGCCCGAGTATCCGCGCCTGCGCGACGGACTCGTCCTCTTCACCTACCTCCACATCGCCGCCGACGAGCCACTCACCCGCGCGCTCGTCGAGAGTGGGATCGCCGCCGTCGCCTACGAGACCGTCGAGACGGACGACCGCCGGCTGCCGCTGCTCGCGCCGATGAGCGAGGTCGCCGGCCGGCTCGCCGCTCAGGCGGGCGCTCACTATCTCGAGAAGCCGAAGGGCGGCCGCGGGCTCCTGCTCGGAGGCGTCGCGGGTGTCGCCCCAGGAAAGGTCGTGATCATCGGCGGCGGGATCGTCGGCTACAACGCCGCAGTCATCGCGCTCGGCCTCGGCGCGCAGGTGACGATCCTCGACCGGTCGGTCGACCGGATGCGGCACCTGGAGGAGATCCTGCACGGCCGCGTCAACCTCGTCATGTCCTCGACGCTCGAGATCGAGAGCTCCATCGTGGACGCGGACGTCGTGATCGGCGCCGTCTTGATTCCCGGCGCGCTCGCGCCAAAGCTGCTCACCCGCGAGATGGTGACCGGGATGCAGGAGGGGGCCGTCTTCTGCGACGTCGCGATCGACCAGGGCGGCTGCGCCGAGACCTCGCACGCGACGACGCACGACGATCCGGTCTACGTCGTCGACGGCGTCACCCACTACTGCGTCGCGAACATGCCGGGCGCCGTTCCGGTCACCTCGACGAAGGCGCTCACGAACGTGACGCTGCCCTACGTCGAGGCGATCGCCGACCACGGTCTTGCCACTGCAGTCGCCCGCGATCCAGCGCTCGCGCGCGGCGTCAACGTGCTCGACGGACGGATCACCTACGAGGCGGTGGCCGAGGCGCACAACCTCGATTACGCCCCCCTCGACGCGGTTCTCGCCGCGCCGGCCGCCTAGGTCGCGGCCTTCTTCGCGTCGATCTGCTTCTGGCTCTTCGACGGGCTGAGCTTGACGACGAGCCAGGTGACGCCGGCCGCGAGGCTGACGACGACGACCATGTAGATCGCCATGCCGATGAGACCGAGGACAGTTTCCATGCGCGCCGTAGACTAGCCGCATGCCGCGCGCGTGCGTCATCGTGCTGGACGCCGTCGGGGCGGGTGAGCTGCCCGATGCGGCCTCGTACGGCGACGAGGGGTCGAACACGATCGGGAACGTGGCCCGCGCCGTCGGCGGTCTCGACCTGCCTGCGCTCGAAGCGCTCGGCCTCGGCAACGCGCTGCCGCTCGAGGGCTGCCCGCCCCAGCCGGGCGCGCCCGCAGTGGCCGGCAGGCTCGTCGAGCGCTCGAAGGGCAAGGACACGACGACGGGCCACTGGGAGCTCGTCGGCGTCGTCACGGAGACGGCGATGCCGACGTACCCGCACGGCTTCCCGCACGACGTAATCGACCCGTTCATGAACCGGACGGCGCGCGGCGTGCTCGGCAACAAGGTCGCGTCCGGCACGGACATCATCGACGAGCTCGGCGAGGAGCATCAGCGCACGGGCAAGTGGATCGTCTACACCTCGGCCGACTCCGTCTTCCAGATCGCCGCGCACGAGGGGACGATCCCGCTCGAAGAGCTGTACGAGGGCTGCCGGGTCGCGCGCGAGCTCCTGACCGGGAAGCATGCGGTGGGACGCGTGATCGCGCGGCCGTTCGCCGGCGAGCCCGGGGAGTACGAGCGGACGCCGAACCGCCACGATTTCTCGCTCGAGCCGAAGCGTCCGAACTACCTCTCGCTCGTCCGCGATTCCGGTCACAAGGTCTACGGCGTCGGCAAGATCGGCGACATCTTCGCCGGCTGCGACATCGACGAGTCGAGCCCGACGAAGTCGAACGTGGACGGGATCAACAAGACGATCGAGCTGCTCCGGACGATCGAGAGCGGCCTCGTCTTCACGAATCTCGTCGAGACGGACATGCTCTGGGGCCATCGCAACGACCCGGTCAACTTCCACCGCTGCCTGCAGGACTTCGACCGCCGGCTCGGCGACATCCTCGACGCGCTGCAGCCCGGCGACCTGCTGATTCTGACGTCGGATCACGGCTGCGATCCGACGACGCCGTCGACCGACCACTCGCGCGAGCATGCGCTGCTGCTGGCCTATGCCGCAGGCCGGAACGCGGCGGGGCAGGTGCACGAGGGCGAGTTCGCCGACGTCGGCGCGACGGTGAACGCATGGCTCGGGGGGAAGGCACCCGGTCGCGGGATCCCAGGCACGCCGATCCTGACGCCGTGAATCTGAACGACCCGAACGTCGTCGCGAAGGAGTATTCGAGCGAGCAAGGGCTCGTTGGACGGCGAAACGCGTACCGGTATGCCGATGGACACGACGCGCCTGCTCTCGCAGTCGCCGCGATTCTCGAGGTACAGCCTCGCCGCGTGCTCGAGGTCGGCTGCGGACCGGGCGAGGCCGCAGAGCAGATCGCGGCGGGCGGCGCGCAGGTCGAGGCTCTCGACATCTCGGAGCGGATGGTGTGTCTCGCGCGAGAGCGGGGCGTCCGCGCTCAGGTCGGTGACGTCCAACAGCTTCCGTTCGAGGACGAGAGCTTCGACGCCGCGCTCGCTGCCTGGATGCTCTACCACGTCCCGGATGTGGAGCGCGGGATCACGGAGCTCGCGCGCGTCCTGAAACCAAGCGGCCGCCTCGTCGCTGTGACGAACCGCAGCGATCACCTGCGTGAGTTGCGAGAGCTGCTCGGAGGCGTGAGCCCATCGCAGTTCAACGACGAAAACGCTCGCGCGATCCTGCTCCGACATTTCGCGCACGTCGAGGAGCGTGACGCGGGCGGCTCGATCAACTTTCCGGATCGCGCCGCGGTCGAGGCCTACGTCGAAGCATCACGGGCTCTCTGGGCGCGGGATCTGCCGGAGGACTTCGACGGCCCGCTCAGCGTTCGCCGTGCCCCGGTCATCTACGTCGCTACGAAGTGATCCGGCCTGCGGAGCTGATCGAGCGGAAGCGGAACGGGGAGGAGCTCGCCGCCGACGAGCTCGCCGAGCTGATCCTCGGCTACGCGCGCGGTGAGATCCCCGACTATCAGCTCGCCGCCTTCTGCATGGCCGTCTACTTCAAGGGCCTGAACGCCGCCGAGACCTACGCGCTCACCGACGCGATGATCCGCAGCGGCCGCACGCTCGACCTCGGCGCCGCGCTCGGCCGCAAGGTTGTCGACAAGCACTCGACCGGCGGCGTCGGCGACAAGACGACGATCGCAGTCGGGCCGATCGTCGCCGCCTGCGGAGTGCCGGTGGGGAAGATGAGCGGGCGCGGGCTCGGCCACACCGGCGGCACGCTCGACAAGCTCGAGTCCATTCCCGGGTTCTCCGTCGACCTCACCGTCGACGCGTTCGTCGAGCAGGTGAGGGACGTCGGGCTCGCGATCATCGGCCAGACCGACGATCTCGTCCCGGCCGACAAGCAGCTCTACGGTCTCCGCGACGTGACGGCGACGGTCGACATCGTGCCGCTGATCGCGTCGTCGATCATGTCCAAGAAGATCGCGGGTGGGGCGGACGCGATCGTGCTCGACGTCAAGGTCGGCGACGGCGCCTTCATGAAGACGCTCGAGGATGCGCGCGTGCTCGCCGAGGCGATGCTCGAGCTCGGGCGGCACGCGAGCCGCGAGGTCGTCTGCCTGCTGACGGACATGGATCAGCCGCTCGGCGCCGCCGTCGGGAACGCGCTCGAGATCGCGGAGGCACGCGCCACCGTGTGCGGCGAGGGGCCATCCGATTTCACCGAGCTCGTCCTGGACGCGTGCGCGCGGCTGTTGGCGCTCTCCGATCTCGGGATCGACGCGAACGAGGGGCGGCGGCGAGCCGACGCCGCGGTCGCCGACGGCTCGGCACTCGCGGTCTACGAGCGCTGGATCCGCGCGCAGGGCGGGGATCCCGACCCGGACGTGCTTCCGCGCGCCGCGGTCGTCCACGAGCTGCGAGCTGCAGCCGCCGGTCACGTCGAGCGGCTCGGGGCGATCGACGTCGGCCACGCCGCGCTCCATCTCGGTGCCGGCCGGGCGGCGAAGGGCGACGAGATCGATCACTCCGTCGGGATCGTCTGTCGAGCCAAGCGCGGCGACCGTGTCGCAGAGGGAGACGTCCTCGCCGAGATCCATGCCCGGAACGAAACCGAGGCGAGCGTCGGCGCCGCCGAGGTCATGGCGGCCTACACGATCGGCGACAGCCCCCCGGCGGAGCGGTCGATCCTGCTCGACGTCGTCGCCTAGCCCGTGCCTGAGCTCCCCGAGGTCGAGAGCGTCCGCCGCGCGATTGCGCCGGCGCTCGAGGGACGAACGCTGGTCGAGGTCGAGATCGACGATCCGCGGCTGACGCGACCGTTCGATCCGCTCGAGGTTGCCGCCGAGCTCCGTGGTGAGCGCGTCACGCGCGTCGATCGGCGCGGCAAGTATCTGGTCGTCCGCTTCGACTCGGGCCGCACGCTCCTCGTCCACCTGCGCATGACCGGCTCGCTCCTGCACGAGCCGGCTGGGGCGACACATGTGCGTGCCTGCATCACGCTCGACGACGGCACCCGGATCGCCTACCGGGACGTCCGTCGCTTCGGAACCTGGCTGCTGCTCGAGCCGGGTGAGCTCGATGCCTACCTCGCGACCCGCCTCGGCGAGGAGCCGCTCCTGCCGGCGTTCACCGCGAAGCGGCTGGGGGAGAGCCTCGCGGGTCGCCGTGCGCCGCTGAAGGCTGCGCTCCTCGATCAGCGCACGCTCGCCGGGCTGGGGAACATCTACGTCGACGAGGCGCTCTGGTACGCGCGGCTGCACCCGCTTCGGGAGGCCGGGACGCTCGCCCCTGACGAGCTGCGGCGCCTGCACCGAGCGATCCGCAAGGCACTCGAGCTCGGCGTCGCCCGCCAGGGATCGACGCTCAGCACGTACCGGCTGCCCGACGGCTCGTCAGGGACGATGCAGCGCGAGTTCCGCGCCTACGGACGAACGGGCGAACCGTGTGACCGCTGCGGAACCGTGCTCGCGAAGACCCAGGTCGGCGGCCGCAGCACCTGGTACTGCCCCCGCTGCCAGCTCTACTAGGCCGCGAGCTGCTCGTCGAGCGCGCCCGTCTTGTCCAGGCGCCAGAGCTCCGTATAGCCGCCGATCGGCTGCTCGTCGATCAGGATCTGCGGGACCGACCAGCCGCCCGTGAGGTCGAACAGCGTCTGCCGGAAGGCCGGGTCGCCGTCGAGCGAGATCTCGTCGTAGGCGAGACCCTTCGAGTCGAGCAGAACCTTTGCGCGAACGCAATAGCCACACCAGCGCGTCGTGTAGACGGTAATTCGCTTCATCCGACTTTCAACGCGGAAAGCCGTGCATTCGTTCCCGTCGGACCGCGTGCCTAGACTCAGGGAATGGCGCGAACGTCCAAGACAGAGGCCGTCGTGCTCCGGTCGTTCCGGCTCGGCGAGGCCGATCGAGTGCTCCACGTCTACACGGCCGACCGCGGCCGCGTCGGCGCTGTCGCGAAGGGGATCAGGCGGACGAAGTCGCGGTTCGGTGCCCGCCTCGAGCCGCTCTCGCACGTCGAGCTCCTGCTCCACCACGGCTCCGGCGAGCTCAAGACCGTGACCGGGGTCTCGTTGATCGCCTCGCATCACGAGACTCGCGAGGATCCCTACCGGCTCGCCGTCGGCCACGTCGGGGCGGAGGCGATGCTTCGGCTCTACACCGAGCAGGAGGCGAACGAGCGTGCGTTCACGGCGCTGACGCGTTTCCTCGATCGGCTCGACGAGATCCCTACGCGGGCACCGGCCCGGCCCGCGCTCGACCCACTCGGGCTCTCGTTCCAGCTCAAGCTGCTCTGGCTCTCCGGCTACCTGCCGCACCTCGACGCGTGCGTCGAATGCGGAGCGGTGGAAGACCTCGTCGGCTATCTGCCAAGTGCCGGCGGTGCCGTCTGCCGCGCCTGCGGGCAGGGCACTGTGGCGCTCTCGCCCGAGGGGTTGCGCGGAATCCGGACGCTGCTGACGACACCGCTCGCCGACGCGCATGACGGTGGGCTGACCGACCGGGGCGCCCGCGAAGCGCTCGCGGTCGTCACCGCCTCGTACGAGTACAGCGGCGGCTTCCGGTTGCGGACGCTCTCCGCGTGACGGCGCTAGACGGGCGAACGCGCTGCCACAGCATCCGAGCGAACTGGCGCGGCGGCAGGAGCTGGTTGCGATTGCGAATCGTGACCGAGCTGAGCTCGACCATGAGCAGCAGGACCCCCACGAGCGTGAAGATGTCGGCCAAGTTGAAGGCGATTACCGCCTGGCCGATGTCCATGACGACCGGATTCGGGATTCCCCGCTCCCAGACGATCGCCGCGACGCCGTTGCCGGCCGCGCCGGCGGCGAGGATTCCGGCCATCGCCGCGACGGACGCAGAGGGAACGCGGGTCAGGGCGAGACAGCCGAGCGCGACGGCCGCCGACATCGCGATCCAGGCGGCGCCACGCGGGTGATAGGCCCATTCCTGGGTCTCGCCCACGACCTTGTGCGCAAGGTCGAGGGCCGCGAGCGGCGCCGCGAGCGCGAGCAGCAGGAGCATGCGACGGAGCATCGTCACCGAAGGGTATTCGTCGCGGCGCCGTCCAGGGTTCGGTTGACGGAGCTTCGGTCGTGAGGGAGGAACTCGCCGGCGGCTACGAGCTGGACGACGACAGGTCTCGGATCGACCTCGACGAGGTGCACCGCTTCATCTCCGAGGAGTCGTACTGGGCGGCCGGACGCTCGCGGGAGACGATGCGCGGCCTGATCGAGCGCGCGAGCCGGGTCGTCGGTCTCTACCTCGACGGCGCGCAGATCGGTTTCGCTCGCACGGTCGACGTGCCCGATGCGGGGCTGACCTACCTCGCGGACGTCTACGTCCTCGCCGACCATCGCGGCCACGGCCTCGGCGTCGAGCTCGTCCGGTTCAGCATCGAGGAAGGCCCGTTCGCCGCGAACCGGTGGGTGCTGCACACCAAGGACGCGCAGGAGCTCTACGCCAAGTTCGGCTTCGTCGCAGGGGAGCGTCTGCTCGAGCGTCCGCGGCGCTAGCCGGTCTTGGGCGAGACCCACGGCTGCGAGAGCCGGTCGAGCAGGAAGACCCGTGCGCCGCCGAGCGGGATCCGCTCCTGCTCGAGCGAGTCGCGGTCGCGGATCGTGACCGTGTCGTCCTCGAGCGTCTGCTCGTCGATCGTGAGCGCGAACGGCGTCCCGATCTCGTCCTGGCGCCGGTAGCGCCGGCCGATCGCGCCGCTGTCGTCGTACTCGACGCTCGCGACCGCGCGCAGCTCCTCGAAGAGCGCGCGAGCTTTCGAGACCATGTCCTCGCTCTTGCCGACGAGCGGCAGCACCGCCGCCTTGACAGGCGCGAGCTGCGGGTGCAGCCGCAGCACCGTCCGCTCGCGCTCGGCGACGACCTCCTCGTCGTAGGCGTCGAGCAGGAACACGAGCATCGAGCGGTTGACGCCGAGCGCGGGTTCGATGACGTGCGGGGTGTAGCGCTCGCCTTCCTGGCCGACCCACTCGAGCTTCGTCCCCGATCCCTCGGTGTGCTTGGTCAGGTCGTAGTCGCCGCGGTTTGTGATCCCCTCGAGCTCCGACCAACCCATCGGGAAGAGGTACTCGATATCGCTCGTCGCGCTTGAGTAGTGGGAGCGCTCGTCGGCGCCGTGCTCGCGCAACCGGAGCATGCTCGACCGGACTCCGTAGCGGGCGTGCCACGCGAGCCGCTCGTCGAGCCAGTACCGATGCCACTCCTCGGCCTCGCCGGGCGGAACGAAGAACTCCATCTCCATCTGCTCGAACTCGAGCGTGCGGAAGATGAAGTTGCCGGGCGTGATCTCGTTCCGGAACGACTTGCCGACCTGCGCGATCCCGAACGGTGGCTTGCGCCGCGCGATCTGGAGCACGTTCTTGTAGTTGATGAAGATTCCCTGAGCGGTCTCGGGGCGGAGGTAGACCTGGGTGCCGGTCTCCTCGACCGCGCCGACGCGCGTCTCGAACATCAGGTTGAACTGGCGCGCCTCGGTCAGGTCGCAGTCGGACGTCTCGCCGGGCCGCTTGCTCGGCCGCTTCCCGCAGCGCACCTCCTCGTGCTCGAGATCGGAGAGGTGGTCGGCGCGGAAGCGCTGTTTGCAGAAGCGGCAGTCGACGAGCGGATCGGTGAAGCCGCCGACATGGCCCGAGACCTCCCAAACGCGTGGGTGGAGGATGATCGAGGAGTCGAGCGCGAGAATGTCGTCGCGTTCCTGCACCATCGCGGCAAGCCAGCGGGCCTTGACGTTGTCCTTGAGCAGGACGCCGTAGTGGCCGTAGTCGTAGGAGGAGCCGAGGCCGCCGTAGATCTCCGAGGAGGGAAAGACGAACCCGCGCCGGCGCGCGAGCGAGACGATCTTCTCCATCGTGACGGTGTCGGGCATGGGAGCCAGAGGCTAGCGGTGTGAGCCTGCGCGCGATTCAGCACGGAGCGGCTAACGTCGCGCCGATGCGCCTGTACTCCGAGCTCGCGGACTGGTTCCACCTCCTCACCGCGCCGGAGGACTACGCGGAGGAGGCCGCCGAGATCGTGCGGCTCGCCGAAGCAACCGTGGACGGCGAGGCGCGAACGCTGCTCGAGCTCGGCTCCGGCGGCGGCAACAACGCCAGTCATCTGAAAGCGCGCTTCGACTGCACGCTGACGGACGTCTCGGAAGAGATGCTCGCGCTCTCGCGCCGGCTGAACCCGGAGTGCAAGCACGTTGCCGGCGACATGCGGACTCTCCGCCTCGGGCGGACGTTCGACGTCGTCCTCGTCCACGATGCGGTTGCGTACATGACGACCGAGGACGATCTCAGGGCCGCGTTCGCGACAGCGTTCGCGCACACGCGGCCGGGCGGCGTCGCTCTCTTCCAGCCCGACTGCACGCGCGAGACGCTCGTCGAGAGCACAGAGTGCGGCGGCCACGACGGCGACGGCCGCTCGCTGCGCTACCTCGAGTGGGTGCGCGACCCGGATCCTGGCCGATTCGACGTACGAGGTCGATTACGTCGTTGCGCTGCGCGAGGGCGACGCACCGCTCCGGCTCGTCCACGATCACCACGTCGAGGGCGTGTTCGCGCAGGCCGAGTGGCTCGGTTGGCTCGGCGCCTGCGGGTTCGAGGTGCGGGCGGAGCAGCTCGTCTTCGACGACGGCGCCGAGCGCGTGACCGCGTTTGTCGCAAGCCGCCCGGCCGAGCCGGCCCGATGAACCCCTCCGGCGAGACGGTCGAGCTCCACATCCTCTCGGACTCGACGGGAGAGACCGCCGCGCGGCTCGTCGCGGCACTCGAGGCGCAGTTCCCGGAGCAGCCGTTCGAGGAGGTGCGCCATCCGCAGATCCAGACGATCGACGACCTCCAGCTCGCCGTCAGTCGGGCGAAGGGGCGGCCGGCCGTGATGGTCTACACGCTCGTCGACCGCGAGTTGCGCGAGTCGATGCGCGCGCTCTGCCGCAGTGCACGGCTCCACTACGCCGACCTGCTCGGCCATCCGATCGAGTCGATCGCGAAGGTCTCAGGGATGGCGGCGAAGATGACGCCCGGCGCGCGGCCGCCGCTCAATTCGGCGTACTTCAAGCGGATGGAGGCGATCGAGTTCGCGGTCAAGTTCGACGACGGCGTCGGCAGCGGCCTCCACGAGGCGGACATCGTGCTGGTCGGCGTCTCCCGCACCTCGAAGACGCCGCTCTCGATCTACCTCGGCTACCTCGGCCACAAGGCCGCGAACGTGCCGATCGTGAAGGGAATCAAGCCGCCGCCCGAGCTGCACGACGTCGAGCAGGCGAAGATCGTCGGCCTGACGATCGACGCCGAGAAGCTGGGCGAGATCCGGACGGCGCGGGTGAAGACGATGGGCGGCGGCAAGAACAAGGGCTACTCCGAGCTGCTCGAGATCTACGAGGAGCTCGAGGAGGCGGCGGCGCTCCATCGCCGGCTCGGCTGCCCGGTGATCGACGTCACCGGGCTCTCGATCGAGGAGACGGCGCATCGCGTGGTCAGGCTCGTCGACCGGCGCCGCGCCGGCGTCGCATCGTGAGGAAGAAACCGCCGATCCCGAAGTGGCGGTGGGCGCTCTGGCTGACGATCCTCGCGGCCGCCGACTTCGTCTTCTACGTCCTGCTGACGCCGATCTGGCTCGGCCTCCGCGGGCTCGCTTGGCTCGCGGAGTGGCGCTCGCGTAGGCGACGGTGAGGGCGGGCGCCGCCGCTGCGCCCGCCCACGCCTCTCACCGCCTTGCTTCGAACACCAGGTTGAACGGCGTCTCGGCCACCCTGCGGAAGCGGGTGAAGTCGCTGGCCTCGACCACCTCGCGAATGCGTGCCTCGCCGGCCTGCGCCCCGAGCGCGAGCCCGACCTCCTGCGAGAGCGACGCCGGCGTGCACAGGAGCGTCGAGAACCCGTAGTACGCGCGGCCCACGGGGTTCAGGTTGTCCTCGACGCTGTCGCCCGCGGCCGGCTCGACGATCATCCACGTGCCGTCCTCTGCGAGGAGCTCCCGCACCTTGCGCGCGGCGCCGACCGGGTCGCCCATGTCGTGGAGGCAGTCGAACATCGTCACGAGGTCGTAGTCCCGCCCCGGATGCGTCGCGGCGCTGGCCGTCTCGAAGCTGACGCGGTCGCCCAGTCCGGCCGTCTGCGCCCGCTCGCGTGCGGTCTCGATCGAGCCCGCGTGGTAATCGGAGCCGACGAACGTCGACTGCGGGAACGCCTGCGCCATCAGGATCGTCGACGCGCCATGGCCGCATCCGACATCGGCGACGCGAGCGCCGCGCTCGAGCTTCTCGACGACGCCGTCGAGCGCCGGCAGCCACGAGTCGATCAGGTTCGCGTTGTAGCCGGGCCGGAAGAACCGCTCGCAGCCCTCGTGGACGTCGTGCACGTGCTCGTGCCAGCCGAACCCGTCTCCATTCCGGGCCGCCTCCGTGATCCGCGGCGAGTCGAGCACCGACCCGACGGCGATCTGGAAGAAGCCTGGCAGATAGGCGGGGCTCGACTCGTCCGTCAGGGCGACCGCCTGCTCCGGCGGCAGGGCGTACCGACCCGTCTCGGGGTCGTAGTCGACGTACCCGCCGGCGGCCTGCGCATTCAGCCACTCGCGGACGTATCGCTCGGCAGTGTCCGTTCGCGTAGCGAGCTCGGCCGGTGTGAGCCAGCCCGCGTCCGCGAGGGCGCGGTAGAGGCCCAGCTTGTCGCCCATCACCACGAGCGCCGCATTCAGGGCGGCGCCCACCTCGTCGACGGCACGAAACACGAACTGCTCCAGCTTCTGTGGGTCGAGCGTCGTTTGCTCCATGACCGTGGCCACGTTGCACCTCCTAGTTAGTCGATTGACTAAACCAGTTGACCAAACTCGCGTCCGTCTGTCAAGATGACTTAGTCGAATGACTAAGACAGCTCAGACGAAGGACGCACGTGCCGCGGCCGAGACGGCGCTCCTCGACGCCGCCGAGCGGTTGCTGGTCGAGGTCGGCCACGCCGGAATCACGACGAGGCGGCTCGCCGAGGAGGCCGGCGTCAACCACGGCCTGGTGCACTACTACTTCGGCTCGAACGAGAACCTGCTCGTCCGCGCGCTCGAGCGGTTCACGGATCGCCTGATCGCCCGCCAGCGTGACCTCTACGCCTCCGACGAGCCGTTCGTGGAGAAGTGGCGGACGGCGATGCGCTTCCTCGTCGCCGAGGACGTGACCTACGAGAAGGTCTGGCTGGAGCTGCAGGCGCTCGCCTGGAACGACGAGGGCCTGCGCGCGCGGCTCGCAGGGGTGAACGCCGAGTGGCGCGCCGTCCTCACCGAGGCGTTTGCCGAGCCGCATCGCGAGCTCGGCCTCCGGATCCCGCTCGAGGCACTCGTCTCGCTCGTGATCACCTTCAACCTCGGGATCATGGTCGAGCGTCTCGGCGGGATCGACACGGGCCACGCCGAGCTCCTCGACTGGATCGACGGATGGCTGTCGCGGTGAGCCCGACTGCGGACGCCGAGCGCGCCGCGATCGTCGCGACGGCCGCTCGACTACTTCGAAGGCTGGTTCGACGGCGATGCCGGGCGGATGGAGCGCGCCCTCCATCCGGCGCTCGCGAAGCGATCCCCTCGACCGCTCGGGGCCGCCGGGGCGGAGCTGCACATGGCGACGAGGGATCAGATGGTCGCCTGGACGGCGGAGGGCGAAGGCACGGCCGAGGATCCCGGCCCAGGCCGGCGCATCGACGTCCGCGTCGTCGACGTCTACGGCGACATTGCCACCGCCGTCGTCGACTCAGACGTGTATCGCGAGTACCTTCAGCTCGTCCGAACGCGCGACGGTTGGAAGATCGTCAACGCATTGTGGACTCACGTCGCCACGAGCTCGGGGCTCGCACCGACCCATGACCGTCAGGCTGACCGAACCCGCGCGCGAGCAGAGCCGAGCCCGCTACCCGGACGAGGAGGGGTACGTCGAGCGCGACGGCGTTCGCGTCTTCTACGAGGTGTACGGGAACGGGCCGCGGACAGTCCTCCTGCTGCCGACGTGGTCGATCATCCACTCGCGTCAGTGGAAGGGGCAGATCCCGTACCTCGCGCGCCACTTCCGTGTGGTCACGTTCGACGGACGCGGCAACGGCCGCTCCGACCGGCCGTCGGAGCCGGCGGCGTACGACGAGCGCGAGTTCGCGGCCGACGCGTTGGCCGTCCTGGACGCGACCGCGACCGAGCGCGCTGCGATCGTGGGCTACTCGCTCGGGGCGCAACGCGGGCTGATCCTCGCTACCGATCATCCCGAGCGCGTCGAGGGCGCGGTCTTCGTCGGGTCGTCGTACCCGGGCGGAGGCAAGCCGCTCGACGAGCGCGCCCGCTTCACGTGGGAGGACGAGCTCGACACGGACGAGGGCTGGGCGAAGTACAACAAGCACTTCTGGCTGCGCGACTACCGCGGCTTCGTCGAGTTCTTCTTCTCGCGCCTGTTCCGCGAGCCCCATTCGACGAAGCAGATCGAGGACTGCGTCGGGTGGGCGCTCGAGACGACTCCGGAAATGCTTGTGGCCGCCCAGTACGCGCAGTTGCTCGCGCCTGAGGAGGCTCGGGAGCTCGCGGAGCGACTACGTTGCCCGCTGCTCGTCGTGCACGGGAGGTCGGATCAGATCGCGCACTACACCCGCGGTGAGGCGCTCGCCGAGCACGGCGGCGGCGACTTCGTCCTCGTCGACGGCGGCGGACATGCTCCGCACGCACGCGACCCGGTCGCCTTCAACCGTCTCGTCCATTCGTTTCTGGAGCGGCTGCCGTGACCGTCGCCGCAACCGAACGCGAGCAGACGCGCGCCCGCTATCCGGACGAGGAGGGCTACGTCGAGCGCGACGGCGTGCGCGTCTTCTACGAGGTCTACGGCGACTCGCCGACGACCTTCCTGCTCTTCCCGACCTCGCCGATCTCGCACTCGCGGCTCTGGAAGGCGCAGGTCCCATATCTCTCGCGCCACTTTCGCGTCGTCACGTTCGACCCGCGCGGGAACGGACGCTCCGACCGGCCGAGCACCGCTGAGGCGTACTCGTACTGGGAGATCATGAAGGACGGCCGCGCTGTTCTCGAGGCGACCGGGGCGGAGACCGCGCTCCTGGGCGGACTCTGCGACGGCGGCGGCTACGCGCTCATGCTCGCCGCGACGGACCCCGCACTCGCGCTCGGCGTCGCGGCGATCTCGCCCTCCGTACCCCGCCTCACGCCGGGACATCCGAACTATCGCCGCTATCCGTCGACCAGAGCCGCTCGACACCGATGAGGGCTGGGCCAAGTGGAACGTCCACTACTGGCAGCGCGACTTCCGCGGGTTCCTCGAGTTCTTCTTCTCGCAGCAGCTCCCCGAGCCGCACTCGACGAAGCAGATCGAGGACTGCGTTCGGTGGGGACTCGACGGAGGCGTGCAGTCGCTCGTCCTCGCCGACGAGGAGGCCCCGCCGCCGTTCGCGACCGCAGAGGAGGCGCGCGATCTCGTCGCACGCGTCCGGTGCCCCGTGCTCGTCGTCCACGGTGAGCTGGACAACTGCCAGACGCGCGAGCGGGCGCTCACGGTCGCGGAGCTCACGGGCGGAAGGTTCGTCGGGCTCGAGGGCGCGGGGCACATCCCGACGGCGCGGCACCCGGTGAAGGTGAACGGCCTGCTCAAGGAGTTCGCGGACGAGGTCGTACCGCCCGCGCCGAAGGCGAGGACGTGGACGCGGGCGCTCAGCCGGCGCCGCCGCGCGCTCTACGTCTCCTCGCCGATCGGGCTCGGGCATGCCCGCCGCGACGTCGCGATCGCGAAGGAGCTCCGCAAGCTCCATCCCGACCTCGAGATCGACTGGCTCGCGCAGCATCCGGTGACGGCGGTGCTCGAGGCCGAAGGGGAGCGGATCCATCCCGCGAGCGCGCTGCTCGCGAACGAGTCGGCGCACATCGAGAGCGAGTCGGCCGAGCACGACCTGCACGCGTTCCAGGCGATCCGGCGGATGGACGAGATCCTCGTCGCCAACTTCATGCTCTTCCTCGACCTGGTGCGCGACGAGCACTACGACCTCTGGATCGGCGACGAGGCGTGGGAGGTCGACTACTTCCTGCACGAGAACCCGGAGCTGAAGTCGGCGGCCTACGTCTGGCTGACCGACTTCGTCGGCTGGCTGCCGATGGACGATGGAGGCGAGCACGAGGCCTTCCTCACCACCGACTACAACGCCGAGATGATCGAGCACATCGCGCGCTTCCCGCGGATCCGCGACCGGGCCGTGTTCGTCGGCAATCCGGAGGACGTCGTGCCGAACTCGTTCGGCGCCGAGCTGCCCGGGATCCGCGACTGGACGGAGCAGCACTACGACTTCGCGGGGTACGTGACCGGGTTCGAGCCCGTCGCCGACCGCGAGAAGCTGCGCCACGAGCTCGGGTACAGGCCGGAGGAGCAGGTCTGCATCGTCACCGTGGGCGGCTCGGGCGTCGGCGGCGACCTGCTGCGCCACGTCATAGCCGCGTTCCCGGAGGCGAAAGCGCACGTGCCCGGCCTGCGGATGATCGTCGTCGCCGGCCCGCGGATCGACCCGGCGACGCTTCCCTCGCATGAGGGCCTCGAGGTCAGGGCGTACGTCCACGATCTCTACCGCCATCTCGCCGCCTGCGACCTCGCCGTGGTGCAAGGCGGTCTGACGACGTCGATGGAGCTGACGGCGAACCAGCGGCCGTTCCTCTACTTCCCGCTGCGCCACCATTTCGAGCAGAACTTCCACGTGCGGCACCGGCTCGAGCGCTACGGCGCCGGGCGCCGGATGGACTTCGAGACGGACGGCCCGACCGAGATCGCGGCCGCGATCGCCGAGGAGATCGGGCGCGAAGTCGACTACCGGCCGGTCGAGTCGGACGGCGCAGCCCGCGCGGCCGCGCTCATCGCGGAGCTGCTCTAGGCCGCCGCACCATTCGGGCGGCTGATCGATCCGAGCAGGAATCGTCATCGCGCCGCGACGGGCGCTACCTCTACCGTGGATCCCATGTCGCAGGGGTCGATCTCGCGGCGCGGGGCGTTGCTCTTCGCCGCGATGTGCGTGATCTGGGGGATCCCGTACCTCCTGATCCGGGTCGCGGTCGAGGAGCTCTCACCGGCGATGCTCGTGCTCGCCCGCACCTCGGTCGCCGCGTTGCTCTTACTCCCGATCGCCGCGTTCAGGCGCGAGCTCCGGCCGCTGCGCCCCTACTGGCTGCCACTGCTCGCCTTCGCCACGATCGAGATCGCCGTGCCGTGGACTCTGCTCGGAGCGGCCGAGCAGGAGATCTCGAGCTCGCTCACCGGGCTCCTGCTCGCGGCGGTGCCGATCGTCGGTGTCGTGATCGCGCGGACGACCGGCGCGCGCGAGCGGCTCGGGCGCCAGAACGGAATCGGGCTCCTGCTCGGACTGCTCGGGGTCGCGGCGATCGTCGGTGTGAACCTGGAGGGTGCGAGCTCTGTTGCGATCGCCCAGGTCGGCGTCGTCGCGGTCTGCTACGCGGTCGGGCCGGCGATCCTCGTGCGCTGGCTCTCGGACGCCCCGGGGCTCGGCGTGATCGCAGTCTCCCTCGGCGTCACCGCCGTCGCCTTCGCCCCGATCGCCGCGTTCAGCGTGCCCGAGCAGATGCCGTCGGCGAAGGTGGTCGGCTCGGTGCTGGGCTTGGCGGTCGTCTGCACGGCGGTCGCCTTCCTGTTCTTCTTCGCGCTGATCGCCGAGATCGGGCCCGTACGCCCGACCCTGATGACCTACGTCAACCCTGCGGTCGCCGCCGTGCTCGGCGTCGCGCTCCTCGACGAGCGGTTCACGGTCGGGATGGGGATCGGCTTCGCGCTCGTGCTGGCCGGATCGGCGCTCGCGATGCGGCCGAGCACTAGAGCGCCGGCAGGCTCTGCCGACCTCTCAGCGTCGGCTCGAACAGGTCACCCAGCTCCTCGACCCGCTCCAGCACGGCCGCCATCGTGAACCGACTCGGGTCGAGCTTCGGCGTCAGCTCGTCCCACTCGAGCGGGGTCGAGACCGGCGCGCCCGGCTTCGGGCGGACGGAGTAGGCCGACGCGATCGTCCGGCCGGGGCCGTTCTGGTGGAAGTCGAGGAGGACGCCGACTCGCTTCTTCTTGAGCCACTCCGTCGTGATCACGCCGGGGTTCTCCTCCGCCAGCCGCTTCGAGACCGTCTCGGCGAACGCATGCGTCCTGTCGAAGCCGTAGCGGCGCGCGATCGGGATGAGCACGTGGATCCCGTCGGCGCCGCTCGTCTTCACGTACGAGCGCAGCTCGAGCCCGTCGAGCGCCTCCTTCACGAGCAGCGCGGCGCGCACGGCCAGCGGGAACTCGCCTTCGGGCGGGTCGAGGTCGAAGAGGACGTAGTCGGGCCGGTCCGGCTTGTCGACGCGCGAGTACCAGGCGTTCATGTCGATGCAGTGCATCTGCACCATCCAGAGGAGCGCCTCGGGCGAGTTGACGAGCGGGAAGTCGACCTCCCGCGAGCCGCCTTCTCGCGGGTGCGTCGTGAAGGTGCGCGTCGGCAGCCAGTCCGGGATCCCCTTCGGCGCCTGCTTCTGGAAGAACGAGCCGCCGGCGATCCCCTCGCGCCAGCGCTTCATCGTGAACGGCCGGTCGCGCAGGTGGGGGACGAGCGTCGGTGCGACGGCGTCGTAGTAGGCGAAGAGCTCGCCCTTCGTGATCCCGCTTTCCGGGAACAACACCCGATCTGCACTGCTCAGACGAACCTCGCGAGCCATTGGGTCACCTCCTTCGGCGACCGCAGTCGGACGACGTTGTATGGCGCAAGCCTCGCGGGATAGTCGCGCCGGTGCCGCGGATGGTTGCGGAGTGCGTACCAGATCAGCGAGTTGCGGCTGAAGAAGACGTTGCGGAACGACTCGCGGTTGCTGTTCCAGAGGACTTCACGGCGCGCTACCCGTCGGATTGTCCGGCGGATCAGTCGCGGCAGCCAGACGCGCACCGGCAGGTCGAGCCACACGACGACGTCGGCGTTGCCCAGCACCAGATCGCCGAGCTTCGCCCAGTAACCGCCGTCGATCACCCACGCCTCCCCGGCCACGATTGGCTCGACCTTCGCGCGAAAGTCCTCCGCGCTCAGCTCCGTCCAGTTCGGCCCGTGGTGGATCGCATCGAGCTCGACGAACGGCACGTCGAGCCGGCGTGCGAGCTCGCGTCCGAGCGTCGTCTTGCCACAGGAGCTAGCGGTTGCCACGATCGCGACTCTCCTCACAGCAGCCGCGCTTCGAGCGGCTCCTCGCCGTCGGCGGTGACGCGGTAACCGCGGGCGTCCGTCCGCTGGCTGACGACCTCGCGCAGCTCGGTGCCTTCGAAGTGGAAGGCCGCGTCGTCGTCGGCGGCGTATCCGGGCGGCAGCACCCCTTCGCGCACGAGCCGCGTGTAGGTCGGCCGCCGTTCCAGCTCGCCGTCGTAGTGCGGGCAGAAGCTTCCGGCGAGCAGGCCGAGCCCACCGCCGAGCGCGCGCAGCGTCGGCCCGAACGAGTCGGTGACCGAGTCCTCGAACCAGCAATTGGCGCCCGCGCTCATGCCGCCGACGACGGCGCCGCGTTCCCAGGCCTCGCGAAGCGCCCGGTCGATCCCGTGCACACGCCAGATCGCGAGCATGTTCGCGGTGTTGCCGCCGCCGACGTAGATCACGTCCTGGCTCGCGACGTGCTCCGCCGGCGCCTCGGGCACGCCGAACAGCGTCACGTGACTCGGCTCGCAGCCGCGGGCCGTGAACTCCTCGTAGAAGCGCACGATCCACTCGGGCTTCTCGCCGCCCGCCGTCGGCAGGTAGCAGACGCGCGGCCGGCTCGATCGGGCGAGACCGAGCAGGAAATCCTCGATCCGGGAATCGCGGCTGAACAGGGCGCCGCCGCCCATCGCGAGAACATGGCCGCTCACGCGGCGAGTGTAGATTCCCCGCGGCATGCGCTACGTCTACGCCTTCGACGAGGAGACGACCGGTGGCCGGGAGCTCCTCGGCGGCAAGGGGATCGGGCTCGCGGAGATGACGGCGCTGGGCGTCCCCGTCCCCGCGGGCTTCACGATCACGACCGACGCCTGTCGCGCTTACATGGCGGCCGACAACACGCTTCCCGACGGGCTCGACGCCGAAGTAGCGGAGCACATCGCCGCGCTCGAGGGCAAGGCCGGCAAGCGCTTCGGGGATTCCGACGATCCGCTGCTCGTCTCCGTCCGCTCAGGCGCGGCCGTCTCGATGCCCGGGATGATGGACACGATCCTGAACCTCGGCCTCAACGACGACGCCGTCGCCGGGCTCGCGAAGACGACCGGCAACGCGCGCTTCGCCTACGACTCCTACCGCCGGCTGATCCAGATGTACGGCGAGGTCGTGGAGGGGGTCGAGGGCTACCGCTTCGAGCAGGCACTCACCGACCTCAAGTCCACGCGCGACGTCAAGCAGGACACCGACCTCGCCGAGTCCGATCTCGCCGAGCTGATCGAGACCTTCAAACGGATCTACGAGGACGAGACGGGTGGCCCGTTCCCGCAGGACGCGCGTGCCCAGCTCGAGCGCGCCGTCCGCGCCGTCTTCGACTCCTGGAACTCACCGCGGGCTCAGGTCTACCGGCGCACCTACGAGATCCCGGACGACATCGGCACCGCCGTCAACGTCGTCCAGATGGTCTTCGGGAACAAGGGCGACACCTCCGGGACGGGCGTCTGCTTCACCCGGGACCCGTCGACCGGCGAGAGCCGGCTCTACGGCGAGTTCCTCCAGAACGCGCAGGGCGAGGACGTCGTCGCCGGAATCCGGACGCCCGAGCCGATCGAGCGGATGAACGAGCTCCTGCCGGAGGCGTACGAGCAGCTGCTCGCGACGATCGCCCGGCTCGAGGAGCACTACCGCGACATGCAGGACATCGAGTTCACGGTCGAGGAATCGACGCTCTATCTCCTCCAGACGCGCTCGGCGAAGCGAACGGCGGCGGCGGCGCTGCGCGCGGCGGTCGAGATGGTCGAGGAGGGGCTGATCTCGAAGGAGGAGGCGGTCGCGCGGATCGACCCCGCGCAGCTCGACCAGCTCCTCCACCCGATGATCGACCCTGCCGCCGAGGTGACGGTTGTCGCGAAGGGCCTCAACGCCTCGCCCGGCGCCGCATCCGGAACGATCGTCTTCGACGCCGACACGGCCGAGGAGCGCGGCAAGGCGGGGGAGAGCGTGATCCTCGTCCGCTGGGAGACGACCCCGGACGACTTCCACGGGATGGTGCAGGCGAAGGGGATCCTGACCGCCCACGGCGGGCTCACCTCGCATGCGGCGGTCGTCGCACGGGGGATGGGAACGCCGTGCGTGACCGGCTGCGAGGCGCTGCACGTCGACGTGAAGGCGAAGACGGCGCGGCTGCCCGGACACGAGCTGAAGGAAGGCGACACGATCACGATCAACGGCGGCACCGGCGAGGTGATCGTCGGCTCGGTTCCGCTCGTGCCGCCGCAGCTCAACGACGACTTCACGGCGATCCTCGAGTGGGCCGACGGGTTCAGGCGGCTGAAGGTGCGCACGAACGCCGACACGCCCGAGGACTCGGCCAAGGCCCGCGAGTTCGGCGCGGAGGGAATCGGCCTCTGCCGGACCGAGCACATGTTCGCGGAGGCCGAGCGGCTCGGGCTCGTGCGCGAGATGATCCTCGCCGCCGACGAGGAGGGCCGCCGCGCCGCGCTCGACCGGCTCCTGCCGATCCAGCAGGGGGACTTCGAGGGGATCTTCGAGGCGATGGCCGGGTTGCCGGTGACGATCCGCCTCCTCGACTGGCCGCTGCACGAGTTCCTGCCGGCGCTCGAGGAGACGACCGACGAGCGGCTGCGCGAGCGGATTCGCTCGCTCCAGGAGGCGAATCCGATGCTCGGCTGGCGCGCCTGCCGGCTCGGGCTCTCGTTCCCGGAGATCTACGAGATGCAGGTGCGGGCGATCGTCCGGGCGGCGATCGCGGTGCGCGAGCGAACCGGCGCCGCGCCGCTCGTCGAGATCATGCACCCGCTCGTCGGCTTCGGCGAGGAGCTGAGACGCCTGCGCGAGCTGACGGTGCGCGTGGCCGGCGAGGAGGGCGAGCTCGAGTACCTCGTCGGGACGATGATCGAGCTCCCGCGCGCGTGCATTCGTGCCGACGAGATCGCCGAGCACGCGGACTTCTTCTCCTTCGGCACGAACGACCTCACCCAGACCGCGCTCGGGATCTCCCGCGACGACGGCGGCCGCTTCCTCTCCCAGTACCTCGAGTCGGGCGTGCTCGAGCGCGACCCGTTCGAGACGATCGACCAGGCGGGCGTCGGCGACCTGATGCGGATCGCGGTCGAGCGGGGGAGAGATACGCGCGACGATCTCAAGCTCGGGATCTGCGGCGAGCACGGCGGCGAGCCGAAGTCGGTCGCCTTCTGCCACGAGCTCGGGCTCGAGTACGTGAGTTGCAGCCCGTATCGCGTCCCGCTCGCGCGGTTAGCGGCGGCTCAAGCGGCGCTCGCGGAACAGGGCGTCAGCGTCGTCGCGATCGGCGGCTGATCCTTCCCGCTACGCGTAGCCGCGCACGGTCCAGTAGGCCACGAGCACGCTCGCGACGCCGACCGCGACGAACCCCAGGGCGCCGACGAGGCCCACGCGGCCGTAGGCTCCGTGGCCCTTGCCGAAACGGGAGAGCACGAGCCCGCAGAGGACGCCGCCGACAAACCCGCCGACATGGCCGCCGATCGAGATGTTCGGGACGATGAACGAGATCGCCAGGTTGATCACCACGATCCCGAGCGCCTGTCCGCCGAGCACGTTGTAGCCCTGCCGCTCGAAGACGACCGCGGCCCCGAGGATCCCGAAGAGCGCGCCCGAGGCGCCGACGGTGATCGCCTCCGGCTCGAGCAGCAGCGCTCCGGCCGCCCCCGCGAGCGCGGAGACGAGGTACAGCGCGACGAAGCGCGCATGGCCGATCGCAGCCTCCATCGGGCCGCCGATCCACCAGAGGAAGAGCATGTTGAAGGCCAGGTGGATCAGGCTCGCGTGCAGGAAGGCGCTCGTGAGCAGGCGCCACCAGTCGCCGTTCGCGACGAGCGGCCCGAAGAGCGCCCAGTCGGCGAAGAGCTCGCCGCCGTTGCGGGTCAGCGAGGCGCCCTGCGCCAGGTTGAGCAGGAAGACGGCGACGTTCGCGCCGATCAGCACCTTCGTCACGATCAGCGCGTCGGTGAGCGCGAAGCGCGTCGCCCGCGCCTGTCGCTTGAGCGCCGGGCCGGACATCGCCGGCTGCTTGCCCCCGGCGTGCTCCGGACAGCGGATCCCGACCGGCGCGAAGCGCATGCAGTCGGGACAGATCCCGCGGCCGCACTCGGAGCACGAGACACCGGTTTCCCGGTTCGGGTGGCGGTAGCAGGTCATCGTCTCGGCCATCGCATCTAGCCTAGCCAGATGACCGATCGGCAAGACTCCAGACAGAGCGACAGCGAGCTGCTGCAGCGCCTCGAAGGGATCTACGCGAGCGCCGGCTTGCTCACGCCGACAGATCGGGCGGCGCTCGCCGTCGTAGCCGAGCTCGGCTCGGTGAGCGCGGATGCCGCGTTCGTCGCAACGCTCTCCGACGACGGGGCGAGGATCGAGGTCGCACGCGTGACGCCGGCCTCGGAGGCGCCGGTGCGGCTCGCGTTCCCGGTCAACGCGCCGTACCCGCTCGCCGAGGTGCTGCGCCGTCAGACCGCGCTCTTCATCGAGAGCAACGAGCGGCTCGCCTGCGATCACCCCGGTCTCGTCCGCGTCGAGGCGGCCGATCACGCCTGCGCCACCGTTCCCCTGCGCGGCCCGGGCGGACGGTTGCTCGGGGCGATGAACCTCGGCTTCGCGACGCCTCATGCGTTCGGCGACGCCGAGCGGGCGGCGATCGAAGCGCTCGGCGAGAAGTGTGCCGCGGCGCTCCAGGACGCGGAGTCGTAGCCGAGCCGTTGTCGAGGGCGATCGTCCTGCTCACGCGCGACCTGCGCGCGCACGACCACCCGGCGCTGACCGCCGCAGCCGCCGCGGCGGAGACGGTGATCCCGCTCTTCGTCCTCGACGACGCGATCCTCGAGTCGAGCTTCGCGGCGCCCAATCGCGTCGGCTTCCTGCTCGAGTCGCTCGCAGATCTGCGGGAGCGCCTGCCACTCGTCGTCCGGCGCGGCGACGTCGTCGCGGAGACGGCGAGGCTGGTCGAGGAAACCGGCGCGGAATCCGTCCATCTGAGCGCCGACGTCAGCGCCTACGCTCAGGCGCGCGAGGAGCGGCTGAGGGCCGAGCTGCGCGCCGAGCTCGTCAGCCATCCAGGCGTGACCGTGGTTCCGCCGGGCGAGGTAGCGCCGCAGGATCGCGACCACTACGAGGTCTTCACCGCCTACTGGCGCGCGTGGCGGCGGGTGCCGGCCGGCGAGCCGCTACCGGCGGCTCGGATCGGCGCGCACGACGTCGAGCCGGGCGAGCTGCCGGAGCCTGCCGCGAGCGGGCGCTCGCCCGACCTCGTCCGCGGCGGCGAGACCGAGGGCCGCCGGCGGCTCGAGCGCTGGGCCGCCGACGGGCTCGCGGGCTACAAGGACGGGCTGCACGACACGTCCCGGCTCAGCCCCTACCTCCACTTCGGCTGCCTCTCGGCGCGCGAGGTCGCAGCTCGCTGCGCCGCGTCCGGCTCCTACGTCCGCCAGCTCTGCTGGCGCGACTTCTACGCGCAGCTCCTCGCTGCCCGACCCGAGACGGCCGGCGAGGATCTGCGCCCGCGCGGCGACGACTGGGTCGAAGACGCCGACGCGCTGGCGGCGTGGAAGGAGGGCCGGACCGGCTTCCCGCTCGTCGACGCCGGGATGCGCCAGCTCGCACGCGAGGGCTGGATGCACAACCGCGCCCGGCTCGTGACGGCGTCGTTCCTGACGAAGGATCTCGGGATCGACTGGCGCATCGGCGCGCAGCACTTCTACGACCTGCTCGTCGACGGCGACGTCGCCCAGAACGCCGGCAACTGGCAGTGGGTCGCGGGCACCGGCACCGACTCGCGGCCGAACCGGGTCTTCAATCCCACCCTGCAGGCGAAGAAGCTGCCCGGAGCCGCCGACTACATCCGGCGCTACGTCGATGAGTTAGCGGCCGTCGAGGACGTGTCCGAACCGGGCCTGCTCGCGCCGGACTATCCGGCGCCGATCGTCGACCACGCGGAGGCCGTGGCGCGGTTCAGGCAGCGACGCGCCCGCTGACCGCGGGCACCTGCGCTTGCACGTTCGATGTCGTGCCACGATCGTCGGCGTACTAGGGCGGCCGAAGGGCGAGCGGACGGGTAGCCTGGCTCGTTGTAGGCATTCGGCGTGTTCTGTGAGCTGAGCTGCTAGTGAGGCGAACGTTCGTCGAGCGGTCTGTTTGATGACGTCGGTGAAGAGGTGTGTTTCGTGCGCGAGGACGACTGTGGACGCGGTACGGAGGTTGAGCTTCTGGAGGATGTGCGTGATGTGCGTCTTGACGGTCGCGTCGCTGATGTAGAGCTCTTGAGATTTCGACGTTGGAGAGTCGCGCGCGATCAGTTGGAGGACGTAGCTCGCGATCGGTTAGGTCGGCGAGCTCTCTTGGTGGCTTTGGGTGCGATTGGGTGAACTTCTCGATCACGCGCTTTGTGATCGCCGGGGAGAGCAGCGCCTCGCCGCGGGCGACGATGCGGATCGCGGTGAGGAGCTGGTCGGGCGGGTCGTCCTTGAGCACGAACCCGCTCGCCCGGCGCGGAGCGCTTCGTAAACGTACTCGTCGAGTGCGAACGTCGTCAGGATCAGGATCCGCGCCGCATTGTCGCTTGCGAGGATCTGACGGGTTGCTTCAAGCCCATCGAGTTCGGGCATGCGGATGTCCATCAGGACGATGTCGGGCCGGAAGCGGGCCACTTTGTCGATCGCTTCGAGTCCATTGTTCGCCTCGGCAACCACTTCGATGTCGGGCTCGACGGAGAGCAGCATCCGAAAGCCGGCCTGACCATCGACTGATCGTCGGCGACGAGGACGCGGATGCTCATCGCTGATAGCGGTCGATCGGTAGACGTGCGCTGAGAGCGAAGCCGCCGGTCGGTACGGCTCTGGCGTCCATCTCCCCGCCGTAGATGTGCACGCGTTCGCGGATGCCCACGAGACCGTGACCGTGTCCATTCGTCAGCTCGGCGCCTTTGCCGTCGTCGGCGACTTCGAGCTCCAGCTCGTCGGGGCGATAGCGGACGGTCACGTCGGCATGGCTGGCATCGGCATGCTTGAGCGCGTTGGTCAGCCTTCCTGCACGATCCGATAGGCCGAGAGGTCGATCGCGCGCGGGAGCGGAACCGCCTCGCCGAGCACCTCCAGACGGACCGGCAGGCCGGCGCGAGTGACGTCGTCGACAAGGGAGTCGAGGGCATCGAGGCCAGGCTGGGGTCGAGCTCGACGCGTCGACCTCATTGCGCATGCCTCGAGCAGGTGGCGCATCTCCCCGAGCGCGGTAGGCTGCTTGCTCGACGCGTCCAATGCCTCCCTGTCCTCCGCGGCGCTTGCGGCAGCTTGTGACGGACGGCGCCGACCTGGAGGACCATCATGCTCATCGCGTGCGCGACGATGTCGTGCAGCTCGCGCGCGATCCGCGCCGCTCCTCGGCGACTGCGACCGTGCTGTCGCCGCCCGCTCACGCTCAGCGAGGATCGCGCGCATCTCCGCCGCCTCGCGCTCCCGTTCCGCGAGGCTCGCTCGCATCTCCGCCGCTTCGGCCTGCTCGGAACGCTCGCGGAGGGCGTAGCTGGCGACCACGCGACACGAACCGCAGCGGCACGAAGACACCAAACTCACCGTCTGCGGGCCTGGAATGTTGTCGACGATCATCAGGATCCCTCCAGCACGATCGCGAGGCCGACGCCGCCTGCCTGCTATCGCGGAGGTTGCGAGCAGGAACGCGGTGGCCAGCCGACGACGCCGAGGCTGCCGATGAACGGGATCAACAATCCGTCGACGAACGAGAGTGCGCTGCCATCAGCAGTAAGCGGCTGGAGCGGCGAACGGAAAGCGCCGACGCGCGAAGAGTGGCAGAACGAGGACCGCACTGCCGGCAGCGAGAACTAGAGGCTCGTGGCCGGCGCGCCGGCGATCGCGCCGATCACGAGCTCGAGCATCTCTGCGATCGCAACACCGCGATCAGCAACTCGAACCAGTACTCACGCGCGACTGTGCCAGCCGACTCATGCGCTGAACTACTCCAGGTGCGCTGCCGGCCTCATACCAGGTAGGAGGCGAACTGAGCATTAGTCGGAGCACGACAGGCTCTTCCGACGATGTCGCAGCGGCCAGCGGGTCCAACGTTGACATGCAGTCGACACGCAAAGGAGGCTTCGATGCACGTCTCGCTCCACTGCCGCAAGCGCGCTCGCGCGCCGACGCAGCTGTCCAGCTGAGATCCCGCAGTACAGCGTACGCGCGATCGTCGCGATCTGGGCTGCGCAGCTCTGCCGATGGCAGCGCCGCTGGCTTGTCACCCCGCGCCTCGCTGACAGCTTCGGCGGCGACGGAATCGTCCCGATGGCGAAGGCGCTCTACGTCTCACTGACTGTCGCTCTCGTCTGGCAGTTCATCCTCGTCGCTATCCTCGTCCGACGCGAGCAGGGAACGCTCCGCTGGGCAACGGCTCGGGAAGCTCTCTGGCTCAAGTCCGCAAAGCCGCGCAGCGGCCGCGTCGGCGGCTGCGTCTGGCTGATCCTGATCTCGTTGATCGTCCTGTTCGGAGCCGCGCACGAGCTCGTCCCCGCGATCGCCGCTCCCGAGAACCGGGACTTCGCGAACCTCGTCGAGTCCGACGCAGGCAAGGAGTTCTTGAGCGGCGCTGGGGCTGGTATGCTCTTCTCCTCGTCAGCTTCATCTTCAACACCATGCTCGGCGAGGAACTCCTGTCTGTGGCTTCCTGCTTCCGCGCATGAACGGTGCTTCGGCCGCAGCGACTGGGTCGCCAACGGCCTCTTCTTCACCGGCTACCACCTGCACGTGCCATGGGGGATGCCGCGATCCTGCTCGACATGTTCTTCATCGCCTACCAACGAAGCGGTACCGCAGCGCCTGGATCGGGATCGCGGTCCACAGCGCCCAGAGCGTGGTGCTCGCGATCCTCATCCTCACGCTCGTGCTCTGACCGCATCAAGTCGGAAAACCATGCGGCTCGCCTCTTACCGCGAGCCGCATGCAGCCTTGTCAGCGGCGCTCGGTGTCGAGCGAGCATCTGAGCGGAAACAAAGAGGAGGATGGGATGGCCACTGAGCAGAGCAACGCCCGCACAGCTTCGACTTCCTCGAACTGCTCCAATACTGATGACGCGATGCGCGTAGGGAGCACGCTTCGTCGCTGGGAGACGCCCGTGTTCGTCGCGGCGACCCTTGCCGCGCTTCTGCACGCGCTTGACGATGCGTTCCTCAACCGCCAACCGGGCGTTCCGCTCGGGCAGCACGCCCTCGCCGCGCTCATCTCGGTCGCGGCAGCTACGGTCGCGCTCCTCACTTCTCTCGAAGCCGCCCCGGTGTGCGCGCCGCGATCGCCCTCGTCTTCGGCGTCCTCGCGCTCGTCAACGGGGCACTCCACCTCGTCACGCCACTGACGTCGAGACGTCGGGTAGTGACGTGACCGGAGTTCTCGCGGTCGGGGCAGGGATCGCGCTCCTCGTCCTCGGCCTCGCTATCCCGTTCGTGCACCGCGGCGAGGGTGGCGCGACGGGAGCGCGCCGCTGGGGGTACTGGCTGGCGGTGTTCGTCGGCGGCGCCCTGATTGTGTACGCGTTCCTGTTCCCGATCAGCGGGGCGATCGTGCAGACGCACAAGTACCGCGAGCCGATCGGCGCTCCTCCGTCCAACGCCTACGAGCCTGTTACGTTCACGCCACGGACGGACTGGAGCTCGCGGGCTGGTACCGCCCTCCCGCAACCGCGCAGCCGTCGTGCTCGTGCACGGCGGTGGGGGCGACCGGACAGGCGCTATCCGACACGCCGAGCTCCTCGGGCGCCACGGGTACGGCGTCCTCCTCTACGACTCCCGCGGCCGCGGCGAGAGCGAGGGAAGCCCCATCGCGTTCGGCTGGGGCTGGGCCAAAGACGTCGGGGTGCGATCGCCTTTCTCCGCGAACGCCAGGACGTCGACGCCGAGCGGATTGGGGGGCTCGGGCTGTCCACCGGAGCCGACGTCCTCATCGAGGTCGCCGCCGGGCAGCGCGACCTGAAGGTGGTCGTCGCCGACGGCGCAACCGCCGAGTCCTTCGCCGACTACCGCAACCTCGACGGCCTCGACGAGGGGACACCGTTCTACCTGACGCTATATACCGCCGCCCGCGTCCTCTCCGGGACGGGACCGGGGCGGCCTCTCAAGGATCTCGTCGCCGAGGTCGCGCCGACCCCACTGCTCCTGATCGCGACCGGACGCGACGTCCTCAGCGAGCTCGGCTTCAATCGGATCTACGCCGAAGCCGCACGGGAGCCAGTGGAGCTCTGGGAACTCCCGGCCGTCAACCACACCGCTGCCGTTCACGAGCGCCCGCGAGCCTACGAGCAACGCGTGATCGGCTTCCTCGACCAGGCCCTGCGCAAGGCGACCCGCTCCTCCAGCCAGAAACGCGAGCCGTCGGATAGGCCATGAACTCGACGCATTATGGTGGCGAGGTGACCGCGCTGCGGAGGATCAGCGATCGTGTGTTCTGGCTCGCTCCGGCGAAGCCCGACCGACCGTCTCTGTGCATTAGTTGTCATGCGGGACGGTCGTGGGTGGTGTTGCGACCCGCAGGCACACACCCATGAGGTCCGATCGCACAACCAGCTTGGAAGCCAGGCGCGTTAGGCTGCGGGCGCCGATGCTCTCCGACCGCTTCCGCGCAGCTGTCGAACATGGGAACGTCGATGGCGTTCCCGAGCTGTTCCACGAGCACGCGGTCTTCCGCAGCCCGGTTCTGTTCGAGCCGTCTGCTCGCGGAGCGCGCACAGCCCGCGATTCCCGAGCTCCTGACGCGCTAACGGCCGCCGCTCCCGTTCAATGAGTTCGGCTGCCGGCTGAGACCGGTGCATCAGAGCACCTGATCCCCTAGGGTCGAGCCAGCGCATGGGAGAGGGGATGGACGGACCGCAGCTGTATCCAGTCCGCATCGAGGGACGGCTCGACACCGGGCTGAGCCGCTGGCTCTGGCTCGTGAAGTGGATTCTCGCGATCCCGCACTACGTCGTGCTCGCCTTCCTCTGGCTCGACGCTGCTCGTCCTGACGTTCGTCGCGTTCTTCGCGATCCTCTTCACCGGCCGCTATCCGCGCGGCATCTTCGACTTCAACGTCGGCGTTCTCCGCTGGACTTGGCGGGTCGCGTTCTACTCCTACGGCGCGTTGGGCACGGACCGCTATCCGCCGTTCACGCTCGAGGATGTGCCGAACTACCCGGCGCGGCTGGAGGTCGCGTACCCGGAGCACCTTTCCCGCGGCCTCGTGCTCGTGAAGTGGTGGCTGCTCGCGATCCCGCAGTACATCGTCACGGGCATCTTCCTGGGCGGTGGCAGCTACGCGGCGGCCCAGGTCGAGGACTGGTTCTGGGGGATCGGTTTCGAGACGGGACTGATCGGCGTCCTCGTGCTTTTCGCCGGTGTCGCGCTGCTGTTGACCACGCGCTACCCGAGCGGGCTCTTCGACCTCGTCGTCGGGCTCGACCGGTGGGTCGCGCGCGTGGCCGCGTATGTGCTGCTCATGCGCGACGAGTACCCGCCGTTCCGGCTCGAACAGGGAGGTATCGAGGGTGAGGGGCTCGCGGAGCTGACCCTGACCGTCGCGGAGGCGCCTCTGCCCGTCGCCGGCCGAGCCAGGCGCACCGACTGAGCCGCCTGCCGCCGAGCTTGGACCGGGGGACGGATCGCGCTCGTTGTCGTCGGGACGATCACGGGCCTGATCGCGCTCGGGCTGCTCGCCGGCGGCTGTGCGCTCGTCGCCGTCGACCAGACGCAGCGAGACGACGACGGGTTCGTGATGTCTCCAACGCAGGACTTCTCGTCCCCGACCTACGCGATCCTCTCCGAGAGCGC
The DNA here is from genome assembly GCA_963745775.1 of uncultured Gaiellaceae bacterium. Taxonomy (GTDB): domain Bacteria; phylum Actinomycetota; class Thermoleophilia; order Gaiellales; family Gaiellaceae; genus Gaiellasilicea. The sequence continues at coordinate 120,573 of CAVUYY010000009.1, forward strand.
CGACCTCGACACGGACGGAGCCGAGTGGGCGCTCGACACATTTCTCGGCGCGGTCCGGATTCGCAGTGAGAGCGACCGCCCGGTGTTCGTCGGGATCGGGCCGGCCGCCGACGTAACGCGCTACCTGGGAGGCGTCGAGCGGGACGTGGTCGACGACCTCGACGAGAGCGGCGACGCGGAGCTCACGCGACGCGCCGGAGGCGAGCCGACAGGCCCGCCCGGCGATGAGACGTTCTGGGTCACCTCGACGACGGGCTCCGGCGAACGGACGATCGACTGGGAGCCGGAGGACGGGGACTGGCGGGTCGTCGTGATGAACGAGGACGCGTCGCGTGGGATCTCGTCCGGGCTAAGCATCGGAGCCGAACTCGACTCGATCCTTTGGATCGGCATGGGCCTGCTCCTCGCCGGCGCCCTCTTCGCCGCAGGCGCGGCGCTCGCAATCACGGCCGCGTCGCGCAGCGGACGCTGACCCACGCGGACGCGAAGTCCGAGAAGGCGGCCGTGCCGCGACTCCCCTTCAGGGTCGCTACAGACGGCCCGGAGCTGCGAGTAGTACTTCGAAGTCGCCCTCGTGGATGCGTGGGCCGGTTTGCGATCCACCCGCGGCCCGTCGGACCCGTCGCGCTGGCTGCTTCGCAGCGGCGCCATGCTCGTCGAGCGGGCACGCAGGCGATCGAATCGAATGCTGCACGGCAGCGTTTGAGGAAGTCGAGCGGAACACGGGAAGATCCGCCACTGGTGACCCGGGCTGACGCAATCTCGAGCTGAAGCGCTAGCGGTCCTGGAGCGCGTCCAGGGCAACGGTGAAGGCGACGAGCAGGCGGCGATCGACCTCGCGGAGCTCCTCACTGAGCTCGAGCACGTAGCGGTCGCCCAGCGGCCCGAGGATCCGCTTGTACGACCCCACCTGCTTCCCGTCGCGGCGAAGCTCGAAGTTGAAGGGGATCCACGACAGGAGCGAGAGCCAGTCGGGGAGGAGCCCGGCGAACCGGCGTACGAGCGCGACGATCAGGTTCGACTCCTGGGCGTCCAGCAGCTCGTTGCCCTCCGGGTCGCGGACGCGCCAGTGGCTGCGGAGAAGCGAGCGGCCGAACGTCTTCTCGAGCACGGCCGATCGGGTTGTCCTCGGCATCGAGCACGTCGTGACGCCCCCGGAACTCGAACACCGTCTTCCCCTTGATCATGAACACGTGCGCCTCGTCGTCGGGGGAAAGGCGAAACCGGATGTCCTCCCGGATCTTCATTTTCTTCTGCTTCACGAACAGCAGCGGCCGCACCTCATCCGTGGATCCCGGCAGCGGAACGCTGATCCGGTACTCGTTGGCGATGGGCTTGAAGACCTGCTGGATGAGGAGCCGGTCGGCCGACGCGAGCTCCGCGAGAACACTCTGCGTATCTGCGGGCGTGACAGTCATGTCCCGATCCTAGTGAGAGGACTCTCAGAGACGGACTTGCGGCACCGCCAGGCGGAGAGCGGCGCCCCGAATCGACGCTACTCGAGCCCGTGAACTCTAGGTGGACGTGTCCAGCACGAGGCGCTGCTGGCCTGTTCGCGGCTGGTGAAGGGGCGTATGGTTGCGGGAGGCCTTCGTAGGGGCCGAAAGGGGTTGGCGATGACGAGCTACGCGCCTGCTGCCCGCGACGAGCAACGGCCGCGCGGGTTGTCGTTCCGAAAGCGCCGTGTGGCGCTGTGGTCGGTCCTCTGGGTAGCTGGCTGCTTGGGAACGATCGGAGTCCTCTGGCCCGTCGTCGCAGACGGCGGCTCGCCGACCGTGTCGGATGTCGTCTACCGGTTGACCGGCGGGTCGTTCATTGCGGCAGGGCTGGTTGCGTGGCAGCGGCGGCCTGCGGAGCGTGTGGGCGCGCTGATGGTCGCGACCGGCTTCCTCTTCTTTGTCGCGCCCCTCGCAGCACAGGCCGACTCGTCGATCGTCCAGACGGTCGGCCTGCTCGGCTCGGACTACTGGACGATCGCGTTTGTCGTCTTGCTCCTCGTCTTTCCACAGAGCCGCGTCCCTCGCGGCCGTCTGGAAGGCGCCTTGGTCGTTGCGTTCGCGATCCCACTCCTCGTCGCACAGCCTCTCTGGCTGCTCTTCCTCGACGATCCCGACGTGGTCAACGACCTCGGCTTCCTTCCAAATGATCGCGCGGCCGACTGGATCGACAAGGGCCAGCGCGGGCTCCTGCTCGCGGCGACGCTCTCGCTTTTCCTCGTCCTCGTCTGGCGGTGGTGGCACGCGAGTCCGCCTCTCCGCCGGGTGCTCCTGCCGGTGCTCGCGGGCGGTGCGACGATGCTGTCGTTCGGGGCGCTGCTCGCGATGGACTTGATCAACGGCACGAGGTCACAAGCCCAGCTGACGGTGACCCTCGTCGTGCTCGCGACCGTCCCCGTCGCGTTCGTCGTCGGCCTGCTGCGCTCGCGCCTCGCTCGCGTGGCGGTCGGCGATCTCGTCCTCACCCTGCGGTCGGAGGCCGCTCCTGCCGAGCTCCGTGCGGCGATCGCACGCGCCCTCCATGATCCGTCGGCGACACTCGCCTACTGGCTGCCGGAGTACGGGAGCTACGGCGACCTCGACGGGCGACTCGTCAGCCTGCCGGACGGCGACGGACAGGCGACGACGCTGATCGACCGAGAGGGCCGTCATGTCGCTGCGTTGGTGCACGACCGGTCGTTGCTGGACGAGCCGGAGTTGCTCGCCGCGGTGACGGCTGCCGCGGGGATCGCGCTCGAGAATGCGCAGCTCCACGTCGACCTGCGCGCGCGTCTGGAGGAGGTTCGTGGCTCGCGTGCGCGCGTGATCGAGGAGGGCCAGAAAGAGCGCAAGCGCCTCGAGCGCGACCTGCACGACGGCGCGCAGCAGCGGCTCGTGGCGCTGGCGCTCAACCTGAAGCTGCTCGAGCGTAGTCTGGACGACCCGGATGCGCGGGCGCAGCTGGACGTCGCGCAGCGCGAGGTCGATCTCTCGCTCGCCGAGCTGCGCGACCTCGCGCGCGGGATCCATCCCGCTGTCGTCACCGGCCACGGGCTCGCGGTCGCGCTCGAGCAGGTGGCCGCACGTGCGCCACTCCCCGTTCGGCTCTCGGTCGACGTCGGCGGGAGGCTGCCGGAGCCCGTCGAGGTCGCTGCCTATTACGTCGTCACCGAGAGCCTGACCAACGTCGCCAAGCATGCGAAGGCGTCGAAGGTCGACGTCACCGTCGTCCGGGCCGACGGCGACCTCTCGGTCGAGATCATCGACGACGGCGTCGGCGGCGCCGACAGCGAGCGGGGGTCGGGTCTGCGCGGCCTTGCTGACCGCGTCGAGGCGCTCGGCGGCCGTTTGCGCGTCTGGACGCCGCGGGGCGGCGGCACGCGCGTCAGGGCGGAGATTCCGTGCGGGTAGCGATCGCCGAGGACAGTGTCCTGCTGCGCGACGGGCTCTCGCGGCTCTTCCGCGATGCCGGCCACGAGGTCGTCGGCCAGTGTGGGGACGCCGATGACCTGATGCTGAAGGTCCGCAGCTACGCGCCGGACGTCGCGATCGTCGACATCCGGCTGCCGCCCACGCACCAGGACGAAGGGGTTCGCGCCGCGCTCGAGATCCGGGCGCAGTACCCCGGCGTCGGCGTGCTCGTCCTCTCCCAGTACATCGAGCTCGGGCTCGCGCTGACGCTGCTCTCCGACTCGGCCGACGGCGTCGGCTACCTGCTCAAGGATCGGATTCGCGACGTCGACGACTTCGTCGCGGCGGTCGCGCGCGTCGCCGACGGGGGCTCGGCGCTCGATCCGATCATCGTCCAGACACTGCTCTCACGCGAGCGGCCCGACGATCCCGTCGCCAAGCTGACGCCCCGCGAGCGCGAGGTGCTCGAGCTGATGGCGTCCGGGAGCTCGAACCAGGGGATCGCGGACAGCCTCGTGCTCACCGTCGGGAGCGTCGAGAAGTACGTCTCCTCGATCTTCGAGAAGCTGGGGCTGCCGTCGACGCGAAGCGAATCGCGACGCGTCCTGGCGGTGCTGATGTTCCTCCGCTCCTGAGCCCGGCGGCGGCGAACCGCACCGCGGATACCCCAGAAAACCCGCCCCCGATCACCCTGCTGCCCGCCTGTCGCCGTCGGCGAGGCGGCTGCGAGCCTGATCGGTATGACCGTTGCCGCCGCGAACGTCCCTGCGCGAAGCGCCCTGGCGCGCCTCGCCACCGAGCGGAACCTCGCCCTGGGCTCGCTCGGCCTTGTCGGGCTCCACGTCGTGGACGACAACTTCCTGCAGCCCGAGCCGGGCATGTCGCCCGTCGACCATCTGCCGGGCGGGCTGACACAGCTCGCACTGGTCGTCGCCGCCGCCTGGGCGTACCCGCGCCTGCGGGCGGGGGCGCGTGCGGCGCTGGCGCTCCTCTTCGGCTTCTTCGGCGTCCTCGCAGGCACCGAGTCCGTCTACTACACGTTCGCGGACAGACCCTCCGGTGACGACTTCACCGGCTTCCTCTCCCTGGTCGCCGGTTTCGTCCTGCTCGGGATCGGAATCCGGACGCTCTGGCAGAGCCGGCGGATGGACGACAGCCGTCGCCGCCGCTACCTCCGCCGTGGCCTCGATCATCGCCGGCGTCGCTCGTGCTGACCGCGATCGTCCTGTTGCCGGTCTCGATCGCGTACGTCGTCACGCACACGGCTCGGGCGGTCGTCCCGACCCCGAATCTCGGCGCGGCGCACGAGGACGTCAGCTTCACGACGAGCGACGGCCTGCGGCTCGAGGGCTGGTTCATCCCCTCGCGCAACGGCGCGACCGTGATCGCCTTCCCAGGGCGCTCCGGCCCGCAGAAGCACACGCGCATGCTCGTCGAGCACGGCTACGGCGTGCTCCTCTTCGACCGGCGCGGCGAAGGTGCCAGCGAAGGCGACCCGAACGCGTTCGGCTGGGTCGGCGACCGCGACCTGCATGCGGCGACCGACTACCTCCGCAGCCGCCCCGACGTCGATGCGAGCCGGATCGGCGCGATCGGGCTCTCGGTCGGCGGTGAGATGCTGATCCACGCCGCCGCGCACTCGGACGCGTTCAAGGCGGTCGTCTCGGAGGGCGGGAGCGGGCAGTCGGTCCGCGACGACATGGAGAACACCGAGCTCGTGGAGGGGATCCTGTCCGGCTACTCGCGGGATCACGGCGGCGACCGCCATCTTCACCAGCACGCTGCCGCCGCCCAGCCTGAAGAGCGAGATCGCGAAGATCGCACCGACCGCCGTCTTCCTCGTCTACGGCGAGAACGGCCAGGGCGGCAGTGAGGAGAAGCCGAACAAGCTCCTCTACGCAGCTGCGCGCGAGCCGAAGCAGATCTGGGAAGTGCCGAACGGCCAGCACATCGCCGGGATCACGACCGAGCCGGCCGAATACGAGCGCCGCGTGATCGGTTTCTTCGACCGAACGCTCCTCACCCCCAACTGAAGGAGTTCCCATGCGCACCATGGTTATGCAGAGCGAGCAGCAGGAGGCGGCGAAGCCGATCCCGGTGGTCGCCGGCGCGGGGATCAGCCGCACCTACGGATCGGGCGACACGGCAGTGCATGCGCTGCAGGATGTCTCGGTCGAGGTGATGAGCGGCAAGCTCACCGCCGTGATGGGGCCCTCGGGCTCGGGCAAGTCGACGCTGATGCACATTCTCGCCGGCCTCGACAAGCCGACCGAGGGTGACGTCTGGGTCTCCGGTACGGCTCTCGGCGAGCTGAACGACAGGCAGCTGACGAAGCTGCGCCGCGAGCACATCGGATTCATCTTCCAGTTCTTCAACCTGCTGCCGATGCTGAGCGCGAAGGAGAACATCGTCCTGCCGCTCTCGATCGCCGGCGAGAAGGCCGACCCGGACTGGCTCGAGCAGCTGACGACCACCGTCGGCTTGCAGGATCGGCTCTCGCACCGGCCTTCGGAGCTCTCCGGCGGCCAGCAGCAGCGGGTCGCGATTGCGCGGGCGCTCGTCTCGAAGCCGACGGTCATGTTCGCGGACGAGCCGACCGGCAACCTCGACTCCCGCACCGGCGCCGAGATCCTCGCGTTGCTACGCGAGTCGGTCGACGGCTACGGCCAGACGACCGTCATGGTCACCCACGATCCGCAGGCGGCTGCGATCGCGGACAGGGTTCTCTTCCTCGCCGACGGCCAGATCGTCAAGGACATCGGATCGTCGACGACGCACGAGATCATGGCTGCGCTGGAGGAGGTGACGGCGTCGTGATCGGCGTCGCGCTCAAGGGACTGCTCGGCCGGAAGCTGCGCGCGGCGCTGACCGCGTTCGCGATCGTGCTCGGTGTCGCGATGATCAGCGGCGCCTTCGTCCTCACCGACACGCTCGGCAAGAGCTTCGACGGCATCTACGAGGAGTCGTACGACGTCCACCGACGCGGTCATCAGCTCGAAGGTCGCGATCGAGACGCAGGACGGCGAGACCGAGGCGCCTGCCTTCTCGGCCGCAGTGCTCAGTGACGTCGCGAGCCTGCCCGGCGTCCGCGTCGCGCAGGGCACGATCGAGGACGAGGCAAGCCTCGTCGACAAGGACGGAGAGACGATCGGGCGCCCCGGCCAGGGCGTCTCGATGGGCGTCGAAGCGACAGACGACCAGAGCCTGAACCCGTTCCAGCTCGTCTCCGGCGAGTGGCCGAGCGGGGACGGCCAGATCGCGATCGACAATTCGACCGCGGAGAAGGAGCACTTCGAGATCGGACAGACCGTCGGCGCCTACGGCGACGGCCCGGTGAAGACCTACGAGATCAGCGGCATCGTCCGCTTCGGGTCGGAGGGCGGGCTGGGCGGCATCACCGTCTCCGTCTTCGATCTCGAGACCGCCCAGCGGCTGTTCAAGAAGGAGGGCAAGTTCGACCTGATCAGCGTCGGCGCCGAGGAAGGCGTGACGGAGGCCGAGCTCTCCAGCCAGATCGAGCCGCTGCTCTCCGAGACGATGCAGGTGAAGACCGCCGCGGCGCAGGCGCGCGACGACAGCGCCGACACCCAGGAGGGCCTGAACATCATCAAGTACTTCCTGCTCGGCTTCGGCGGCATCGCGCTGTTCGTCGGCAGCTTCGTGATCGCCAACACGCTTGCGATCACGGTCGCGCAGCGGATGCGAGAGCTCGCCACGCTGCGCACCCTCGGAGCCTCGAGGCGGCAGGTGCTGGGGTCGGTCATCCTCGAGTCACTCGCGATCGGTCTCGTCGGCTCGGTGATCGGGCTCTTCCTCGGGCTCGGGATCGCGGTCGGCCTGATGTCACTCCTCGAGTCGCTCGGCATCGATCTCCCGAGCGGCGGACTGGTCTTCTCGGTGCGGACGATCGTCGTCAGCCTCGGCATCGGCACCCTGATCGCGGTGCTGGCGAGCCTCCGGCCCGCGATGCGGGCGACGCGGATCGAGCCGATCGCGGCAGTGCGCGAGGGCGCGGTCATGCCGGCGTCGCGCTTCGCGCGCTTTGCAGTGCCGGTGTCCGCCGCGGTCGGCGTCATCGCGATCGCGCTGTTCTCATTCGGCGTCTTCGCGAGCGACGTCGACGTCCTCGTGCGAGTGATCGTCCTCGTCGCCGGTGTTCTCTTCATGTTCGTCGCGGTGGCGATGATCGCCACGCGCGTGGTGCGTCCGCTCGCCTACGTGCTCGGCGCACCAGGAGCCCGCTTCGGCGGCACCGCAGGCAGCCTCGCTCGGCAGAACGCGGTCCGGAACCCGGCCAGAACGGCATCGACAGCGGCGGCGGTGATGATCGGGCTCGCCCTGATCACGTTCGTCGCGGTCATCGGCCAGGGGTTCAAGACCTCGTTCACGGGTGCCGTCGACGAGCTCTTCGTGGCCGACTACTCCGTGTCGGCGGGAAACAACGGCGAGCTGCTGACCAACGAGGCCGCCCAGGCGGCAGCGACGGCGCCCGGCGTCGAGGCGGTGTCCGAGATGCGTTCGGGCGACGCCAAGGTCGACGGCAAGACCGTCGTCGTCACGGGCGTCGACGCGAACCTGACGAAGGTGATCAACATCACATGGGCGAGCGGCTCCAGTAGCGTCCCCGCGGAGCTCGGACGTGACGGCGCCTTCCTCGTCAAGCGCTACGCCGACGACCACTCGCTTGCCGTCGGGTCGCCCCTGACGGTCGAAACGCCCGCCGGCAACGAGCTCCAGCTCCGCGTGGACGGGATCGTCGAACCCCCGAAGGGAGGCTCGCCGTTCGGCGAGATCTCGGTCTCGACCGCCACATTCGACGGCGCCTTCGCGAACCACGACAACGACCTCACCCTCCTCAACATCGAGGGCGGCCCCTCGGCCGAGAACACCGCAGCCCTGGAGAAGAGCCTCGCAGCTTTCCCGGCCGCGGTCGTCGAGACGCGCGAAGAGTTCAAGGACACACGGACCGCCGAGATCACGCAGTCGCTCCAGATCCTCTACGCCCTGCTCGGCCTGTCTGTGATCGTGAGCCTCTTCGGCGTCATCAACACGCTCGTGCTCTCCGTCTTCGAGCGGACACGCGAGCTGGGGATGCTGCGGGCGATCGGGATGACCCGCAGGCAGGTGCGGCGGATGATCCGGCACGAGAGCATCGTCACGGCGTTGATCGGTGCCGCGCTCGGGATCGGAGTCGGCCTCTTCCTCGCCGTGCTCACGACCGCCGCGCTCTCCCAGTACGGGATCGTGTTCGCGGTGCCGGCCGGGACGCTCGTCGTCTTCGTCGGCGTCGCGATCCTCGCGGGGATGCTCGCGGCAATCCTGCCGGCGCGGCGTGCGTCGAGGCTGAACGTACTCGAGGCGCTCCAATATGAGTAGCGGGCACGCAGTCGCGGAGGGCCTCGCCGAGCGTCGCAGCGGGCTGCTCCGCCTCGCCGGAGCCATGAGCCTCGAGACGGCGATCGTTCGTGCCTGCCTCGCAGCTGTGGCGCTGCACGTCGTCGACGACAACTACCTCCAGCCGCAGCCGGGCACCTCCGCTAGCGACCACCTCACGAGCGGACTCGTTCCCGTCGCCATCCTGCTCGGCGTCGCGGTCGTCTATCCGCGATTTCGGGCCGGAGCGCGCGCGGCCGTCGCGATGACCTTCGGGGCACTCAGCCTGTCCTTCGGCTTCCCCGCCGTCTACCACCTGCTCCACGACGGCATCTCCGGAGACGACTACACCGGTCTCCTCGCGACCGCCGCCGGAGCGACCTTGCTCCTCAGCGGGCCGATGATCCTCTGGCGGTCGCGCAAACGAGGCGGCAGCCGCCGCAGCCGCTATCTGCGCCGGCTGCTCGTGACGCTCCTGGGAGCGCTGGCGGCTTTCCTCGTGATCGCGTATGTCGTCTTCCCGGTCGCTTTCTCGTACGGCTACACGCACCTCGGCCGCACCGGCCCGCTGCCGGCCATCGGCTTCCCCTCCGAGCGGGTGACCGTGACGACCGACGACTCGATCGATCTCGCCGCGACCTACGTCCCGTCGAAGAACCGAGCCGCAGTCGTCGTCTACCCCGGACGCTCCGCGCTCGCCGAAGCGAAGATGCTGATCCGCAACGGCTACGGCGTCCTGCTCCTCGACCCCCGAGGCCAGGGAGAAAGCCAAGGCGACCTCGTCCGCTGGGCCGGCGACCGCGACCTGACCGCCGCCGCCGAATACCTCCAGGGGCGGCCGGACGTCGATCCCGGACGCGTCGGCGGCTTCGGCTCCTCCGTCGGCGGCGAGATCCTCCTCGGCGCCGCCGCCGAGTCGACGGCGTTCAAAGCGGTCGTCTCGGAAGGAGCCGGCCTCCCCGCCGGAGAAGGAGGCGACGTCCTCAAGGGCGGGGAAAAGCTCCTCCTCCTTCCCGCGCTCTTCGGCATCAAGTTCGCCACGAGCGTCTTCTCGAACCACGGGCCGCCGCCGCCAATCGTCGACCAGATCGGCCGGATCGCGCCGCGCTCCGTCTTCCTCATCTACACCGTGCCCGGCATGGGCGGCGAGGACACCAGGCAGCCCAAGTACTTCGCCGCCGCGGGCAAGCCCAAGAAGATCTGGAAGGTGCCCGGCGCCGAGCACACCGGCGGCATCGACGCTCACCCGGCCGAATACGAGCGCCGCGTCGTTCGCTTCCTCAACCAGTCGCTCCTGGGCAAGGGAGGCACGGGGTGAGCTCCGCAGGCAGATCTTCAAGGACGGCCACTTCCACCACAGTGGGCGCGGGTACAGGGAGCAGCCACTGAGACCTTGACAGGAACATACGTTCGTAGGTAGAACATACGTTCCTGTGATCGCTTGCCTCGTCATCCCCGGCTTCGAGTTGCGCGCAGCGCTTCGCGCCCGGCCGAGGCTGGCGCTCGAGCCGGCGGCGCTCTCGCCGCTGCCCGGTTCCGAGCCTTTGCTGGGAGCCGTCACCGCAGCGGCCGAGGCGGCAGGGGTGCAGCCGGGGATGCGCCTGGGGGAGGCGCTCGCCACCTGTCCGGGGCTCGTCCTCGTCGAGCAGGATCCCGCCGCGGTCGAGCGCGAGTGGGAGGGAGCGCTGCAGCGGCTCGAGGACTCCGGGTTCGCGGTCGAGCCCGAGGAGCCCGGTCGCGTCTACTTCGAGACGCGAGGGGTGGAGCGGCTCTACGGAGGCTTGGAGGCGGCGCTCGAGCGGGCGCTCGCCTCGATCGGATCTGCCTGGGATCCACGCGCGGGCGCTGCCCGGCGCCGGTTCGCCGCTCTGGCGGCGGCGAGCGTCGCGCGTCCCGGGCAGGCACTCGTCGTCGCAGACGGCACGGAGGAGGGCTTTCTCGCACCACTGCCGCTCTCGCTGCTGCCGCTCAGTGCCGACCGCTATGCGGAGCTCGAGGGGCTGGGAGTGCGAAAGCTGGGAGAGCTGGCGGCGTTGCCGGGGGGCTCCGTCGCCGAGCGGCTCGGGCCGGAAGGGCGGCGGGCGTGGGCGCTTGCACACGGGGACAAGCAGAGCGGTGCAAGGGGACGCGTCCACGCCTCGCCGCCCGCCCGCCGAGCTCGCCGAGGCGCTCGAGTTCCCGGAGGCGATCGGGAACGAGCTGACCCTGCGACGGGCGTTCGGGGCGCTCCTCGACCGGTTGCTCGCGCGCCCGGAGCGAGTGGGAAGGCCGTTCCGCAAGCTCGCGCTCTCGGCGCGGCTCGTCGGCGGCGGCTCCTGGCGGCGCACGGTGACGCTGCGCGATCCGACAGCCGATCGTCCGCGGCTGCGCGCCGCACTCGGCCCGAAGCTGCTCGAGCTGCCGTCCCCGATCGTCGAGCTGCGGCTCGAGGCGGTCGAGCTCTCCGAGTCGGTGGGACAGCAGCTCGAGCTCGTCAAGCCGGCCGCGGACGAGCTCAATGCCCGCCTGAGCGACGGGCTGCGCCAGGTGCGCGCCAGCACCGGCTCGGGCTCCGTCGTCGCCGTCGTGGAGGTGGCGCCATGGTCGAGGATTCCCGAGGCACGAGCCTTGTTTGTCCCTCGAGACGAGTAGCGAAATGTGTCAGCCGTCGCTCGAGACCGAACCTGGGCCATGTGGCCGGAGGGCGATTTATTCGCCCGCAGGCCCGTAACGCATGGTCATTCGCAGCGCAGAAGGAGGGGGCTCACGGGGGAACCCTGGGTTCCCCCGTGCTGGTGCCGCGGGACGAATAAATGCTCCCAGACCCGTGCTGGTCGAGGCGAGCGCCGTGGGTGTCCCAGTTCGCGTGAACCGGCTCGGGGTCGCCGTGCTCCGCGAGGAGTGGCGCGTCGTCGACCGCTGGTGGACGGACGATCCCGTCGACCGGCGCTACTTCGATCTCGTGCTCGAGTCGGGCCAGAACGCCTGCGTCTTCCGCGACGAGGAGGCCGGCTGCTGGTTCAGCCAGCGGGCTTGAGCGCGTGATCGGCGAACGACTCCCAGAGCTCAGCGTGCGCCGGCGGCACGACCACCCACTGCTTGAACGGACGGCCCTGGCCGGACGGATCGAAGAGCACGGCTCCCTCGAGCGCGAGCGCCCGGGCGTGCACCTCGGGATCGGTCAGCTTGAAGACCATCGCCTCGTTGCGGCCCGAAAAGCCGGCGACCATCTTCCCGCGCGCCTTCACGCACGGCATCCCCATCATCTGGGAGAGCTCGACGAAGTCGTGGCGAAAGGCGAGAAAGTCCGCGAGATCGTCGTAGCGTTCGCGCGCGTCCATCTACGCCCGGATCTCGAGGAGCCGGCCGTCCTCGAGTGTGTAGAGACACGTGAGCCGGTTCGCTGCCGGGCGCGGCTCGTCCCGCATCTCGATTCGGATCTCGTCCCGCTCGAGCAGGAGCGGCCCCTCATCGGCCGGGACGATCAGCGCTTCCCCGACCGGCAGGCCTCCGTCCGCAGGCGGATCGTCGGAGTCGAAGCCCGGTTGCCGGCCGCGAAGATAGTCGGCGAAGCCACCGCCGGGAGCGTGGAAGTTGAGGTAACGCAACTCCTCCGTCGGGCTCGCGTTCCGGAACGCGTGGACGACGAACGGCGGCGCGACCACGAGCGTTCCCGCCGGGACAGTCGTCTCCTGCCGGTCGGCGCCCAACCCAACCGTCAGCTCGCCGTCGAGCACATAGAAAAGGTCGGTGTGGTGCCGATGGATGTGGGGATTCGCGCCCTCCCGTCCGGGCCCGAACCGCGTCCACGTGACGCACAACTCGTCGAAGTCGCAGAGGATCTCGACCCGCCGCTCCTCCGAGTCGCCGACGACCTCGCCCTCTCCGGCGGTTAGGAGCAGCGGTTGGCCTACGTCGAGCTCCATTGCCATTCAGCCTATTCGTTCCTGGACGGCGCCTCGCACCCCGAGGAGCTGGTCCTGCGGGCGGCCGAGCTCGGCTACGAGGCGCTCGCGCTCACCGACCACGACGGGGTCTACGGCTCGCTCGAGTTCGCCCACGCGGCGAAGCTCGTGGGGGTGCGGCCGCTCACCGGTGCCGAGGTTTCGCTCGTCGGCGGAGCCCACGTGACGCTGCTCGTCGAGTCGGCGGCGGGATACGCGAATCTCTGCCGGCTGCTGACTGCGGCACACGCAGGGACGCGGCCGAAGGAGGGAGCCGAGGTCCTGCCGCCCGCACTCGATTTCGAGCTTCTGGCCGAAAGCAGCGAGGGGCTCGTCTGCCTCTCCGGCTGCGCGCGCACCGGGCTCGGCGTCCGCGACCCCAACGCGGCAGTCGAGCTCGCGCGAGCCTTCGGCGACCGCTTCTACGTCGAGCTGCAGCGGCCGTTCGAGCGCGGCGACGCCCGCCGGAACGCGCTCCTGCGCGATCTCGCCGCCCACATCGGTGCGCCGACCGTCGTCACCGGGAACGTGCACGCGCATTCGCTCAGGCGGACCGCGCTCCAGGACGTGCTCGTCGCGATCCGGCAGCGCACCTCGCTCGACGGCTGCGAGCGCGAGCGGCGCGGCAACCGCGAGAGCATCCTGCGCGCGCCCGCCGAGCTCGAGGAGCTCTTCCCGGACGATCGCGACGCCGTTCGCCGAACCGTCGAGCTCGCGGCAGCGGCTCGAGTTCGACCTGACCGCCGAGCTCGGCTACCGCTATCCCGACTTCTCCGACGGCGAGGAGCCCGCGATCCGGCAGCTCGCGCAGGTCTGCGAGGCAGCGTTCGCCGATCGCTACCCACCAAGTAACCGACTGTTGCTCGGCGAGGCTCGGAAGCGGCTGCGTGAGGAGCTCGCGCTGATCGACGAGCTCGGGCTCGCCGGCTTCTTCCTGCTCCACTGGGAGGTGCTCGAGCTCGCGCGCGAGTGCGCGAACGAGGTGCGGGGACGCGACTCGCCGAGGCGCTCGCTGCCGCCGGGGCGTGGGCGCGGCAGCTCGGTCGGCTCGATCGTCTGCTACCTGACCGGGCTCTCGCACGTCGATCCGGTCGCGTCGAACCTCTCGCTCGGCCGCTTCCTGAACCGGGAGCTCTCGTCGGTACCCGACATCGACCTCGACTTCCCGCGCGACATCCGCGAGAAGCTGATCGTCGCGGTGACCGAGCGGTACGGCCGCCGCCACGCCTCGCTCGTCGCGAGCTTCGCCACCTACCGCTCGCGCGGGGCGATCCGCGACGTCGGCAAGGCGCTCGGGCTTCCGTTCGCCGAGCTCGAGCGGCTGGCGCGGCTCTCGGACGGGTGGAGCGCGAAGCGGGTCGCCGAGGAGCTCGCGCTGCTCCCCGAGTACGAGCGCAAGCTCCTCTCGCCGCGCTGGCGCGCCTTCGCGGAGCTGACCGGCGAGATCGGCGGCCTCCCACGCCACATCTCGCAGCATCCGGGCGGGATGGTGATCTCGTCCCGGCCGCTCGTCGAGCTCGTGCCGGTGCAGCCCGCGGCGATGGCGGGGCGCCAGCTCTGCCAGTGGGACAAGGACTCGTGCGCCGACGCCGGTTTCCTCAAGATCGACCTGCTCGGGCTGGGGATGCTCTCGGCGGTCGAGGACTGCGTCGACCAGATCGCCGAGGCCTACGGCGAGCCGATCGACCTTTCGCGGATCCCGCTCGACGACGCTGATGTATTTAAGGAGATTCAACGAGCCGATACCGTCGGCGACTTCCAGATCGAGAGCCGGGCGCAGATGCAGAGCCTCCTGCGGACGAAGCCCGAGAACCTCGACGACCTGACCGTCCAGGTCGCGCTCGTCCGGCCCGGGCCGATCCAGGGCAAGGCCGTGCACCCGTACATCCACGCCCGCGAGCAGCTCCGAGTCGACCCGACGTATGTGCCGCCGGTCGACCACGAGCTCCTCCGCGAGCCGCTCCGCGAGACGCACGGCGTCGTCGTCTTCCAGGATCAGGTGCTCGAGGTGGCGATGGCGCTCGCCGGCTTCACGGTCGGCGAGGCGGAGGGGCTGCGCCGGGCGATGAGCCGGAAACGAAGCGTCGAGGCGCTCGAGGCGTTCCGGGCGCAGTTCGTCGCGGGGGCGGAGACGAAGGGCGTCGACGCGTCGACCGCCGACCTCGTCTACGACAAGCTGACGGGCTTCTCGGGCTTCGGCTTCCCGAAGTCGCACGCCGCCGCCTTCGGCCTGCTCGCCTACCAGTCCGCGTGGCTGCGCCACCACTATCCGGCCGAGTTCCTCTGCTCGCTCCTGAACGCGCAGCCGATGGGCTTCTATCCGCCTGCCTCGCTCGTGCGGGACGCGCAGCGCCGCGGCGTGGAGGTGCGCTCGCCGGACATCAACCTGAGCGCGGCCGGCTGCTCGCTGGAGGAGGGAGCGGTCGTCCGGATCGGGCTCGCCTACGTGAAGTCGGTGGGGGACGACGACGCGACGCGCCTCGTCGCCGAGCGCGAGGCGAACGGGTCGTACGCGGACGTGGGCGACCTCGCCCGCCGCGCCCCTCTCGACGCCCGTGAGCTGGAGGCGCTCGTCCGAAGCGGCGCCTGCGATCGGTGGGGGAAGCGGCGCGACCTCCTCTGGCAGCTCGGGCTCGTCCTCCGCCCGCAGACCGTGCGCGAGAACGTCCAGCTCCGGCTCTCGCTGGAGCCGACCGCGGCGACCCCGGCGCTGCCGGATCTGACCGACTGGGAGCGGATGCTCGCCGACTACGCGGGCACGAGCCTCTCCGTCGACGTGCATCCGCTGACGCTCCTACGGCCGCACCTGCCGCCGGACGTGCTCGCAAGCCCGGAGCTGAACGCCGCGCCGCACCGAAGCCGCGTCGCCTTCGCCGGCCTCGCGATCGCGCGCCAGCGCCCGGCGACCGCGAACGGGATCGTCTTCATGCTGCTCGAGGACGAGGCCGGCCAGGTGAATCTGATCGTCTCGCCCGAGGTCTACGAGCGCCATCGCGCGACGGTGCGCGGCGAGCCGCTCCTGCTCGTGCGCGGCCGCTTCGAGCGGCTGGGCGAGAACCGGAACATCGTCGTCAGCGAGCTCGAGAGCCTCGGCCCGCTCGCGCGCGGGGTCGCGCAGCGCGACGTCGGCGCGGCGCTGCCGCCGGCTCATCACTTCGGCCACCGCTGAGCCCACCGATCCGCCTCGACGGACGTGTCCCTTCGAGACACGTCCGGGGACTGTCCCCAGACATGTCCGCCCCGGACGGTGGTTGGAGAAAGCGTTGCTGAATCGTTGCGAAGGACAGGTTCCGTTGAAGCAGGTCTCGCTCGTCGAGGGCGACGAGACTAACCGACGTCAGATAGCGCGCGCTCGAGCCTCATCGCCGTGTTGACGAGGCCGATGTGCGAGAACGCCTGCGGGAAGTTGCCGACGAGCCGGCGGAGCTTCGGGTCGTACTCCTCGGAGAGCAGGCCGAGCTCGTTTCGGAGCGCGAGCAGGCGCTCGAACATCTCCCGCGCCTCGTCGAGCTCGCCGAGGAGGACGAGGTTGTCGACGAACCAGAAGGAGCAGAGGAAGAACGCGCCCTCGCCGGGCGGCAGGCCGTCGACGCTCCGCACCTCCGGATCGTGGCGGTAGCGCTGCACGAAACCGTCGACGAGGAGCTCCCGTCGCACCGCCTCGAGCGTGCCGCGGACACGAGGATCCTCCGGCGGGAGAAAGCCGAAGAGCGGGATCGTGAGGAGGCTCGCATCGAGCCGGCGCGACCCGTAGGACTGCACGAACGAGCCGAGCTCGCGGTCGTAGCCCTGCTCGAGCACCTCGGCGCGGATCTCGTCGCGGACTGCCCGCCAGCGCTCAAGGGGACCGTCGCGGCCGAGCTCCTCGATCAGGCGGATGCCGCGATCGAACGCCACCCACGCCATCACCTTCGAATGGGTGAACTGCCTGCGTGGGCCGCGCACCTCCCAGATCCCCTCGTCCGGCTCGCGCCACCGCTGCTCGAGATTCCCCAGCAGGTGACCGACGAGCGCCCACGCGTTGTCGTCCGCGGGGAGTCCGCGACTGCGCGCCTGGTAGAGCACGTCGAGCACCTCGCCGTAGACGTCGAGCTGGAACTGCTGGCTGGCGCCGTTGCCGATCCGAACCGGCTGCGAGCCCTCGTAGCCGGCAAGCCAGGGGAGCTCGAGCTCGGTCAGGCGCCGCTCGCCGGCCGGCCCGTACATGATCTGGAGATCGTCGGGATCGCCGGCGACCGCCCGGAGGAGCCAGCTCCGCCAGGCGCCCGCCTCTTCGACGAACCCGTTCTCGACGAGCGCGGCGAGCGCGAAGCTCGCGTCGCGCAACCAGCAGAAGCGATAGTCCCAGTTCCGCACGCCTCCGATCTGTTCCGGCAGCGAGGTCGTGGGGGCTGCGACGAGCCCGCCGGTCGGGGAGTACGTCATTGCCTTCAGCACCATCAACGAGCGGTAGACCGGCTCCTCGTAGCGGCCCTGGTACGCGCAGGACGTGAGCCACTCGTCCCAGTACGCACAGGTGTCCGCGAGCGCGTGGCTTGCATCGACATGAGCCGGCGCCTCGCGGTGTGACGGAAACCACGTCAGCACGAACGGATACCGCTCGCCGGGCGCCGCCGTGAACTCGGCCACCGTCGTCAGGTTCTCGCCGCGCACCTCCACCGGAGTCCGCAGGCTCAGCGCATCCGGGCCGGCGATCGCGACCCGGCTGTCGTCCTCGAGCCGCCGCACCCAGGGGACGATCGAGCCGTAGTCGAACCGAATCACGAGCTCCATCCGCATCGGCACGCTGCCTTCGAGCGCTTCCACGATTCGGACGACGTCGGGATCGGTTCCACGCGGCGGCATGAAATCGGTGACGCGCACAACGCCCTCGGCGGTGTGGAAGTCCAGCTCGTGGACGAGGGAGCGGTCGCGGTAGCGGCGCTCCACGTGTTCGATCGGGCAGTCCGGCGCGAGCAGCCAGCGTCCATCCTGCTCGGTTCCGAGCAGCGAGGCGAAGCAGGCACCCGAGTCGAAGCGGGGGAAGCAGAGCCAGTCGATCGAGCCGTTCCGGCCGACGAGCGCAGCCGTCTGCAGGTCGCCGATCAGTCCGTAGTCCTCGATCCTCACGCGCGGGAGCCTAGAGTCCGGCGGCGAACCGGGGGAAACGTTTGGCTGCTGCGCGGGCGAAGACGGCTTCGTATTCCCGCGCGGCGTCCTCCTCGAGCGTCGCCGCGTAGGCGGCCTGGATCTCGGCCAGGCGCTCGGCGCCGGCGTCGAGGACGAGCTGGAGGTCGGCGTATGCCGACTCGGCGTCCTCGCGGTCGGCCGCGTCGTAGGTGCGCTCGGCCTCGAGCGACCTCCGCGAAGAGCTCTGCCTCCTCCTCGGCGAAGAGCTCGAGCTGGCGGCGAACGAGATCACCGAAGCGGTTGCGGCGGAACCTCAGAGCAGCTCCCGGTAGAGCGCTAGGTGAGCCTGTGCTGCTGCGTCCCACGTCAGCTCGGCGCGCGCGCGGCGGGCGCCCGCCCGTGCAGCTTCGAGCGCGTCGGGATCGTCCAGCAGCTCCGCGAGCGCGGCGCCGAGCGCAGCGACGTCGTCGGCGGGAACGACGCGGCCGGCGCCGTAGCTCCGAACCGGCTCCGCGAGGCCGCCGA
Source organism: uncultured Gaiellaceae bacterium (assembly GCA_963745775.1). Taxonomy (GTDB): domain Bacteria; phylum Actinomycetota; class Thermoleophilia; order Gaiellales; family Gaiellaceae; genus Gaiellasilicea. The sequence goes on from CAVUYY010000009.1 coordinate 138,889, forward strand.
CGTCATAGACGACGGCCGGGATCCCGGCTCCGAGCGCCTGCAGGAGCGCGCCGCTCTGATCGAGCTCGGCGCGGTAGGGGAAGACGGCGACGGTGGCGTCTCCGAGCGCGCGCTCGAGCTCCGCGTTCGAGAGGTAGCCGAGGCGGAGCTCGGCGCCGTCGAGATTCGGCAGCGGGCCGACGGGATCGCCGGCGACGAGGAGGCGCGCGCCCGCGAGCCGAGCCGCCGCGGCCGCGTGGTCGATCTGCTTGTACGGGCGGATCATCCCGAGCGCGAGCACGGTTCGGCCGTCGTCCGAGCGTGAAGGATCGCTCGGCGAGACGGGATGGGGGATCACGCGGAGCTTCTCCTCGGCGACGCCGAACTCGGCGAGCACCTCGCGGCCACTCTCGCTGTGCACGACGACGCGTTCGAAGCGGCCGAAGAGCCGCCGCCACAGCTCGGTCTTCGCGGCCGTCCGCCTCGGCAGGAGGTCGTGCGCGGTCAGCACGAGCGGGGCGCGGTGGCGGAGGAGCCGGCCGTCGAGCTCCGGCGTCAGCCACTGCACGTGGACGACGTCGGCGGGCACGCGCGCGAGTCGCGCCAGTCCGAGCGGGTGCTCGAGCGCCTTTGCCGGCAGCCGCAGCCGCGAGCGACCGAAGACCCGCGAGGAGACCGGATAGAAGAGCTCGCGTCGCTCATAGCCGGCCGGATCGGGCACGGCGCCGAAGCGAAAGTGGGACGTCACGAGCTCGACCTCGGCACCCGCTCGTGCCAGCGCTGCCGCGAGCTCGTGGTCGTAGACGGGCGTGAAGGCGGGCGGATCGGCGACGACGACGCGCATCGTTCGTAGGCTAGTGCCCGTGCTGATCCGCAGCTGGAACGTCTTCCACGGCAACACGAAGCCGCCGGGCCGCGAGAGCCGTCTGCAGGCGATGCTCCAGCTCGCCACGGCCGATCGCCCGGACGTGCTCTGCCTCCAGGAGCTGCCGCTCTGGGCGTTGCCGCGGCTCGCCCGCTGGAGCGGGATGCGAGCACGCTGGGTCGTGACGAAGGAGCCGTGGCTCCCGGACTGGCTCAGCGGCGCGATTACTCGGCTGAACAACGGCCTCCTCCGCTCGGCGATCGCCGGTCAGGCGAACGCGATCCTGCTCGGGGGCGAGCTCGAGCCGCTCGAGCACCACACGATCGATCACGTTCGAATCGACGCGGGCCGGCGCGAGCAGCGGTGGTGTCACGCCGTTCGGCTCGAGCGGCTCGTCGTCGCGAACCTCCACGCCTCGAACGACTTCAGGCATCCCGAGCTCGTGGCCGCAGAGATCGTCCGGGCCGAGCGCTTCGTCTCGGAGCTTGCGGACGGCCTCCCCTGCGTGCTCGCAGGCGACTTCAACCTGCGGGCCGAAAGCCTGCTCGAGCTGCCGGGCTTCACCGCGCTCGGGCCGGGAATCGACCATGTGCTCGTCCGTGGGCTCGCCGCCGCGCCGCTCTCCGTCTGGTCGGAGGAGCGCCGCCGCCACAATGGGCGCGTGCTCTCGGATCACTCGCCGGTCGAGACGAAGGTCGGATGACGTTCGAGCGAGGCGCGCGCGCTCTTTCCGGTGCTCGAGCGGAAGGCCTATCTGAATGCCGGCACCTTCGGGCCGCTGGCTCGGCCGACACTCGACGCCGTGGAGAGCGAGCAGCGCTCCGAGCTCGAGCACGGCCGCTTTGGCACGACGTACTTCGAGCGGATGCTCGCGCTGCGCCTCGAGGTGCGCGCCGCGCTCGCCGGCCTCGTCGGCGTCGAGGTCGAGCAGGTCGCGCTGACGGGCTCGACCACCGACGGCTGCAACGTCGTCCTCGCCGGGCTCGAGCTCTCGCCGGAGGACGAGATCGTGACGACGGACTCCGAGCACTTCGGCCTGCTGGGCCCGCTTCATGCGAGCGGCGCCCGCGTCGTCGTCGTGCCACCGGACGCCGACGCGATCCTCGCGGCCGTGACGCCGCGGACGCGTCTGCTTGCGCTCTCGCACGTGCTCTGGACGACCGGCGCGGTGCTTCCCGTGCAGGAGCTGCGCGAGCAAAGCGGGATCCCGATCCTCGTCGACGGCGCTCAGTCCGCCGGCGCGATCCCCGTCGATGCGCGCGGCCTCGACTTCTACACGATCTCCGGCCAGAAGTGGCTCTGCGGCCCGGACTCGACCGGCGCCCTCGTCGTCGCCGATCCCGAGCGGCTCCGCGTCGCCCGTCCGAGCTACTTCTCGCAGGTGTCCTACGAGCCGTCCGGTCGCTTCGAGCCGCAGGAAGGCGCAGCGCGCTTCGACCCGAACTGGCTCGCGCCCTCGGCGCTCGCGGGACTCGCCGCAGCGCTCGAGCTGGCGCCGGACTGGCGGTTCGAGCGCGCCGCCGAGCAGGCGCAGCGCTGCCGGACGCTGCTCGCTCCGCACGCCGAGCTCGTTCCGGCCGACGCGACGCTCGTCTCGTTCCGGGTCGACGATCCGCCGGCGCTCGTCGCCCACCTGGTCGAGCGGGACGTCGTCGTCCGCGATCTGCCCGGCACCGGCCTCGTCCGCGCCTCCTGCGGCTGGTGGACGAGCGACGACGACCTCGAGCGCCTCGCCGCCGGCGTCGCCGGTTAGATCGAGCTAGCGGTTCGCAAGCCGAGCTCCTCGGAGATCGGCTGCAGCGCGGCGACGACGTTGACGATGTGCTCGTCGAGCGAGAGCTCGAGCAGCTCCGCGCCGGCGTAGACCTCGTCGCGGTGGACGCCCGCCGCGAACGACGGCTGCTTCAGCTTCTTCTTGACCGACTTCGGCTCGAGCCCCTCGAGCCCGAGAGGGCGCACGAGCCCGCAGGCGTGGACGAAGCCGGAGATCTCGTCGCAGGCGAAGAGCGTCTTCTTGAGCGGCGTGTCGCGCTCCATGTGCAGGTGCTCGGCGTGCGAGAGAACCGCCTCGATCAGCCACTCCGGATAGCCCTCCTCGCGGAGGATCGGCGCGCCGTCCTGCGGATGCTGGTCGAGCGTGGGGTGGATCTCGTAGTCGAAGTCGTGGAGCAGCGCGGTCGCTCCCCACGCCTCCTCGTCCTCGCCGAAGCGGCGCGCGTAGGAGCGCGTCGATGCCTCAACCGCGAGCGCATGCCGAAGCAGCGACTCGCCCTTCGTGTACCTCGTCAGCGTCGCCCAGGCCCTGTCTCGCGTCAGCTCCACCGGCCGTCTACAGTACCGGCCTGCCCCGCGTGGCCTTGCCGATGACGCTGACCCTCCCGTCCCAGAAGCACCTCCAGGCTTTCGTGATCGAGGGCGGCCAGCCGCTCGGCGGCAGCGTCCGGGCCTCCGGGAACAAGAACGGCGTCCTGCCCGTGCTCGCCGCCTGCGTGCTCGCGAGCGAGCCCGTGCAGCTGACGAACGTGCCGCGGATCCGAGACGTGACGACGATGCTCGCGCTCCTCGACGACATCGGAGCCGAGGTCGAGTGGACGGGCCCGAACGAGGTTCGGGTCGACTCGTCGGCCGTGCACAAGTCGGAGCTCGACGAGGAGCTCTGCCGGCGGATCCGGGCGTCGTTCCTGCTCGCAGGGCCCCTGCTCTCGCGGTTCGGCAGGGCGACCGTGCCGCCGCCGGGCGGCGACGTGATCGGCCGGCGTAGGCTCGACCCGCACATGCACGCCTTCGCCGAGCTCGGGGTCGAGATCTCCCTGAACGGCCGCTACGAGATGCGGACGAGCGGTCTCCGCGGCAAGCACGTCTTCCTCGACGAGCCCAGCGTCATGGCGACCGAGAACGCGGTCATGGCGGCTGTCCTCGCCGAAGGCGAGACCGTGATCGGCAACGCCGCGTGCGAGCCGCACGTCCAGGATCTCTGTCGCTTCCTCGTCTCGCTCGGCGCCGACATCGAGGGGATCGAGTCGAACGTGCTCCGGATCTGCGGCGTCCCAAGCCTCCGCGGCGGCGAGTGGCGGATCGCGCCCGAGCACATCGAGGTCGGGAGCTTCATCGGGATGGCGGCCGTGACCGGCGGCGACATCACGATCACGGATCTCGTCTCGAAGGATCTGGCTCCGATCATCCCCGCGTTCGAGCGGCTCGGGGTGCGAGTCGAGGTGGGGGAGTCGAGCGTCCGGATCCCGCCCGGCCAGGAGCTCGTGATCCAGGACGACCACGGTGGCGCGATTCCGAAGATCGAAGACGGCCCGTGGCCGCAGTTCCCGGCCGACCTCACGTCGATCGCGCTCACGGTCGCGACCCAGGCCCAGGGCACGATCCTGATCTTCGAGAAGATGTTCGAGAGCCGCCTCTTCTTCGTCGACAAGCTGGTGTCGATGGGCGCCCGGATCATCCTCTGCGACCCGCACCGCGCCGTCGTCACGGGCAAGGCGCACCTCTACGCGCAGCGGATGTCGAGCCCGGACATCCGCGCCGGGATGGCGATGCTGATCGCCGCGCTCTGCGCCGAGGGCACCTCGACGATCGGCGAGGCGTACCAGATCGACAAGGGCTACGAACGGATCGACGAGCGTCTGCGCGCCCTCGGCGCTCGAATCGAGCGGATAGATCTCTAGCTCGTAGTGGCTGCTCGAGTCGCACCAGCCGGCGCCGGCGCGATCAACGTCGCAACCGGCGTGCCGGTGCTCGACCACCTGCTGACGCTGCTCGCCCGCAGCGGTCGCTTCGAGCTGTCGCTGGAGCTCGCTCCCGGCGAGGCCGAGGCGGAGGTCGCGGAGGCGGGTCGCGCGCTCGGAGCTGCGTTCGAGCCGCTCCTCCGCGCGGATTCGGCGGCCGGCCACGGCTCGGCGCTCGTGCCGGCGCAGGAGGCGCTGGCGCAGGTTGCGCTCGAAGTCTCCCCGGAGTCGCTGATCGCGTCGAACGTCGATCTCTCGGCAGCTCGCGCGGGCGGGCTCCATTCCGACCTCGCCGCTCGCTTCCTCGAGTCCTTCGCCGACGCGGCCGGCCTGACCCTGCACGTGCGGCTGATCGACGGCGAGGACTCGCAACACGTGCTCGAGGCGATCTTCAAGGCGCTCGGCGGTGCGTTGGCGCAGGCCAGCCGGGCCTAACCAGTCAAGGAGAGAGACATGGCAGAGAAGGAGATCGTGCGGACGGAGCAGGCCCCGGCGCCGTTCCAGGGCGCGCCCTACAACCAGGCGGTGAAGACCGGCGGGCTCGTCTTCGTCGCCGGTCAGCTCGGGCTGCGCCCGGGCGAGAAAGAGATGGTCGGCCCGGGAATCGAAGAGCAGACCGAGCAGGTGCTCCGGAACCTGCGCGCGATCCTCGAGGAAGCGGGCAGCGGGCTCGAGCAGCTCGTCAAGACGACGGTCTTCCTCCAGGATCTCGGCGACTTCGCCGCGATGAACGAGGTCTATGCGCGCCACGTCGGCGACCGCCCTCCTGCGCGCTCCACGGTCGAGGTCGCGGCACTGCCCTCCGGCGCGCTCGTCGAGATCGAGGCGGTCGCCGCGCTCTGACCCGCCACAATGGTCGGCGTGTGGGGCTCAGTCGCCGACTACGTCCATTCGCTCGGGCTCGACGCCTACGTCGTCGGGGGGCGCGGTTCGCAACGAGCTGCTCGGGCTTCCCGTCGAGGAGCGCGACTTCGTCGTGCCCGGGGTCGGACACGCCGAGCTGCGCGCGGCGCTCGAGCCGCACGGGAAGGTGGAGGATCTGATCGTCGCGGAGCAGCGGATCGGCGTGCGCTTCCTCCCGCGAGACCGGGAGGCGCGGGCCCTTCAACCAGCGGGGATCGACTTCGCGCCGCCGCGCGTCGAGCGCTCGACGGGGCCGGGCCGCCACGACTTCGAGATCGCCGCCGACGCCTCGATCTCGTTGCGCGAGGACATGGCGCGTCGCGACTTCACAGTGAACGCGATCGCGCGCCGGCTGGCGACGGGCGAGCTGGTCGACCCGCTCGGCGGGCTGGCGGATCTCGAGCGCCGGATCCTGCGAACGACGAGCGAGCTGAGCTTCCAGGACGATCCGCTGCGGATCGTGCGCGGTCTCCGGTTCGTCTCGCAGCTCGGCTTCGACCTCGATCCCGAGACGGAGCGGCAGATGAGGGAATGGGCGCCGCGACTCGTCCACGTCTCCGGCGAGCGGATCGGAGGCGGGCTCGCGAGCGACGGCCAGGGAGAGCTCTCGAAGCTCCTCCTCGGCGCCGCGCCGGCGAAGGCGCTCCGGCTCGCGCGCGACACCGGCGCGCTCGTCCAGATCCTGCCCGAGCTCGAACCGGCGATCGGCTTCGACCAGGAGAGCCGCTACCACGAGCTGCCGCTCGACGAGCACCTCTTCCGCGTCGTCCAGGCGACCGCCGACGCCGGCGCGCGGCTCCGCGTCCGCCTCGCGGCGCTCTTCCACGATGCGGGCAAGCCCGAGTCGGCCTGGCGCGGCACGGACGGCCGGCTCCACTTCTACGCGCACGCCGAGCTCGGCAAGCGCGCGCACGAGGAGATCGGGGCGGAGCTCGTGGCGGCTGCGCTCTCGCGACTTCGCTATCCGGTGCGGCTGGCAGCGGCCGTCACGCGCATCGTCCGCGAGCACATGTTCGACGTGCCCGAGCGGACGCTGCCCTTGCGCGCGCGCAGGTTTCTCGCCCGGCACGGCGAGGATGGCGCCCTCGACCTGCTCGCCCACAAGGATGCGGATCTCCGGGGGAAGCGGCTGGCCGTGAGCGAAAGGACGCTCGCCGAGCTCGAGACGCTCGAGCGCTTCCGCGCGGCGGTCGACGGACGAGCGCACGTCGGTCTACCGGCTCGAGCACCTCGCCGTCGACGGCGACGACCTGATCGCGCTCGGCTGGAAGCCGTCGCCCGAGCTCGGCGCGGCCCTCGCGAGCCTGCTCCACTCTGTGATCGGCGAGCCCGCCCTCAACTCCCGCGACTGGCTCTTGGCCGAGGCGGAGCGCCTGCTGGCGGGTCAGCACGCTCGGCGTACCCTCTGAGCGTGATTCGCTGGGATGTTGCCGGCCCGTACGAGGTCGTCTTCGCGACGCGGGAAGGCGGCGTCAGCGAGGGCCCGTTCGCCTCGCTCAACCTCGGGCGGCTCACGGGCGACGACGTCGAGCGCGTCGACGAGAACCGGCGGCTGCTCTGCGCGGAGGTCGGCTGCGCGCCGGAGCGGCTGGCGATCAACCGCCAGATCCACTCGACGCTCGTGCATCGCGCCGCCGCGGGCGTGCGCGGCGAGCCGGGCGACGGCCTCTGGACGGACGAGCCCGACCTGCCGATCCTCGCCTTCGCCGCGGACTGCCTGCCGATCGCGCTCGTCCGCTCGAACGGCGACATCCCGGCGGCCGCCGTTGCCCACGCCGGCTGGCGAGGTCTGCTCGCGGGCGTCGTCGCACGTGCGGTCGACGCTCTCGGTGGCGGCGTTCGCGCCTGCATCGGCCCTGCAATCGGGCCGTGCTGCTACGAGGTCGGGCCTGAGGTGGGGGAGCCGTTCGCGCGTGCCTTCGGCGCCGATGTCGTGGACGGGCGCCGGCTCGACCTCTGGACGTCGGCGGAACGCGCACTCCGGGCGGCGGGAGCGGACGAGGTCGAGCGGCTCGACCTCTGCACGGCCTGCAACCCGGACCGCTTCTTCTCGCACCGGCGAACCGGCAAGCCCCGCGGCGTCCAGGGCGTGATCGCGCGTGTCGCCTGAGCCTGCCTCGGTGGAGACGATCCGAGCGGCATACGCCCGGATCCGGGACGACGTCGGCTCTGGAGTCACGATCGTCGCCGCGACGAAGTACGCGTCCCTCGAGCAGATGGCGCTGCTCGCCGAGGCCGGGGTCGAGGTCGTGGGCGAGAATCGAGCGCAGGATCTGGAGCGCAAGCACGCCGTTTACGGCGACACCTTCCGCTGGCACTTCATCGGCCGCCTGCAGTCGAACAAGGTCAAGATCGTGAACCGAATCTGCGAGCTCGTTCATTCGCTGGAGTCGGAATCCGCAGCGCGTCGGCTCGAGGTGCCCGCGCTCGTCGAGGTGAATCTCTCCGGTGAGGAGTCGAAGGCCGGAATCGCGCCGGACGCGCTTGCGGACTTCCTGACGTCGTTCCCGCACGCGAGAGGCCTGATGACGATGCCGCCGGCGTCGGCCGATCCCGAGGCCTCACGGCCGGCGTTCCGCCGCCTTCGGGAGCTCGCTGCCGCCCACGGCCTCGCCGAGCTCTCGATGGGAACGAGCCAGGACTACCGAGTTGCGGCCGAGGAAGGCGCGACACTGATCCGGATCGGAGCCGTCCTCTTCGGCCCCGTCCGGTAGAGCGGGGTGGGTTCGATCCGGCGGCGGCGGTACCATCCCGTGCTGGCATGGGCTTTTCGGACGTCTGGAATCGCACGCTCGTCTACTTCGGGATCGCCGAGGAGGACGACTGGGAGGACGAGGACGGACTCGCGACGAACGAGGAGCTCGAGCGCACGTATGGAGCGCGAGAGCGCGCGAACGTGAGGCGCCTGCAGCCCCGGCGCGGCCGGGATTTCGAGGACTGGAGCGACCCGGAGCCGGCCGCTGCGGGCACAGCGGAGCTGCGTCCTCCTGCGCGGCTGCGGGGGGTCGAGTCGGCGCCGAACCCGGCGAACGTGAAGGTGCACCTGATCCTCCCGAGGAGCTTCAACGACGCCCAGCAGATCGCCGACCGCTTCAAGGACGGCGTCCCGGTGATCCTGAACCTCCAGAGCGCCGACCAGGAGCTCTCGAAGCGTCTGATCGACTTCGCGAGCGGCCTCACCTACGCGCTCGACGGCGGCATGCAGCGGGTCGCCGACAAGGTCTTCCTGCTCACGCCGCGCAACGTCGAGGTCTCCGCCGAAGAGCGGGCAAGAATGCTCGAACGCGGCGGCTTCTTCAACCAGGCGTAATTTGTTGCGCAAGTGGGGCATCCGCAGAAGCGGATGCCCCACGCGCGAAGACCCCTAAAGGAGCCGCTTTCGCGGCTCACCAGCTCGAGGGTCGGCCTCGAGGTAGGAAAGATGGTGCCCGGATCGAAGCTCAGAGCCATGGGCGACCATCTCGCCGTTCTGGCGCTGCTCTTCGACACGGCCACGTCCGTTCAGCGCTTCGTGGACACGTTCATCTACGTCTACATCCTCCTGATCTTCGCCTACATCCTGACCTCGCTCGTCCGGTTGCCCTACCGGCCGTGGCTGAACAGGTTGCAGCGCTTCCTCTACGACGTCTGCGATCCGTACCTGCGGATCTTCAGGCGCTTCATCCCGCCCGTCGGACCGCTCGACCTGTCGCCGATGGTCGCGGTGATCAGCCTGATCGTGCTGCAGCAGATCATCGACGCCGTGATCCAGGCAGTCCTCTAGGAAGGAGCGGTCGATGGCGATCACACCTGTCGAGATCCGGCACATCCAGCTCGCGAAGGGATTCCGCGGCTATCGCGCGGCCGCCGTGGAGCGCCTGCTCGCGGACATCGCGGAGGACTTCGAGGAGGTCTGGCGCCAGCGAGCCGATCTCTCGGACAAGGTCGAGCAGCTCGAGAACGACCTCCAGCGCCACCGGGAGCTCGAGGGCCTGCTCCGCTCGACCCTCGTCTCGGCCGAGCGCTCCGCCCAGGAGCTGAAGGATCAAGCCAGGCGCGACGCGGACTCGATCGTCGCCGAGGCTCACGGCGAGGCCCGAGCCGTGACGCGACGCGCGGCCGCCGAGCGCGAGCGGCTCGACCGCGAGGTGCGCCGGATCACGTCGCTGCTCCGTTCGGCGCTCGAGGGCGTCGAAGATGCGGGGATCGACGCGCGCGAGCCGGTCGGGGAGTCGACCGGCGAGATCCGCAGGCTGATCTCCTAGCGGCATCTATCCTGCGAGCGTGAGCGGCGCGACCACCCGATGCGGCCCGCGCCTGCGACCGTACGACTGCGGCTTCGCGTCGCGCCGGGTGCCGCGAGCACGGCGATCGTCGGCCGCCACGGCGACGCCTGGAAGGTGCGTGTCGCCGCCGCGCCGGAGCAGGGCAAGGCGAACGCTGCCGTGCTCGGCCTGCTCGCCGAGACGCTCGCGTGCCCGCTCGAGCGTGATCCTTCCCGGCGCGGCATCGCGCGACAAGCTGGTGGAGCTGACCGGGCTCGACGCCGAGGAGATCGACCGACGCCTCGCCGCCGCGGGGAGACAGGAGAGAGCATGACGACCACCGACACGGATCGCTTCCGGGACGCGCTCCACGAGCACCGCGCGCGGCTCCTGGAGACGATCGAGCGGCACGACATCGGCGGCTCCTCGCTGACCGACGAGACCGGGGAGCTCTCCGGCTCGACCTCCGACAACCACCTTGCGGATTCGGCGAGCGAGACCTACGAGCGCGAGCTCGAGGAGGGACTCGAGGAGGATGCGCAGGCGCAGCTCCGGGAGGTCGACGACGCACTCGTGCGGATCGAGGACGGCACCTACGGCACCTGTACGGCCTGCGGCAAGAAGATTCCCGCCGCGCGGCTCGAGGCGGTTCCCTGGACGACGCTCTGCATCGACGATGCTCGGAGGCTCGCTCGTTGAACGCCCCCGCGCGCAAGGAGCCCCCGCGCTCGCCCGACGTCCGCATCGGCTCGACGACGAACGCGCTGCGGCCGATCTCGGCCGCCGAACGGCCGCTGGGCGCCGGCACGAGGCAATGGGTCGGGCTCGGCGCGATCGCCGTGGCGGCGGTCGGTGCCGACCAGCTCACGAAGCAGGTGGTCGCCCGGACCCTCGCGCTCGGCGAAGAGGTGGAGATCGTCGGACCGTTCTCGATCCATCACGTCCAGAACTCCGGGATCGCGTTCGGCTTGTTCTCCCAGGCGACCTCGGTCGTGATCGTCCTGACGGCGCTCGCCGTCGCGTGGATGCTCGTCTTCTTCGCCCGCTCCGGCAGCCGGCACCCGATCCTCCCGGTCGCGCTCGGCTTCGTGCTCGGCGGCAGCATCGCGAACCTCGTCGACCGGATCCGGCTCGGCCACGTCACGGACTTCCTCGACGTTCGCTACTGGCCGGCCTTCAATCTCGCCGACACCTTCATCGTCGTCGGAGTCGCGATCCTCTTCGCCGCGCTCGCCGGATCCGACCGGCAATCGCGACGACCGCGGCCTCTTGGCAACTCTCCGCTTTCGCGCCCCTGAGAGCGGGCGCCTCGACCGCGCGCTCGCGGCGAGGCCAGAGGTCGGCTCGCGCGCCCTCGCAGAACGGCTGATCGCAACCGGCGACGTGCTCGTCGACGGGGAGGCGCGGGCGAAGAGCCACCGGCTCGAGGGCGGCGAGGAGATCGTGGCCGAGCTGCCTGCGGACGCCGGCCCGCTCGTGCCGGAAGAGATGGATCTGCGCGTCGCCTTCGAGGACGAGCACCTGCTCGTGGTGGACAAGCCGGCCGGCATCGTCGTGCATCCGGGCACCGGGCACCGCGAGGGCGGCACGCTCGTGCACGGGCTGCTCGCGCTCGACGCGGCCGGTGGCGACGACGAGGACCGTCCCGGGATCGTGCACCGGCTCGATCGCGACACGTCCGGGCTGCTCGTCGTCGCCCGCTCCGACGAAGCACATACGAGGCTCGAAGAGCTGATCCGGCGTCGCGAGCTGGAGCGGCGTTACCTGGCTCTCGTCAAGGGCAGACCGCGCTCGCGAACGGGCAGGATCGAGGCGCCGATCGGCCGGGACCGCCAGGACCGGACGCGCCACTCGCTCGATACGGCCACGCCGCGCCGGGCGGTGACGCACTTCGAGCTCGTCGAGGCGCTCGCCGCGCACACGCTGCTCGAGGTCACGCTCGAAACCGGCCGTACGCATCAGATCCGCGTCCACCTGGAAGCGATCGACCTCCCGATCGCGGGCGATCCCGTCTACGGCGTCGCAGGAGACCTGGGCCTCGAGCGCCAGTTCCTCCACGCGGCGCGCCTCACGTTCGAGCATCCGTTCACGGGCGAGCGGATCGAGACGGAGTCGCCGCTCCCGGATGACCTCGCCGCTGCGCTCGAGCAGGCCAAGAGCCTGGAACAGCCGAGCTTGTAACAGTCTGTTACTAGGCGTTCGCTACACTGGGCGCGTCCAGTTCCTGCTCCCCGGCGTGGACGCAAACGAGTGGGGGTGCCGCGTCCTGAACGCGGTTCCGCTCGACCACACCGGCAGTACCGCCCAAACCAACCACGTGAAAGGGGCCATGCCCGTGTCAGCTCAACCTGGGTCAGCGCAATCCGCGCCGGTCGTCTCCATGCGCGAGCTCCTGGAGGCAGGAGTCCACTTCGGTCACCAGACCCGCCGCTGGAACCCGAAGATGAAGCGCTTCATCTTCACCGAGCGGGGCGGGATCTACATCATCGATCTCCAGCAGACCTCCGAGCTGCTCCAGGAGGCCTACGACTTCGCCCGCAACATCGCGAGCCGCGGCGGCAGCATCCTCTTCGTCGGGACGAAGAAGCAGGCCCAGGACTCGATCGAGCAGGAGGCCGCGCGCGTCGGGATGCCGTACGTCTCGAACCGCTGGCTCGGCGGCCTGCTCACGAACTGGAAGACGATCACCGACCGGATCGCGCACCTGCACGAGCTTCGCCGCCTGAAGACGGAGGGCCAGCTCGAGCTGCTGCCCGCGAAGGAGCGGATCACGATGCTCGCCGAGCTCGAGAAGCTCGAGGCGAACCTCGGCGGCGTCGCCGACCTGCGTCGCCAGCCCGACGCGGTCTTCATCGTCGACCTGAAGAAGGAGCAGCTGGCGGTGCGCGAGGCGCGGCGCCTCGGGCTGCCGATCATTGCGCTCGTCGACACGAACTGCGATCCGGACGAGGCCGACTACATCATTCCGGGCAACGACGACGCGATCCGCTCCTGCAGCCTGATCGTGCGCGCGATCGCCGAGGGGATCGCCGCCGGCAAGACCCGCGTCACCGAGGCCGAGCTGACCGCCTCGGCGAACGGCAACGGCAACGGCGCCGCAACCGGCGAGGAGAGCGAGCCCGCGGAGGCCGCAGCGCCTGCGGCCGCCGAGACGCCGGCCGAGCACGAGCCGCTGAGCCAGGGCGAGACCGTCGTCGAGCCGGAGACGCCCAGCGAGATCACGGGCCAGGCGGCTGCGGACGAGCCGGCCGTCAGCGCCACCGAAGGAGCGTCGACAGAAGAGCCCGCAGCAACCACCGAGGGGGAAGAGACTCAGTGAGCACCACGATTTCAGCCAGCCTCGTCAAGGAGCTCCGCGACGCAACCGGCGCGGGGATGATGGAGTGCAAGCGCGCGCTCCAGGAGACGGACGGCGATCTCGACGCCGCGCGGACGCTCCTGCGCGAGCGCGGGATGGCGCTCGCCGGCAAGCGCGCCGGCCGCACGACGAGCGAAGGGCTCGTCGGCTACCACCAGAGCGCCGAGCGCGTGACGATGGTGGCAGTCGGCTGCGAGACAGAGCCGGTGTCGAACAACGACGAGTTCCAGGAGTTCGCCAAGAAGGTGCTCGATCTCGTCGACGAGGAAGGCCCGGAGGAGCTCGCGCAGCTCGAGCAGGAGCGCGTCGAGCTCGTCGGCAAGCTCGGCGAGAACATCGTCGTCACCGGCGCCGAGCGCTATGACGCGGTCGGGATCGGCGAGACGCTCGGCGCCTACGTGCATCCACCGGCGAACAAGCTCGGCGTCGTCGTCAAGCTCGCCGGCGGCTCGCCCGAGCTCGCGCGGCAGCTCGCGATGCATATCTCCTTCGGCCGGCCCGAATGGCTCGCGAAGGAGGACGTGCCGGCGGACGTCGTCGAGGCCGAGAAGCAGATCCTGCTCAACTCGGACGAGCTCGAGGGCAAGCCGGAGCAGGCGAAGGAGAAGATCGTGGAGGGGATGCTCGCGAAGCGCTTCTACGCCGCGCAGCCGGGCGGGACGCTCACGGAGCAGCCGTGGATCCACGACTCGGCGAAGACCGTCGGGCAGGCGCTCGCCGAGGCAGAGGCGCGTGTCCTCGCCTTCAAGCTGCTCGCTGTCGCAGAATAGGACCGTGACGGTCCAGCCGGAAGCGGTGGAGCACGCGCCGACCACCTCGAGAGAGGGGGAGGTCGTTCCGGCCTTCCGCAGGGTGCTGCTGAAGCTCTCGGGCGAGGCCCTGATGGGCCAGCAGGAGTACGGGATCGACCCGGAGCGCGTGGCGCGGATCGCCGACGAGATCGTGGACGTCCAGAGCGGCGGCCTCGAGCTCGCGATCGTGGTCGGCGGCGGCAACATCTACCGCGGGATCGCGGCGGCTGCGGACGGGATGGACCGCGCCACCGGCGACTACGCCGGGATGCTCGCGACCGTCCTGAACGCGCTGGCGCTCCAGGACGCGCTCGAGCGGCTCGGCGCGCTGACGCGGGTGCTCTCCGCGCTCGAGGTCTCGGAGGTCGCCGAGCCATACATCCGCCGTCGCGCGATGCGCCACCTCGAGAAGGGGCGGATCGTGATCTTCGCCGCCGGCACGGGCAACCCGTTCTTCACGACCGACACGGCCGCTGCTCTCCGGGCGCTCGAGATCGGCGCCGAGGCGCTCCTGATGGGGAAGAACGGGACGAGCGGCGTCTTCGACGGCGACCCGCGCACCGATCCCGACGCCGTCTTCCTTCCCCGGCTCACGCACCTCGAGGCGATCGAGCGAGGTCTGCGCGTGATGGATACGACGGCGCTCTCGCTCTGCATGGAGAATCGGCTGCCGATCTACGTCTTCGAGCTCGCGGCCGGCAACATCCTCCGGGTGGCGAGCGGGGAGCGAGTCGGCACGATCATCACGACCCCCATGACCGAGGAGGCCTGAATGGCGACGATCGAGGAGTTCCTGCAGGACGCGACCCGTCGCATGGACAGGTCGATCGAGACCACGCGGACCGAGTTCAACGGCGTTCGGACCGGGCGGGCGTCTGCAGCGCTCCTCGACCGGATCACCATCGACTACTACGGCACCGTCACGCCGCTCAAGAATCTGGCCACGATCGGAGCGCCCGAGCCGCGCCTCCTCACCGTGCAGCCCTTCGACCCGACCCAGATCAAGGCGATCGAGAAGGCGATCCAGGAATCCGATCTCGGCCTGACGCCTTCGAACGACGGCAAGGTCGTGCGCCTGCCGATCCCGCAACTCACCGAAGAACGTCGCAAGGAGCTCGTCAAGCTCGTGCGCCGCTACGGCGAGGAGGGCAAGGTCGCGATCCGGAACGTCCGGCGCGACGTGATGAAGCACCTCGAAGAGCTCGTCCGGAACGGCGAGGTGGGCGACGACGAGGAACGGCGCGGCGAGGCGCAGGTGCAGAAGCTGACCGACGAGCACACGAAGACCATCGACGGGCTGATCAAGCACAAGGAAACCGAGATCATGGAGGTTTGAGCGCCGTGCGCTCAAACCTCTCGACGTGACTGCTGTGGCCGCCCTCGACCCCGCCGCGACCGACGCTCGCAGCGTGGCGATCATCATGGACGGCAACGGGCGCTGGGCCGAGGCGCGAGGATTACCGGTCGCCGACGGCCATCGCGCGGGGACTCGAGCACTGCGTCGGACCGTCGAGGCGGCGATCGACCTCGGTGTCCGCTCGCTCGCGGTGTACGCCTTCTCGACCGAGAACTGGTCGCGCCCGGCAGAGGAGGTCGAAGACCTGATGGAGATCTTCGGCGAGACGATCGAGCGCGAGCTGCCGGATCTCGCGGAACAGGGCGTCCGGAGCAGGTTCTTCGGTCGCCGCGACCGGGCGCCCGCACCGCTTCGCGCCCAGATGGAGAGCCTCGAGACGGAGACCGCGGGAAACGACCGCCTCGATCTGTGGATCGCCTTCGACTACGGCGGCCGGGCCGAGCTCGTCGACGCAGCACGGCGCCTCGTCGAGGACGGGCTCGCGCCCGATGAGATCGACGAGGAATCGCTCGCGACGCGGCTTCATGCGCCGGAGCTGCCCGATCCCGATCTCCTGATCCGCACCTCGGGCGAGCTGCGGCTCTCGAACTTCCTCCTCTGGCAGAGCGCCTATGCCGAGCTCGTCTTCGTCGACACGCTTTGGCCGGATTTCGGTCGCGACCAGCTGGCGAGCGCCCTCGGCGAGTATGCGAGCCGGCGCCGACGGTTCGGCGGCAGATGAATCAGCTCGTCTCGCGCGTGCTGGTCACGGTCGTGGCGCTGCCGATCGTGCTCTACCTCGTGTGGCTCGGCGGCTGGTGGATCTTCGCGCTCGCGCTCGTCGCGGCGCTGATCGCCCTCCACGAGCTCTACGTGATGGCCCGGGAGCTGCGGCCGCTCGTCCTCGCCGGCTACGCGGGCGCGATCGCGACCCTGCTCGGAGCCCAGCTCGGCGGCCCCGTCTGGATGACGGGCGGCTTCATGCTCACGCTCTTCCTGGCGTTCGTGCTCTACGGGATCGCGGCGACGCGACAGACGGCGACGATCACGATCAGCTCGACGGTCACGGGCGTCGCGTGGATCGCGCTCGGCCTCAGCCATCTGCTCCTGATCCGCGCGCTGCCCGAGCACGGCCGGCTCGCCGTCTTCACCGTTCTGATCGCCGTCTTCGCCGACGACACGGCGGCGTACGCAGTCGGCCGGCTCGTCGGCAGGCACAAGCTCGCGCCCACACTCTCCCCGGGGAAGACGTGGGAAGGGTTTCTCGCCGGCACGGCTGTGGCGATCGCGGTCGCCTTCTTCGCCCTCTACGACCAGGACTTCCTGTCGATTCCCCAGTCGCTCGTGCTCGGCGCTGCGATCGCCGTCGCAGGCGCCGCAGGCGACCTCTTCGAGTCGGCGCTGAAGCGCGACCTCCAGGTGAAGGACTCCGGCAGGCTCCTCGGCGGCCACGGCGGCATGCTCGACCGGATCGACGCGCACCTCTTCGCAGCGGTCGCGGCGTTCTACGTCATCCTCGCGTTCGGAAGCTAGTGCCGCTCCGCCTGCTCGCCTTCGCGCTCGTCGTACTCGCGCTCGCCGGCTGTCGCGGCGACGACGAGCCGGAGCCGCCACTCGACATCCGCTCCCAGCCGGTCGAGTACCGAGGCGCCTACGCGATCTGCTCGATCGGCTCCGTCCGCTACGTCGCGCAACGATACGGCGTGGCCGAGGCGACGCCCGAGGCGGTGGCCGACGCCGCTGCGAAGGCGGTCGGCAGCACCTCGCCGCAAAGCGCCGAGCACGCCCGGCGCGGCTGCCTCGACGCGATCGCGGCCCGCGCGCCTCGGCAGCCCGGCAACGAAGCCCCCTGACCGTCCGGCGGTGCCCCGTACACTGAGCCCGTGCGGCGGATCGCCCTCCTAGGAGCCACCGGCTCCATCGGCACGCAGGCAATCGCCGTGATCGAGTCCACCGAGGAACTCGAGCTCTGCGCCCTCGCGTCCGGCTCGAGCGGCCTGGAGCAGCTCGCGGCCAGACACGGCGTCGAGCACGTCCAGACAGGCGGCGACCTGACCGAGCTGCTCGAGCGCGCCGAGCCCGACGTCGTCCTGAACGCCGTCGTCGGCTTTGCGGGAATCGGTGCGACGCTCTGGGCGCTCGAGCATGGCGTGACGCTCGCGCTCGCGAACAAGGAGAGCCTCGTCGCAGCGGGCGACCTGGCGCTCGCGGCGCACCAGCGTGGGGGAGGCCTGCTGCTCCCGGTCGATTCCGAGCATTCGGCGGCCTTCCAATGCCTCGAAGGCCGATCGCCGGACAGCGTCCACTCGCTCGTCCTCACGGCGTCGGGCGGCCCGTTCCACGGCCGGAGCTGCGAGGAGCTCGCGGACGTCACGATCGAGGAGGCGCTCGCTCACCCGACGTGGAGCATGGGCCCGAAGATCACGATCGATTCCGCCACGCTCGCGAACAAGGGGTTGGAGCTGATCGAGGCGCACGTCCTCTTCGGGCTCCCCTACGACCACCTCGAGGTCGTCGTCCACCCGAGCTCCGTCGTCCACGCGCTCGTCCGCTTCCGGGACGGTGCCGCGCTGGCGCACCTCGGCTATCCCGACATGCGAGTGCCGATCTCCTGGGCCTTGACGTACCCGGACCGGGCGGCGACGGACCTGCCCCAGCTCGATCTCGCCGGCGGGCTCACGCTCGAGTTCTCGGCGCCCGACCTCGCGACCTTCCCGCTGCTCGCGCTCGCACGCCGGGCCGGCGAGCTGGGCGGCACCTATCCGTGTGCATACAACGCGGCGAACGAGACCGCCGTCGCCGCGTTTCTGGACGGCCGGCTCTCGTTCCTCGGGATTCCCGAGCTCGTCGCGGAGGCGCTCGACGCCGTCGACGGCGCTCCCGCTCGCGACCTCGACGAGCTCTTCGAGGCGGATGAGGAGGCCCGGCGTCTGGCCGCGCGGGGAATGTCCGTCAAGTGAGCATCTTCATCTCGATCGTCGGGCTCGGACTCTTGATCCTGATTCACGAGGCGGGTCACTTCTTCGTCGCGCGCGCCGTCGGGATGAACCCGCGCAAGTTCTACATCGGCTTCCCGCCGGCGCTCGCGAAGACCACGCGCAACGGGATCGAGTACGGGATCGGGACGATCCCGCTCGGTGGTTACGTCAAGATCCCGGGCATGCACCGGCCCGCGGCCGGCGACCTCGACGTCCACTTCGGTCGTGCGGTCTCCGAGCAGCCGTCGCTCGGGCCAGGCGTCGAGGAGCTCCGGCGTCGCCTGGCGGTAGAGGATCACGAGCACTCGCGGGAGGCGGTCGCAAGGCTCGAAGCCGAGCTCGAGCGGGCCGAGCTGTCACCGCTCGCGCGAAAGGCCGCGGACCGGGGCGTCGAGGACGTCGGCGACGCCCTCGGCCCGGACGCGTACTGGCGCGCCCGAACGTGGAAGCGGGTGGCCGTGATCTTTGCCGGTCCGGGCGCGAACCTGCTTCTGGCGATCGTCCTCTTCACCGCGCTCTTCATGGCCGGCGGAGGCCGGGCGACGCAGACGGTCGACGAGATCGTTCCCGGCTCGCCCGCCGCGAGCGCCGGGCTGCAGGCCGGGGACCGGATCGTCGCGATCGACGGCCAGGCGATCGACTCGCCGGGGGACATCCCCGAGCGGATCTCCGGCTCGGACGGCCAGGAGCTGACGGTGACCGTGGTTCGCGCCGGCGAGTCGGTCGTGCTCGGTCCCGCTCGTCCCGCGCTGACCGACGGCGCCTACCGGCTCGGCTTTGCCCTGCGGGGCGAGGCTCTCGGCCCGGTCGAGTCGGCCTGGCAAGCGATCCGAGTAACCGGCATCGTCACGAAGGCGATCGGCGGCTCCGTCGGCCGGCTCGTGACCGGCGACGGAAGGGAGGAGATCTCGAGCCCGGTCGGGATCGTGCAGGGCTCCTCGCAGGCGGTGGAGCGGGGCGCCGAGTCCTATCTCTGGGTTCTCGGCCTGATCAGCCTCTCGCTCGCGCTCCTCAACCTGCTGCCGCTGCTCCCGCTCGACGGGGGCCACATTGCCTTCTCGTTGCTCGAGGGGATCCGCGGTAAAGCGGTTGCCCGCGAGGTGTACGAGCGGGTATCCGTCGTCGGGATCGCAATCGTGCTCCTGCTCTTCTTCATCGGCCTCTCCAACGACATCGGGCGGCTGGGCAGCTAGAGACGTGTGTTCATAGAGCACAAACTGGCCCTCGCTACCCTGTAGCGATGGCCTCGAGCGTCGGGATCAAGGTCGGCAACGTCGCGATCGGGGGTGGCGCACCGGTCGTCGTCCAGTCGATGACCCTGACGCCGACCCGGGACGTGGAGGCGACGACGGCGCAGATTGCCGCGCTTGCTTCGGCCGGTTGCGAAGTCGTTCGCTGCGCCGTTCCGAAGATCGAGGATGCGGAGGCGCTGAAGCGGATCGTTCGCCTCTCGCCGCTGCCGGTGATCGCCGACATCCACTTCAACGCCTCCCTCGCGCTGAAAGCGATCGACGCCGGAGTCGCCGCGGTCCGGATCAATCCCGGCAACATCGGCGGCCCGGAGAAGGTCGAGCTCGTGGTGAACGCGGCCAAGCGGGCGAAGATCCCGATGCGGATCGGCGCCAACTCCGGCTCGCTCCCGAAGCACCTCGAAGAGCTCGCGCAGGCAGACCAGGCCGAAGCGCTCGTCGAGGCCGCGCTCGAGGAGGTGGAGCTGCTCGAGAAGCTCGACTTCCGCGACTTCAAGATCTCGGTCAAGTCGAGCCACGTGCCGACGATGATCCGCGCCTACCGGATGCTCGCCGCCAAGGTGCCCTACCCGCTCCACCTCGGCGTCACCGAGGCCGGGACGCCGTTCTCGGGGTCGATCAAGAGCGCCGTCGGGATGGGGGCTCTGCTCGCGGACGGGATCGGCGACACGATTCGCGTCTCGCTCACCGCCGATCCGGTCAAGGAGGTCGAGGCGGCCTTCGAGATCCTGAAGGCGCTCGGGCTCCGGGAGCGCGGCCCGGTGATGATCTCGTGCCCCTCGTGCGGGCGCGACAACGTCGGCGTCGAGAACCTCGCGGTCGTCGTCGAGGAGCGGCTCAAGGCGTACCCCGAGGCCTTCGAGGTCGCCGTCATGGGCTGCGCCGTGAACGGACCGGGGGAGGCGGGCGACGCCGACTTCGGGATTGCCGGCGGCCGCGACGTGGGCTTCCTCTACGCGCACGGCCGCGTGCTCAAGAAGGTCTCCTCCGAGACGCTGATCGACGAGCTCTTCGTCGAGATCGACCGGTGGATCGACGCTGGGATGCCACGCCCGAAGCGGCTGAAGATGGCGAAGCCCGCCGCGCTCGCGATGGCGGAAGCGTCTCTCATTCCTTTGGACTAGCCTCTCGCGATGCTCCACCGCGCGTCCCAGCTCTTCCTCCCGACCCTGCGCGACGCTCCCGCGGACGCGGAGGCGATCTCGCACAAGCTGCTCGTCCGGGGCGGCTTCATCCGCCAGGTGGGCGCGGGGCTCTGGACGTTCCTCCCGCTCGGCTGGCGCGTGCATCGCAAGGTGGAGCAGATCGTCCGCGAGGAGATGGATGCGATCGGCGCGCAGGAGTGGCTTGCGCCCGTGCTCACCCCGATCGAGCTCTGGGAGCAAACGAGCCGCGACCAGATCACCGAGCTCTTCAAGCTCGAGGATCGCGCCGGCCGCCGGTTCGTCCTGCCGCTGACCCACGAGGAGACGTTCACCTTCCACGCGCTCGAGCTGCAGAGCTACAGGGAGCTCCCGCAGGCGTGGTACCACTTCCAGACCAAGGATCGCGACGAGCCGCGCCCGCGTGGCGGACTCCTCCGCGTCCGCGAGTTCGTGATGAAGGACTCCTACTCGTTCGATCGCGACGAAGCCGGCCTCGACCGGAGCTTCCAGCTCCACAAGGGCGCCTACGAGCGGATCTTCGAGCGCTGCGGGCTCGAGACGCACGGCGTCCAGGCGGAGTCGGGGATGATGGGGGGCAAGGAGTCGTTCGACTACCTGGCGCCGTCGGGCTCGGGCGAGAACACGCTCGTCACCTGCGAGAACGGCGACTACGCGGCCGACCTGGAGATCGCGCGCGGAATCCCGCGGCCCGCGCGCTTCCCGGAGCGCCTCGATTCTCCCTCGGACGTCGAGACGCCCGAGACGCGGACATGCGAGGCGCTCGCCGAGCTGCTCTCGATCGACCTCGCAGCGACCTCGAAGGCGATGCCCGTCGTCCGGACCGACGGGACGCTCGTGCTCGCGCTCCTTCGCGGCGACGACCGGCTCGAGGAGGCGAAGCTCGCGGCCGCGCTCGGCTCCGACTTCGTGCCCGCGACCGACGAGCAGATCCAGACCGGGTTCGGCGCCGAAGGCGGCTCGCTCGGCCCGGTCGGATTCTCCGGCGAGATCGTCGCCGACGAGGCGCTGCGCGAGGGCCAGTACGTCGCCGGCGCCAATCGCACCGGGTGGCACCTGCGCGGGGTTCAGGCGGGTCGCGACTACGCGCCTCGCTTCGCCGACATCCGCCAGCCGAGGGAAGGCGACGCCTGCCCCGAGTGCGGCGGGCGGCTCGGCTTCCAGACGGCGATCGAGGTCGGCCACATCTTCAAGCTCGGAACCCGCTATTCGGAGCCGCTCGGTGCACGCTTCCTCGACGAGGACGGGACGGAGCGGGTTCCGCTGATGGGCTCGTACGGGATCGGACCGGGACGCGTGCTGGCAGCCGCAGTCGAGCAGCATCACGACGCGGATGGAATCGTCTGGCCGGACGAGCTCGCGCCCTACGACGTCCACGTCGTCGCGCTCGCTCACGGAAGCGAAGAGATCCTGGAGCTCGCGATCGAGCTCGGCGAGCAGCTGTCGGCGGCGGGAATGGACGTCCTCCTCGACGACCGCGAGCTCCGTCCGGGCGAGAAGTTCGCCGACGCCGACCTGATCGGTTGCCCTGTCCGGATCACGATCGGCAAGAAGACACTCGACGACGACGCTGTCGACGTCCGTGACCGTGCGACCGGGCAGGACGAGCGAATCGGGCGTTTGGAGGTGGTAAATCGGGTAGGCGAGCGTCAATGAGCCGGAGGAAGAAGTACAGCGAGGAGCCATTCGGGCCGACGATCGAGCACCTGATGGCAGACGCCGGACTCACGTATCGAGGCCTCGCGGCCAAGACCCAGCTCTCCGCGGGCTACCTGAATCATCTCGTGCACGGGAACAGGCCGGTGCCCTCCATGGATGTCGTCGTCCGGCTCGCCACGGCGCTCGGCGTCGAGCCCGAGCACTTCCGCGAGTACCGACTCCGCGTGATCACGGATCGGCTCGAGGCAAAGCCCGATCTGATCGACCGCCTCTACAAGCGGCTCAGCGCCTGACGCAGGTTCCGGCGCTTGACAGCCAATGAATCGGGGCGCCCAGATTCGAACTGGGGATCTCCTGGCCCCCAGCCAGGCGCGATAACCAGGCTTCGCTACGCCCCGTGAAGCTCGGAGTCTAGCGGGGTGTCGTCGATCGCGTTCGCAGGCGCCTCGATCCGAGTCGCTCGGTCGTGTTCACGGGTCGCGTGCACGGCTCGAACCTTGCGAAACCTTCGGAAAGGGGTAGAAACCAGCCGACGCGCGGAGTAGAGTCGCCCGTCGGTGCGGATTCGGCTCTTCGTCCTGGTGGTTGCGGCCTGCCTGGGGGTGACGGCCGCCGCGCGGGCTCACACGGGCGGGCCGGGAGCCAGCGAGCCGTTGGCCGCAGCCGAGACGGCGATCTTCTACTACCCCTGGTTCGGGACCGCCGCGCGCGACGGCGCGTACACGCACTGGCAGCAGGGCGGCAACTCGCCGCCACAGCAGATCGCCTCCGACTACTACCCCGTCCGAGGCCCGTACTCCTCGGCCGATTCGCTCGTGCTGGCCGCGCAGATGCGGGAGATCGCCGACGCCGGCGTCTCGACCGTGATCGTGTCGTGGTGGGGGCGTGGCTCGGGCGAGGATCAGCGGCTGCCGCGGGTGCTCGCCGTGGCGCAGCTCCATGGTCTCGCGGTCGCCGTTCATGTGGAGCCGTACGGCGGCCGAACCGTCGGCAGCGTCGCTACGGACATCGGGTATCTCCGCTCGCTCGGGATCGTCGACTTCTACATCTGGGCTTCCACCTGGCTGGACGACGGCGACTGGGCCGGGATGAACGAGAGCCTGAGCGGGATCCGGGTCTTCGCCAACACGAACCTGGCCGGCAAGGCTGCCGCGGGAGGCTTCGACGGCCTCTACACCTACGACGTGCTTCTCTTCGACGGCGGCCTCTTTCCGCGGCTCTGCGCACAGGCGCGGCGACTCCGGCTTCTCTGCGCACCGTCGGTTGGGCCCGGTTACGACGCTCGGCGCGCGACAGGGGACACTCGAGTCAGGTCGCGTCGCCACGGGGCGACCTATGACGGCATGTGGAGGGGCGCGATTCGCTCCCGGCCCGACCTGATCACGGTGACGAGCTACAACGAGTGGCACGAGGGCACGCAGATCGAGCCGGCGCGCGGTGCCCGGCGGGGTTACGAGAGCTACGACGGTGCCTGGGGGCTGCGCGGCCGGGCGGCCGAGCGCTCCTACCTCGAGCGCACCGCCTACTGGACGGCCCGCTACGCCCGCGCGCGTTCCCACGAGCAACGGTTCGACCAGCGGCGCTGAGCTCGGGGGAGGCCGCGGACGGCCTCCCCCGGCTGATCCCTACTCGAGGACGTCCTCGTGATCGTGGAGGCCGCCGCTCGCGCTGCCGGCGCCGCTCGCGACGGGCTGCGGCGACGGCTTGAAGTTGCCCTTGCCGCGGACGCCGTTGATCGACTCCGTGTTCTGGGCGTAGGTGATCACCGCGTTCGCGATCGCGTCCGACATCTGATCGAGCGCGACCGGGCTGTTATTCGCGTACGTGTCGCAGGCGGCGTGGTAGCACGGGTCGTATGGCGCGCCCGCCGTGCCGCCGTAGATCGCGGCCTGCGCAGCCGTCTTGATTCCCTCCGCGCCCGTGAAGAGGCCGCCTGCCGGGATCCCGACGGCGATGAACGGCCCGTAGTCGGAGCGGCCATTGAACGGCGTCGGCGAGCTCGCAAGGCCCTGCGAGGCGAAGTAGCTCGCAAACTGGGCCTCGATCTCGCCGGACCCGGGCGGGCCTGCCGCGATCCCCGTTCCGGCGGGGAAGGTCGAGTTGTCGCCGTCGTAGACGAAGCGGACGAAGTTCGGCGAGCCGACCATGTCGAAGTTGAGATAGAGCGCGATCCTGTCGCGCTCCGCCTCTGACAGACTGGCGACATACCGCGTCGAGCCGATCAGGTTGGATTCCTCAGCACTCCACCAGGCGAACCGAACCTTGTTGCGGGGCTTCACCTTCGCCATCTGGATCGCCGTTTCGAGGAGAGCGGCCGAGCCTGAGCCGTTGTCGTTGATTCCCGGGCCTTGATTGACGGAGTCGAGGTGGGCTCCCGCCATTACGACGTTGTCCGGGTCGCCGGACGTCGTCTCGCCGAGGACGTTGCGGGTCGTCAGCGGGCTCGAACCGGTGTCGGTCCTGACGCGCATCCTCAGCCCATTCGTGCTCGAGAGCTGCGCGCCGAGCGCCTGAGTCAGGCCGAGCGACGGAATCGTCGAGAGGCCGCCGACATCGCCGAGCGTCCCGTTCAGGAGCCCGGGCGTGTTGTTGCCGACAAGTGCGGCTGAGGCGCCCGCCGCGGCCGCGTTCGTCGTCTTGATCCGGAACGAGCAGCTGCCGCGCTGCATCAGGGCGATGTTCCCGGCTGGGAAGCCGGCGAAATCGGCCGCCTCGCAACCGCTCGTCGCGCCGGCATAGTCGACCGGCGTGACGGCTGCGGTCACCTCGCCGCTGCCGGAGTAGGTCATCGTGCGGAAGTCGTTGCCGTTGACGTAGGTCGTCGGCGTCGGCGCGACCTGCTGGAGCTGGGCCGGCGAGTTCTCGAAGAACGCGTCATAGACGAACTCCTGCACCGTGACGTCGTAGCCGGCCGCGCGAAGCTGATCGGCGACATAGGCGGCCGATGCATCGAAGCCTGGGAGACCCGCGAAACGGGTGCCGCCATTGAGGTCGGCGATCGCTTGCAGCGCCGCCTGGTGGGCGCGGACGCCTTCGAGCGTGACCGCGTTACGAAGTTTCTGCGAGTTGTTGTTGTTCGGGTCGGCGGATACCGGCGCGGCGAGCACGGTCGCGACGAGCAGGGCGATCAGGAGCGCCGCGAAGCGAAGCGGCCGCTTCCGGCGGGACGAGGGTGGGCCTGTCATGGAGCGCCTCCTTGGAACGTCGATTTGGAAACGCTCCTCCTACCCGGGCTCAGTCACGGCGAATCACGTCGGCGCCACACCCTGCGACGAGCGCATCGAACACATCCCCCGGGGCGACCCCTGCAAGCGAACGGTGGCCGAGATCGATCTCGATCTCGGGCCACGACTCGAGCCCGAGCGAGCGAGCGCCCTCGTCCGCGCCAAAGCAGAGCAGCCGCTCGGTGCCGAACACGCCGCGGCGGCCCGTCTGCCGGCGCGCGATTCCTTCGAGCTCGCGCAGCTCCTCGAGCGGGTCGATCCGGATGTTCGAGTCGGAGCCGATGCAAAGCGAGATCCGGCGGTGCTCGATCCGCGCTGCAGGTAGGAAGCCGTCGCCGAGATCCGCCTCGGTCGTCGGGCAGGCGCAGATCGTCGCGCCCGATTCGGAGAGGAGGTCGAGCTCGGCGCCGTCGGCATGCGTCGCGTGGACGACCGTGGTCAGCGGGCCGAGACAGCCGGTGCGCTCGAGGAGCTCGATCGGCCGGCAGCCGTGCTCGGCGACGCACTCCTCGATCTCGCGCGGCTGCTCGTCCGCGTGAACGTGCAGCGGCAGCTCCTCGGCGGTGGCGTACCGGCCAAGCTCCTCCAGCCAGTCCCGCGGGCAGGCACGCACGGAGTGGGGGGCGACGCCGACGCGGATCCCAGCGTCGCGCAGCTCTTCGAGATCTCGCAGATAGACCGCCACGGATTCCTGCCGCATCCGCGGAAGCCCGCCGCGCGCGTACGCCGAGAGCAGGACGACGAGCTCGACTCCGGCCTCGACAGCCGCCTCGGCCGCAGCGTGGGCTTCGGCGACGCCGAGGTAGTGGAACTCGCCGACCGCGGTGTAGCCCGCAGCGCGCATCTCCCCGTACGCCGCCGCGTAGCTCGTCCGGACGAGGTCTGGAGTCTGGCGCTCCGCCTCCTCGAGCATGAGCTCGCGCCAGGCCCAGAAGTCTCCGCCGCCGGCGCGGCCTCGGAGCGCGCGCTGGAACGTGTGCGTGTGAGCGTTGACGAAGCCCGGCAGCGTGAGTGAATCCTCCATCCGAGGAGCGTAGACTGCCGCCGCGCATGACTCGACCCGGACCCGCGCGACCCGCACGCCGCCTGAGCTACCGCGCGCGACGGTCTATCCTCCGGGCATGGCCACGCGCGTCGTCTCGGCTCCGCTGGCGCAGCTGCCGAACGCGCTGACGATTCTCCGGCTCGCGCTGATCCCCGTCTTCGTCCTCGTCTACGCCGCCTCCGAGGACGGCTCGAGCTGGGCCGCCGGCTGGATCTTCCTCGTCGCCGGCGTCACCGACCAGGTCGACGGCTTCCTGGCGCGCCGCTGGCACGTCGAATCGCGTTTCGGGAGGCTCGCCGATCCGCTGGCCGACCGGCTGATGATCGACGCCGCCGTGATCCTGCTCTGGCTCGAGGGCAAGCTGCCGTGGCCCGGCGCGCTCGTGATCGTCCTCCGTGACCTGATCCTGGTCGGGGGCTACCGCCTGCTGATGCCGAAGGGCGTCGAGGTGCCGGTCAGCCGGCTCGGCAAGCTCGCCACGTGGATCCTCTACCTCGCGGTCGGGATCCTGACCGTGGTCGGGCACGACACGACGTGGCCGCTCTGGCTCTTCTGGATCGGGCTCGGACTGGCGCTCGTCGCCGCCGCCCAGTACGTGGTCGCGGCGCGGCGCGAGGTTGCCGAGTGAGGGCCGTCGTGATGGCCGGCGGGGAGGGCACGCGCCTGCGCCCGCTGACCTCGAACCAGCCGAAGCCGATGGTGCCGATCGTCGGCAAGCCGTGCATCGAGCACATCCTCGAGCTGCTCAAGCGCCACGGGTTCGAGGACGTCGTCGTCACGCTCGCGTTCCTCCCGCAATCGATCCGGAGCTACTTCGGAACCGGCGACACCCTCGGGCTGAACATCGAGTACTCCGTCGAGGAGCTGCCGCTCGGCACCGCCGGGTCGGTCCGCCTCGCCAGCTCGAAGCTCGACGAGACCTTCCTCGTGATCTCCGGCGACGCGCTCTGCGACGTCGATCTCGGCGCCCTCGTCGCCTGCCACAAGGAGAAGGGAGCGGCGGTGACGATCGGGCTCAAGTCGGTGGACAATCCGCTCGAGTTCGGAATCGTCGTCACCGACGAGGACGGGAAGGTCGAGCGCTTCCTGGAGAAGCCGTCCTGGGGCCAGGTCTTCTCCGACACGATCAACACCGGGATCTACGTCCTCGAGCCGGAGGTGCTGAACCACATCCCCGCAGAGGGGCCGTACGACTTCTCGAAGGAGCTCTTCCCGCTCCTGCTCGAGATGGGACGGCCGCTGTACGGCTTCGTGCTCGACGGCTACTGGCAGGACATCGGCAACCTCGACCAGTACCGGCAGGCGAACTTCGACGCGCTCGACGAGAAGGTTCGACTCAATGTCGGCGGGATCCGCCTCCGGGGAAACGTGTGGCTCGGCGAAGGCGCCGAGATCGACGACGTCGAGGATCTGGAAGGGCCGGCCTTCATCGGCAACTACAGCCGGATCGCGCGAGACGCCTCCGTCGGCCCGTACACGGTGCTCTCGAACGGCGTCACCCTCCGCGAGCGAGCGCGCACGACGCGAACGGTGATCGACGCGGCCACGCACATCGGCCGCAGCAGCCTGCTCGAGGGCGCCGTCGTCGGCCGCTCGTGCGACATCCGTGACCACGTCCACATCCACGAGGGCGTGGCGATCGGCGACGAGGTCACGATCGGCTCCGAGTCGAGCGTGCTGCCGAACGTCCGGATCTACCCGTTCAAGGAGGTCGAGACCGGCTCGCAGATCTACGAGAACCTGATCTGGGAGTCGCGCGCGTCGTCGCGACTCTTCGGCAAGGACGGTGTCGGCGGCCTCGTGAACGTCGATCTGACTCCGGAGACGGCCGTTCGGCTCGCCGCTGCCCTCGGCACCGCCCTGAAGCGCGGCGCGCGTGTGGTCGCGAGCCGCGACTCCGGTCCCGCCTGCCGGATGATCAAGCGCTGCCTCATCTCCGGCCTGAACGCGACCGGGGTCGACGTCGCAGACCTCCGGGTCTCGCCGCCGGCGGTCAGCAGGCATGTTCTGAAGACGCAGGCGTTCGCCGCAGCGGTTCACGTGGGCCAGAGCCATCTGGATCCCGAGGCCGTGTTCATCCGGATCTACGAGCCGCCCGGGATCCTGCTCACCGCGTCGCTCCAGAAGGAGATCGAGACGAACTTCACGCGTCAGGAGCTGCGCCGGGTCGCCGCAGACGGTGTCGGCTCCGTCTCGTATCCCGCGCGCGTCAGGGAGAGCTACGCGCAGGACCTTCTGAGCGGCCTCGACGCGAACGCGATCCGCGCGCGCGAGTTTCGGATCGTGATCGACTACGGCTACTCGGCGGCCTCCTTCGTCGTCCCACTCGTGGTCGGCCCGCTCGGCGTCGAGGCGATCTCCGCCCATGGCTTCTTCGCCGAGGGAGCTGATCCCCGGCAGACGCTCGCGCAGGCGGTCGGAAACGCGAAGCGGCTCGTCACCGCGATCGGCGCCGACTTCGGCGTCGTCTTCGACGGCGGCGCCGAGCGTCTTCATCTCGTCGACGAGCAGGGTCGCGAGGTCCCGGTCGAGCAGACGCTGCTCCTCTTCCTGAAGCTCCTCGCGGCGAGCGGCGTCACGGGCAAGGTCGCCTTTCCGATCACCGTGACGAGCCAGGTCGACACGCTCGTAGACGGGGCGCTCGAGGTGGTGCGGACGCCACACTCGCTCGCCGACCTGACGCGCGCGGCGGCGGCCGACGGAGTCGTCTTCGCCGGAGCCGTCGGCGGCGGCTATGTCTTCCCCCAGTTTCTGCCCGCGTACGACGCCGTCGCAAGTCTCGCCAAGCTGCTCGAGCTGCTCGCGCCCGTCGAGCGACCGCTGTCCGAGCTCGTCGCCGAGCTGCCCGAGTCGACGCTGATCCATCGCCAACTCCCCTGCCCCTGGGCGCAGAAGGGCCTCGTGATGCGAATCCTCAACGAGCAGCTCTCCGGTCGGGACGTCGACCTGACCGACGGGATCAAGCTGCTCGACTCGCGCGGCTGGATGCAGGTGCTTCCCGATCCGGACGAACCGCTCCTGCATCTCTTTGCCGAGGGAGAAACCGCGGAGAGCTCCGGAGAGCTGGAGCAGGAGATTCGCGGCCGCGTAGAGACGATCATGCAGGGAGACGCCCCGACACCTCGAACTCCGGTAGAAGCCTCAAGCTGAGGTTGACCCCTCCGGCTCGCTGCTGCTTTACTGACACCCCGACGCGAAAGGCACAACCGTGGAGGAACAGCGACATGGAGAGAGCGAGGTCGAGCCGCTGCCCGATCTCGGCACGCTCTCGGACGACGACCTGAAGGCCCTGATCGAGCGACTCTCCGAGGAGGAGAACCAGGTCTCGTACCGGCGCCGGCTTCTGCAGGGCCGGATCGACATCCTGCGAGCGGAGCGAACGGCTCGACTGAAGGGAACCGGCGGCGGCAGCGACGTCGACGTCGATCGGCTGACCGAGATCCTCGCCGCGCGAGCCTCGCCGCAGGGACAAGACGAAAGCGCATGAGCC
Organism: uncultured Gaiellaceae bacterium; assembly: GCA_963745775.1. Taxonomy (GTDB): domain Bacteria; phylum Actinomycetota; class Thermoleophilia; order Gaiellales; family Gaiellaceae; genus Gaiellasilicea. Next base: position 168,908 of record CAVUYY010000009.1, read on the forward strand.
ACGTCTACTGTCCGGAGTGCGGCTACCAGAATCCGGAGACCGCCAACTTCTGCGCGAAGTGCGGCAGCCATCTGAAGCAGGAGGACGCGGGGGAGCAGACATTGACGTTCACGCCTGACGAGATGGCCGACGATCCGGGAGCGGCGCTGAGCGACCCGAGCGTCAAGGGTCCCGCCCTCGTCGTGCGCTCCGGCGGTGGCCGCGCCGGCGAGACCTTCTTCCCGTCCGGGGAGCGGACGTTGATCGGGCGCTCGCCCGACTGCGACGTGTTCCTCGACGACGTGACCGTCTCGCGCAAGCACGCCGAGCTTCTCCAGGAGAACGGCCGGTTCACGATCAAGGATCTGGGCAGCCTGAACGGCACGTTCGTGAACCGGAAGCGGATCGAGGCCGCCGAGACGGAGATCGAGGACGACGACGAGATCCAGATCGGCAAGTACCGGCTGACCTTCCTCAGAGGCCGATGACGACGGTCGCCTCCACCACCCGCTCGGAGCAGCGCCTCCACACGATCGGAGCCGTCTGCGCGCGACTCCAGCCGGAGTTCGCGGACATCTCGATCTCGAAGATTCGCTACCTCGAGGATCAGGGCCTGCTGACACCGAAGCGAACCCGCGGCGGCTATCGGCTCTTCAGCGAGGACGACGTCGAGCGGCTCGAGACGATTCTCCGACTCCAGCGCGACGAGTTCCTCCCGCTGCGCGTGATCCGCGAGGAGCTCTCCGCCGGAGGTCAGGCCGCCGAACGCAAGCGCCGGCCACCCGCGGGCCTCGGTGAGCGCGAGGAGGAGCTCGACCTCGCCGAGCTCTGCGAGCGAGCCGGCATCGACGGCGAGCTCGCACGCGCGCTCGAGGAGTTCGGGCTGCTGGCGCCGCGGATCGAGGCCGGCGAGCGTCGCTACCCCGAGAGCGACGCCGAGATCGCAGCGGCCTGCGGGCGGCTCGCCCGCTACGGAATCGACGCTCGGCACCTCCGCACCTTCCGCAACTCGGCAGGGCGGGAGGCAGGGCTGCTCGAGCAGCTCGTCGCACCGGCTCTGCGCGCGCGAAACCCCGAGCGACGAAAATCCGGGCTCGACGACCTTCAGGCGCTCGCCGAGGCGTCGCAGGAGCTCTCTCGGCTCCTCTTCTGGCGCGAGCTGCGCGCTCTCGCGGAGCGCTGAATGGAGCTCGACCTCACAGACCGGATCAGGGACGTCCCGGACTTCCCCAAGCCTGGAATCGTCTTCAAGGACGTGATGCCGCTCGTCGCCGATGCGGAGTACTTCCACGAGACGGTGCGGCGCCTGGCCGAGTTCGCGGAGCCGAGGAAGCCGGATCTCATTCTCGGCGCCGAAGCGCGCGGCTTCATCTTCGGCGGCGCGCTCGCGTATCTCCTCGGCTGCGGATTCGTCACGGCGCGCAAGCCGGGCAAGCTGCCCTCGGAGACGGTGAGCGCGACCTACGAGCTCGAATACGGGATGGACAGCCTCGAGGTGCATGCGGACGCGATCCCCGCCGGAGCACGGGTGATCGTGCACGACGACGTCCTCGCAACCGGCGGAACTGCGAAGGCCAAGGTCGAGCTCGTGGAGAAGCTCGGGGCGGAGGTCGTGGGGCTCGCCTTCGTGATCGAGCTTGCCTTTCTCGATCCGCGCACCAAGCTCGCCGGCTACGACGTCCACTCGCTGATCCAGTACTAGAGAGATCCGTCCGAGCGGCCGATAAGAGTTCGGCCATGTACGACGCGCTCACCGGGCGGTACACGTTCTCGTGTCCTCGGCGCGACCAGGCACAGGTGACGCTGTCCGCGTTCCGCCGGCTCGAGCGATTACCCGGCGCCGCTCATCCCGCCGTCTACGGTGTGCTCTTCGCGTGCGGGTGCGGTGACGAGCACACGGGGCTCGTCGCGCACGACGAGCTCGACTGGGCACCGCTCGGTGCCGCCGTCGGCGACTTTCTCAACCTGATGACGTCCCGGCTCGACGACGCCGGCGCCGAGCTCACCGGCGCTTCGGCGCGCCGTCTCGTCGCGGGCGAGTGGCCGTGGAGCTTCTACTGCTACCCGGAAGGACGTCCGCGTCCCGTGTTCCCCTCCTCGTTCGTGGCGGTCGTTCCCGGGGGGCGCAGCCTGGGGCTCGCCGTTCGCTGTCCGGCCTGCCTCGCCCTCTCGGTCAATCTCGTCACGCAGGCGCACGTCGATCTGCCGTTCTGGAACGACGCAAGCGTCGGCGTCGTCGACCACGTCTTCGCCGACGACGTCGGCGCCGCGGTCGACCGGTTCCGCGCGGAGCTCTACTCGGCGCGGTTCGACGAGCGCCGCCTGAATCTCTAAGAGCCCCTGACTCGTTTCATCCGTGCCGGGTAAGTCCCGGACGACCCGCGAAACGGAGGCTGAGATGATCGATTTCACCAGAGGGATCTCGACGCTCGTCGGCGCAGGTGTGGCCGGATTCTTGATCTGGCTCGCCGCCCAGATCGGCTCCGACTCGGCGTCCGAGTACTGGACGACCTACGGCCTGATCGCGGCCGCGGGGCTCACGATGGCGCTCTCGCAGATCCTCGGGGGCTGGACGAAGTGGGGCTGGCCGCGTATCTCGCCCGGCGTCTTCCTGCTCGGGTTCCTGCCGGTCCTCGTCGTCGGAGGCTGGGTCCTGCTGTCCCGCCAGCCCGCCGATTTCTTCAATACGTCGAACTGGTCGCGCGACCTCGGCGTCGCCGCCGTCGTGAGCGACCTCGGCGAGGTGCTGTCGGCTGTCGCATTCGTGATCGGACTGACGTTCGGACTCACGTTCGACACGACGGGACCTCGGCTCGCGGATCAGGTTCCGGCCGAGGAGGAGCCGCGGGTGACACCGGTCGCTGCAGAGCGCGATCGCGACGCCGACGAGGCATTGACTGCCGAGCGCGCGGCCTCTCGCGACGCGGTCGAGGACGATGGTGGTCGCCGTTACGGATTGCGCCGAGTGGGGGCGAGGAGCGAACGAGACGAGAGCTGAGCGGCCGTTCACTCGCGCCAGGGATCGCGCTGCCGCGCCCCCTGCGTCGATAGGTGTACGGATGGATGCTGCCTCCGTCTTTCAGCCTGATCCGGCTGCAGCAACCACTCCGTTCGCCGACTGCAGGGCGGTCGAGGATGGATCGCTCACCGCCTTCGCTCGTCTGGAGGCGGTCCTCGGCTCCGAGCTGGCGCACCGCCTCGTTTCCGCCCTCGTCACCCCGCGCTAGCTCGTCGTTCCTCCGCGCAGGCGCACGAACAGGAAGATCGCGCCGCTCGAGACGAGCGCGAGAATCAGCGCCGTGCCGCCGGAGACGCCGACTGCAAGCATCCCGAGCCAGAGGATCACGAAGAAGAGCGCAGCCCAGAAAAAGGCCTGGACGCCCTGGTCGATGCTCGGCATCCGGAGGTGCATGGGGCCGATCCTACTGGAGCCGAAGGCATCGTCTGCCTGGAAGCAAATCGTGCGCAATTTGCAGCAATCCCCTCAGGTCGGGCTTGCCCGCGAGGCCACGGGGCACTAGGTTCTCGCTTGCAGGGAGCACGGAGCGCGAGTAGACCGAAACCGAGCTCGAGGGCCGTACGCGCAAGCGGAAAGTCAGCGGGTTCGGTGGACGAAAGCGCCACCGGCTCCCTGAATTTTTTCGCAGCGACGAAGGATCTGCGGGAGCGGATCCTTCGTCGCGCGAAGACCCCTGAAGCTGCGTGGGTCGGGTTCGGGGCTCGCTCAGAGAGCGCTTCGGCTCGCCTCGATTGGCTCGAGCTGGGGTGGCCGCGTGGCTTTCTCTAGGATCGCGCGATGGCCCGGGCCCGCGTCTACCTCGCCGCGGGCATCGCGTTATCGGCTGCCCTCGTCCTCACCGTGCTCGGCGTGGGGGACAGCGCCTCGGCGCTGTCGAACTGGCAGGCGCTCGTGCTCGGGCTCGTCCAGGGTGCGACCGAGCTGCTTCCGATCTCGTCGTCGGGCCACCTGATTCTCGTCCCATGGCTCTTCGACTGGGAGTTCTTGAAGGAGAACGACGCCTTCAACCAGACATTCGACGTCTCGCTCCATCTCGGGACGCTGGTCGCCGTTGTCGCGTATTTCCGCGAGGACCTCGTACGACTGGCGAAGGCCTGGATCGATTCGATTCGGTACCGCCGGATCGCGTCGGTGGACGAGCGGATTGCCTGGCTCGTCGCGATCGCGACATTCCCGGCCGCGCTCGTCGGGGCGCTCGGTGAGAACCTGATCGCCGAGCGCCTGGGAGAGCCATGGCAGATCGCACTTCTCCTCGCGCCCTTCGGCGGGTTGCTGTGGCTGGCAGATCGCCGCCCGGAGGCGAGACAGATGGGAGACCTGGGCCTGCGCTCGGCGGTCGCCGTCGGGCTCGCGCAGTGCCTCTCGCTGATGCCGGGCGTCTCACGCTCCGGGATCACGATCACGGCTGGCAGGTTTCTGGGCCTCGACCGGGACTCGGCTGCCCGCTTCTCGTTTCTCCTCCTCGTCCCGATCACGTTCGGAGCGGTCGCATACAAGGGGATCGGCGACGTGCTGCTCGCCGATCTACCGCCGGGCACCGCAGGGCCGTTTGTCGTCGGTTCGCTGGCGTCCGGAGCGAGCGGCCTGCTCGCCATCTCGGCGCTGCTCGGTTACGTCCGCCGGCACAACTACACGATCTTCGTCGTCTACCGGGTGGTGACAGCCGCCATCGTGCTTCTGCTGATCGCAACCGGCGTCCGCACGGCCGGCTTCTGAGCGGCCGGCCGATTCCGCTTCTCGTCGCCGGGGCGGCGTGCATCGCGTTCTCGGGCATCCTCGTTCGGCTCGCCGATGTGACTCCCTCGACGGCCGCGTTCTACCGTTGCGCGTACGCGCTGCCGGCGCTTCTTGCGATCGCACTCGTCGAGCGTCGCCGCTTCGGATCCAGAGGAATGCGAGCGCGTGGTCTCGCCTGGCTCGCCGGCGCCTTCTTCGCCGCCGATCTGATTCTCTGGCACCACTCGATCGCCGGAGTGGGGGCCGGGCTCGCGACGGTGCTCGGCAACGTTCAGGTCGTCATCGTCCCGATCGCCGCCTGGCTTCTCCTCTCCGAGCGGCCGGGGGCGCGAATCGTCGCCGCGGTTCCGGTAGTGCTGATCGGCGTCGTCCTCATTTCCGGAGCCTTCGGCGAGGGCGCATACGGCAGTGATCCGGCTCTCGGTGTGCTCTTCGGCGTCCTGACGGCGGTCGCCTACGCCGGGTTTCTGCTCACCCTTCGCGCGGGCTCGGCCGACGTGCGCCGCTCCGGCGGCGCGCTCTTTCACGCCACACTCGCATCTGCGCTCGTCGTCCTACCAGCGGGCTGGCTGCTGGGTGAGCTCGAGCTGCGGACGTCGTGGGAGTCGTTCGCCTGGCTCGTGACGCTCGCGCTGACGTCGCAGGTTCTCGGCTGGCTTCTGATCGCGACGGCGCTGCCGCTCGCGAAGGCAGCGATCAGCTCTGTCGTGCTGACGTTGCAACCGGTCGCCGCGGTTCTCTTCGCGATCGTGCTCGTCGACGAGAATCCGTCTCGAGTGCAGCTGGCGGGGGTAGGGGTGGTGATCTGCGGGATCGTGCTCGCGACCGTGCGGCGGCCTTCTTCGCCAACTTGACATAACGTCCATTCTCGTGCACGGGCTTGCACCACCAGTTGCATCGGGAGTTTGAGACGCGGATGCTGCAGGTAGAAGCCCCGAAGGCTTCGCGCCGCCCCCTCATGACGACGATCGACATCGACCATCTCCTGCAGCACGAGGAGATCCAGCAACTCCTCGACGCGTCCGAGCAGATCGGCGTCATCCGTGCGGTCGAGGTCGCCGAGCTCGTCGAGACCCACGAACTCGACGCGCTCGAGCAGGATGCGCTCTTCCGCGAGCTCGAGCAGCGCGGGATCGACGTGGTCGAAGGCGCGAAGCCCGAGGAGCCGGCTCCCGCCCCTGCGCCGGCGGCCGCGGCCGAGACGACGACCGACGCGCTTCAGCTCTTCCTGCGGGAGGCCGGCCGTCATCAGCTCCTGACGGCGGCTCAGGAGGTCGAGCTCGCAAAGCGGATCGAGCGAGGCGACATGCAGGCGAAGCAGCACATGATCCAGTCGAATCTCCGCCTCGTCGTCTCGATCGCGAAGAACTATCGCAACCAGGGACTCCCGTTTCTCGATCTGATCCAGGAAGGGACGCTCGGCCTGATCCGGGCGGTCGAGAAGTTCGACTGGCGCCGTGGCTTCAAGTTCTCGACCTACGCGACGTGGTGGATCCGCCAGGCGGTGGCACGAGCCCTCGCCGACAAGGCGCGGACGATCCGGATGCCCGTCCACATCGTCGAGCGACTCCAGAAGATGAACCGCGCCGAGCGCACGCTCTGGACGCAACTCGGCCGCGAGCCGAAGCTCGAGGAGATCGCCGAGGAGGCCTCGCTGCCGCTGCAACAGGCGATCGAGGTGCGCGCGGCCGCCCGAGCCTCGACGAGCCTCGACCAACCGGTCGGCGAGACCGAGGACGCCGTGTTCGGCGACTTCGTGGCCGGTGATGGCCCCCTGCCCGAGGAGGAGGTCGAGGTCTCGCTCCGCAGCCAGGCGATTCGAGATGCCCTCGAGACGCTCGGAGAGCGCGAACGGCAGGTCGTGATCCTGCGCTACGGGCTCGCCGACTCCGAGCCCAGGACGCTCGAGGAGATCGGTCGGCGGCTCGGGCTCACGCGGGAACGTGTCCGGCAGATCGAGATCGACTCGCTGAAGCGGCTCTCGACCGTTCGCGAGATGGAAGCCGTCGGGCTGTAGCTCGCGTTTCTAGCTCCGCAGGTAGAACTCGAGCGCCGGAGCGACTGCCCGCAGTTCGCGGAGCGCGCGTGACTCGAGTTGGCGAACCCGTTCGCGGGTGATTCCGAGCCCGGCTCCCACCTCCTCGAGCGTCCGCGGTGTGGCGCCACCCAGCCCGAAGCGCTGGACGAGCACCAGTCGCATCCGAGGGTTCAGGACCTCGAGCGCCTCGGCGAGCTCCTGCGCTCGCAGCCGCTCGGCCGTCTCCACGTCCGGCTCGGCCGACTTCGTGTCCTGGATCAGGTCGCCGTAAAGGCTCTCGCCGTCGCCGACGGGGGTCTCGAGGCTGAGCGAGTCCTCGACGAGCTCGAGGAGATCCTGGACTCGCTGCTCCGTGAAGCCGCTCTCCTCGGCGATCTCCTCGAGCTTCGGCTCGCGGTTCAGCTTCTGAGCGAGGAGCCGGCGCGACCGGGTCACGCGGCGAACCTGCTCGGCGACATGGACGGGCAGCCGAATCGTGCGTCCCTGCTCGGCGAGCGCGCGGGTGACCGCTTGGCGGATCCACCAGGTGGCGTAGGTCGAGAGCTTGAAGCCCATCTTGTAGTCGAATTTCTCGACGGCACGGATCAAGCCGAGGTTGCCCTCCTGGATCAGGTCGAGCAGAGGTACCCCGGCCTTCGTGTAGTTGCGCGTGATCGACATCACGAGGCGCAGGTTCGACTCGATCAGCCTTCGCTTGGCAGCTTCGTCGCCGAGATCCTTGCGACGCGCGAGCTCGCGCTCCTCGCTCGCCGTCAGGAGCCGGCCGTCGCCGATCGCGCGCACGTAGAGCTTGAGCGGATCCTGGGTCGTCTCGACGGTCGGCGTGGCGGCGCCGTGGTCGTCGTCGCCCTCGTCCTCCTCCGCGACGGCCGGATCGTCGAGGGCCGGCAGCAGCTCCAGATAGGGCTCGGTGTCATCGGGTCGGCGAGGGGCTCGGCGGCGTTGTGCTCCACAGTGCTCGCTGTATCGGCGGAGAGCGTGGGCGGCTTGAGCGGCGACACTCGAACGCGGCGAGGGACTCGGATCCCGCTCTCGAAGAGAGAGTCGCAACCTCGTCCTAACTTCGCCAATACACCTTGCGTCTACGCTCTTCAAGTCGTGGGTTCACCAGCCGATAACAGTCGTAGGATTCAGTAGATATGTGTGGAATCGCCGGATACAGTCTCGATCCAGCCTCCAGCGTCAACAAGACGCTCGCGGCGCAGGCGCTGCTGGCCGGGATCGCCGAGCGGGGAGCCGATGCAGTCGGCTATGCGTATCGCGGCAGCGATCAGGTCGTCCGGATCCACAAGCGTCGCTCTGGTGCAACCGCCCTGCTGGACGAGCTCCATGTGCCGGCGGCCGCGACGCAGGTTCTCGTGCACGTCCGTGACTACACGAAGGGCCATCCGACCATCGAGGCGAACAACCACCCCATCCGGCACGGGGCCGTGATCGGGATCCACAACGGGATCATCGTCAACGACGACGAGATCTTCGCCCGCTACGGCTTCGCCCGCGCAACGCCCGAGATGACCGTCGACTCGGAGGCGATTTTCGCGCTTGCGGAGCACGCCGAGGGGCGGCCGGAAGCGCTCGAGGAGCTGCACGGGGCGATGGCGACGAGCTGGCTCGACGAGCGCGCTCCCTCGACGCTCTATCTCGCACGCGCGGTCGGGCGTCCGCTCTGGATCGGCGCCGGCAGCAAGGAGCTCTTCTTCGCCTCGACCCGAGACGCGCTCGAGGTGCTCGAGCAGACGCTTCGGCTGACGCTTCGGAAGCGCGAGGTCGACGAAGGAACTCTGCTCCACGCGGTCGACGGCCGGATCGAGAGCACCCACCGCTTCCACCCCGATCGCTCGTACGTCGAGGAGACGATCCTCCCCTCGATTCGTGCTCCGCACGAAGGCGACTCCTGCCTTCGTCGGCTCGCGGCGATCGCGCTCGCAGCCGCGTAGCGCCTCAGGCCTCTAGGCCAGGGTTCCGTCCGGCGCCACGCTGGCGCCCTCTTCGTGGAGTCGCTCCCGCACGAGGTACTGGAAGGCGGCCCAGGCTGGTTGGACGTCGAGCATCCGGTAGACCTGCCACTCGGTGAGAAGCGAGGGATCGTTCTGGCGGGCGCGTTTCCAGTCGTCCATCTTCGGCAGCCTGCCGAGGCTGCGCGCGAGGACGGCGCCCTGCTCGACCGCCCGCTCGAGTCGCTCCTCGCCGAGTGGGACGTCGAAGCCAGCCTCCCTGAGCGCCTGCGCGAACGAGCCGAACGTGTGCCAGAGCAGCGACTTCGAGGGCATCGAGCCCTTGCGCTCGTCGAGATCGCGGGCCGTGGGCGTTCGGCCGAGCTCTTCGCCGAGCAGCCGGAGCCGGCCGAGCAGCTCCTCGCGTGTCGCGAATCGACGTGGCACGAGGCCGGCCTGCCGCTTGGCGGCGTTCCAGCTCCCGAAGTGCTCGATCACCGTCTGCGGATGGACTCGCGTCTGCGCGTCGGCTGCGAACTCCCGCATCGTCGGCGACCGGCCGAGTCGCTCCGCGCTCTCGCGCAGCTCTGCGAGGATCTGCTCGTCGGTGTACCGCTTGCGAATGCCCGCCTGGAACTCGGCCAGAGCCTGCGGGTCGATGCCTGCCACCGACGGGTGGCGGCGACCTCGGGTCATGCAAGTAGTCTAGAGCAGATTGACCATATTGCAAGGGGGCACGAGCAGCCGTGGCCGTTTCGGTAGAGGCTAGTCTCGACGCGGATGAACGCCCGGCTTGCAATCGAAGCGGCTGCCGCCCGTGCTGCCGCACGGCTTTCTCGGTTCGCGGGAACGGGCGGAGGTACGACGATTCCGGGCAAGCTGCTCTGGAAGCTCGATCCTGGAGCCATCGACGCCCTCGCAGCGAGGCTCGAGCGCGGAGCAGTCGTCGTCTCCGCCACCAACGGCAAGACGACCACGACCGCGATGGTGGCGGAGATCCTGGGCCCGGACGTCAGGCTCGCCTGGAACCGCTCGGGCGCCAACCTCCTGTCAGGGGTCGCATCGGCACTGCTCGCCGCCCCCGAGGCGGAGCTCGCCCTTCTGGAGGTCGACGAGGCGGCGCTGCCGGAGGCAGTTCGACGTGTCCAGCCGAGCGCGCTCCTGCTCGGCAACCTCTTCCGCGATCAGCTCGACCGCTATGGCGAGCTCGAACACGTTGCCGCCGGCTGGCGACGCACGGTGCTTGGTCTCCCCCAGTCGACGACGCTCGTCGTCAACGGCGACGACCCTCAGGTCGGCAGCCTGGCCCGCGACCGGAACGGCTCCATTGCCTACGGACTCGACGATCCACGCCACTCGCGTCCGTCCCTGCAACACGCGGCGGACTCGCGCTACTGCATCGTCTGTGGCCACCCGTACGAGTTCGCGGCGGCCTACGTCGGCCATCTCGGCGACTATCGCTGTACCTCCTGCGGACACGCCCGCCCGGAGCTGCAGGTCGTCGCCCGGGAGATCGAGCTCGATGGGCTCGAGAGCGCGGCGTTCGAGCTTGTGACACCGGCGGGCTCGACTCGGGTCGAGCTGCGGCTTCCCGGCCTCTACAACGTCTACAACGCGGTCGGTGCCGCCGCGCTCGCCCAGACGCTCGGCTCGAGCCTGGAGGAGATCAGGCTCGGTCTTGCCCGCTTCGACGCAGCCTTCGGGCGCTTCGAGCGGATCGCGAGCGGCGACAAGTCGATTCTCGTTCTCCTGATCAAGAACCCGGCCGGGGCGAACGAGGTCGTGCGGACGCTGGACGACGGCGGCGCGCCGCCGGTGCTCCTGCTCGCCCTGAACGACGCGATCGCGGACGGGAAGGACGTGTCCTGGATCTGGGACATCGATCTCGAGCCGCTCCTGGCCGAGGCCGAGCGCGTGATCGTATCCGGTGACCGTGCCGCCGAGCTGGCGCTGCGCTGCACGTACGGCGGCCTCGACGAGAGCGCGCTCGAGCTCGAGCCCGACCTGGAACGGGCGCTCGATCGCGCGCTCGCGCTGACGCCGGCGGGCGGCGAGCTCGTCGTCCTGCCGACCTACACCGCGATGCTCGCGCTGCAGCGGATCGTCGCCGAGCGGGGACTGACGAGGCCGTACTGGGAGGCGGGGTCGTGAAGATCCGCATGGGGCATCTCTATCCGGACTACCTGAACATCTACGCCGATCGCGGCAACGTCGCTGTTCTGGCCCGCCGAGCCTCTTTACGGGGACACGAGCTTGTTGTCGCCTCGATCGGCTTCGGGGACGATGTGCAGCCGGGTGCCCACGATCTGCTCTACATCGGCGGCGGCCAGGATCGCGAGCAGACGCTCGTCGCCGGCGATCTCGCCGCAAAGGCCGTCGCGATCGAGGCGGCCGTGGCTTCTGGAGCGGCTCTCCTCGCCGTCTGCGGCGGCTACCAGCTGCTCGGCCGAGGCTATCGAGGCCTCGGCGGCGCCGACCTTCCCGGTGTCGGCCTCTTCCCTCACGAGACGGTCGCGGGGGAACGGCGAATGATCGGTGACGTCCTGCTCGAGTGCGAGCTCGAGCCCGGCGAGCGGCGCACCCTCGCCGGCTTCGAGAATCACGCCGGCCGAACGCGGCTCGACCCCGGCGCCGAGCCGCTCGGTCGGGTTGTCGCAGGCTTCGGGAACGACGGAGAGTCTGGCTACGAAGGCTGCCGCGTCGGCCGGGCGATCGGCACGTACCTGCACGGCCCGCTGCTACCGCGCAATCCCTGGCTCGCCGACTGGCTGCTCGCGCAGGCGCTGGCTCACGCCGCGGAAACCGAGCCGCCGGAGCTGGAGCCGCTCGACGACACGCTCGAGGCGCGCGCCCACGCGGTGTCAGCGCAGCGCGCCAGAGCTCGCGGCGGCCGCTTCTAGAATCGCCGCTGCCGAGCGCTCGACGTCGTCGTTCGTCGTCCGGAAGCTCGAGACCGAGATCCGCATCGCCGCTCGGCCCTGCCAGTCCGTGACGCCGAGCCAGCAGGTGCCGTCGTCCTGAACGCGGCGAACCACCTCGCGCGTCGTCTCGTCGTCGTCGCGGAAACGGACGAGAACCTGGTTGAGACAAATCTCGTTGAGGATCTCGACGCCTGGCTCTGCGGCGAGTAGCTCGGCGAAGCGGCGGGCGTGCTCGCAGCACCGGTCGACCAGCTCGGCGACACCGTTCCGCCCCAGTGACCTCAACGCTGCCCAGACCGCGAAGCCGCGTGCGCGGCGCGACGACTCCGGCACCCAGTCGGAAGGGCTCCGGCCGCCGGCGCGCTGGAGGTAGCTCGCCGCGACAGCCATGGCGTCGGCGTGTGCGGCGGGATGCTTCGTGAAGACGATCCCGCAGTCGTACGGAACGTTGAGCCACTTGTGAGCATCGGCGGCCCACGAATCTGCCCGTTCGACGCCGTCGACGAGCTGGCGATACCGCGGGCTCGCGGCCGCCCAGAGCCCGAAGGCGCCGTCGACGTGGATCCAGGCCTCGGTGGTCTCGCAAGCGTCCGCGATCTCTGCAAGCGGATCGACCGCGCCGGTGTTGACGTTGCCCGCTTGGGCGCAGACGATCGTGGGACCCGCCGCCGCCTCGAGCGCCTCCTTCAGCGCTTCGGCGCGAATCCTGCCCTGACCGTCCACAGGGACGAGCTCGAGACAGGCGGTGCCGAGCCCGAGCAGCCGCAGCGAACGATCGATCGTGACGTGTCGCTCGGCGCCCGCGAGGACGCGGATCCGCGGCGCGCCTACGAGTCCGTCACGAGCGACATCCCATCCCGCGCGGGCCAGAACATGCTGGCGCGCAGCCGCAAGCGCAGTCGTGTTCGCTCCCTGGGCGCCGGTGACAAACCCGCTCGAGACACCCGTCGGGCAGGCCGAGCAGCTCGACGAGCCACCCCGCGGCGATCTCCTCGACGGCTGCGGCAGCAGGCGAGGTGACGACCGAGAAGCCGTTCTGATCCCACGTGGTCGCGAGCCAGTCCGCCGCCACCGACGCCGGCAGCGCGCTTCCGATCACGAAGCCGAAGTAGCGTCCGGTTTGCGATCCGACAACGCCTGGCTCGGCTCCCGCGACAAGCTCCGCGACGACCTCCGCGTCGTCGACTCCCTCCTCGGAAAGGGGGCCGCCGAGGGCTTCGCGCAGCTCCTCGATCGTCGCAGTCGCCGCCACCGAACGCTCTGCGAGCGAGTCCAGGAATCGGGCGGCGTGGCCGGCGGTCAGCCGCAGCAGCTCCTCGTGCGCCATGACGCCGATCCTACTTCGCGGCGCTAGGGCCGCCAGAGCGCGCCCAGATAGACAGCAGGGTCGCCCGGCTGCCAGCGCTGGAGAAATCGCTGGATCGGTGGGTGGAGGACGATCCCGTCGAGCTCGTCGAGGGCGAAGAGCCGATGCTCGCTCACCGCCTCGTCCTGGGAGACCACGTCCTCGAGCGAGCCGTCGACGTCGCCCGCGAAGATGATGTGCACGACGTGCTTCGTGCTCAGCGAGCGCGCCGGGGCGATCGAATCGACGAGTGCCACCGGCCCTTCCACCGGTGGCGCCTCGATCCCCACCTCCTCTGCCAGCTCTCGGGCGAGCGCCACCATCAGGCTCTCGCCGGACTTCACTCCTCCACCGGGAAGCAGCCAGACGTCACCGCTCCGCTTGGCGTGACGGCAGAGCAGGATCCGCCCGTGCCAGCGCAGCATCGCCGAGACCCGGATCCGCGGCTCGAGCCTCACTCCTACGCCCGCGACGATCCAAAACCACGGACGCCGCGCTCGCTGGCGGGCAGTTCGTCCACCTCGAGCAGCTCGAGCTCGGGCACGGCGAGCACCACGAGCTGCGCGATTCGCATGCCCGGCTCGACCACGAAACGCTCCTTCGCGTCCGTATTCAGGAGCACGACCCGGAGCTCGCCGCGATAGCCCTCGTCGATCAGCCCCGGCGAGTTGACGATCGCGATCCCGTGCCTCGCTGCAAGTCCCGAGCGCGGCTGGACGAAGCCCGCGTGGCCCTCGGGGATTGCGACGGCGAGCCCCGTGCCGACTGTCGCGCGCTCTCCTGGCCCGAGCTCGACGCGCTCGCACGCCGCCAGGTCGAGGCCGGCATCGCCCTCGTAGGCGCGCTCGGGGATCGTCGCCTCCGGCCGCAGCCGCGTGATCGCGAGCCGTGTCAACGGCGTTCGACCGCGGAATCGGCGCGCGGTTCGAGCGTGGCGGACCCTTCAGACCCCGCGATGAGGTATCGCGCGAAGCGGCGGACCTCCCGCTGGGGGAGCCGCGCGCGCACGAGCACGCCCTCCTCCCCGTCCTCGCGTTCGTCGATCGGCGCTCCGAGGGCGTACAGCTCGGCGAGCTTGCCTCCCTCCTCGTACGGGAGGAGCAGGCGAACGTCGACGAAGCGATCCGAGAAGCGCTCCGCGATCCGCCGGCGGAGCTCGTCGATTCCGGCTCCCGTCGCAGCCGAGATCTGGAGAGCGCCGGGAAAGCGATTGGCAAGCCTGCGGCGGCCGAGCGGGTCGAGCCGGTCGATCTTGTTCAGGACGAGCTCGAGCGGCACCTGGTCGGCGCCGATCTCGCCCAGCACGGTGTCGACGGAGCCGATCATCTCGTCGAGCTTCTCGTCCCCGACCGAGGCGTCGACGACGTGCAGGATCAGGTCGGCGACGAGGGTCTCCTCGAGCGTCGACGCGAAGCCCTCGACGAGCTGGGTCGGCAGCCGGCGGATGAACCCGACGGTGTCGGTGACGAGGTAGCGCTTGCCCTCGTGCTCGAAGCTGCGCGTCGTCGGATCGAGGGTCTCGAAGAGCCGGTCGTCGACCGAGACGTCGGCGTGGGTCAGCGCGTTCAGGAGCGTCGACTTGCCGACGTTCGTGTAGCCGGCGAGCGCAACAGTCGGAACCTGCGTTCGCTCGCGCTCCCTCCGCCGCAGCCCGCGCTGCTTCTCGATCTCCTTGAGCCGCCGGCGGAGGACGACGACCCGCCGGTTCGCGAGCCGACGGTCGGTCTCGAGCTGGGACTCGCCGGGTCCACGCGTGCCGACGCCGGCGCCGACCGCGCCGGTGCCGCCGCCGAGACGCTCGAGGTGCTTCCACATCCCGCGCATCCGTGGCAGGTTGTACTCGAGCTGCGCGAGCTCGACCTGGAGCTTTCCCTCGGCGCTCGTTGCATGCTGGGCGAAGATGTCGAGGATCAGCTGCGTCCGGTCGACGACCCGGGCGTCGAGAGCATTCTCGAGCGTCCGCTGCTGCGTCGGATCGAGCTCGCCGTCGACGAGGAGCACATCTGCCTCGGCCTTCGCATACGCGGCCTTCAGCTCCTCGAGCTTTCCCTTGCCGACATACGTGCGCGGATCGGGACGCGAGCGCTGCTGCACGAGCTGAGCGACCGGCTCGACCAGCGCCGTTCGAGCAAGCTCCTGGAGCTCCGCCAGCTCGTCGTCTTCGTCGACCCCCCGCGGCAGGAGTGCCAGCACGAACCCCCGCTCGGGCTCAGCGCCCGGCTGAGGTTCTGGCTGACGCGTCGTCACGCGATGGATTGTGCCACGCTTGCCGCCGTGTCACCTTCCGCCGACCCAGACCTCGCGCAGCGGCTGGCGGCGCGCACGCTCGACCTGATCGACATCGCGTCGGAGAGCCGGAACGAAGCAGAGATCGCCTCGTACGTGGAAGCGGCGCTCGGCGAGCCGACCTGGCGGGACGGCGAGACGCTCTGGTACGGCGCGAGCCTCGGCGAGCGCCCGCTCGTCGTCCTCGCGGGACACCTCGACACGGTTCCGGCGCAGGAGAACATTCCCGGCCACGTCACCGAGACGGAGGTCGTCGGGCTCGGGGCCAGCGACATGAAGGCCGGAGTCGCGGTGATGATCGAGCTCGCTCGGGCTTGGCGGGACCTGCGTGCGACGCAAGCCGTGGATCTCAACTTCCTCTTCTTTCCGAGAGAGGAGCTGCCCGCGTCCGAGAGCGCGCTCCCGCACTTCTTCGAGAGCGTTCCTCGGGTTGCCGAGGCCGAGCTCGCGATCCTGCTCGAGCCCACCGACTGCACGATTCAGGCGGGTTGCCTCGGCAACCTGAACGCGCGACTCGTCTTTCACGGCGTCAGCGGCCACTCGGCCAGGCCTTGGCTGGCGGAGAACGCGATCGCGAAGGCGCTCGAAGGGCTGCTGCCCTATGCGCGACTCGAGCCTCGCCCCGTCGAGATCGGCGGGCTCACGTTCACCGAGGTCGCGAGCATCACTCGGATCGAAGGGGGGATCGCGACGAACGTCATCCCCGATCGGGTCGAGGCGAACGTCAACTTCCGTTACGCGCCCGACCGCTCGCCGGAGAGCGCGGACGAGTACCTCCGCAGCCTGCTTCCCGCCGGCGCGACCTACGAGCATGCCGGCGACTCTCCACCGGCGCGCGTCGTCACCGACTCGCCGCTCGTGCAGCGCTTTCGCGCTGCCGCCGACCTCGCGGTCGAGCCGAAGCAGGCCTGGACGAACGTGGCCGACTTCACGGCCCGCGGGATCGACGCGGTCAACTTCGGCCCCGGGGCGACGAGGTACGCGCATCGCCGCGACGAGCGCGTGGAGATCGCGGCGCTCGTGAAGGCGTACGAGTCGCTCTGGGCGTTTCTCACCGGTAGCGTCTGAGCCAGTGCCGATCTCGCCCGTTCTCGAGCGCCAGACGATCTATCCGTTCGTCCGACTGAACGAGGCGGCCAGGCGGGTCGAGTCTCGCGGGGTCGAGGTGATCGACTTCGGGATGGGCGATCCGCGCGAGGCGACCGACCCGCTGATCAGGCAGGCGCTCGTCGACGGGCTCCGCGACCGGATGGGCTACCCGCAGGCCCAGGGCTTGCCGGAGCTGCGCGCGGCGATCGCCGACTGGGCGAGAGCGGCGCTTCGGGACGACGCTCGACCCGGACACGCAGGTGATCCCGACCCTCGGCAGCAAGGAGGCGATCTTCAGCTTCCCGCAGGTCGTGGTCGATCTCGACGCCGGCAGGGACACAGTCGCCTACACCGAGCCCGGCTACCCCGTCTACGAGCGCGGCGCCCTCTTCGCCGGCGCCCGACCGCTCGCCGTGCCGCTGCGCGAGCAGAGAGGGTTCCTGCCGGACCTCGACGCGATCGACGAGGAGACCTGGAGCCGGCTGGCCGTCTTCTGGGTCAACTACCCGAACAACCCGACCTGCGCTGTCGCTCCGCTCGCGTTCTACGAGCGGCTGGCGGGGCTCGCGCGAGAGCACGGCTTCGTCCTCGCCTCGGACGAGGCCTACACGGAGCTCTGGTTCGAGGAGCCGCCGGCATCGGCGCTGCAGGTCGCCGATCTCACCAACGTGGCGGTCTTCAACACGCTCTCCAAGCGCTCGTCGATGACCGGCTACCGGAGCGGCTTCGTGGCGGGAGATCCGGAGCTCGTCGCGGCCCTGAAGGCGTTCCGGCCCACGGTCGGCACGGCGCCGCAGGAGTTCGTCCAGCGCGCGTCGATCGTCGCCTGGGGCGACGAGGAGCACGTGGCCGAGACCCGCGAGCGCTACCGCCGCAAGCGCTCGCTCTTCCTCGAGCTCTTCGACCGCAAGGGCATCCGCGTCGCCGGCAGCGAGGCGACGATGTACCTCTGGCTCGAGGTTCCCGCCGGCGAGAGCTCGGAGGGCTTCGCGGAGCGGCTGCTCGAGCACGGGATCCTGGTCGCGCCTGGGTCGTATCTCGGCGCAGCCGGCGAGGGGTACTTCCGCGTCGCGCTCGTCCCGTCCGAGGAGGAGTGCGCCCGCGCGGTCGCGATCCTGGAGAAGGTGCTGTGACGCCCGGAGCTCGCCGTCGAGATCGTGGCCGCGCTCGACCGCGGCGAGCGGCGCGTGGCGGAGCAGGTCGACGGCGAGTGGGTCGTCGACGTCGAGGCGAAGCTCGCGATCCTCGAGTTCTTCCGGTTGCGGAAGGTGGAGCCGATGCAGGCCGGCGGGCTTCAGTTCCTCGACAAGATCCCGGTGAAGACGGACTACGCCGAGCGCGGGGTGCGCGTCGTGCCTCCGGGGATCGCGCGCTACGGCTCGTTCCTCTCGGAGGGTGTCGTGCTGATGCCGGGCTACGTGAACATCGGCGCCTGGGTCGGGCCGCGGACGATGGTCGACACCTGGGCGACGGTCGGCTCGTGCGCGCAGATCGGCGCCGACGTCCATCTCTCCGGCGGCGTCGGGATCGGCGGCGTCCTCGAGCCGCCGCAGGCGAGCCCGGTCGTGATCGAGGACGGCGCCTTCGTCGGCTCGCGGGCGATCGTGGTCGAAGGCGTGCGGGTCGGCGCCGGCGCGGTGATCGCGCCGAACGTCGTTCTCTCGGCATCCGTGCCGATCATCGACGTCACCGGCTCGGAGCCGGTCGAGCGGCGCGGCGTCGTGCCGCCGCGCGCGGTCGTGCTGCCCGGCGTGCGGCAGAAGGAGTTTCCGGCGGGGACCTACGGCCTGCCGTGCGCCCTGATCGTGGGCGAGCGGAGCGAGTCGACCGACCTGAAGACGTCGCTGAACGACGTCCTGCGCGAGTTCGAGATCGCCGTCTAGCTCTACTCGGGCACGTTCACGTCTCCTTCGCAGATTCGCTCCGCTGGGCCCGTCAGCGTCGCCCGCGTATCGGCGGTGACGGCGACGTCGAGCTCGCCGCCCGGGCATTCGAACCTTGATCGGGCTCTCGCACCAGCCGTTCGCGATCGCGGCCGCGGCGACGGCAACCGCGCTCGAGCCGGAAGCCGACGTCTCCCCCGCCCCACGTTCCCAGACGACGGCGCTGATCGCATGCTTGTCGTCGATCCGGACGAGCTGCACGTTCGTCCGCTCGGGAAAGCGCTCGTGCCGCTCGAGGAGCGGCCCGAGCCGTAGGAGCTCCTCCCGCCGTGGCTCTCGCCGGACGACAGCGTGCGGGTTGCCGACGGAGACCCGGGTCAGCTCGATCGCCTCGCCGTCGACCACGATCGTCTCCGGCTCGCTCACGTCGACTGCACCCACCTCCAACGCGATCTCGCCATCCCTCCTGGTCGCCGCGTAGTCCCGCCCCGAGACGCTGCACCGTGACGTCGTCGCCGCCCTGACGCAACAGCCACGCAGCGGCGATCCGAGTCCCGTTGCCGGAGAACTCGGCGCGCGATCCGTCCGGGTTCCAGATCGCGATCTCGGCACGCGGACCGTCAGTCGACAGGACCTCGACCACCCCGTCGGCGCCGATCCCCTCACCGGAGTCGCAGAGCCGCCGCGCCTGCTCGGGCTCGAGCGGGCGTCCGAGCTCAGCCCGCTCGAGGAGCAGATAGCTGTTGCCGAGCGCGTGCCATTTTTCAAATGAAATGGGCGAGAACCTCATCCGCCACCTCGTTCGTCGGCCGGTTCGCGTCGATCATGACGATGCCGGGAATGCGTCGCAGCCACTTCCGCTGGTAGGCGGCGTAGCGGCGAGTTCGCCGCACGATTGCCTCGATGGCGTCGGCGCGCGGGAGCTCCGCGACCTCGCGCAGGCCGATCACCTGCCGCGCGGTCGTCGAGAGCTCCTCCGCCAAAGCGTGGCGAACTTCGGCCTCCACCCCGGCCTCGAACATCGCCTCCGTCCGCTCGGCGATCCGCCGCTCGAGCGTCTCCTTCGCCACGTCGAGGCCGACGATCGAGCGTCGGATGGCGCATCTCGTTCGTCCAGAGCCGATCACGCGCCGGCCGGAGCGACGCGCCCGCCTCGGCGAGCTCGAGCGCACGGACGACGCGCCGGCGGTCGTTCGGGTGCACGAGCGGCGGCCGCCTCGGGATCGAGCGCAGCAAGCCGGGCGTGCGCCGCCTCTCCCCCGCGCTCGTCGTAGAACGCGCTCCAGCGCTCCCGCGCAGCCCGGCGACGGCGGCGGCGGCAGCTCGAGCTCGGCGAGCGCCGCGCGGAGATAGAGACCCGTGCCTCCGACGACGATCGGAATCCGGTCCGTCCGCCAGCGATCTCGTCGATCGCAGCGTGGGCGAGCGCTTGATACTCGCCGAGCGACGCCTCGTGGGAGAGCGGCCAGATCGCAACGAGGCGCGCGGGCCGCTCCGACTGGTTCGTGAGGAGAGGCAGGCCGCGGTAGACCTGCATCGAGTCGGCGGAGACGATCTCCGCCGGCAGCCGCGCAGCGACCGCTTCGGCAATCGCGGTCTTGCCCGACGCCGTCGGGCCGAAGATCGCGAGGACGTCAGCCACGGAGGCGAGCGCGGGCAGAGGCGACCGTCGTCTCGTCGAGACCCGCCGAGCGAAGGTACTCCGCGATCGAGCCGTGCTCGGCCTCGAGAGCGTCGAGGACGCCCAGCATCGACCCTGCAGGGGAGGCGACCATCCGTAGGCGGTGCTCGCGCTCCGGCTCGTCTGCGGCGTCGTCGACCCAGGGCCGCCAGCGCGACTCGAGGTTCGGCGAGCTGAGCGCGTAGTCGTCCGCGATATCGCGGATCGACACCCCGGCGAGCCGAAGCAGGAGCGCGCTGATCAGCCCGGTGCGATCCTTGCCGACAGCGCAGTGGACGACGACAGCTCCCGACGGGGCAGCGGCGACAGCCGCGAACGCCGCTGCAAAGCGCTCGTTCCACCGCCGCAGCACCTCGAGATAGAAGAGACGGGTCGCGTCGGCGCCGTCGAGGGCCGTCTTCGCCATCGCGTCGATCTTCCGGTAGACAGGATCGCCCTCCTCGGCAAGCAGCGGGACGTGGACGACCTCCAGCCCGAGCTCGCGCCGCGGATCGTCGGCCCGTTCGCCGTGCGAGCGCAGATCGACGACCGTCGCAACGCCATCCGCGGCGAGGGCTTCCCACCCCTTGTCCGTGAGCGAATGGACGCTGTCGGCGCGGATCACGCGATCCCAGAGCGTCTCGCCGCCGTCCTCGGTCGGGTGTCCGCCGAGATCCCGGACGTTGAGACAGCCCTCCCAGGCCAGAGTCCGCTCGCGCATCTAGGCGGGCTCTGTCGCCAGCGTCTTCCACCCCGCGCCGGCACCCTCGCTCTCGACGAGCCGATCCTCCTCGGGGTGCGAAGCACGATGCTCCAGGAACCACGCGACCGAGGCGGGGATGCCGGCGTCGAGCGGGGTTCGCGGCTCCCAGCCGAAGAGGTCGCGCGCCTTGCTGATGTCGGCGACGTAGCGCGTCACCTCTCCCAGCCGAGCCGGAGCGGTCTCGATCTGCGGCTCGAGATCGAGGGCAGCGCCGATCAGCTCAGCCGCACGGACGAGCGTGTTCCCTTCGCCGTAGGCGAGGTTGATCGTCTCGTTCGCGACGCGCCCGTCCGCCAGAGCCTCGATCCCGCGTGCGATCCCGTCCACGCAGTCGTCGACGTAGGTGAAGTCGAGCACCTTCTCCGGGCCGTAGATCACGATCGGCTCGCCGCGCGTGATCCGGTGGATGAAGAGCGGCAGCACCCGCGTCATCCGGTGGAGGTCGTTGTCGTAACGGCCGTAGACGTTCGAGAACCGGAACGCGAGGTAGTCGAGGCCGTAGCAGCGCGCGTAGGCGTAGATGAACGCCTCGCTCGCGATCTTCGATGCCGAGTACGGGCTCTCCGTGAAGGCGAAGTCGGCGGTCGCCTCCGCGTAGCCCTCGAAGCGATGAACGTCGCCGTAGACCTCCCGGGTCGAGGAGAAGACGATCGGGATCCGTCCCTGCCGGCAGA
The DNA here is from genome assembly GCA_963745775.1 of uncultured Gaiellaceae bacterium. Lineage (GTDB taxonomy): Bacteria > Actinomycetota > Thermoleophilia > Gaiellales > Gaiellaceae > Gaiellasilicea. Next base: position 190,236 of record CAVUYY010000009.1, read on the forward strand.
ACTCGAGCACATTGAAGGTCATCATCAGGTTCTCGAGCGCGCGGTGCGGCTCGGCCACGAGTTGGTGCACCTTCGCGTGAGCGGCGAGATGGACGACGAGGTCGGTCTCGGGATACTCGACGCCGCCGATCCCGCCCGGAAACGCCGGATAGTGGCCCGAGAGATCCTGGAGGAGGTAGCGGAACTCGTCGCCGTCGAGCCACGTGTTCTGGCGCTTGTCGATCCCGAAGACGTCGTGGCCGTCGGCCTGGAGGCGGAGCGCGAGATTCGTCCCGATCTGGCCGGACGACCCTGTGACGAGAACCTTCACGCTGCGACCGCGGCGCGCTCGATGCCCCTGAGCGTCGTCGAGCTCGAGCCTTCGATCAGGACGTCGACGAGTTCCCCGGGCGTCGCTGCGCCGGCGAAGTTGACGGTCGTGTTCCGGCGCGTGCGCCCGCGCAGCACGCTGGCGTCGGTGCGGCTCGATCCCTCGACGAGCACCTCCTCCACACGCCCGACGCGCTCGGCGTTCCGCTCGGCGGCGATTCGCTGGACGAGGTCGACAAGCCGCTCCAGGCGCTCGTGCTTGAGCTCGTCCGGCACCTGATCCGGCATCGTCGCCGCCTCCGTCCCCTGCCGCGGCGAGTAGATGAAGGTGAAGGCGCTGTCGAAGCCGACGGTCTCGACCAGCTCGAGTGTCTGCTCGAAGTCGAGATCGGTCTCGCCGGGAAAGCCGACGATCAGGTCGGTGCCAAGCGCGAGATCCGGGATCGCCTCGCGGAGCCTGGCCACGAGCCTGAGATAGCGATCGGCGTCATAGGTCCGCCGCATCGCCTTCAGGATCCGCGGCGAGCCGGACTGGAGCGGCAGGTGGATGTGCTCGCAGACTGCGTCGCATTCGGCAATCGCCGCGATCACCGGCTCGCGGAAGTCCTTCGGGTGCGGGCTCGTGAAGCGGATCCGCTCGATTCCCTCCACCGCGTCGCAGGCGCGCAGGAGCTCGCCGAACTCCGTGTCGAGGGCAGGTCGGAGATCGCGACCCCAGGAGTTCACGTTCTGGCCGAGCAGGGTGATCTCCCTGACCCCGTCGGCGGCCAGCCGCGTCACCTCGGCGACGATCTCGCCCGGTCTGCGGCTCTGCTCGCGCCCCCGGACCGCGGGGACGATGCAGTAGGCGCACTTCGAGTTGCACCCCATCGAGACCTGAACCCAGGCGCTGAAGGCGCGCTCGCGGTGCATCGGAAGGTCGCCGGCGAAGTGCTCGTGCGTGCCGAAGCGGCCTCGGGGAGCGTGGCCCCCGGCTCCGATCCATTCGCCCAGATGCGGAATCGACCCCGGCCCGAAGGCGACGTCGACCTGGGGGTAGAGCTCGAAGATCCGCTCGCGCTGTGCCTCGGCGTAGCAGCCGCCCACAGCGACGACGAGCTCGGGGTTCTGCCGCTTCCGGGCGCCGGCCTCGCCGAGGTACGCGGCGAGCTTCGTGTCGGGCTTCTCGCGAATCGTGCAGGTATTGAAGACGAGCACGTCCGCCCCGTCCTGGGACGGCGCCTCGCCGAGCCCGAGCGACTCGAGCATCCCCTTGATCCGCTCCGAATCGTGGGCGTTCATCTGGCAACCGAACGTGGTCACGTGGTACCGCTTCATCAGCGGGTCAGTCTAGCCCGGAGCCCAGTCGGGCAACTCGCGCCGGCCGGCCTCGTCGGCCCAGGCGTCGCGTTGCTCGACCACGAGGCCGTCGGCGTCGAACCGGAGGAGCGAGGTGCCGGCCACGGTCTGCCGACTGCCGTCCCGGTCGGTGATCACCGCCCACCAGTCGACAGCCGCACGATCGTCCGCCGCCACGGGCTCGCCGAAGCGGCATTCGGCCGCCGCCTGCTCGCCGAACGCCCAGGCGACGTACTCGGCGGGTGTCTGGCGCGCTCGAAACGGGTGGGAGTAGAAGACCGCGTCGTCGGCGTAGAGCGCTGCGATTGCGTCGGTGTCGGCGCGTGGCCAGGCCCGACTCCAGACATCCGCCCACCGGCGAGCGGCCGCCGTCGCTTCCACTACTTCGCGACCTCGATCGCCCGACTCTCACGAATCACGATCACCTTCACCTGGCCCGGATATTCGAGCTGATCCTCGATCTCCCGAGCGATCTCGTGTGAGAGCAGGATCGCGGCGTCGTCGTCCACCTCGGCCGGCTCGACCATCACCCGGATCTCGCGCCCGGCCTGAAGCGCGTAGGCCTTTGCGACACCCGGCTTCTGGGTCGCGATCTCCTCGAGGGCGCCGAGGCGCTTGATGTAGTGCTCGAGGCTCTCGCCCCGCGCGCCCGGCCGGGAGGCGGAAATCGCGTCGGCGGCGATCAGCAGCACCGCCTCCACGGTCTGCGGCTGCACCTCGTGATGGTGCGCCTCGATCGCGTGGACGACGCCCTGGCTCTCGCCGTAGCGCTTCGCCCACTGGGCCGAGATCAACGCATGCGAGCCCTCGACCTCGTGGGTCATCGCCTTGCCGAGATCGTGCAGGAGGGCCGCCCGTTTCGCCGTCTTGACGCTGGCGCCGAGCTCGCTCGCCATGATCCCCGCCAGGTGGACGACCTCGAGCGTGTGCTTGAGCACGTTTTGCCCGTAGCTCGTCCGGTAGCGGAGCCGACCGAGCACCTTCACGACCTCCTCGTGCAGGTCACCGCAGTGCGCCTCGAACACCGCTTGCTCCCCGGCGAGGCGGACGTGCTCCTCGAGCTCGGCCTTCGAGCTGTAGTACATCTCCTCGATCCGCGCTGGGTGGATCCGCCCGTCCTCGATCAGCTTCTCGAGCGTCATCTTCGCCACCTCGCGCCTGAGCCCGTCGAACGACGAGAGCACCACGGCCTGCGGGGTGTCGTCGACGATGAAGTCGACGCCGGTGAGGTGCTCGAGAGCGCGGATGTTCCGCCCCTCGCGACCGATGATCCTGCCCTTCATGTCGTCGGAGGGCAGCTCGACGACGCTGACGGTGGTCTCGGCCGTGTGGCTCGCGGCGACTCGCTGCAGCGCGTCGGCCACGAGATTTCGGGCGCGGCGCTTGGCCTCGACGCGCGCCTCCTCGTCGAGCTGCCGGACGGTGCGCGCCAGCTCGTGCCGGATCATGTCCTCAGAGCGCTCGAGGAGGTGGTGCTTTGCGTCGGCGAGCGTGAGGCCGGCCACGCGCTCGAGCTCCTTGATCGCCTCGCTCTTCGCCGACTTGAGCTCCTCCTGCAGCTCTCGGACGTGAATCTCTCGATCCGCGAGCCCCTGCTCTCGCCGCGTCGTCTCCGTCTGCTTCTGCTCGAGCTCGCGCTCCCACGACTGCACTCGCTCCTCGACCTTGGCGATCTCGAGCCGCCGCGCCTGGACCTCGTCCTCGATCTCGGTTCGCAGCCGAACGGCGCGCTCCCGCGCCTCGATCTGCGTCTCCCGGCGAATCGCCTCGGCCTCTCGCTCGACCACATGCACGCGCGAGCCGCTGCGCAGGATCAGGAACCCTGCCGCGAGCGCGGCTCCGGCAAGGAGTCCGACGAGCGCCGCGATGACCGTGAGCATGACCGCCCGACCTCCCGGGAAGAGGGTTCGATTGCCCGCGCTCTCAAGGAGCGCGGCTGCTCACATCCGGCGCTCGGCCTGCGGGCCGCCGCTCCGGTCTCCGCGTCAGCTCACGCGAACGCCGGCGGCTCCTTCAGTTCGAGGGGAAGCTTGGATTTCAGGGGATTCGTGGACACGTTTCGAGCCAGTTTCGGAAAAGCGCGGTATGCAGGAAAAACGTCGGATGGAAGCCCGGTCAGTCTACTGCTTCGACCTCCTCCGGCGCAACGACGGTCTCGACCGAGTCGTCCGAGAAGCCACGCGCCGCCAAGAACCGCGCCGTCTTCGCGCTGCGGCCTCTGCTCGCAACGATTCGCTCGGCGCGCTCCCGCTCGGACTCGAGCCCCGCCAGCGCGGCGTCGACGAATCCGGCCGAGACGCCCCGACCTTCCAAGTCGGCCCGGATCATCTCGTCGCCGCAGTTCCGACGCGCGAGCGATTCCGCGCGCGATCGAGCGAACCGCTCGTCGTCGACATAGCCGAGGCGTGAGAGCAGCTCGAGCGTCTCGCGCTGCTCGGTCGAGCCGACCCCGCGTCGCTGCAGGCGCGACTCGAGCTCGGATACGGAGCGATCACGAGCGCGAAGCGCCCGCAGAGCGGTCTCGACGGCCGGTCGCGGCTCGCCCACCGGGACTACGCCGCTGATGCCTTCGCATCGGACTCGATCTGCTCGTCGACGGCCGCAGCCGCCTGCTCGGCGGCGAGGCTCGGCAACAGGCGAGCCGAGACGATCTGCTCCGGCGGCGCCTCGGCCTGGATCCTCGCGAGGATCTGCTGCACGAGATCCGGATGCTCCTTGAGGAACGCGGTGGCGTTCTGCCTGCCCTGGCCGAGCCGCTCGTCGCCGAAGCTGAAGTAGGAGCCGGACTTCTGGACGATCTTGCGCTCGATGCCCACCTCGAGCACCGTCCCCTCCCAGGAGATTCCGCTGCCGTAGATGATGTCGAACTCGGCCTGCTTGAACGGCGGCGCGACCTTGTTCTTCACCACCTTGACGCGGGCGCGGTTGCCGTAGGCCTCGGCGCCGTCCTTCAGCGTCTCGATCCGGCGGATGTCGAGCCGGACCGACGAGTAGAACTTGAGCGCCCGGCCGCCGGGAGTGGTCTCCGGGCTGCCGAACATGACGCCGATCTTCTCTCGCAGCTGATTCGTGAAGAGGCAGATCGTGTCGGTGCGGTTGAGCGTGCCGGCGAGCTTGCGCAGCGCCTGGCTCATCAGCCGCGCCTGCAGACCGACGTGGGTGTCCCCCATCTCGCCCTCGATCTCGGCCTTCGGGGTCAAAGCCGCGACCGAGTCGACCGCGACGACGTCGAGCGCGCCGGAGCGAACGAGCAGCTCGGTGATCTCGAGCGCTTGCTCGCCGGTGTCCGGCTGGGAGACGAGCAGCTCGTCCACGTTGACCCCGATGTTCTTGGCATAGGTCGGATCCATCGCGTGCTCGGCGTCGATGAAGGCGCAGATCCCGCCGCGGCGCTGCGCTTCGGCGATCACGTGGTAGACGAGCGTCGTCTTCCCCGAGCTCTCGGGGCCGTAGATCTCGACGACGCGACCCCGGGGCAGGCCGCCGATCCCGAGGGCGAGATCGAGCGAGAGCGAGCCGGTCGAGACTGCTCCGATCGACACCTGGGCCGAGTCGCTCATCTTCATGACCGAGCCCTTTCCGAACGTACGCTCGATCTGCCCGAGGGCGACGTCGAGAGCTTCCTCGCGATTCATGGTCTTGGCCTCCAAGCTTCGGTGTTTCAGCGACGCGGACTGAGAAGCAAAGCAGTCGGATCGGACGGCATGTGCCTACGCTAGTCGCCGATCCGATCCAGCTTCGTCACGACTCTGTGTCAACTCTGCGTCAGGAGCCGCCGGACGAGGTGAAGAGCGGCGACAGCGGAGCGCCGGCGGATCGAGTCGCGGTCGCCCGGAAAGCTGAACGAGGAGCCCTTGCCGCCCTCCGGCGAGACGGCGTGGAAGTAGACGAGCCCGACCGGCTTCTCCTCGGTGCCGCCGCCGGGGCCGGCGATCCCCGTCACCGCCACCGAGACGTCGACTCCCAGCCGTTCGCGGGCCCCGTGCGCCATCGCCTCGGCGACCTCTGCCGAAACCGCGCCGTGCTCGGCTATCAACTCGGCCGACACCCCGAGCTCCCGCTCCTTGAGCTCGTTGGAGTAGGCGACGATCCCGCCCAGCGTCGTCGCGCTGAAGCCGGGAATCGCGGTCAGCCGCGCCACGATCAGGCCGCCGGTGCAGGATTCGGCCGTGGCGAGTGTGAGACCGCGGTCGCGGCAGAGCTGGAGGACGACCTCCTCGACCGTCTGCCCGTCGTCGGAGTAGAGGTAGCGCCCGAGCCGCTCGCCGAGCGTCGAGGTCAGCCGCTCGGCGCGCTCGTGGGCTCCGGGCTCGGCCAGGATCTCGACGACGACCTCGAAGTCGCGCGCGCAGATCGTCGCCTCCACCCCGTCGCCGTCGCCTCCCGCCTCGGCGAATGCCTGCGCTACCGTCGACTCGCCTGCTCCGAAGAGCCGCAGTGTCCGTCGCAGCGGAGGCTCGCCGCCGTCGAGGACGCGCCGGACGAGAACCGTCGCGAGCGCGTTCGGCCAGAGCCGCTGAAGCTCCGAGGGCGGCCCCGGGAGGACGACGACCGGCGTCTCCCCCACCTCGACGACGAGCCCCGGTGCGGTTCCGGCGAGCCCGAGCGAGATCGCACCCACCGGCACGGTCGCCTGCTTGCGAACGCCGGCCGAGAAGTCGGTGTAGGCGCGGCGCATCCGCTCGGCGACCGCTCGGGAGACGGACTCGATCTCGGCTTCGAGCTCGGGTCGCACCTCGAGCTCGAGGCCGGCGACGCGCGCCACGACCTCCACCGTGCGGTCGTCGTGCGTCGGGCCGAGCCCGCCCGAGACGGCGACGAGCGCCGCGTCGGCAACAGCCTCTCGGACGGCCGACTCGAGCTCGCCCGGGTCGTCGCCGACGATGTTGATCCTGGCCGGCTCCAGCCCGAGCGCAAGCAGCGACCGAGCGAGGAACGGGCCGTTCAGGTCGGTTCGCTCGCCGCGCACGAGCTCGCTCCCCGTCACGACGACGACCGCGCGGGGGCGCCGGCGGCTCACTCGGGCCGAGCTAATCGGGATCGGCGACGAAGATGCGCTTGGCGGTGACGAAGACACCGCGGGTCTTCGCCGCAGCCGGGAGCTTGACGCGATTCCCGTTCCGCTTGACGACGACGTTGCCGGGCGAGCGCACCTGGATCCAGAGGAGCTTGCCGACGAACCGCTGCTTCTGGCCCTGCTCGACGGTGCCGCTGTATTCGACCTTCCCGATCGCGCTGCTCCGCCGGGCGACGACGAATGAATCTCCCCTGGTCGCGATCACCTCGAGCCGGGCAGTGCCTTCGGGCTGCGACGTTGGAGCCGGAGCCGGTGTCGAGCGCTCGGTGGTCGCCGCGGGCTGCAGGCCGCGGACCTTCTGAGGCTCCGCACCTCCGAAGCGCCAGGCGGCGATCACGAGCGCGGTCAGGATCCCGATCGAGACGAGCGCGAGCAGGACCACGTTCGACTCGCGGCGCTCGTTCCGGCGGCGCCGAGCGGCCGGCACGCGGCGGGTGCGGAGCGGCAGGTCCTCGTCGCCGACGACGAAGCGCGAGTTGTACTCGTCCACGTAGAGCTGGCCGTCGAGCCCGAGATACTCGGCGTACGAGCGCAGGAAGCCCTTGACGTAGGTGTGCGAGGGAAGCACCTCGAACCGCTCCTCCTCGAGGGCGCGCAGGTACTTGGAGCGAATCTTCGTCCCGTGCTCGGCCTCCGGAAACTCGAGTTGCTGGCGAAGGCGAGCCTCACGGAGGCTGTTTCCGATCTCGAACACGCAGGGATGGTACCCGGGGCTGCGACGCCTTCCTAATCGACCGCCGACAGGATCAGAAAGACGCCGATCGCCATCGCGCCGGTGATCCCGATGAGGAGCCCGGTGACACCGAGGAACCGGCCGACGCGAGCTGTGCGCGACGGCCGTGCTCCAGCGAGCGACCGCTGACCTCGCGACCGGGCGCGGCGGGCCAGCACGATCGCGACGATCCCCAGCAGGATCGCCGCCGGAATCGCCGCCGCCGAGTCGATCAGCTCGTACGCCTCGGACCAGCGGGTCGCGACGATCGCTGCCGGCAGGGCGGCCAGCGAGAGCAGGCCGACGAGGACGGCGAGCCAGGCGCTGCCGGGCCGCGGAGCCCCGTTACTGCTTCTGGTAGGGACGACCAACCGCGGCGGGCGGGATCGAGCGGCCGATCACGCCGGCGACCGCAATCAGCGTCAGCACGTACGGAAGCGCCTGGAAGAGCACCGCCGCCGACTCCGAGTACGCCGGCAGGCGCTGGGCAAGCGCACTCGAGAAGCCGAAGAGAAGCGCGAACGCGGCGGCCTGGAACGGTCGCCAGTTGCCGCAGATCACGACGGCGAGCGCGATGAATCCCCGTCCGGCGGTCATGTTCTGGTTGAAGGAGTTGACGAAGCCGATCGAGAGGTACGCGCCTCCGAGCGCGGCGAGCGCGCCCGAGAGCACGACCGCCGCGTAGCGCATCCGGTAGACCGAGATCCCGACCGTGTCGGCCGCGCGCGGATGCTCGCCGACAGCTCGAAGGCGCAAGCCGATCGGGGTCTTGAAGAGCACGAGCCACGAGAGGACGACGGTTGCGAGCGCGAGCCAGATCATCAGGTTGAGCTGGCCGAGGATCGGGCCGACGAAGTACCAGTCCTCGAGGAACGAGAGGTGGACGTCGGGGATCTCCGGGATGTCCGGGGGTGTCCCTTCGCCGCCGTAGATGTCGATGAACAGGTAGCCCGTCACGCCGAGCGCCAGGAAGTTGATCGCGAATCCGCCGACGATCTGGTCCGCGCGCAGGTGGATCGCGAAGAACGCGTGCACGAGCGCGAAGAGGGCGCCGGAGAGCGCGGCGACCCCGAGCCCGAGCTGCCACGACTCGAGCTTGTCGGCGGCGAGGATCCCGAAGAAGGCGCCGGAGAGCATCATTCCCTCGAGCCCGATGTTCGTGACCCCGCTGCGCTCCGAGAAGATCCCGCCCATCGCCGCGAACGCGAGCGGGGTCGCGTAGCGGAGCATGGCGGCGAAGAGCGCCGACCAGACGACGACCTGGTCGAGATGGGCGACGCTCGACCGGGTCGCGAGATAGCCGAACCCGATGCCCGCCGCCCCGGCGACGATGGCGCCCCAGCCCAGACGCTTGGCGTCGCGCGCGACGGCGTAGCAGCCGAGCCCGATCGCCACGAGCCCGAGCAGGACCGAGAAGATCGGCGTGCGGACGTGCAACGGCGGCAGCGTCAGCCAGAACGCCGCGAGACCGGCGAGGATGCCGAGCGACGGCGACTGCACGCGCTCCGCGCGGCAGGCGCGCGAGCAGGCGCTCGATCATTCCTGCACCCTCGCGTGTCGTTGCCGCGCCCGTCGGCGGGTTCCGAGCAGGTAGAGGATGAGGACGTCGGCGCCGACGAAGAGCACGACGAGACCCTGGATCATGGTGGTCAGGTTCGAGGCGAGCTCCGGCCGGAAGATCTCTGGATCGAGGTTGCGGGTCGAGGTCCCGACGGTCAGGGCCGCAAAGAGCAGGGCGGACAGGCTGACGCCGACCGCCGTGTTCCGCCCGAGCAGGGCAACCGCGATCCCGGTGAAGCCGACCGTGGAGGTGAGGATGTCGTTCGTGTTCAGGCGGAACTGCCAGCCGAGGATGTCGAGTGCCCCGGCGAGCCCGGCGAAGGTGCCGGAGATCCCCATCGCGAGCACGTAGTTCCGCGAGACCGAGATCCCGCCGTAGCGTGCGGCCTCCGGGTTGAACCCGACGGCCCGCACCTCGTAGCCGAGCGTCGTCCGGTTCAGCGTGATCCAGTAGACGACGAGCGCCGCGAGCGCGACGAAGAAGCCGACGTGGAGGCCCTGGAGCAGCGGATCGCCCCAGAAGACGTTCAGCTTCGCCTCGTCGAGGACGTCGTTGGAGACGGGCACGGATTCGCCGCCCGGGTTGTCGTTCTGGAGCGGGCCGCCGAGCCCGAAGAAGAAGACGCCCGACCCAGAGCGCGATGTAGTTGAGCATGATCGTCGAGATCACCTCGTGTGCTCCGACCGTCGCCTTCAGGAGCCCGGCGATCCCGGCCCAGGCTGCGCCGACGAGGGCGCCCGCGACGACCGCGAGCAGGATGTGCAGGAGCCCGGGGAGGCTCGGCAACTCCGAGCCAACCCAGACGGCCATGATCGAGCCGACGAGGTACTGGCCCTGGCCGCCGATGTTGAACATCCCGCAGCGGAAGGCGAACGCGACCGCGAGCCCGGTGAGGACGAGCGGCACGTAGGCGATCAGCGTCTGCTGGAGGTTCAGCGCCGCGAAGGAGTCGAACGACGTGTCCCACGGGAACCAGACGCGCGATTCGGTGAACGGGATCCCGATCTCGTACGAGCCCACCTCGAGGAACCAGTTGAGGCCCGGAGCCCTCGAAGATCGCCTTGTAGGTCGTGAGCGGGTTCTTCCCGGTCGTCACGAGCACGACGAGGCCGCCGATGAAGAACGCGAGGAGCGTCGTCAGCAACGGCACCGCGATCCCGCCTGCCTTCTGGCTGCATCGCGAGCCGGGTGGCGACGCTCGGGGCGTAGTCGCCGCCCTGGCGCGGGTTCTCGACCTTGCCGCCGCCCTCCGGAGGAGTCGCGCTCGGGCCCTCGGTCACGAGCCAACCTTCGGTTGGACGGTCACGAGCCGACCTCCGTTGATCCCTCACGCCGCCTCTTTCCGGCCGCCGCCGGTCATCGCGACGCCGAGCTCCTCTTCGGAGACGCCCGGGGCGAACTCGCCCACGATCTCACCCTCGTAGATGACGAGGATCCGGTCGGAGAGCGAGAGGATCTCGTCCAGCTCGAGCGAGACGAGGAGGACGGCGCGACCCGCGTCGCGCTCCTCGACGAGGCGGCGATGGACGAACTCGATCGCGCCGACGTCCAGGCCGCGCGTCGGCTGCGCCGCGATCAAGACGCTCGGATTCCGGTCGATCTCGCGCGCCAGCACCACCTTCTGCTGGTTCCCGCCCGAGAGCCCGGCCGCCCGCGTCTGCGGGCCGCCGCCGCGGACGTCGAACTGCTGGAGCAGCCTCTGCGCCCGTGCCACGAGCCGCTTCGGGAAGAGCCAGCCGAGCCGCGAAGCCGGCGGCGAGTCGTAGTCGTGGAGCGCGAGATTCTCGGCCAGCGAGAAGTCGAGCACGAGCCCCCGGCGCTGCCGGTCTTCCGGGATGTGCCCGAGCCCCGCATCGAGGCAGTGCTTGGCGCTCTTGTTCGTGATGTCCTCGCCGCCGACGAGGACCCGACCGGAATCCGTGCGCTGAAGGCCCGCGATCGCGTCGATCAGCTCCGTCTGGCCGTTGCCGTCCACCCCGGCGAGCCCGACGATCTCGCCGCCTCGGACCTCGAGCGAGAGTCCCCGCACCTTCTCGATCCCGCGGTCGTCGGTCACATGCAGGTCGTGGATCTCGAGCAGCGGCGCGGCCGGCGTCGACGCGCTCTTCTCCACGCGCAGCAGCACCTCGCGGCCGACCATCAGCCGCGCGAGGCTCTCCTCGGTCGCACCCGCAGCCGGCAGCGTCTCGATCTTCTTGCCGCGGCGCAGGACGGTGATCCGGTCGGCGATCTCGGTCACCTCGTTCAGCTTGTGGCTGATGAAGATGACCGACATGCCCTCGCGCGTCAGCGTCCCGAGGATCTCGAACAGCTCCTGCGCCTCCTGCGGCGTGAGCACCGCAGTCGGCTCGTCGAGGATGAGGATGTCGGCGTTCCGGTAGAGCGCCTTCAGGATCTCGACCCGCTGCTGCTGGCCGACCGTGATGTCCTCGACGCGCGCGGTCGGGTCGATCCTGAACTTGAACGCGTCGGAGAGATCGCGCACCCGCTGTGCGGCCGCGTCGTAGTCGAGGAACACCTTCTCGCGCGTCGGCTCGTTCGCGAGGACGATGTTCTCCGCCACCGTCATCACCGGGATCAGCATGAAGTGCTGGTGCACCATCCCGATCCCGGCCTCGATGGCGTCGCTGGGCGAGCTCATCCGCGTCGGCGTGCCCTTGATCCGAATCTCTCCCTCCTCGGGCGTGTAGAGCCCGTAGAGGACGTTCATCAGCGTCGACTTGCCCGCCCCGTTCTCGCCGAGGAGCGCGTGAACCTCGCCCCGCCTGAGGTCGAGGCTGACGTCGTCGTTGGCAACGATGCCCGGGAAGCGCTTCGTGATCCCGCGAAGCTCGAGAACAACTGACCGCTCGTCGTCCACCGAGCGATCGTAACCCTCTCGCGCGGCGAGCATCCGCAGGAGCGGACGCTGCGAGACGAGCTACGAGCCGCCGACGGTCTCGGGAATGCCCGTGAGCTCGCCGGCGGCGATCTGCTCCTGGACGCGCTTCACCTTCGTCACGACCTCCGCGGGGACGCTGGCCGCGATCTCGCCGAGACCGACCCCGCCCGAGGCGACGTCGAAGACGGAGTCCTCGCCGCCCGCGAAGCTCTCGTCCTGCACCGCCTGGACCGTCTGAAAGACGGCGACGTCGACCTTCTTGAGCGCGCTCGTGACCACGTGGTCGCCGAGGTAGCCCTGGTCGGCGTCGACGCCGATCCCGCTCACGTTCTTCTCCTTGGCGGCGTTCAGCGCTCCGAGGCCGCACTGGCCGGCGACCTGGAAGACGACCGAGGAGCCGCGGGCGATCTGGTTGAGCGCGATCTCCTTGCACTTCGCCTGGTCGACGAAGTCCTGCGAGTAGCCGTTCAGCGTCTTGACGCGAGCGTTGGCCTTCTTGGCTCCAGCCTGGAAGCCCGCGATGTAGCGATCCACCGGCGGGATCTTCTGGCCGCCGACCGAGCTGATCGTCTGATTCGCCCCGGCGGACTCGGCAGCCAGCAGCCCGGCGAGATAGCCGACCAGGTAGCCCGCCTCCTGCTCCTTGAAGAGGAGCCCGCGCACGTTCGCGGGCTTCGACTCCATCGCCGCCTGCGAGAAGTCGATGATCGCGAAGTTGATCTCGGGGAACTGCTCGGCGACCGTCTCCACCGACTCCGCCATCAGGAAGCCGACACCGACGATCAGGTCGTAGTCCTGCTTCGCGAGCGACGAGAGGTTCGGCACGTAGTCGGAGTTGGCGCGCGAGACGAGCACGCGTCCCTCGACGCCGAGCTGCTCCTTCGGCGCGCTCGAGCCCCTGGTTCGCAAGGAAGTTGAAGGAGCGGTCGTCGAGTCCGCCGATGTCAGTGACGAGCCCGACCTTGATCGACGGACCGGCCGGAGCGCTCGTCTCGGTCGGTGTCGGCGCCGCGGTGGTGTCGCTCGCGTCGCCGCCGTCGTCGTCGCTGCCGCAGCCTGCGAGCAGCGCGAGCGCCGCGACCAGCGCGGCGAGCAGCGAGAGCCGGAGCAGGGAACGACGTGCCATCTCAGGAACCGTACCGGGAGGGGCGGGTTCGAAACCCACCCCTCCCGAGGCCTTACAGCTGCCTAACGACTAGCCGGTGGTCGCCGGAGGCGCCTGCGCCCTCACGACGATCTTGCCGCTGACGATCTGCCTCTGGATCGCTGCGACCTGGAGCTTCAGAGCGGGCGAGACCCGGTTCGAGATCTTGCCGTAGCCGACTCCACCGCTCTTGACGTTGAAGATCACGTCGCGGTTGGTGGGCAGCTTCGCACCGAGCTTCTTCGCCGCGGCGATCGTGCCGTACACGGCGACATCGACCTTCTTCGTCGCGCTCGTCATCACGTGCTGGCCGAGGTAGCCCTGGTCGGCGTCGACGCCGATCCCGAACACGCCCCGCTCCTTCGCGGCGGAGAGCACGCCGAGGCCGCAGTTACCTGCGACCTGGAAGACGGCGCCGGCACCGTTCGCGATCATGTTCAGCGCCTGCTCCTTGCACTTCGCCTGGTCGACGAAGTCCTGCGAGTAGGCGTGCACGACCTTGACCTTCGGGTTCGCCTTCTTGGCGCCCTCGTAGTAGCCGGCGATGAAGCGGTCGACCGGCGGGATCTTGACGCCCACCGACAGCGCCGAGCATGAGGTTGCCGCCGAACGGCTTCGCCGTGATCTGCTTCGCGGCGAGATAGCCGACGAGGTAGCCGGCCTCCTGCTCGCGGAAGAGCAGGCCGCGGACGTTCGTGGGGTTGCCCTTCAGCCCCTTGGCGAGGCCGCGTGTTGTCGATGATCGCGAACTTCGTGTTCGGGAACGCCTTCGCAACCGTCGCGAGCTGCTCGGCCATGAGGAAGCCGACGCCGATGATCAGGTTGTAGCCCTGGCGTGCCGCCGTCGACAGGTTCGGGATGTAGTCGGCGGCCTGCTTCGAGATGAAGACGCGGCCCTGGACGCCGAGCTTCTTCTTCGCGTCCTGGAGACCCTTATTGGCGAGGAAGTTGAACGAGCGGTCGTCGAGCCCGCCGACATCGGTCACGAGCGCGACCTTGACCGGGGCCTGCGTCGCTGCGGCTGTCGCCGCCGGCGAGGCAGTCGAAGCTGCCGAAGCAGCCGGGCGGGCGGAACTCGTGCCGGTGACGACGAGCGTCACGACGGCGATGAGCGCTGCCGCGATGAGCAGCATGAACTTGCGTACCTTCACATACCCTCCTTAGGAATCACAACCACCGCGAGACTTGGACGCCTGATTACACCGCAAGTTGGCGCAGAAAGAAAGATCCTTACGTTTGCGGCGGGCGGGCGGGCCTACGAGGCGGTGACGAAGCGCTCGAGCTCGGCCTCGTCGACGAGCACGCGGCGCGGCTTCGAGCCCTCGTAGCCCGAGATGATCCCGCGCCGCTCGAGCATGTCGATCAGTCGGCCGGCCCGCGTGTAGCCGACGCGAAGCCGGCGCTGGATCAGCGAGACCGATGCGGTCTGGGTCTGGACGACGATCTCGATCGCCTTCTCGAGCAGGGGATCCTCGTCGGGGTCGAAGTCGCCGTCGTGGGCGTCGAGATCGTCGTCGGCGAGCGCCTCCGGCGCCTCGAGCAGCGACGCGTCGAGCTCCTGCTCGCGCTGGTGGCGGCACTGCTCGACGACAAGCGCGACCTCGTCCTCGCTCACGTAGGCGCCCTGGACCCGCTGCAGCCGGCTCGTCCCGAGCGGCTTGAAGAGCATGTCGCCCTGCCCCAGCAGGCTCTCGGCGCCGGCGCCGTCGAGGATCACGCGCGAGTCGGTCATGCTCGAGACGGCGAAGGCGATCCGGCTCGGCACGTTCGCCTTGATCATTCCCGTGATCACGTCGACCGACGGCCGCTGGGTCGCGAGGACGAGGTGGATCCCGACCGCGCGCGACTTCTGCGCCAGCCGGATGATCGCGTCCTCGACCATCTGCGGGCTCGTCATCATCAGGTCGGCCAGCTCGTCGATCACGACCAGCAGATACGGCAGTGGCTCCTCCCCCCGCGCGCGGAACGCACGGTTCGCCTCGGGCAGGTTGCGGGCGCGGACGATCGAGAGCCGCTCGTAGCGTCGCTCCATCTCGGCGACGACGTTCGTGAGGACGGCGCTCGCCTCCTTCGGGTTCGAGACGACCGGCGTCAGGAGGTGCGGGATCGACTCGTAGTAGTTGAGCTCGATCCGCTTCGGGTCGATCAGGATCAGCCGCACCTCGTCCGGGGTCGAGCGGAGCAGGATCGAGGTCAGGATCGTGTTGATGCAGCCGGACTTGCCCGAGCCGGTCGTGCCGGCGATCAGGATGTGCGGCATCCGGGCCAGATCCGCCCAGACGGCGTTGCCGGAGATGTCCTTGCCGAGCCAGACGGCGAGCGGGCTCGCGCTGCCCGGCAGGTCGTCGTAGACGTCGCCGAGCGTGACGATCCGCGGCGAGAGGTTCGGCACCTCGACGCCGACCGCCTGCTTGCCGGGAATCGGCGCGAGGATCCTGATCTCCGTCGTCGCGAGCGCATAGCTCAGGTCGTCCTTGAGCCCGGCCACCTTCGAGACCTTCGTGCCCGGCGCGAGCTGGAGCTCGTAGCGGGTGACCCTCGGTCCGGCGATCTGACCGACGATCGTCGCTTCGACCCCGAAGTTCGCGAGCGCGTTCACGAGCACCTCGGCGGTCCGCGCGTTCGACTTCGTCGTGTCGCCCGTCACCGCCGGCGAGAGCTTCAGCACCTTCCGGTCCGGGAGGACGTACTGCGCCGGCGGGCGGTCGGCATCGAACGTCGGCTCCTGCCAGCTCTCCTCTGTCGGGTCGTCGGGAGCGAGCGGCGGTGCCTCGAGCGCCGGCGGTTCCCCGGCCGAGACCACGTCCGGGTAGTCGTGGACGACGTCCACGGGCGGCTCGGGAGGCGGGGCGAGCACCGCGCGCGGCTCGGGCTCGAGCCGCTCACGCTCGAGCCGCTCCCGGGCGGCACTCCCCGCTCGGCGGAGCTGATGCCCGGAGTGGCGGAGGAGCGCCCCCGTCGAGGCGCCCGTGAGGACGAGCGCGCCGGCGAGCAGGGCCGTGAGGCCGACGAGGAACGAGCCTGTGCCACCGAGGAGGGCTGCGATCGCGCCCCCGAAGGCGTCGCCGACGAAGCCGCCGTTCCGCGACCCGAGCATCGTCATCAGGCCGACGAGGGTCACCGCGAGCCCGATCCGGAAGGGTCTCACATCGACGAGAGAGCTTCGGCCGAGCAGCAGGCCGCCCACCCCGAGTAGGACGACGGGAACCGCGTACGCAGCGCTGCCGAGCAGGTCGCGCAGGCTCGTCTCCACCTGCTCGCCGACGATCCCGCCCGCCCAGCCGAGGTAGAGCAGCGTCGCGAGGAAGAGCCCTAGCGCGACGAGCCCGAGCCCGACTAGCTCGGGATGGTGGTGCGGGGCAAGCCCGCGCGCGCTCGGGCCGCCGCGCTTCGTCCTCCGCTTCTTGACGCGAGCTGGGGTGCGAGGCCTCAGCGGTCGCTTCTTCTTCCTGGCGGCCATGAGAAGGCCGTTCGACGCTCTGACCCGGACCCCTCTCCCCCGCGCCGGGCACGCTGGCGGACAACAGTCGTCGGCGATCGGCAGAGTGGGCTGATGCCGCGCGCCGCCCGGACCGCCGTCACCGTCGTCTTCTTCGCGAGCGGCGCGTCGTACGGAAGCTGGGTGGCGCGGATCCCGGCCCTCCAGGACGGCCTCGACGCGACGAAGTCGGAGCTCGGGCTCGCGCTGTTCGGCGTCGCGGCCGGTGCGGTCGTGGCGCTTCCGCTTGCCGGCTGGCTCTCGGCACGACTCGGCAGCCGTCGGGTCACCCGGGCCGCGCTCGTCGCCGTCGCCGTGACGCTTCCGCTGCCCGCGCTCGCGACCTCGCTGCTCGGGCTCGGGCTCGCCTTCGCGGCGCTCGGCGGCGCGGGAGCAATGCTCGACCTGGCGATGAACGCGCACGGCGTCGCGGTCGAGGAGCGGTATGCGCGGCCGATTCTCTCCTCCTTCCACGCCTCGTTCAGCTTCGGCGGGCTCGCCGGAGCCGTGGCCGGGGGCCTGGCGGCGGCTGCCGGGATCGAGCCGCTCGCCCAGTTCACCGGCGCGGCCGTCGTGATCGCCGCGATCGCGGCCTGGTCGGGGCGGACGCTCCTCTCGCGCGACGTCGATCGGGTCGAGACCGGGCCGGTCTACGGCCGCCCGACGGCCGCGCTCGCCGCGCTTGCCGTGCTCGCCTTCGCCGTCCTGTTCGCCGAAGGGGCGGCGGCCGACTGGAGCGGCGTCTACCTGAACGACACGGTGGGGACCGGCGAGGGCGCCGCGACGGCGGCGTTCATCGCGTTCTCGGCGACGATGACGATCGGGCGGCTGGCCGGCGACAGGCTCACCGCCGCTTGGGGCTCGGTGCGGTTGACGCGCGCGTCGGGCGCACTCGCCGCGGTGGGCCTCGCGACGGCGCTCGTCGTTCAGACCGCGCCGATCGCCGTGCTCGGCTTCGCCTGCCTCGGTGCCGGCCTCGCCACCGTCGTCCCCACCGTCTTCCGCGCCGCCGGTGCCCGCACGTCCTCGCCCGGTGCCGGGATCGCCGCCGTGTCGACCGTGGGCTACTCGGCCTTCCTCGTCGGCCCGCCGTTCCTCGGCTTCCTCGCAGACGCGACCTCGCTGCCGTTCGCGCTCTGGACTGTCGTCGGCCTCTGCGCGCTGATCGCCGTGCTCGCCGCGGCTACGGCGCCCGCCGCCGCGCCTCCTCGATGATCCGCTCAGCTTCGGCGCGATTGCCGAAGCCGCGGGTCTCCGTCTTTCCTTCCTCGAGATCCTTGTAGACCTGGAAGAAGTGCTCGATCTCGTCGCGAAACTCGGGCGGGATGTCGTGGACGTCGTGGATCCGCATCCATGCCGGATCCTTGAGCGGCACGCAGATCACCTTCTCGTCCGGGCCCTTCTCATCAGTCATGTGGAAGACGCCGACGACGCGGACCCGGATCCGGCAGCCGGGGAAGGTCGGCTCGCCGACGAGCACGAGCGCATCGAGCGGGTCGCCGTCCTCGCCGAGCGTTCCCTCGATGTAGCCGTAGTCGGCGGGGTAGCTCATCGACGTGAAGAGCCGCCGGTCGAGGACGATGTGACCGGTCTCGGCGTCGACCTCGTACTTGTTGCGCGAGCCGAGTGGCACCTCGACGAAGACCATCACGTCGCTCATGGCCGCAACCTGTGGCCGTAGACGCTCCAGAGGACGAGCACCGCGCCGCCGACCGCGATCGCGATTCCGGCGAGCCGGCCGTTGAGGAGCGCCACGAGCCCGAGGGCGACCGCGGCCGAGCCGATCGCCGCGACCCCGATCCTGAGCAACCCCGGCGGCATCAGCCGAGCCGCGCGATCCGCTCGAGCAGCAGCTCGAGAAAGGCGTCGGCGTCGACCGTCACTCCGACATCCGCGTTTGCCGGACGCTCCGTACGCCGCCACAGGTCGACGACCGTTCGACCACGGCAGAGCTCCGACGTGGCCTCGACCTCGACGTTGCGATGCTCCGTGTGGACGAGCTCCGGTCGGAGGACATACGCCAGCGCCAGCGCGTCGTGGATCGGGGCGCCGTCCCAGCCGTAGGTGTGAGCGTGGTAGCGCTTGAAGAACTCGACCAGCTCCGCGACGAAGGTGCCGATCCGGCCTGCGGCGCGAAAGCGCTCGGCCCAGGCGGGCGTCAGCAGGGCCTGGTGGGTGACGTCGAGCCCGATCATCGTCACCGGCCGACCGCAGTGGAAGACTCGATGCGCGGCCTCGGGATCGGCCCAGATGTTGAACTCGGCCGCAGGCGTCATGTTTCCCTCGGCGATCGCGCCGCCCATCAGCACGATCCGCTCGACGTTCTCCGTCCCGTGGGCTTCGAGATAGAGCGCGATGTTCGTGAGCGGGCCGACCGCCACGAGCACGGTGCCCGGGCGAATCCGGCCGGCGATGAAGTCGATCGCCGCAGCGTCGACGGGCTGTGCGGTCGCCTCCGGCAGAGCCGGGCCGTCGAGCCCACTCTCGCCGTGCACGTGCGCCGCGACCTGGAGCTCGCGCAGCAACGGCTGGTCCGCCCCGCGCGACACCGGGATGTCGGTGCGGCCGACGAGCTCCAGCACGCGGAGGGCGTTCTCGGTCGTCTTGTCGAGCGTCTGGTTCCCGTGCACGGTCGTGACGCCGAGCAGCTCGACCTCGGGGCTCGCGAGCGCGAGCAGAAGCGCGATCGCGTCGTCGTGCCCCGGATCGCAGTCGAGGATGATCGGGATCGCCACGCCGTTCTCCGAGCTAGGCGGCGATCGCGCGGAGATCGTCGACCGTGGCGCCCAGCAGCGTGTCCCGAAGATCGAAGAGACCCGCCCAGAGCGAGGACGCGTCGAGCGTCGTCTCCATCCGGGCGCTATCCGACAGGCCCTGGAGCGCGCGGACGAGCACCGCCAGCTCGAGGTACGCGGCGGCGACCCGGTTCGGGCAGGCGGTCACGCCGGCGCGGCTCAGCACCGGCGCCCACTCGACGAGCTCGCCTGCGCCGGGACCGGAGTACCAGGAGCGACCTTCAGCCTCGTCTGCTTCGAGCTCGATCAGGTAGCGGCCGAGCGGCGTCTCGAGCCCGGCGAGCGCGGTCTCCACACGATCGGCGGCGTGACGCAGCGCGGCCTCGCGGCCACCCGCGGTCGCAGGCTCGGCGTCTCCCCTGCCCCACCGCTCGAGCAGCCGGCAGAACGCGAGCGCCGACACCTCGGCGGCCCGCAGCTGGGAGATCAGCCGGCGCGCGGTCAGCTCGCTCGGCGCGTGCCGGACCAGGATGTCGGGCCAGTCAGCCACGGCTCAGACTTCGATGATCACGGGGAGAATCATCGGCCGGCGGCGCGTTCGGTCGTAGACGATCTGGCCCACGGAGTCGTGCAGGTGCTCCTGCAACAGCTTGATCTCGCGGATGTCGTCCGCCTCGAGCTCCTCGAGCACGCGCGTCGCCTCGTCGCGCAGCTCGTCGAGCAGCTCCTCCGACTCGCCGAACCCGCGCGCGATCAGCTCCGGCGGCGCGGTGCCGCCGTTCGAGCCGGCGAGCGTCGTGACGATGATCAGCACGCCGTCCTCCGAAAGCCGGCGGCGATCGCGCAGCGCGACGTCCTTGACGTCGCCAACTCCGAGACCGTCGACGAAGGTCACACCCGACTCGATCTTCTCGGGCAGGAGCCGGACGCCGCTCTTCGACAACTCGACGACCGAGCCGTTCTCGGCCATCACGATCCCAGCCGCCGGCACGCCCGCCTGGAGTGCAAGCTTCGCGTGCGCCGCCTGCATCCGGTACTCCCCGTGGATCGGCATCACCGCCTTCGGCCGCAGGAGCGCGATCATCGTCCGCAGCTCCTCCGAGTTCGCGTGCCCGGAGACGTGAACCGGCGCGATCTCCTCGTGCAGCACCTCGGCGCCCGCCCTCGCGAGCCGGTTGATCGAGTCGTGGACGCGGAGCTCGTTCCCGGGGACCGGGCGCGCGGAGAGGATCACGGTGTCGCCGCGCTCGACGCCGATCGACGGGTGATCCCCGTAGGCGATCCGCGTCAGCGCCGACATCGGCTCGCCCTGGCTCCCGGTGCAGAGGATCATCACCTCGCCGGGAGGCAGCGACATCGCGTCCTGCGGCTTCACGAGGACGTCGTCCGAGACGTCGAGGTAGCCGAGCTGCCGCGCGATGTTCAGGTTCTTCCGCATCGAGCGCCCAACGATCGCGACCTTGCGGTTCACCTGCACCGCGACCTCGATCGCCTGCTGCATCCGGTGGATGTTCGACGCGAACGAGGCGATCAGGATCCGGCCGGTGCGCACGGGAATGAGCTGCTTGAAGCCTTCGCCGACGAGGCGCTCCGAGCCGGTCATCCCGGGCCGTTCCGCGTTCGTCGAGTCCCCGAGGAGGAGATCGACACCCTGGTTGCCGAGATTCGCGAGCCGGCCGACGTCGGTCTTCAGGCCGTCGACGGGCGTGTGGTCGAGCTTCCAGTCGCCCGTGTGGACGACCCGGCCGGCTTCGGTCTCGAGCACGATCGCGACACAGTCCGGGATCGAGTGGGCGACGCGGACGAAGTCGAGCCTGAACGAGCCGACTTCGATCGGCGAGTCCGGCTCGATCTCGCGCAGCGAAGTCGCGCTCGCGAGCCCGTGCTCGTCGAGCTTCGACTTGATCAGACCAAGGGTGAGCTTCGTCGCGATCACCTCGTCGCAGTCGACCTGGCGGAGCAGGTACGGGAGGCCGCCGACGTGATCCTCGTGCGCATGCGTGAGTACGACCGCGCGCACCCGCCGGTCGCGCAGGTACGAGATGTCCGGGAGCACGAGGTCGACGCCGAGGTGCTCATCGCGCGGGAACGCGAGGCCCGCGTCGACGACCACGATGTCGTTGCCGTACTCGTAGACGGTCATGTTCTTGCCGACTTCGCCGAGCCCGCCGAGCGGCACGATCCTGAGGATCCCGTTCATCGCGAGTGAGTGTATGTCTGGCTAGGCCGCTGCGGGTGTGAGCAGCCCGAGCCGCGCGAGGCAGTCGCGGACGGCGGCGAGCTCGTCGTCCGTCGGCTCGACGAGCGGCAACCGATGGCCGCCGACCTCGTGGCCGAGGAGATTCAAGGCGGCCTTGATCGCGATCGGGTTCGTCACGACCCGGAGCAGCTCGATCGAGGGCGCGAGCTCGCGATCGAGCCGGCGTGCAGCCTCGTGCTCCCCGGCGCGCCAGAGGCGGACGAGCTCCTTCACCTGCGGCCCGACGACGTGCGTATGGACACAGACGCCGCCCACGCCGCCGAGCTCGAGGAACGGCAGCACCAGGTCGTCGTCGCCCGCGTAGAGCGCAAGCCCGAGCTCGACGATCCGTCGCGCCTGCTCGAGATCGTCGTTTGCCTGCTTCACGGCCTGCACGTTCGGGATCTCGGCGAGCTCGGCGAGCGTCTCGGGCTCGAGGTTGAGGACCACGCGGCCCGGAATGTTGTAGACGACGATCGGCTTGTCGGTTACCGCGGCGATCGCCTTGAAGTGCTCCACGATGCCTCGCGCGGGCGGCTTCGAGTAGTAGGGCGTCACGACGAGGAACGCGTCGACGCCCAGATCGTGCGCCCGCTTCGTCAGGTGGACGGAATGCGCGGTCGAGTAGGTGCCGGTGCCGGCGACGACGGTGGCGCGGTCGCCGACCTCGTCGAGTGCGGCCGCGTAGAGCTCGAAGCGCTCGTCGTCCGTGAGCGTGGGCGACTCGCCGGTCGTGCCCGTGACGACGAGCCCATCGGAGCCGTTCGCGGTCAGGTGGCGCGCGAGCGCCCGGAAGCTCTCCAGGTCGACCGAGCCGTCGCGCCGGAACGGCGTCACGATCGCGGTCAGGACCTCGCCGAGCTCGGGATGATCCGGCACGCCTGGAGCTTAGCGCGCGCCCTCGAATGTCCCTCGGAGGCGCTCTTCGAGGAAGACAAAGCGGATCGTCTCGAACGCCTGCTCGTGCTCCGACGCGACGCCGACGGCGACCGGCGCCGCCAGCTCGACCGGATAGCCGTAGATCCCGCACGAGATCGCGGGGAACGCGATCGTCCGCGCTCCGAGCTGGTGCGCCACCTCGAACGAGCGGCGGTGCGCGGAGGCGAGCAGGTCGGGTTCGCCTTCGTTCCCGCCGCGCCAGACCGGCCCGACCGTGTGGATCACCCAGCGTGCCGGGAGGCGGCCGGCGGTCGTGGCCTTGGCGTCGCCCGTGGCGCAGCCGCCGAGCAGCCGGCACTCGGCCAGGATCTCGGGCCCGCCGGCCCGGTGGATCGCACCGTCGACGCCGCCGCCGCCGAGCAGCGAGCTGTTGGCGGCGTTGACGATCGCGTCGACCTGCTGCGGTCGTGAGGTCGCCAACGACGAACTCGATCACAAGAGCGCGTCGAGCCCGATCGTGAGTCCCGGCGGCAGGCCGCGAATCCGCTCGAGCGCGAGGAGCACGCCCGGGACGAACGCCTCGCGGGAGGTGGTGTCGTGCCGGATCGTGAGCGTCTCCCCCGGCCCGCCGAAGATCACCTCCTGGTGCGCGACGAGCCCCGGAAGGCGGACGGAGTGGATCGGCACGTCGCCACCCATTCGCTCGGCCGTCGCCTTGGCGGTGCCGGAGGGAGCATCCAGCTTCCCGTCGTGATGGAGCTCCACGATCTCGGCGTGCGGCATCACCTTGATCGCGTCGGCCGCGAACCGCATCATCAGAAGGCCCCCAAACGCGAAGTTCGGCGCGTGGAAGACGGGAAGCCCGTGTACTCGGGCGAGCGCGGCCAGGCGCTCGTGGTCGAAGCCGGTGGTGCCGATCACGCAAGGAACCCTGGCCTCGAGGCAGATCCGAACGTTCTCCTCCACGGCGTTCGGCCGCGTGAAGTCGACGGCGGCATCGGCGCCCTCGGTCGACTCGACGAGCTCGTGCCCAGCCTCCTCGAGCGCAGGCCCGAGCACGGAGCCCACCTTGCCGCGCCGGCCGTGGAGCAGGATCCTCATGCCGCGGCGCGGCCGACGAGCGCGGGATTGACCCGCTGCACGGCGGCCCGGAACCGCGCCTCGCTCGGCCCGATCCCTGCCGCCGAGAGCCGGTCTGCTCGCAGGAGGTCTGCCGCCAGGTCGCCGACGTCGCCGGCCGAGACCGCGTCGATTCGCTCGATCAGCTCGTCGAGATCGAGCAGCTCGGTGCCGGTGACGAGAGCCTTGCCGAGCCGGCTCATCCGGTTCGAGGTCGACTCCATGGAGAGCAGCATCCGGCCCTTCAGGTTGTCCTTCGCCCGCTCGAGCTCGCTCGCGCCGACGTTGCCCGAGGCGATGTCGCCGAGCTCGCGCGCCGCGATCTCGAGGCACTCGACGAGGTTGTCCTCCCGCGTCCCCACGTAGAGCCCGATCTGGCCGGCATCGGAGTACTGGGAGGCGAAGCTGTAGACGGAATACGCCATCCCCCGCTTCTCCCGGATCTCCTGGAAGAGGCGCGACGACGCCGAGCCGCCGAGGATCGAATCGAGGAGGGAGGCGGCGAAGCGCCTCTCGTCCTTGCGCGAGATCCCGGGTGACGCGAGACAGACGTGGTACTGCTCGGTGTCCTTGCGCTGGAAGCGCAGCCCAGGAGGCCCGGCTCGGCGGATCGGCTTGCGCGTGCGCCGGACGCCCGCGGGCGTCGCTGGAACTCGCGCCTCGAGGAGCTCGGCGAGCTTTCCGTGCTCGAGATTCCCGGCCGCGGCCACGACGAGGTTGTCCGCCGTATAGGCGGCGGCGTGGAAGCCCTGAAGTGCCCGACGGCTGACGGACGAGATCACCTCCGCCCGCCCGATCACCGGCCGTCCCGAGCGGGTGGGATCCGAAGACGGCCTCTGCGACGACGTCGTGGACGAGGTCCTGCGGGTTGTCCTCGACCATGGCGATCTCCTCGAGCACGACCTCGCGCTCCGAGTCGAGCTCGGCGAAGACGGGCTCGTAGACCATCCCGACCATGACGTCGAGCGCCGTCTCCAGTCGATCGTCCGGAACGCGCGCGTAGAGGACGGTTGTCTCGCGCGACGTGGCGGCGTTGAGCTCGCCGCCGAGGCCGTCGAAGACCTCAGCGATCTCCTGGGCGGAATGCCTCGCGGTGCCCTTGAAGAGCAGGTGCTCGATGAAGTGGGAGACCCCCGCGCGGTGATCGGTCTCGTCGCGGGAGCCCGCGCCGATCCAGAAGCCGAGCGAGACGGAGCGAACCCCGGGCACCTGCTCACTGATCACGCGCTCGCCGGTCGAGAAGCGTCGAGAGCTCGTAGTTCTGCACGGAGGCGATCGTACAGCCGCTCTCCGCTGCCGCCGCAAGCGGCCGCGAGATCGGCTACGGTGCCGCGTCCGAAGGGGTCAGGGGGTCGCGCCGCACCACTGTCCGATGCTGCTTGCATCGTTTCGCCGTGCAGCGGAATCCCCTGTTCCAGGGATCGGACCTCGAGGAATTCAACGATGAGGTTCGTAATCAAACGCACGTGGGTGTGGGGTCGCGCCCGACTTGCCGCCAGGAGGTTCTCTCCATGACACGCACATCGCTTCGCATCGCCCTGTTCGCAACGCTCGTCGCCGTTCTCGCCCTCGTCCCGTCCGCCCTCGCGGGCAAGGGGCGGCCCGGTGGCGGTAACGGCGGAACGACCGGTGGATCGGGCACGATCAGCCTCACGCTGCTCAACTCGACCGACGGTCTCGCTCACTACGGCCAGAAGGTGACGTTCGCCGTCTCGGCGACCACCACGACCCAGCCTTGGGTCGACCTGAAGTGCTCCCAGAACGGCGTCGTCGTCGAGCAGGCGAACGGCAATTTCGCGAACTCGCTCACGGCCAGATCTTCGGCCCGACCGCCCCATGGACTGGCGGTGCCGCGAATGCACGGCCTTCCTCAGGACTGGAGCCCGCAGGGGTCGACGCTCGCGTCCATGAGCTTCCGCGTCTACGCGTAGGCGATCCAACAGCTGAACGTGAGTCCGAGGGCGGCGCGAGCCGCCCTCGGCGTTTCTGCGACCCACGTCCGGCGCCACGGCGGCTGCTGGCACGAACCCAGTGAGGGATGGTCGGCCGCGATCTGGACGATGTCGTCACACCGCAATCGTTCAACAGGCTCTCGCGCCTGATCGCGGCACCTTCGAAGCCGCACCGAAAGGAGAACCCAGGATGTTGAGAAGAATCGCACTTCGCATCGCTCGCCGCCGTGCTCGCCCTCTCGGGACAGCGTTCGCCGGCTCGCCGGCGCTGGAGGCAAGCACGCCTCGACCTCCTCGATCAGCCTCGCGTCGACGAGCGCGCCGGCTCTCGCCGCGCGCCGCGAGCGAAGGCCCCAGCTACGGAGACTCGGTCACCTTCGACGTCTCCACCGACGCCACGTCGCAGCCGTTCGTCCATCTGAAGTGCTTCCAGAACGGCAGCCTCGTCCTGGAGAGCTGGCAGGCGTGGGCCCACTCGGACCGGATGTTCACGCTCGGCGGAAGCCCCGCGTGGCAGGGCGGCGCCGGCGACTGCACGGCCTACCTCGAGAACTGGGACTCGTACTCGAAGAACGGCCGCACGACGTCGCTCGCGTCGACGAGCTTCCACGTCGACGCGTAACGAGATCAAACGGAGGGGCCCCGGCTTGCGCCGGGGCCACTCTTGTTCCATCCGCGTGCGGTGTTGACTCAGTTGGTGATCGTGATCGCCGTCGTCTCGCTGCACGAGTCGGCGGGATCGCGAGAGCACGTTGTCGTTGTACTCGACGAGCCACGAGTAGTTGCCGTCGTTCGCAGCAACGACTACGCCGTAGTCGTGTTGTTCGTGCTGAACGATGAGCCGGATGGAGCGTTCGTCACAGTCACGGTCGTCGTGTACTGAGAAGTACCGCCGCCGTCGCCACACGTCGCGTCGTTGTACAGCGTGAACGTCAGCGACCCGTTCAGGTTGGCGTCACCCGTCAGCGTGGCCGTATCGTTCGGCACCCAGCTCTGCGCCGTCGTGAAGCCGGAGCTCCCGGTGACGGTGAAGCATTCGCCTGGGTTGGCGGTGAAGCTACCGCCCTTGCCCTGGTAGTTCGGGATCGCTGCCCGGATCGTAGACCGCCCGGAAGCAGTACGTCCCGAGCCCAGACGTCGCCGTGATCAGCGAGGCTGCGTTCGCAGACGTCGCACACGCATGTCCGGCCACGACGGGTTACAGGCACCCAACGTGACGGCAGTTCCGACCTGTGTGCCGGCGCCTGCAGGACACCGGCGGCAGTCACTTGACTCGGTGCGCAGAGGAAGAACGTCATCGTTCCGGTCGGCGTCGGTGCGGATCCGCCTGCGCCGGTACCCGAGATGTCCGCCAGGTCCGTGATCGGCGCAGCCGATCCGAGGACCCGGGTGGACTGCGATGGCGTCGTCGTTACAGACACACCACACTCTCCGAGCGTGCCGCCGGCGAAGTCGAACAGCGTCGCCGTCAGCGACGTCGAGGAGCGCGTGTCACCGAGGAACGAGCTGAAGCACTGGCCGCCCAGGTCTGAGTCGGTCAGGTTGAGGCCGCCCTCGAAGAACTCGGCCGTCCGCAGGGTGTGGCCGCACCGTCGTCCTTGTTCGCGGTCAGCCACGGCGTGGTGATCGTTGCCGTGTTCGCCGTCACCGCAGGTCGCGGTCGTCGCACGCGTGCCAGAGGGGTGCCGGTCCGGCAGTCGACGCCGATCGGCGATCGGCGTCGGGTTCAGCGAGCCGGGATCGGTCGTCGATCCGGCCGTCCCAGCGGTAGACGTTGATCGTGCTGACGATGCCGCCGTTGGTGAACTCGGACACGACCAGGAGGTCGCCGTCCTGGTGCTCGCCGCTGAAGGTCGACCGCGCCACCGGTCGACACGCAACCGACCGCATCCTGGAGGAACCAGAAGCCGACATTCGCGTTGCCGGTGTTCATGTTCCGCTCGAGCGCGAAGTACAGGATCTCGTCGCCTGTCCGTGATCGGTGTAGGCGCCGCGTAGGCGTTCATGACGTCGATCTTGCTGTTGACGTTGTTGTCGAAGTTGCACTGCCAGCCCGAGATCGGCAGCGTGTCCTTGCTCCCGTCGCGAACGTCGACGTGTCGTTCGTGACGAACGTCGTGCCGCTGTTCTTGAAGTCCTTTCGAAGCCGCGTCCGCGAAGCCGGTCGGCAGCGATCCGACTGTTCGTCCGTTCGCGTCGAAGATGGCTGTCCCAGTCGACGGTCTGCGTTGTCCCGCCGCCGATGTTCGTCGGTGCGCCGACGTGACATCGCCATCGAGCTGGAATGTCTTCGTCGTGCACCGCCTGCGCGCCCGCGACCACGAACAGCGCGAGACACGCAACCAGCACAACAGGCAGGAACAGGAAGCGACGCCGCTTCCTGCTTCCTGTCTCGCCGATCAGTCTTTCTGTCATCGAAATTCCTCCCCTACCTCCGGCCCAGGCGGTCGCCTCGGCCAATCGATTTACGACGGGATGCGCGCGTCGGTCAGGCACATTGGCCCCTCGCCCGATCGCTAGACCCGCTCTCCGCAGCTCGTACATCAGCCCTCCGCAAATTCGAGACAGCCTGCGGAGACTTCTCCACAGATCACTCCACAGGAGCGTATGACTGCAACGGGACGCCTGAAAAGACGGCAATTGCCCGATTTTTCGCCTACTGCCGTACTGTCATCGCCGTACTGAGTGAAGCACGGCTTGAGCGAGATCGAGGACGTCGCAAACGAGAGGGGCCCCGGGTATTCGTCCGGGGCCCCTTCGCTCGTCCGGCTCAGTGGTGCACTACGAGCCGTTGTTCTGAATCGTGATGCTCGAGCTGCTCCCTCCCGCACGGGCTCGTCACGTTCTGGTGAGCCCGGTTCGTGGAGGTGTACTCGACGACCCAGTGGAACGTCGTTCCCGTCGCTCCGTACGCCGTCGTGTTATTGCTCAGCACGCTTTTCGAGAGCGCGGTGCCCGTGCTGCCGGCTCCGGTGATCGAGATGGACGGCGACGTGTAGGTCGCCGCACCGGCGCAGGTCGCGTTGTTCACATAGAGCTTGAACACACGTTGCCTGCGAGGTTGCCGCCGCCGGAGGCCACCGTGATCGTCGCCGAGTCGTTCGGCACGAACGACTGGGCGGTCGCGATCGTCGGCTGGAGCGAGATGATCACGCTCGCCTCGTTGGCGTCGCCGCAAGCGCCGGCAACTGCGAGCGTGTTCGGGAGGTCACCCGAAGATCGAGGCAATCCAGAGGTAGGTGCCTGCAGCGGCGGGCGTAGAAGCTGCCCGAGCTGTAGGTGCCGTTGCCGCTGACCGGAACCGCCCCGGACGTGTGCACCGGCGTGCCGGTGCAGGTCGGGTCGTTAGGCCCGTACACCCGGAACGTGATCGTGCCGCCCGCAGGTGAGCCGTCCGGCTTCGGCGCCGTGTTGCTCAGGGTCGCCGAGTCGCTGATCGCAGTGCCGAGAGCCACTCCGGCAGCACCGGTTGCAATGGTGATGATCGCCGGCTGAACCGGGCTGACAACGACCGACTCGTTGGCGTCATTGCACGACCCGCTGTCTCCGAGCGTGTTCGGCGCGTCGCCGCTGTAGCTCGCGACCCAGCGATAGGTGCCCGCGGCGGCCGGGGTCAGCGAGCCGCTGCCCGTCCCGTCGCTCGCCTTGTAGCTGCCGTCGCCACCGTTCGTCAGCGTGACGACGCGGGTCGCGATCGCGGCCGACGCGCAGGTGTCATCATTCGGCCCGTAGAGGCTGAACGTGATCGTGCCGTCGGCCTTCGAGCCATCCGGATCGTTCGCCGTCCCGCTCAACGTCGCCGTATCGTCGATCGGCGATACCAAGTGCCACGGGGCCTGCGCTTGCCACGCGTCGAGATCGTCCGGCTGCAGCGGTAGGACCCTGAAGCACTCGCCCACGCTACTGTCGCTCGATCCTGGGACGCCGACAGAGGCGTCACCCGAGTAGTCCGCGCGCAAGCAGTAGCGACCGGCGGAGGTGATCGTCGCCGCGTCGGAGACAACCGTCGTCGTTGAGCTCGTCCCGACGACCGTCTTCACAGCCCCGATCTGAGTGCCGCCGGTCGTGCACGGCGCGTAGCTCGCAGCGAGAAGCGTGGGACCGCAGAGGTAGAACGTCATCGTGCCGCCGTAGGTGCTGGCACCGTTGACGGTCAGAACCGCCGAGTCGGTCACGCTCATCGACCCAGCGGCTCCGATCGAGCCTTCTCCGTTGGAGCCGGCGCTCGGCGTCGTCACGACCGCCGGAACCGCAGGCCCCGAGTCGTCCGCCCGCGTAGTCGAAGAGGGTCGCGGTCAGTGAGGTCGAGGAGCGGGTGTCACCGAGGAAGCGTGGTGAAGCACGTTCCGTCCGAGATCCGCCAGCGTCAGGTTCAAGCCCGCCCTCGAAGAACTGGGCGATCGGGAGGTTGTGACCGACGTTGCAGTTCAACGTCTTGGCCGCGGTGAGCCACGGCGTGGTGAACGATGCTCACCGTGTTCGCCGCTCGCGCAGACCGTGTCGGCCGCGGGCACTGATGCCGACCGGCAGTCGACGCCGCTGGCGACCGGCGTCGTGTTGAGCGAAGCCGTTCGCGCCGCCTTCCCAGCGGTAGACGACGATCGTGCTGACTGTGCCGCCGCCCGTGAACTCGGAGACGATCAGCAGGTCGCCGTCCTGGTGGGCTCCCGGTGAAGGTCGGCCGCAGCCGCCGGTGCGACGCGCAGCCGACCTCGTCCTGGAGGAACCAGAAGCCGACGTTCGCCGAGCCGGTGTTCGCATTCCGCTCGAGCGCGAAGTAGAGGATCTCGTCGTCCAGTGACCGGCACGTCGTACGTCGCCGCGTAGGCGTTCATCACGTCGATCTTGCTGTTGACGTTGCTGTCGAGGTTGCACTGCCAGCCCGAGATCGGCAGCGTGTCCTTGCTGCCGGTCGCGAAGTGCTCGCGTCGATCGTCACGAACGTGCCCGATGTCTGGAAGTCCTGGTCGAAGCTCGACGCCGCCGAAGCCAGCCGGCAACGCGCTTCGTCGGCCCCGTCCGCGTCGAACAGGCTGTCCCAGTCGACCGCTGCGTATTGCCGCCGACATTCGTCGTCGGGACCGCGAGCACGTCGCCGTCGAGCTGGAAATCCTCGTCGTGCACGGCCTGCGCGGCCGCGATCACGAACAACGAGACAAACGCAATCAGCAAGCACGGGCAGGAGCAGGAAGCGACGCCGCTTCCTGCTGCCTGTCTCGCCGATCAGTCTTTCTGTCATTCGAAGTTCCTCCCCTACCTCCGGGCCGAGGCGGTCGCCCCGGCCAATCGTTCGCGGCGAGGGGAGGCGTCGGGCTGGGACACATCGCCCTCGCCCAGCCGCCCGACCCTCCGCCGCAATCCTCAGATCCGCAAA
The DNA here is from genome assembly GCA_963745775.1 of uncultured Gaiellaceae bacterium. Lineage (GTDB taxonomy): Bacteria > Actinomycetota > Thermoleophilia > Gaiellales > Gaiellaceae > Gaiellasilicea. The sequence goes on from CAVUYY010000009.1 coordinate 221,034, forward strand.
CCGCAGTTCAGCAGCCGGTGGAAGTTCTCCACAAGTCGCTCCACAGGCAGGCTAGGCGGGCCTGGAACAGCTGAAAAGACGGCGATCGCCGGATCTTTGGTCTACTGCCCTACGGTCATCGCCGTACGTGATCCACAGACTCTCGGCTCTTGACCGCGCGGACGCGGCGTGATACCACGCGTGCCTGTGGCGATGTCAGGAGGGAGTGGTGGCAGGGTCCTTGTCGTCGACGACGACGCGGGCATCCGCGCGGTCCTGCTGGCGCTGCTCGAGCGCATCGGGTGCGAGACGCGGGAGGCGTCCTCCGGCACCGAGGCCCTCGAGATCGCCGAGTCCTTCCGGCCGACGCTCGTCATCCTCGACGTCAGCATCCCCGGGATCACGGGCTATGAGGTCTGCCACCAGCTCCGCGAGCGGTTCGGCCCCTCGCTCGGGGTCATCTTCCTCTCCGGCGCCCGCATCGAGGCGCTCGACCGGGTCGCGGGTCTGCTGATCGGCGCCGACGACTACGTCGTCAAGCCCTTCGATCCCGACGAGCTCGTAGCCCGGATCCGGGCGCAGCTCCGGAAGCGGGAGCGGAGGGCGAGCGGACGGGTCGAGCCGGCCGCGTCACCCCTGACCGCACGGGAGCGCGAGGTGCTCGACCTGCTCGCGCAAGGACTCGACCAGAACCAGATCGCCAAGGAGCTCGTGATCAGCCCGAAGACCGTGGCCACGCACATCCAGCACGTGCTCCCGAAGCTCGGAGCCCACAGCCGCGCCCAGGCCGTCGCCATCGCGCGGCGGACGGCCGCTCGGGCGGATGTGGCGAGTGGAGGCGCACGGCGCACCCGTCGTTCGAGCCGGTTCGACGCGCCCCGAGCGTCGCCACAGGATGCGCAGGGCGAGCGTTCCCTCGGCGCCGGTCGTGCTTCCCCCGCCCGCTCACTGAGCTCCGATGGCCGCCGTCGACTACTTCCTGAAGCTCGACGGGATCGAGGGCGAGTCGACCGACGCGAAGCACAAGGGCGAGCTCGTGCTCGAGTCGTTCGGCTGGGGCGTCTCCCAGGCGGCGAGCGCCGGGGCGGGTGGCGGCCGAGGCGCCGGAAAGGCCCAGTTCCAGGATCTCGTGGTCGTCCTGCGCACGAGCAAGGCCTCGCCGAAGCTCTTCTCCGCCTGCGCGACGGGCCAACACCTGAAGTCGGCGGTCCTGACCGCGCGGAAGGCGGGCAAGGCTCCGCTCGAGTTCCTGACGATCACGCTGGGCGACGTGCTCGTCTCGTCGTTCCAGGAGACCGGCTCGGCCGGTGAGGTGCCGCTCGAGACGGTCTCGCTGACGTACGCCAAGGTCGAGATCGCCTACCGGCCGCAATCGGCGACCGGCAAGGCTGCGCCGCCGGTGAAGGCCGGCTTCGACGTCAAGCTGGGGAAGGCCCTCTAGGAAACGCCGAGGGGGCGGCGCAGGCCGCGCTGCTCCGGCTCGCAGATCGCGATCCGCAGCAGCGGATCCCGATCGCGCAAGACCCCTGAAGCGAGGGCGGCTTGCGCCGCCCTCTCGTGGGTCGTTCCTAGCCTGCGACGCTAGTCGCGGCGCGGGCCGCGGTCGCGGCCGCCACGGCCGCGGTCGTCGCGGCGCGGGCGATCCTCCTCCGGGGGCCGCGGCGGCGCCGACTTGGCCCGCTCGATCAGCTCCTCGGGGGAGACCATCTTCCCGTCCTCGTGCTTGTTCACGAGCTTGAGGCCGATCCGGCCGCGGGCCTTGTCGACCTCCTGCACGATCACGTCGACGATGTCGCCACGGGACATCACGTCCTCGATGTGCGCGACCCGGCCCGGGCCGACGTTCGAGACGTGGAGCAGGCCGTCCGTGCCCTTCTTCAGCTCGACGAAGGCGCCGAACTGCGTCGTCTTCACGACCTTGCCGGTGAAGGTGTCCCCCACCTCGGGCTCCTTCGTCAGGGCGGTGATCGCCGCGATCGCGGCGTCGCCCTTCGTGCCCTCGGTCGCGTAGACGAGGATCGTCCCGTCCTCCTCGATGTCGATCTGGACGTCGTAGTCGGCCTCGAGCGAGCGGATCGTCTCGCCGCCCTTGCCGATCACCATCCCGATGAACTCCGGGTTGATCTGGACGGACGAGATCCGCGGCGCGTGGTCGGCGAGCTGCTCGCGCGACTCGGGAATCGCCTCGAGCATCGTGTCGAGGATCGAGGTCCGGGCCCGCTTCGCCTGCTCGAGCGCCGCCCTCATGATCTCCTGCGTGACGCCGGTGATCTTGATGTCCATCTGGAGCGCGGTGATCCCGTCCCTCGTGCCGGCGACCTTGAAGTCCATGTCGCCCAGGTGGTCCTCCGCGCCCTGGATGTCGGTGAGGATGACGTAGTCGTCGCCCTCCTTGACGAGGCCCATCGCGATCCCGGAGACCGGCGCCGTGATCGGCACGCCGGCGTCCATCAGCGCGAGCGTCGAGCCGCAGACCGAGCCCATCGACGACGAGCCGTTCGACTCGAGCGTCTCCGAGACGATCCGGATCGTGTACGGGAAGTCCTCGGCCGGCGGGCAGGATCGCCTCGAGCGCCCTCTGGGCGAGCGCGCCGTGGCCGATGTCGCGGCGCTTGGGGCCTCGCATGAAGCCCGTCTCCCCGACCGAGTACGGCGGGAAGTTGTAGTGGTGCATGAAGCGGCGATCCGTCTCGAGCGAGAGATCGTCGATCCGCTGGCCCTCCTTCGCCGTGCCGAGCGTCAGCAGGCTCAGAACCTGCGTCTGCCCGCGCTGGAAGAGGCCCGAGCCGTGCGCCCGCGGCGAGACCGTGACCTCGCAGTCGACCTGGCGGACCTCCTCGGTGCCGCGGCCGTCGGGCCGCCGCTTGTCGACCGCGATCTTCTTGCGGACGAGATCCTTGTAGATCGCCTCGGCGGCCTTCTTGACGTAGCCCTTGGTCAGGCTGTCCTTGACCTGCGGGGCGCCGCCGTCCGTGGTGGCAGGGCCGACCGGGAACGGCAACTCGACGCCGTCGACGATCCGCTCGAAGAGAAGGTGGCGCTTGGCCGACTTCAGCTCCTTCGAGTCCTGCTCGGCATCGGTGAGAGCTCTCAGGTCGTCCTCGAACTGCTCGCGCACCGGACCCTCGACGGCCACGAGGCGCTGCTTCTCGAGCAGCATCGCGAGGCTCGCGCGGGTCTGCAGCTGCCGCTCGATGTCCGACTCGGTCGACTCCATCGACGTCGCGCCGGCGATCTCGGTCAGGAGCTCGTCGGTGACGGCAGCGCCCTCGCGAAGGCCGTCCTCCTGGATCCGCTCCCAGATCGTGTGCCCGTGGGACGACTCGATCTCGGCGGTGAGGTCGGTGTCGAGCCACTTCGCCTTGCCGGCCTGGGCGCGCAGATCCTCCTGCGCGTCACAGAGCTTGCGGATCTCGGCATGGGCGAGCTCGAGCGCCTCGAGCAGCAGCTCGTCGGGAATCTCGTCGGCGCCGGCCTCGACCATCGTCAGGCCGTCCTTCGTGCCGACGACGATCAGGTCGAGCGACGAGACCTCGTAGTTCTCCTGGTGGGTCGGGTTGAAGACCCACTCGTCGTTGATCCGCCCGACGCGCACGCGCTCCGACCGGGCCGAAGAACGGCAGCGGCGAGAGCATCAGGGCCGCCGAGGCCCCGTTGATGCAGAGGATGTCGTGCGGGATCACCATGTCCGCGCTGAGGACGGTGCAGATCACCTGGACCTCGTTGCGGAAGCCCTTCGGCCAGAGCGGCCGGATCGGGCGGTCGATCATGCGCGCGGTCAGCGTGGCGCGCTCGGTCGCGCGCCCTTCCCGCTTGAAGAAGCCGCCGGGGATCTTGCCGGCCGCGTAGGCCCGCTCCTCGACGTCGATCGTCAGCGGGAAGAAGTCGGCGCCCTCGCGGGCCTCCGTCCGTCCCACCGCGGTGGCGAGCACCATCGTCTCGCCCGACCGGACGACGACGGCGCCGTCGGCCTGCTTGGCGAGCTTGCCGGTCTCGAACACCATCTCCTTGCCGCCGATCTCGACGGTGACCGAGGCCATGCGCTCGGTAGCGATACTCATTCTTCTCTTGCCTCCACTCTGCTTGGTGGAGAGTGGAGGCTTGGGCGAGCGCGCCGGGTTGGGAGCGCGCTCGCCGAAGCTTCCACTCTCCGAACGGAGAGCTTCGACCGTGGCGGCTAGCGCCGCAGGCCGAGCTCCTTGATGAGGGCGCGATAGCCCTCGAGGTCGTGCTTCTGCAGGTAGTTCAGGAACCGGCGGCGCCGGCCCACGAGCTTCAGCAATCCACGCCGCGAGTAGTGATCCTTCGGGTGGGTGCGGAGATGCTCGGTGAGGTCGTTGACGCGCCTCGTCAGCATCGCGATCTGCACCTCCGGGGAACCGGTGTCGGTCCCGTTCCGGCCGTGCTGATCGATCAGCTCCTGCTTGACTTCCTTGGTGAGGGCCATTCGGCCTCCTTCTGTCGGATTCTCCGGAGTCCCCGCGCGGCGTGAAGGAAGTCACGGCCGGCCGAGCGCTCGGTCGCGTGCCAGGGTAGCAACCCGCGGAGCGAAGCGCGTTTGCGGTCGTCGCGACTAGAGTCCGGCGCGATGCAGGCGGCCGTCGCAGCGGGGCATCCGGCGACGGTTGCGGCCGGGATCGAGATCCTCGAGGAGGGCGGCACCGCCGCCGACGCCGCCGTCGCGGCCTGCCTCGCGTCGTGCGTGGCCGAGACGGTGATGACGGGGCTCCTCGGCGGCGGGCACGCGATCCACTGGGACGGGCGGGAAGCGGTCAACCTGGACTGCTTCGTCACGGTTCCGTCGGGGAAGGGTGCTGCGCCGATCGACCTCGGCGTTCCGTTCGGCGAGGAGGTCGTCCACTACGCGGTCGGGCCGGGGACGTGCGGCGTGCCGGGTCTTCCGGCGGGGCTCGGGGCGCTGTGGGAGCGGTTCGGTCGGCTGTCCTGGGAACGGGTCGTCGAGCCGGCGCTCGCGCTCGCGCGCGCGAACGTGATCGTGCCGCCCACGCACGCGTCGTGCCTCGCGATGCTCGAGCCGGTCTTCACGTTGACGGGTCCCGGCCGCGCGATCTACGCGCCGGGCGGCAAGCTGCTCGAGGCGGGCGACGTGCTCGCCCAGCCGCGGATCGCCGACGCGCTCGAGGTGCTCGCGGCCGAGGGAGCGGAGAGCGTCTATCGCGGCACGCTGGCCGGCGCGCTCGTCACGGGTGTCGAGGGGATTCCCGTCACGCGGGCCGATCTCGAGGCGTATGAGCCGCTCTGGTCTGCGCCCGCCGAGGCGACGCTTGCAGGACACCGATTGCTCACTCGCGGCGGCCTGTCGGGCGTGCCGGAGACGGTCCGGCGCCTGCCGCGGCTCGCCGGACTCTCCGAGACGGAGCGGGTGCTCGCGCTGCTCGCCGCTCTCGAGGATTCGGGGCCTGACGGGCACACCACGAACCTGAGCGTGGTCGACGCGGAGGGATGCGCGTGCGTGGTGACGACGAGCCTCGGCCTCGGCACGGGCGACTTCCTCCCCGGCTACGACCTCCACCTGAACAGCATGCTCGGCGAGGTCGACCTTCACCACGTGCCACTCGTGGCCGGCGAGCGGATGGAGAGCATGATGGCGCCGAGCCTCGCCTTCGACCGCGACGGGCTCGCGCTCGCGATCGGCTCCGCCGGCGGGACGCGGCTCCGGACGGCGCTCGTCGGCGTTGCGGCCGCAATCCTGGACGAGGGACTCGCTCCTGCGGAGGCGGTCGAGCGGCCGCGCTTCCATCCCGTGGGCTCACTCGTGCACGCTGAACCCGGGGTCGACGAGGACGCGCTCGAGCGGCTCGAATCGGCGGGCCGCGCCGTCCGGCGCTGGCCGGCCCAGCATCACTACTTCGGCGGCGTCAGCCTCGTCGCGCGGACGGGAGCGGCGGGGGATCCGCGGCGAAGCGGGCACGCTGCCCGTCTCCCCTGACGCTGCTCACGCCGGCCGAACGGCGGCGCGGGTCCGCTCGACGTCGCGGGCGATCTGCTCGACCAGCTCGGATTCGCTCCCGAAGACCTCCTCGTCGCGGAGCCGCTCCCAGACCTCGACCACGAGCCGCTGGCCGTAGAGGTCGCCCTCGAAGTCGAGCAGGTGCGGCTCGATCCGCCGCTCGCTGCCGCCGTAGTGCGGATTCGTGCCGATCGAGATCGCCGCTCGATAGGGCTTGGCCGCGCCCGTCGGGCTGGGCGGCACCCGCGTAGATCCCGTACGGCGGCACGAGCAGGGCCGGATCGAGGGCGAGGTTGGCGGTCGGGAAGCCGAGCGTCCCCCCGCGCTGGTCGCCGGGGACGACGGTGCCGTCGAGCTCGAACGGCCGACCGAGCTGCGCAGCGGCGCCCGCGAGATCGCACGCGTGGAGGCGCCGCCGGATCTCCGATGAGGAGACGCCGGCGAGCGAGGAGACCACCTCGACCTCGTGACCTAGTTTCTCGAGGAGCCGTCGATCGCCGCGGCGGCGGGAGCCGAAGCGAAAGTTCTCGCCGGCGACCACGACGTCCCCCTTCGCCAGGTGCTCGGCTGCGAAGGCCTCTGGCTCCTGAGCCGCCGTCGCGAGCGTGAATGGGATCACGGTCACCTCGGCCGCGCCGAGCGCGCGCAAGAGCTCGACCCGTCGCTCGACCGAGCTGACGAGCTCCACGAGGTTCCCCTGGACGACCGTGCGCGGATGCGGATGAAGTGTGATCACCCGCACGGGGAGGCCTGTCGCCAGCGCCGCCTCGAGTACGCGCCGGTGCCCGAGGTGAACCCCGTCGAACGTCCCGATCGCGACGGCGGAGGCTCTCACGACAGCCGCGCTCAGAGCCCGATCGGCCGGGATGATCCGCTGCTCGTTCGCCTCGTCGACCGAGAACGGGACCGACCTCGGTGCGCCGCAGGGTCGTGCAGTGGCCGCCGAGCGCCTCGGCGATCGCCCGCACGTAGGTCCCCGAGCTGACCCGAAGGTCGAGCCGGACTGCGTCGTCCGTAGTACGCGATGACGTCGAGCGCGTCCACCTGCGAGCGACGCAGCGGCATCTCGACGGCGACGCCGCGGCGGTGCAGGCGGTAGGCGCGCTCGCCGCCGATCTTGACCGCGGAGGCAGCCGGGATCGGCAGCTCGATCTCACCCCGGAGGCCCTCGAGCAGCCGCTCCAGCTCGGCCTGCGAGGGCGGCTCGTGCCGCTCGGCGACGTCTCCCTCCGGGTCGCCGGTCGTGGTGGTCGCCGTCAGGTCGACGTCGACGAGATAGCGCTTGGGGAGCCCGACGAACGATCCCGCCAATTTTGTCGACCGTCCGGAGAGCAAGAGCAACAAACCAGTCGCAAAAGGGTCAAGAGTTCCCGCATGCCCCATTCTCGTGCCGGTGCGGGCGCGGACACGATTCACGATTGCGAACGACGAAGGCCCTGCCGGCTTGTCCACGAGGATGATCCCGCTCGGCTCCAGGCCCTTCGGCGGCATCACGGCCGTGCTTCGGCGAACGCACGGACGAGGAACGCCGTGATCTCCTCGATCGAGTCGTCGCTCGAGAACCCGGCAGCCTGCGGATGCCCGCCGCCGCCGGAGCGGCGAGCGATCGCCGAGACGTCGAGCTCGTCGTGCGAGGCCCGCAGCGAGACGCGTCGTGCGGGGCTCCCACCGCGCGGCGGCTCGCGGATCAGCGCCGCCATCTCGGCGCCCTCGACGGCGCGCAACGTGTCGATGATCCCTTCGGAGTACGGCTCGACCGCGCCGACCTCCACGAAGTCGTCCCGAAGCAGGTACGAGACGACGAGCGAGCCCCCGGCATAGACCTCGGCCCGGCCGAGCGCCCGCGCGAGCAGCTTCAGCTTCGCGAACTGGATGCTCTCGTAGACGCCCTGGAAGACCTTCTGCACGTCGGCGCCGGCCTCGACCAGCTCGGCAGCCAGCCGGAGCGCCTTGGGCGTCGTGTTCGAGTACTGAAAGCGGCCGGTGTCCGTGACGAGGCCCACATAGAGCGGCTCGGCCAGCTCGGGCGTCAGCTCGAGGTCGAGCTCGACGAAGAGGTTGCGCAAGAGCTCTGCCGTCGAGGAAGCCGAGGCGTCGACCACGTTGAGTTCGCCGAAGCGCGAGTTGTCGTGGTGATGGTCGAGGTTGATCGTGCTCGCGGCTCGCTCGAGGATCGAGCGGTCAGCACCGATTCGGCTCTCGTTCGCGCAGTCGACGAGCAGCAGTACCCGCTCCTCGAGGTCGTCCGGCACCGTCCGCTCCAGCTTGCCGAAGTCGAGGAAGCGGTACTCGCCCGGGAGCGGCGCCTCGCCGGCGAGGAACATGACGCTGTCCTTGCCGAGCGCAACGAGCGCGCGGTGGAGCGCCAGCAGCGAGCCGAGCGCGTCCCCGTCCGGGTTCTCGTGGGTCGTGAGGACGAAGCGCGAGTGGGAGCGGATCGCGCCGACGACCGCCGCGAGGTCAGTGTCCGTCGTCGTCGCCATTGCTCTCGTGCGCCGCGGCCTCGGATGCCGCGGGGGCGAGCTGGTCGATCAGCACCGACATCCGGACGCCCTCCTCGACGGAGTGGTCGTACGCGAACTCGAGCTGCGGCGTCCGCTTCAGCCGGAGCTCGCGCGAGATCCGCGCCTGCAGGACGCCGTGTGCCGCCTCGAGCCCGGCCATGCTCGTCCGCTGCTTCTTCTCGTTCCCGAGCACGCTGACGAAGACGCGGGCGTGCCGCAGATCCGGCGAGGTGTCGACCCCGGTCACCGTGACGAAGCCGATTCGCGGATCCTTCAGCTCGAGGAGCGCTTCCGAGAGCACCTGGCGCACCGCTTCGTTCACCCTCCGGATCCGGTCGGCCATCGCTCTAACTTATCGACCGCGACCCCGTCTCGGCTCGAGAGTGACCCGACGACTTCTCGCCGCAATCCTCGTCTCCGCGGCGTTCGCCGGGGCGGGCGCCGCACTCGCGGCCCGCGACCAGTCCGCCCGTTTCGAGGTACTCGCGCACGTACGCGCTCCCGGTGGCTACAGCGGCGACGTCGTCCTCCATCGCGGGCACGCCTATCTCTCGAGCCATCGGGGCTCCGCTGCATGTCCCGCTCAGGGCGTCCGGGTCTTCTCGCTCGCCGACCCCCGCCGCCCGAAGCGGCTCGCCGCCTTCGGCCGCATCCCGGGGACCTGGACGGAGAAGACGATCGTCCGCCACGTCGAGAGCCCGGCGTTCCGCGGCGAGCTCGCGGTTACGAGCGTGCAGGCCTGCGCTCCGGGCTCGTTCCAGGGCTTCGCGCTCTACGACGTCACGCGGCCGTCACGACCCAGGGAGCTGGCACGCTTCCGAACCGACCCGCGCGGCTCCCACGAGCTCTGGCTCCAGCCGGTGGGCCGCCGGGTCTACGTCTACACGGCGATCATCGCCTCCGAGCTGCGCAGCTCACCGGACGGCACGACCCCGGGCGAGCCCGATTTCCGGATCGTCGACGTGAGCGATCCCACGAAGCCCGTCGTCGTCGGCGGCTGGGGCGCCTGGAAGGAGCTCGGGCTCGTCCCGTTCGCCGATCCGAGCAAGCGGCTCGACGGGAACTTCGTCCACTCCGTGGTCGGCGACGGCACGCGCGCCTACCTCTCGTACTGGGATCTCGGCACGGTGGTGCTCGACGTCTCGACGCCGGCGAGGCCGCGCTATCTCGGCCGGACGCGCGGTGCCGTCGACAACTCGCATTCTGCGTGGCTCGGCCGCGAGGGGCTGCTCGTCGAGACGCACGAGGCGTCGGGCGGAACGGCAACCTTCTTCCGGCGAACTGCCGGCGACCCGGTCCGGCTCTCGACGTTCGCCCTGCCCGATGCCGTGATCCGCCAGGGCCATCGCGTCGCCGGGATCGCGGCGGTGTCGGGGCTCGAGCTCTCCGACAGCGTCCACGACGCCAAGCTCCAGGGCTCGCTCGCGCTCTTCTCCTGGTACGGCCAGGGCGTCGTCGCCGCCGACGTCTCGAACCCGCGCAAGCCGCGTTTTCTTGCTCGCTTCCTCGCTCGGCCGGAGGCCGACCCCGAGCGGCTCCTCTGCCCCGGCCGCCGCTGCACCGCCGTCTGGGGCGTCGACGTCGAGGGCGAGACGATCGTCGCCTCCGACCTGATCAGCGGGCTCTGGGTGCTCAGGCTTCGTCGAGGCTGACGACATCGCGCTCGACGAGCGCCAGTTCCCACTCGCGCGAGCCGAGGTAGCGCTCGGCATCCGCGAGCAGTCGCTCCGCCTCGCGATGCTCCCGCGTCACGACCGCCAGCGTCAGTCGCGCGCGCTGCCAGACGTCGTGATGGTCGACCTCGGCGACCGCGGCACCAAAGCGGTTCTGGAGCTGCGCCTTCGCCGAGCGAACGTGCATCCGCTTCTCCTTCAGCGAGTGCGCCTCGGGAAAATGGAGCTCCGCCGAGAGGATCCCGACCCAGCCGGAGGGCACGGCGGCGGTCTAGGAGGTCGAGGCGGCGGGCGTGCCGGACGGCTCGTCGAGCGACGTCCGCTCGACCTCCCGCACCTCGTAGACCTCGAGCACGTCGCCTTCCTTGACGTCGTTGAAGCTGTCGAGCAGGATCCCGCACTCGAACCCTTCGGCCACCTCGCGCGCGTCTTCCTTGAAGCGCTTGAGCTGCGAGATCGTCGTGTCGTAGATCACGGTGCCGTCGCGGACGACGCGAACCTGGCCGTTTCTGCGGATCACGCCCGAGGTGACCATGCAGCCGGCGATCGTGCCGAGGCGCGAGACCTTGAAGAGCGCGCGGACCTCGGCCTCGCCGATCGTCTCCTCGGTCTGGACGGCCGTGAGCATCCCGACGAGCGCCTGCTCGATGTCCTCGGTGAGCTGGTAGATCACGCGGTAGGTGCGGATGTCGACGCCCTCGCGCTCGGCGAGCTGTCGCGCCTCGACGTTCGGACGGACGTTGAAGCCGACGACGAGCGCCTGCGAGGCCGCGGCGAGCATGATGTCGCCCTCGGTGATCCCGCCGACGCCCTGGTGGACGACGTTGACGCGCACCTCGGGGTGCTGGATCTTCGCGAGCTCCGAGACGGCGGCCTCGACCGACCCGCCGACGTCGCCCTTCAGGATCAGGTTCAGATCCTGGACGGCACCCTCCTGGAGCTGCGAGAAGAGGGACTCGAGCGAGACGCCGGACTTCGAGCGCTGGGCGTGCTGCTCGGTGCGGAGCCGCTGGCCGCGGCGCTGGGCGACGGAGCGCGCCTCGCGCTCGGTCTCGACGACGCGCGCGAGCTCGCCGGCAGGCGGTGGCGTGTCGAAGCCGAGGATCTCGATCGGAGTGCCCGGCCGTGCCTCGGGAACCTTCTCGCCGCGGTAGTCATAGAGCGCGCGAACCTTCCCGTGCGCGTCGCCGGCGACGATCGCGTCGCCGACGCGCAGGGTGCCGCGCTGGACGAGCATCGTCGCCACAGGCCCGCGGCCGACGTCGAGCCGCGACTCGACGATCGGGCCGGATGCCTCCGCCTTCGCGTTCGCGGTCAGCTCGAGCTCGGCGTCGGCGACGAGCAGGATCCGCTCGAGCAGGTCGTCGAGGTTCAGCTTCTGCTTGGCGGAGACGTAGGAGAACTGCGTCGTGCCACCCCAGTCCTCGGGCTGGAGGCCCTCGGCGGCGAGGTCGGCCTTGACCCGGTCGGGATTCGCATCCGGCAAGTCGACCTTGTTCACCGCGACGACGATCGGGACCTCGGCCGCGCGGGCGTGGGAGATCGACTCCTTCGTCTGCGGCATCACCGAGTCGTCGGCGGCGACGACGAGCACGGCGATGTCCGTCACCTTCGCGCCACGCGCGCGCATCGCCGTGAAGGCCTCGTGGCCCGGGGTGTCGAGGAACGTGACCTTGCGGCCGCCGACGTCGACCTGGTAGGCGCCGATGTGCTGGGTGATCCCGCCGGCCTCGGTCGCGACGACGGAGGTCTCGCGGATCGCGTCGAGCAGCGAGGTCTTGCCGTGGTCGACGTGACCCATGATCGTGACGACCGGCGGGCGCGCCGTCAGATCCTCGGCGGAGTCGTCGAAGACCTCCGGCAGCTCCTCCTCGTCGGCCGCGTGCTTGATCGTGATCTCGCGGTCGACCTCGACCGCGATCAGCTCGACCTCCTCGTCGGAGAGCGATTGCGTGATCTGAACCATGTTGCCGAGGTTCATCATGATCTTGATGATCTGGGCGGCTCCGATCCCGAGCGCCTGCGAGAGGTCGCGGACTGTCACGCCCGACGGGACGGTGACCGGACCGGTCGGGGCGACGACCTCCTGCTTCTCGCGCTTCGGCGCGGCGTCGCGCCGATCGCGAGCCTGGCGCGGATTCGGCCGGTTGCCGCTGTCGATCACGACACGGCGCTTCCGCCCGGGCGCGCCCTGGCGGGGCCGGATCGGGCGGTTCGGCTTGTTGGGTCCTCCGTCAGCCATTCAGGGTCAAGTGTAGAGACGTGCGAGAGCCGGATCGACCGTGACGTTGCTCCGCAGGACGCGTGAGAACGCCCGCCGGGCGATGGCTCGCTCGAAGCAGGCGAGCCGCCGGCAGGTGTAGGCCCCGCGGCCAGGCAGGAGCCGTCCGGGAACGAGCGCGCCGGCCTGGACGGCAAAGCGCAGGAGCTCCGCCTGCGGCGCCTTGCGCCCGCAGCCCACGCACGTTCGTTCCGGCGAGCTCATCGTTCAGCGGTCTCGGCCTCCGCGGTCGCGTCCGTCGGGGCGTTTCCGGTCTCGCCGGCGGACGGCGCAATCGGCGGCTCGCCTTCGCCGGGGCCCTCGGCCTCGACCGCGGCAACGGCCGCGATCTCCGCCTCGAGCGCCGCCGGCTCAAGCGCCTCCTCGCCGGGATCGGGCGCCTCAGCCTCGGTTCCGACCAGAGCCTGGTGGGCCGGGACGCCGCAGTACTTGGAGCCCGGCAGCGACGCGTTCGGGCAGCGCTTGCCGTTCGTGAGCACGGCGGCACAGCGGCCGGTGTACTCCTCGCCGTCGGCGCCCTCGCCGCCGAAGGCCGCCTCGGCCTCGGCGCGGGCGAACTCCTCGTCGGACTGGATGTCGACCTTCCAGCCGGTCAGCCGCGCGGCGAGGCGGGCGTTCAGGCCCTCCTTGCCGATCGCGAGCGCGAGCTGGTCGTTCGGGACGACGACCGTCGCTTCCTTGGTGTCGTCGTCGATGTAGACCTCGCGCACGCGCGCGGGCGAGAGCGCCTTCGCGACGAAGCGGGCGGGCTCGGTGTTCCACGGGATGATGTCGATCTTCTCGCCGCGCAGCTCCGAGACGACCATGCGGACGCGCGAGCCGCGAGGCCCGACGCAGGCGCCGACCGGGTCGACGCCCTGGGCGTGCGACTCGACCGCGATCTTCGTCCGGTAGCCGGGCTCGCGCGCGACGCCGCGGATCTCGACGAGCCCGTCGGCGATCTCGGGCACCTCGAGCTCGAAGAGCGTCTTGATCAGCTCGGGATCGCGGCGCGAGAGGATCACCTGCGGCCCCTTCGTCCCGGAGCGGACTTCGGTGATCACGGCCTTGATCCGCGAGCCCTGTTCGTAGCGCTCCCCGTCGACCTGCTCGGAGCGCGGCAGCAGCGCCTCCACCTTGCCGAGGTCGACGAGCACGTTGTTCCGGTCGCCGGCCTGCTGGACGATCCCGGTCACGACCTCGCTCTGGCGGTCGACGTACTCCTCGTACATCATCGCGCGCTCGGCCTCGCGGATCCGCTGCTGGATCACCTGCTTCGCCGTCTGCGCCGCGATCCGGCCGAAGTTGTCAGGGGTCACGTCGGCGCGCTCGATCTGCTCCTCGGGCACCTGCGACCAGTCGAGATCGAGGTCGTCCTCGTTGATCAGCGTGTGCTGGCGCTCGCCGGTCTCGACCTCGAGGCGCTCGAGCTCGTCGAGCTTCGCCTCCATCGCCTCCTCGAGCAGCCTCGCTTCGAGATCGCCGGGGATCACGATCGAGTAGACACGGAACTCGCCCTCGTCGTCGAGCTCGACGACCGCATGACGGCTCGCACCCGGCGTCTTCTTGTAAGCGGCGAGGAGCGCGTCCTCGAGGGCGTCGACGAGCGTGTCGCTCTCGATCCCCTTCTCGCGCTCGATCGTGCGCACTGCTTCCAGGATCTCCTGAGACATCTCCCCTACTTTCTCTCTTCGGTGTAGACCAGGTTGCCACGGACGATCTCGTCGTACGGGATCTCGAGCTCCTCGCCGCCCGCCTGGACGGTGACCGACCGGTCGCCGGCGTCGAGCACTGCGGCTCGCAGCTTCTTCTTGCGATCGCTCGTCCGGAGCGAGACCTCGCGGCCGACGACGCTCCGGAAGTGGCCGGCGGTTCGGAGCGGCCGCTCGAGCCCGGGCGAGGAGACGTCGATCGCGTAGTCCCGGCGGTAGTCCGCGAGGAGCTCGGTGACGCGCGCGCAGAGTGCGTGGTCGACGCCCTCGGGGTGGTCGATGAAGACGGTAAAGCGGTCGTCGGAGCTCAGCTCGACCGCGAGCACCTCGACGCCGGGGACGGCTGCCTCGACGTTCTGGCCGATCGCTCGCTGCAGGGTCTGCTCCTTGTCGTGTGTGGTGCTCATCGCGGCTTCACCTCACAAAAAATGGGCGCCGCGCGCCCATTTCGTCCAGCAACTGAAAATGGTCTGGGCAGTGTAGCAAGCGCCCTGAGCAGCCCAATCCAGAGGCGGTGAGGTGCACCGGCCGACGACTCTGGTGCCGTCGAACTTCCGAAGTGCCGGCCGGCGCCGTCGCTTCTTCACCGGCGGTCGCGGCTTTCCTCCGCGGCCGCCTCGTCAGCGCGGCGCCGCGTGCCCGCGCCAGGTGAGCTTCTGGGCGCCGTCCTTCGCGACGACGACCGTGAGGAGCCACTCGCCTCCCTGGCCGCGCCCGATTCTGAGCCGGCAGTCGAAACGCGGCTTCCGCCCCACCTGGGTGCAGGAGACCTGGACGTTGTCGACGAGGAGATTCGTCTTCTTGTCGAGCAGCTCGGCGGGGACCCAGAGGGCGACGCGCTCCTGCAGCTGCACGAGCGTTCGCGCCTCGACCTCGCTCCTCGTCGGGATCCAGCTTCCGCTGCCGGCGGCGGGCCGTGCTGCCGTCGGCTTCGCGCGCGGCACGGGTGCAGCTTTCGTGGGCGAGGTGCGTGCGGGAACGGCGGCGGCCGGCGGGAGCGCCGGCAGGGCGGCGCGCGGCGGCAGAGCGGGCCGGGCGGCGCTTGGCGCCTGGGTCGGTCGAGGTCTCGCCGGCTTCGTCGCCGGCTTCGTCGCCGGCCTCGATCCGGGTTGGGGCACGCTCGCCGGTGGCCTGGGGGCGGCCGACGCCGAGATGGGCGGCGTGGCGACCCTCCCTGTCTGCGCGACCTGCGCGATCGGATCGTCGAGGAGCTGAGCCTGCACCTCGCTCGCCACCATCCCGACCGCAACGGCGCCGAGCAGCAGCGCCGGGATCGCGGTGGCGAATGCGCCGACGGCGCGCGCCGCGACGGCACGCCGGCGAGGAAGCGATCCGATCTGCTCGGGCGGCGCCGTCACCTCCGCCTGTAGGACGCGCACGCGTGGCGACGGTTGCGGGTGAGGTGCGTCGCTCAACCGCTCGCGAGCGAGCCTTGCGAGGTCGGGGTCGACCAGCACGAGCTCCGGGCTGACCACCAAGTCGGGCTCCGGGCGATTCACGGAATCCATCGGGTTTCTTTCGTCGATCGACATCGACTTCCTGGCACGCGGGCGCATGGTAGAGATCGCCTCGGACAAACGCGGCGTACCGTCAGCGCTCGCTGTTGAGAAGACCGTCACGTGCCCCGAGGGCATCTACGTTCCCCCGCCGATCGCGGGGTGTTAGCGTAAGGACACGGGGCGCGCCCGGCGACCGCAAATGCCGAGATGCACCTGCTCCCCCAGAGCATCTCGTCTGCGACCGTCGACTTCGGGGAGGAGCCGCACTTCCCCTGAGGCGCGCCCCCGACAATGCGGTCAGAACGAAGGGGCGGCCGGCCCCCCAGACGCCGCGCCCCTCGGGAAAGCCGCATGTACCCCTAGCGCGAGCCCTGATCCAGCCGCCCAGTGGGTTTCTATCGCTTACAAATGTGGGGCGAGATCCCCCATCCGGGTGATATTGGACTGAGCGCGAGACGTCGCCGATGACGTGATTCAGACCGGCTCAGGTCTCGAGGATGATCGTCACCGGCCCGTCGTTCACGAGCTCGATTTCCATCCGCACGCCGAAGACGCCGGTCTGCACCGGCAGTCCGAGTCTGCTTAGCGACGCGCAGAAGTAGTCGTAGAGCGGCTCTGCGACCTCCGGCCGCGCGGCGTTCGAGAAATCCGGGCGAGTTCCCTTCTGGCGTCTGCTCTCCGCCAGCAGCGTGAACTGGCTGACGACGAGCGCCGCGCCGCCGGTGTCGAGGAGCGAGCGATCGAAGCGACCGGTGTCGTCCGGGAAGATCCGGAGCCGCGCGATCTTGCCGGCCAGCCGGTCGGCGTCTTCCTCGGCGTCGCCCTCCGCGATTCCGAGCAGCACGAGCAAGCCGACGCCGATCTCGCCGCACACGTCTCCGTCGACGCGGACGCGGGCGCCGCTGACGCGCTGGACGACGACCCTCACGCCGAGCTCGGCTCGTCCGGCTCCGACGGCTCGAGATCCATGATCCGGTCGGCGTACTGCTCGCTGCTGGGGCTCATCGAGCTCGCGAGCTTGTAGTGACCGTTCGCCTCCGCGTCGCGGCCCTGCTTCTCGAGCGTCCGCCCGAGCGCGTAGTGCGCGTAGTCGTCCGTGGGCGAGAGGTCGAGAACGACGCGAAACTCCGCTTCCGCCTCTACCCAGCGCTGAATCCGGAAGTAGGCGATCCCGAGCGCCTCCCGGATCGAGGCCTTGTCCGGCTCGAGCTTCTTCGCCTTCTCGAGCGCGACGGTGGCCTGCGCAGCCATCCCCCGCTGCAGATGCTCGCGGCCCTGCTGGTAGAGGTCGTAGGCGTCGGTCACAGGCTGCTCAGGTACGGGAAGTTCTCGAGAAGGAGATCGCCCGGGGCGGTCAGGTCGCGCGTCGGGCCGATCTCGATTGCCGCCACTCGCTCTCCCGCGTCGATCGCCCGTTGAAACGCGGTCGCGAGCTCGTACGGCGCTTCCCCGGGAAGGCTCTCCACCTCTGCGGCGAGCGATTCGCCGACCGCCCAGAGCGGGGCTCCCACGAACGCGCCCTCGGGATCGAGCAGCCGCTGGACCCGGCCGTCGTCGACGCCGATCCCGTTCCGGTCCCACAGCGTGCGAGTCGCGACGGCGGACCGCCAACGCACCGGCAGCACCGGAGCTCGCAAACGAGCGGGTGAACCGCTCGATCTCGCCTCGCTCGAAGACGGTGTCGGCACCCACAACGAGGTACGGCGGATCCGCTTTCGCCGCGACGACCGCGTCTGCCGATCCGTGCGGACCCGCCTGCCGTGCCGTCGAGAGCGAGACGCCGAACGCCGCGCCGTCCCCGGCGAAGCTCTCGACCTGCTCGGCGAGGTACCCGGTCACGAGCGTCACGTGCGGACAGCCTGCGGCGGCGAGCTCGCGCAGGAGCAGGGCAAGGACGGGCTTGCCGTCGACCGGCAGCAACGGCTTGGCGTAGCGCTCGGTGAGCGGCCGGAGGCGGCTGCCGACCCCCGCCGCGATCACCACGGCAGGAAGCGTCATGCGCGGAGCGAGCGCAGGGCGACGAAGCCGCGCAGGCGCTGGGGGCGAGAGAGAGACGCCGAATCCGCCGCAGCAGGAAGCGCAGCTCGCGGCGAGCGAGCGCCGCCGCCGCCGCGCTCGTCGCGGGCGGGCCGAAGCGCGCCTCGCCGACTGCCGCCGAGAAGGGACGGCCGTCGACGCCGAACTCCGAACGAACGAGGCTGTCGAGCTCGGCTCCGGTCGCGCTCGCGCCGGTTGCGATCCCCTGGTCGACGAGGAAGTCGGCGAGCTCGCGCCGTGCCGCTCCGGCAAGCTCGCGCGGATCCTTCGTCAGATAGCGAGAGCGTCGCCACGCAAGCTTCCCGAGCCCGATCGCTGCGGCGGCGCCCGCCGCGAGCGCGAGGAGGATCCAGAGCGAGTTGATCCCCCCCGGTGGCGAGACGACCCCTCGCTGTGCCTGGCGCTCGCGCAACGCGTCGAGGCGGTCGAGCTCGCCGGCCCCGCCCGGATCCAGGCCGCCGGCGCCGCGACCGTCGCCGAACGCGATCCCGGCCGCGTCGCCCGGGTTGAAGGTCGGCGACGAGGAGCTGTAGTCCGCGGCGAGCTCTCCGCGCCCGGGCGTCGGGTCGAACGAGAGCCAGCCGAAGCGGGGGAACCAGACCTCGACCCAGGCGTGCGCGTTGTGATCGGTGACCGTCCAGACCCCGTCTCGGTACTTCCCGCTCGTGAAGCCCGCGGCGACCCTGGCCGGGATCCCGAGGAAGCGGAGCATGAGCGCCATCGAGCCGGCGAACTGCTGGCAGTAGCCGCGGCGCCCGCTCTCGACGAAGTGCGCGAGCGGCGGTACTCCCTCCGGCGGCGGCGCCGGCTGCTCGTCGTAGGCGAAGCCTCCGGTCGTTCGCAGCCACGTCTCGATCGCGACGGCGGCGCCGTACGGCCCGGTCGCCCCGTCGGCGAGCCGCGCGGCCTGCCGGTACATCCCTTCGTAGTCCCAGAGCGCGATCTGGCGTTCGTCCTCGAAGAGCGCATCGACGTCACGCGCGCGGCCGGGGATTCCGAACGCCGGCACCCGGGTGCGGCCGAGGTCGAGATAGCGCTCGAGGCTCTCCGGATAGTTCGCACGGGAGCGCGCCAGCTCGGCCGGCTTCGGCTGCGGCGTGTAGCTGAAGACCGTGTAGCGCTGGCCGCGCCGGAGCGAGCCCTGACGCCGCACGATCCCCTCGCCGAGGAGGAGGACGCGCCCCAGCTCGTCGGCCTCGTAGACGATCGGCGCGGTCGCGGCGACGAGGTGGTCGTCGGCGAGCCCGACGATCTCGACCTCCTGCTTCGTCCAGCTCGCCGCCTCGTAGGCGGCGGCCGGCAGGAGCGGGTCGCGCGCAAGCGGGCCGTCCGCCCAGTCGAGCCCGATCGGGACGAGGCTCTCGATCCACCGGTCGGCGGTGAACTGGTCGAGCGTCGTCGCGCGCCAGTAGAGGCTCCGTTGGGGCGCACGGATCCGGAGCACCGTCGTCGGCTTGTCCGGAAAGTCGATCCCGCCGTAGTTCGCGTCCCAGACGTAGTCGACGCCCACGGGGCTCCCGCCGCTGCGATAGGGATCCCAGCGCTCCCAAGCGATGACACCGTCCTTGGCGATCGCAGACGAGCTCGAGAGCCCGATCGCCGCCGCGACCACGACGAGGCCGGCTGCGAGCGCGAGCGTCGGCCTGGCGAGCCGGAGCGCGGCCAGCACCCACAGTGCCGCCGCGAGGATCAGCGTTCCGACCACGATTCCCTCGGTCGGCAGTAGCGTCGCCGGCCAGCCGGCGCCCGCGAGCAGCAGCAGCACGGCCGGCAGCGGCCGGCGCGAGGCGACGACGAGCCCGAGGGGAACGCAGAATCCGAAGATCGCGAGCACGAGCACGCCGTGCATCGCCGGCGACTCGATTCCCGAGAACGGGACGCGAGTGTCGTAATAGCCGGCGATGCCGTCGACGAAGCTGTCGTAGGTCGGCTCGAAGAACCCGCGGCGCGGGCCGCCGGCCGGGTCTGGCGAGCCGAAGGCGATCCACATCGCAACGAGCGCAACCCCCGGAACGGCGACGAGCCGCGCCGCCAGAGTCGGCAGGAGCGCAGGCACGAGCGCGAGCACCACGATCCAGAGCCCGTCGCCTCCGCCGGCTCGAGGCTCCTCGAGCCGCAACCAGGCGAGCGCCACGATCGTCGCCGGCAGCGAATAGGCGACGACCGTCCTACCCATTCGCTCTCACCGATGCTCTCACCGGCGGCCTCGCAGCTGCGGCGGCGCCGCCCAGCACGGCGCGCAGGTCGTCGCCGCGACGCACGACCGCGACCGGGATCCCGACGGCCTGGAGTCGCAGGAGCTCCGGCTCGACCGCGGTCGGACGGCCCGCGAAGCTCGCCGAGTCGATCCAGACGAGCGAGACCCCGTGACTCGCCTGGGCTCGCTGCGCGAGCTTCCGGGCGAGCGCCGCCGTCAGGCGGCTCGTGACGACGACGAGCTCGAGCGCGCGCGAGGCGGCTCCACCCTCTCTCGCCAGCAGCTCGACGACGGGAGCGGTGGCTCCGGGCTCGACGGCGGCGAGCACCTCGAGCGCGGCGAGCCAGTCCCCCTCCAGCGAGACGACCGGCACGCTCGAAGGCGGCGTTCCGTTCACGACGAGGACGGCGCGACGGCCGCGGGAGGCATGGGAATGGAGGATCGAGCCGGCCGCACGGACGGCGACGTCGAGGCTCTCGCCGACGACGCCCGCCTCCTCCGCGTCCAGGACGACGGCGATCTCGTCGCGCGGCGAATCCTCGAGCTCCTTCACCATCAGCCGGCCACGCCGGGCCGTGGACGCCCAGTGCACCTTGCGCAGCGACTCGCCCTCGACGTACTCGCGAACCGAGTGCAGATCGAAGCCGGACGGGCGTCGGAGCAGGAGCCGCCGTCCGTCCTGAGCGTGCGCGCCGCTCTCGGAGAAGAGCCCGGAGAGCGCGACGAGCCGCGGGTAGACGACGAGCGCTCCGCCCGTCTTCAGCTCGACCTCGCTTCGGGCAAGCCCGAACGGATCCTCGATCGCGGCCGTCGCGACGTCGACGACATACCGGCCTCGCGGCACGTGCTCGAGCACGTAGGTACCGCGGTAGAAGCGGCCGTCCCGCCGGAGGACGATCCTCCGCTCGCCGAGCCTGGAGACCTGCTCCAGCAGGCCGAGCGAGGGCAGGGGAACGCGCGAGCTCGGGCTCGCCTGGATCGTCACCCACACGTCATCGCCCTCGACGTGCGCGCCCCGGCCGGCGCGGCGGCGGAGCTCGATCGGTGCGGCGGCCAGCCGCACCCACGCCCGCGCCCCGAGCGGCGCCAGGACGAGGCCGGTCGCAGCCGGGTAGAGCACCTTGGCGCCGAACAGCCAGGCGACGCCGTAGGCGAGGAGGCCGAGCGCGAGCGTGAGCTTGCCGCGGCGGGTCACGCCGGCTCGCTCACACCGGCCCGCTCAAACCGGCACGGGGGTCTGGTCGACCGCCTCCCGCACGAGCTCCTCGGCGGTGAGCCCCGCGGAGCGAGCCTCCGGCGCGAGGATCAGGCGGTGCGCGAGCACCGGCGCCGCGATCGCTTTGACGTCGTCGGGTAGGACGTAGTCCCGACCCTCCGAGAGCGCTCTCGCCTTCGCCACCCGCAGGAGCGCGATCCCCGAGCGAGGGCTGGCGCCGAGCGCGAGCCGCGAGCTCGTCCGTGTGTGCCGGAGCAGGGCCACGACGTAGCGGTTCAGGCTCTCCTCGACGAAGATCGCGCGGGCCTCGTCGATCGTGTCCAGTACGTCCTGCCCCGAGACGACCGGACGGAGCGTCTCGAGCGGCGGCTCGGTCGTCTGCTCGGACAGCATCCGGGCCTCGTCGGCGAGCGGCGGATAGCCGAGCGCGAGCCGCATCGTGAATCTGTCGAGCTGCGCCTCGGGGAGCGGGTAGGTGCCCTCGTACTCGATCGGGTTCTGCGTCGCGAGCACCATGAACGGGCGCTCGAGCGGATAGCTCTCGCCGTCGATCGTCACCTGGATCTCCTGCATCGCCTCGAGCAGCGCGGACTGCGTCTTCGGCGAGGCCCGGTTGATCTCGTCCACGAGCAGGACGTTCGCGAAGACCGGGCCGGCGCGGAACTCGAAGGCGTTCGCCCGCTGGTTGAAGACGTTGACGCCCGTCACATCCGAGGGGAGCAGGTCGGGCGTGAACTGGAGGCGCGAGAACCCGAGGTCGACAGACCGCGCGAGCGCCTTCGCGAGCATCGTCTTCCCGACTCCCGGGAAGTCCTCGATGATCAGGTGCCCCTCGGCGAGGAGGCAGAGCACGCAGAGCCGCAACGTCTCTGCCGGCGCGTGGACGACGAGCCCCACGTTCGCCGCGATCCGATCGACGGTCTCCACGGAGGAGGCTGTGGCGGCGGGATCTCTATGCGCTTCCATCGGGCGCCTCCACGTCGAGCAGCCGCTCGATCTCGTCGAGGATGGCAGCCGCGATCTGCGGCTTGGGGGCGCGCGCGACCTCGCGCTCGCCCGCGCGCGTGACGAGCGTGACCGCGTTCTCGTCTGCGTCGAACCCGATTCCGGGGAGGCTCACGTCGTTGTAGACGACGAGATCGAGGTTCTTGCTGTCGAGCATCGCCCGCTTCCGCTCGAGACCGGCCTGGGCCCGCCTCCGCCCCGAAGCCCACGAGCAGCTGTCCGTTCCGCTCGCGCGCGCCGAGTCCGGCGAGCACGTCGGCCGTCGGCTCGAGCACCACCGTCCACGGCTCCGCGTCCTTCGGCCGCTTGCCGCTCGGCGCTTCGGCGGGACGGTAATCCGCGACAGCGGCGGCCATGACGACGACGTCGGCCGAGTCGGCGCGGATGCTTGTCTCGCGCTCCACGTCGGCGGCGGTGGGCGTCTCGACGAGCTCGACCCCCGGCGGCGCGGAGACGGCGAGGTTCGCGGCCAGAAGCGTCACGTCGGCGCCACGGCGGGACGCCTCCGCAGCCAGGGCAACACCCATCCGTCCCGAGGAGCGGTTCCCGAGGAAACGAACGGCGTCGAGGGGCTCGCGTGTCCCACCGGCGGTCACGAGCACGTGCTTCCCGGCAAGCGCGCTGTTCACTCCGCCCGGACGAGAGGCGCTCTCGAGCGCCATCTGCGACGACCTGGGCGATCTCGCTCGGCTCCGCCATCCGGCCGGCCCCCACCTCGCCCTCGGCAAGCTCGCCCTCGTCCGGCCCGACGACAATCGCGCCGCGGCTCCGGAGGATGTCGACGTTTGCCTGCGTGGCCGAGTGCGTCCACATCCGCGTGTTCATGGCCGGTGCGAGAACGAGCGGGCCTCGATGCGCAAGCGCGGCCTCCGTGAGGATGTTGTCGGCAAGGCCGTGCGCGAGCTTCGCGAGCGTGTTCGCGGTCAGTGGCGCGATCACGAGTGCGTCCGCGCGTTCGAGATGCGGATAGGGATCGCCGGGCGGCGAGGTTCGCGCCAGCGCGTAAAAGGTCTCGGGGGCGACGAAGCGCTCGACGCCGGGCGTCGGCAGCGGCAGCACCTCGTGGCCCGCGCGGACGAAGAGCCGGACGAGCTCGCAGGCCTTGTACGCCGCGATGCCACCCGTGATCCCGAGGAGGATGCGGGCCATCGGGACATTGTGCCTGCGCCGCTCCGAGAGATTCAGGTTCACGCCACGAGGCGCGGCGGCGCTACTTCTTGTAGGCGTACTTGATCTTGCCCTGGGCGACTTCCTCCAGGGACATCGTCAAGTAGTTCTTCGAGCGCGACTCGACGAGCGGCGGCGGCGCTTCCTCGAAGCCCATGCCCTCGCCGAGCTGGTGGTGATAGTTGTTGATCTGGCGCGCGCGCTTCGCCGACACGATCACGAGCGCGTACCGGGAGTCGACTCCGCCGTTGTCGGTGTCGAGCAGCTGATCGATGCGAGGATGGATCATCGGCGAGCCATGGTACCTGCGAGCGCGAGCTCCCGTTCGACGAGCGCTGCGAGGGCCTCGGTCGCGCGCTCGAGATCGTCGTTCCGAACCATGTAGCGGAAGCGATGGGCCTGCTCGAGCTGCCAGCGGGCGAGCTCGATCCGCTCCCCGATCTCGCCCGAGCTCTCGGTGGCCCGTGCACGGAGGCGCCGCTCGAGCTCCGCGACGTCCGCCGCGATGAAGAGCGTCACGCTGCCCGCGACCTCCTCCTGGACGCGCAGGCCTCCGTCGATCTCGAGCTCGAGCACGCAGACGCGGCCGTCGTCCGCGATTCGGTCGATCTCCGACGCGAGCGTCCCGTAGCGACCGCCGACGTACTGCACGTGCTCGAGGAACTCGCCCGCCTCGATCCTGCGGGTGAACTCCGCCTCGGTCAGGAACCAGTACTCGCGCCCGTTCTCCTCCCCCGGTCGTTGGATCCGCGTCGTCGCCGAGATCGCGACCTCGAGCTCGGGAAGGCGATCGACGAGCTGCTTGATCAGCGTCCCCTTGCCGGCGCCGGAGGGGCCGGTGACCACGAAGACCGGCGCGGGATCTCCCTTAGCGGTTGAAGAGGCCAATGAGCTCGGCCCGCTGGCGCTCGGAGAGCCCGCCAACCGTCTTCGACTGGCTGATCCGGCAATGGTTCAGGAGCCGAGCGGCCTTGACTCGACCGAACTTGGGCACCGCCATCAGCATGTCGAAGACCTTCGCGGTCGAGACATACTCGGGCGGATCGAGCAGGATCGCCTCGATCTGAACCTGCCCGTCCTTGAGGTCTTTCTTCAGCTTGGCGCGCCTGACGCGGATGTCGTTGGCCCGTTTCAAGGCTTCCATCCGCTGGTCGAGCGAGCGCAGAGGAGCCTGGGCCTGCGTCTTCGTCGTCACCATGAGCGCGGGATACTACCAGCCTCGCCGTCGCGGTCAAGCAGAGCGTTTTTCCGGTTTTTACAGGTATTTTCCGATTTCGTTGTCGCTTCAGACGACGAAATCGGCGGCTGCGGGGAGGGCGAGACCGCGAGCGGCGAGCGGATTGTCCAGGTTCCGCGAGGCGGCTTCGGCCACGAGCTCCCGGCGAATCCGGACCGGCGCTTCGGGATCGGAGAAGAGGATCGTCCCGAGGCCGACGGCGCCCGCGCCGGCCGCGATCAGCTCGAGCGCGTCGAGCCCGGTCGTGACGCCCCCCATCCCCACGATCGGCAACTCGACGGCGCTCGCGCAGGCGTAGACGGCAGCGAGCGCCACCGGCTTCAGCGCCGGTCCGGAGTAGCCGCCGGTCCCCCGGCCGAGCGTCGGCCGGAGATTCTTGTCGAGGGCCAGGCCCCTGATCGTGTTCACGAGCGAGAGGCCGTCCGCGCCGGCATGCTCGGCCGCGCGCGCGTGCTCGGCGATGTCCCAGGCGGCCGGCGAGAGCTTCGCGTAGAGCGGCAGGCCGGTCGCCTCGCGACAGGCGGCGACGATCGCCGCCGCCCCCTCGGGCGCCTCGTCGACGTTCGGGCACGAGAGGTTGAGCTCGATCGTGACGTCCTCGAGCCGCTCGCAGGTCGCTGCGTAGTCGGCGGCGCTGAACCCGCCGACCGAGACCCAGATCGGCAGCCCGAGCGCCGCAGCCGCGGCAGCACGTCTGCGAGGAACCGGTCCCGTCCCGGGTTGGCGAGCCCGATCGAGTTGAGCATCCCCGACTCGGTCTCCGCGATTCGGACCGCCGGGTTCCCCTCCCGCGGCTCGGGCGTGATCGTCTTCGTCACGAAGGCGTCGAGCGTGCGCGCCACGTCCGGCGCGGTCAGCGCATCCAGGCAGCCGGAGGCGTTGAGGAGCATCAGGCTGCGACCAACACGGGGCCTTCGACGCAGAGCCGTTTGAGCTCGCCGTCGAGCTCGACGGCGCAGCCGTAGCAGGCGCCGTAGCCGCAGGCCATCGGAGCCTCCCAGGCGAGCTGGGCTGTCGGGTCGAGAGCCCGCAGCGCCTCCAGCATCGGCGCCGGCCCGCAGGCGAGGAGGTCGTGCGGCTCGTCGGGCAGCAGCTCGGTGACGAACGTCGGCTCGATGCAGATCTTCGCGTTCGGCACGAGCACGGCCGCCTCGGCGTGCCATTCGCTCCGGAAGCCGAGGAGCGCCGGCGGCTCTCCCAGTTGCTCGGAGAGAAACGGGAGCGGTGCGATCCCGATCCCGCCGCCCACGAGCAGCGGCCGCGCGACTGCGAGATCGAAGCCGCGGCCGAGCGGACCGAGCACGTGCAGCTCCTCGCCGGGCTCGAGCGCGCAGAGGGCGCGCGTGCCAGGGCCGACCGGATCGATCAGGAACGCGAGCTCGCTCGGGGTCGCGAGACAGAGGCTCATGGGCCGTGGGAGCACCCGGCCCGGCGCCTCGAGCATGAAGAACTGGCCCGGCTCGCCCGTCTCCGCATCCCCACGCTCGAGCCGGAGGAGCGTGTACGGGCCGATCGGCTCGACGCCGACGCAGCTATGCAGCCTGCGTCGCACTCTGCAACCTCGCCGAGAGCCGCGGTCGCCTCCTGCTCGAGCCGCTCCTGGAGCGAGCAGGGGATCTCGGCCCGGCCGTGCGCGATCGCCTCGACCGCCAGCCTCGCCGCGGCGAGCGTCGTAATGCACGGGATCCGCGCCGAGACGGCGGCCTCCCTGATCAGCGAGCCGTCGCGCCGTGCCCCGGATCCCTGCGGCGTGTTGACGACGAGGTGGCAGCGACCGCCACCGATCAACTCGACGACCGTGAGGTCACCCGCGCGAGCGTCCGACACCTTGGGCACGCTCTCGACGTCGAGGCCCGCCGCGCTCAGCGTCTCGGCGGTGCCCGGCGTCGCGAGCAGTCGGAAGCCGAGCTCGGCCAGCTCCGCGGCAACGGGCACGAGGGCCTGCTTGTCGGAGCTCCGGACGGAGAGGAACGCCGTTCCCCCGATGGGCAGCGGGCGACCGGCCGCCCGCTCGGCCTTGGCGAACGCGGTCGGAAGGTCGTCGGCGCTCGCCATCACCTCTCCGGTCGAGCGCATCTCCGGGCCGAGCACCGGATCCGAGCCGGGGAAGCGGGCGAACGGAAGGACGGCCGCCTTCACGCTCACCTGGACCGGCCGTCGCTCCGGAGCGAGGTCGAGCTCGTGCAGGCGGGCGCCGGCCGCGAGTCGAGCCGCCGCGTCGACCAGGTTGACACCGGTCGCCTTGGACGCGAACGGCACCGTCCGCGACGCCCGCGGGTTCGCCTCGAGCACGTGGAGCTCCCCGTCCACCAGCGCGAGCTGGACGTTCAGCAACCCGACGACCCCGAGCGCCGGGCCGAGCCGCCGGACGACGCGGCAGACGTCGCGGTACGTCTCGTCGTCCAGCGAAGGCGCCGGGAGAACACAGGAGGAGTCGCCCGAGTGGATTCCCGCCTCCTCGACGTGCTCCATCACCGCGCCGATGTGCACGGAGACGCCGTCGCACAGCGCATCGACGTCGATCTCGAGCGCGCCTTCGAGGAAGCGGTCGACCAGGACCTCGCCGTCGATCCCCTCCATCGTCGCGCGCACCTGCGCGGCGTCGTAACAGACCCGCATCGCCCGGCCGCCGAGGACGTAGCTCGGGCGTAGGAGCACGGGATAGCCGATCCGTTCGGCGAGCTCGACGGCCTCCTCGACCCGCGCCGCGATCCCCCACTCCGGGCAGCGGAGCCCGAGCTCGGCGAGGAGCGAGCCGAAGCGCTGCCGATCCTCGGCGAGGTCGATCGCCTCGACCGGCGTTCCGAGCAGCTTGAACCCGGCGGCCTCGATCGCGCTCGCCAGCTTCAGCGGCGTCTGGCCGCCGAACTGGGTCACGACGCCGATCGGGCGTTCTCGCTCGAGCACCGGCAGGACGAACTCCTCGACGAGCGGCTCGAAGTAGAGGCGGTCGGACGTGTCGTAGTCGGTCGAGACCGTCTCGGGATTGCAGTTGATCATCACCGCGTCGTAGCCCTGCGCGCGATAGCTCTGAACCGCGTGGACGCAGCAGTAGTCGAACTCGATCCCCTGGCCGATCCGGTTCGGGCCCGAGCCGAGGATCACGATCACCGGCCGTTCCGCGCTGCGCTCGACAGGGTCGTCAGCCTCCCCTGTCGTCGAGTAGAAGTAGTTCGACTCGGAGGCGACCTCGCCGGCCACGGAATCGACTCGGCGGTACACGCGCTTCCCATCCGGAAGCCCCTGTGTGCGCAGCTCTTCGAGCTCCCGCCGAAACCAGGGGTGAACGCCGTCGGGAATGTGTTCGAGATCGGGCCATGGCGAAGCGGTTGCCCGATCCAGCTCGCGGCTGACGAACGCCTTCCAGAACGCCTCCTGGAACGTGCGGCCGATGCCCATCGCCTCGCCCACGGACTTCATCTGCGTCCCGAGCGTCGTGTCCGCGCCGGGGAACTTCTCGAAGGCGAACCGCGGCAGCTTGACGACGACGTAGTCGAGCGTCGGCTCGAAGCTCGCCGGGGTCGTCCGCGTCAGGTCGTTCGGAATCTCGTCGAGCGTGTAGCCGACCGCCAGCTTCGCCGCGACCTTGGCGATCGGATACCCGGTCGCCTTCGAGGCGAGCGCGGAGCTGCGGGAGACGCGCGGGTTCATCTCGATCACTCGCACCTCGCCGGTCTCGCGGCTGCGGGCGAACTGGATGTTCGAGCCGCCGGTCTCGACGCCCACCGCGCGCACGACGGCGGCGGCCGCGTCTCGCAGCTCCTGGTAGGCCTCGTCGGAGAGCGTCAGCTGCGGCGCGACGGTGACCGAGTCGCCGGTGTGAACGCCCATCGGATCGAGGTTCTCGATCGAGCAGACGATCACGACGTTGTCGCGACGATCGCGGATCACCTCCAGCTCGAACTCGTCCCAGCCGACGAGCGACTCCTCGACGAGCACCTGGCCGATCGGGCTCTCGCGCAGACCGAGCTCGACCTGGCGCCGAAGCTCGGCCGGGCTCGACGCGAAGCCGCCGCCGTGACCGCCGAGCGTGAATGCCGGGCGAACGACCGCGGGGAGCGAGACGTCCGCGAGATCGTCGAGAGTCGTGACGATCCGGGAGAGGGGAACGGCGAGGCCGCAGCTCTGCACGGCGGCCCGGAAGAGCTCGCGATCCTCGGCGCGGCGAATCACGTCGACCGAGGCGCCGAGCAGCTCGATCCCGAGCGCCTCGAGCACGCCTTCCTCCGCCAGCTCGATCGCGAGGTTGAGAGCGGTCTGCCCGCCGAGCGTCGGCAGGAGCGCGTCGGGCCGCTCCCGGCCGAGCACGTCCGCAACGCCCTCGAGGTCGAGCGGCTCGAGGTAGGTGCGGTCGGCGAAGCCGGGGTCGGTCATGATCGTCGCGGGGTTCGAGTTGACGACGATCGTCCGGAAGCCGTCCTCACGCAGCACCTTGAGCGCCTGGCAGCCGGCGTAGTCGAACTCGCAGGCCTGGCCGATCACGATCGGCCCCGATCCGATCAGGCAGATCGAGCGGAGATCCTTGCGCCTAGGCAGCCTGCACCTCCTCGAGCCAGCGCTCGAGGATCGGCCACGCGTCGTGCGGGCCTGGCCCAGCCTCGGGATGGAACTGGACGGAGCGGGCCCGGAGCTCTGGAAAATCGAAGCCTTCGACCGTCTCGTCGTAGAGAGAGATGTGCGTCGCCTCGCGCGCGTCCGTCGCCGCGACCGCGAAGCCGTGGTTCTGGCTCGTCACGAGCACGCGGCTCGTCGCCCGCTCGAGCACCGGGTGGTTCGCGCCGCGATGACCGAACGGCAGCTTGTAGGTCTCGTGGCCGGTCGCGAGCCCGAGGAGCTGATGGCCGAGGCAGATCCCGAGGATCGGCACCCGCCCGAGCAGCTCCTGCACCGTTCGCACCTCGTCGTGGAGCGGCTCGGGGTCTCCGGGACCGTTGGAGAGGACGACGGCGTCGTACTCGGCGAGCTCGTCCGCGGTGACGGCGCATGGGTGCACATGCACCTGTGCCCCTGCCCGTGCGAGCCGGCGCAGGATCGAGCGCTTGCAGCCGTAGTCGACGACCGCGACGCGGATCGAGCCCTCGCGCGAGTGGACATACGACGTTTCCGTCGACACCTGCGCGACGAGCGAAGCGCCGGTCATCGGCCGCTGGGCGCGCACCTGGGCGAGGACATCGTCGCGCGCCGAGGGGGCGGCGACGGCGGCGGCTCGCATCGCCCCGCCTTCGCGCAGGCGGAGAACGAGGGTGCGCGTGTCGACGCCGGTGAGCCCGACGATCCCCTGCTCGGCGAGCCACCCGGTCCACTCCGGCCCGCGGGCCTCGCGCATCAGCACGGCCTTTGCCTGGACGCCGACCGACTCGGAGCGGGACGCGTCGATGCCGTAGTTACCGACCATCGGGGCGGTGAAGCAGACGAGCTGCTCCGCGAAGCTCGGGTCGGTCACCGTCTCCTGGTAACCGGTCATCGCGGTCGTGAAGACCGCCTCGCCGAACGCGATTCCCGTTGCACCCACCGACTCGCCGGGGAAGACCGTCCCGTCCTCGAGCGCCAGGTAACAGTCGGTTGCCTGGCTCATCCGTGCACTGCTCATCCGTGAACCAGCCGGCCGTCGGCGATCGTCTGCAGGACTCGCCCCCGGAGCTTCTGCCCGAGCAGCCAGGAGTTGGCCGAGCGCGAGCGGAAGCCTTCCTCGCGCACCGTCCACTCCTCCTCCAGGTCGAGCAGGACGAGGTTGGCGCGGGCGCCGACCTCGAGCGTCGGCTTCGGTAGGCCGAACGCGCGCGCCGGGCCGGCCGACATCCGCTCGAGCAGCGTCTCGAGCGAGATCAGACCCGGCTCGACGAGGTGCGTGTAGAGGGCGGCAAAGGACGTTTCGAGCCCGGTCACCCCGAACGGCGCCGCCTCGAACGGGACGTCCTTCTCCTCGCGCGAGTGCGGCGCGTGGTCGGTGGCGACGCACGCGATCGTGCCGCTCCGGAGCGCGTCGACCAGCACGTCGCGATCGCTCGCGGTGCTTAGAGGCGGGTTCATCTTCAGATTCGGGTCGAGCGAGCGAACCGCCTCGTCGGTGAGGACGAGATGGTGCGGCGTCACCTCGGCCGTCGCGGCGACACCGGCCGCTTGCGCCCGCTCGAGCGCCTCGACCGAGGCGCCGGCGGAGAGGTGCATCAGATGGAGCGGTCGCTCCTCGTGGGCTGCGAGCGCCAGATCGCGCTGAACCATCACGCTCTCGGCGAGCGCCGGCCAGCCGCCGAGTCCGAGCTCGGCTGAGACGGCGCCTTCGCGCATGTGCCCGGCACGCGAGAGCGTCGGCTCCTCACAGTGGAGCGCGAGCGGCCTGCCCGTGAGCTCGGCGTACTGGAGTGCCCGCCGGAGCAGAGCAGCCGAGACGACGGGGCGACCATCGTCGGTGAACGCCGCTGCGCCTGCGTCGCCGAGCTCTCCCAGCTCGGTCAGCTCCTCGCCCTCGAGCCTCTTCGAGATCGAGGCCATGAAACCGACCGGGATCAGCGCCTCCCGGCGCGCGGTCTCCTGGAGCGAAGCGAGGACGGTGGCCGAATCGACGACCGGGTCGGTGTTCGGCATCGCGAGGATCGCGCAGTAGCCCCCGGCCGCGGCCGCTGCGGTGCCGCTCGCGATCGTCTCCTCGTCCTCGCGCCCAGGCGTGCGCAGGTGCACGTGCGGGTCGACGAACGCCGGCGCAAGCACGGCCTGGCTCGAGCCGCGCGCCTCGATCTGGGCGATCACACCGTCGCGCACCGTCACGGTGACGGAGCGGCCCTCCGCGAGGCGGCCCTCGAGCGTCAGCGAGTCCGAGCGGCCGTTCCGGCAGACGAGCATCAGGCGACCGCCGCGATCTCGCCGGCGGGCACACCCTGCGCGAGCAGGTCGTGGAGCACCGCCATCCGGACGACGAGCCCGGAGCGCACCTGCTGGACGACGAGCGAATCCTCCGAGTCGGCGACGCGCGGGTCGAGCTCGACGCC
Organism: uncultured Gaiellaceae bacterium; assembly: GCA_963745775.1. GTDB lineage: Bacteria > Actinomycetota > Thermoleophilia > Gaiellales > Gaiellaceae > Gaiellasilicea. The sequence continues at coordinate 252,477 of CAVUYY010000009.1, forward strand.
CCGGTTCATCGGCCCCGGGTGCATCACCTTCTGGCCGGGGCGCAGCCGCTCGGGCGTCACGCCCCAGCGCGCGGTGTACTCGCGCAGGCTGGGCACGTAGTTGGCGCCGGCGAGCATCCGCTCTCGCTGCATCCGAAGGACGTAGACGACGTCGGCCGACTCGATCGCCGAGATCTCGCTCGACCGTTCGCAACCGAGCGCCTCGAGCGAGCGCGGGACGAGCGTCGGCGGGCCGACGAGCGTGACGTCGGCGCCGACGAGCCCGAGCGCCTGGATCAGCGAGCGGGCGACCCGCGAGTGGAGGACGTCGCCGACGATGGCGACGTGGAGGCCGTCGAGCCGGCCGAACGCGCGCTGGATCGTGTAGAGGTCGAGGAGCGCCTGCGTCGGATGCTGATGCGTGCCGTCGCCCGCGTTCACGACCGCCGCACCGCTCGAGCGGGCGACGAGCCAGGGAGCCCCGACGTGCGGGTGCCGGACCACGATCGCCGCCGGCTCGTAGGCCGCAAGCGTCAGAACCGTGTCCTTCAGCGACTCGCCCTTGTCCACCGAGGAGCCCGCGGACTTGATCGACATCGTCTCGGCGGAGAGTCGCTTCGCCGCCAGCTCGAAGCTCGCCGAGGTTCGCGTCGAGGACTCGTAGAAGAGCGTGATCACGAGCCGGCCGGCGAGCGTCGGCAGCTTCGCGGCGCGGTCGTCGTGCGACACGCCGTCGAGGGCGCGGGCGGTCTCGAGGATCCGCTCGACGTCGTCGCGACCGAGGTCGGCGATCGAGAGCAGGTGTCGCGGTTCAGGCACGGGTCGACTCCTCAGCGACGTTCACGAGCAGGATCCGGTCGATGCCGTCCGTCTCCTCGAGCTGCACCTGGATCCGCTCGCTGCGCGAGGTCGGCAGGTTCTTGCCCACGTAGTCCGGCCGGATCGGAAGCTCGCGGTGACCCCGATCCACGAGCACCGCGAGCTGGACGCGAGCGGGCCGTCCCTGGGCGAAGATCGTCTCGATCGCCGCCCTGATCGTCCGCCCCGTGTAGAGGACGTCGTCGACGAGGATGCAGGTGGTTCCCGCGAGCGGGAAATCGAGATCGGTCGCGTGCACGACCGGCTGGGCGCTCGCCTCGCCGCCGGCTCCGACCGCACGGTCGTCCCGATGGAAGGTGATGTCGACCGCGCCGAGCGCGACCTCCACCCCGCTCTGCTCCTCGATCAGCTCCGCGAGCCGCTCGGCGAGCGGGACACCCCGCGTGTGGATCCCGACGAGCGCGACGGCGTCGAGGTCGTCGTTGCGCTCGATCACCTCGTGGGCGATCCGCGATAGCGTCCGCGCGAGTGCCTCTCCGTCGAGCAGGCGTTTTCCGACGGTCGCGTCGGACAGGCCCAAATCGTGCGAACTCATCTCACTCCTTTCCGGCCTCGCAGGACCGGCTTAAAGGTCGGCGCGCAGCATAGCCCGGAGGGCGGACGCACAGCCGAGGACGCGGTGGACGGCCTACCGTGGGCGAGACACAGGTCCAGGCTCGATCGCGTTCCCGCGTGGCTGCTCCTGGCCGCCATGGTCGCTGTCTCGACCGTGATCCGGTCGATAGCGGCTCGCGGAGTCGGCTCGCCCTGGATTGCGCCGGACGAGATCATCTACGCATTGCTCGGGCGCGCGCTCTACGAGAGCGGCGAGCTCTCGATCCTGGGAGCGGAGACCGGTTTCTACAGCCTCCTCTATCCCGCGCTCGTCGGTTTGCCGCTCAGCATCGCGGACGCAGAGACCGGCCACCGAGTGCTGCACGTCGTCCAGGCGCTCGTCGTCTCGTGCACCGCCATTCCTGTCTATCTGTGGGGACGCGCCCTCGCCGGAAAGGGCGCAGCGCTCGTCGCGGCGGCGCTGACCCTGGCCCTGCCCACTCTCGGCTACTCGGCGCTCGTGATGAGCGAGGCGCTCTTCCTCCCCGTCGCCACGCTCGCGCTTTGGTCGCTGGCCCGGGCGCTCGAGCGGCCGACGGCGGGTCGGCAGGCGCTGCTGGCCCTCGCCGTGACGGCGGCGATCGCCACGCGGCTGCAGGCTGTGGTGCTGATCCCGGTTGTCGTGACCGCCGTCCTCGTGAAGGCGGCGCTCGATCGCGATCTGCTCGTCGTCCGGCGCTTCGCGGTCGCCCTCGGAGCGCTCCTGACCGTGAGCCTGGCGGCCGCGCTCGCTGCGGGCTCTGGAGCATTCGGCGCCTACTCGTCGGCGGGCGAGGGCTCGTACGACCTCGTCGCCGCCGCTCGATTCGTGGGCTATCACGCAGCGGGGGTCGTGCTGATCTCGGGAGTCGTGCCCTTCCTCGCCCTGCTCCTGCTCTGGAGCACGAGCATCGCGTCGCGCGAGACACCGCGTGCGCTGCGCGCCTTCGTCGCGGTCACGCTGGCCTACATCCCGTGGCTCGCACTCGAGGTGGGAATCTTCGCGTCGCGTGAGGTCGGCCACCTCGCCGGCCGCGACCTCGCCACGGCGGCGCCGCTGACGCTGCTCGGGTTCGTCGTCTGGCTCGACCGCGGCGCGCCGAGGCCCCAGCCCCTGACCGCGATCATCGCGCTCGCGACCGCTGCGGGGCTGCTCGTCCTGCCGATCCGCCGGCTCGCCACCATCGAGACGATCCACGACAGCTTCGAGCTGATTCCCCTGGAGCGCCTGGCGCCCGGGAGTCGCGAGCTCGCTTTCGCGCTGGCCGTGGCCGCCGCGATCGCGCTCTTCACGCTGCTCCCGCGGCGGGCGATCACGCTTCTCGTCCCAATCGTCTTCCTCTCTCTCGTCGCCGTGTCGACGATTGCGGCGCGGGAGGCGGCTCGGCAGTCCGCGCTTCGCGAGACGGCCCTCCTCGGCAACCTGCCGACCTGGGTCGACGACGCCGGACTCGACGGTGTCGCCTACCTCTACGCGGGCGAACCGCGCTGGACGACGGTCTGGCAGCACCTGTACTGGAACCGCTCGATCGACGACGTGTGGACGCTGGCCGGCAGCGCCGTGCCAGGCCCTCTGCCGCAGACCGCCGTCTTCCCTCGCTCCGACGGGCGACTGGCATCCGCGGCGGGCCCGCTCGCCGCGCCGGCGGTGATCGCCCCGACGAACGTCACCCTGGTCGGCGAGCCTGTCGCGCAGATCCGTCAGCAGGGGATGCTCGCCGCCGGACTCGTTCTCTGGCGGCCCGAGCTGCCCATCCGTGCCTCGACGATCTCGGCCGGCGTGCTGGCCAACGGAGACATGCCGGCGCCGGCCACGCTCACCGTCTTCGACTGCGCCGACGGGCGGCTGGAGGCGACCCTGCTCGGCAAGAGCGGCAACCCTGTCTCCCTCCGGCTGGACGGGATCACAAGGCGCGTGGTCGACGTTCCCTCCGGCGGCGTCTGGCGCGGCTCGCTCGAGACGGAGCGCTACGCGAGCGCGGACGGGATCTGCGTCTTCGAGCTCGCGAGCGAAGGCCTGCTCGGCTCGACCCGCCTCGAGTTCGTGCGCGCCTAGCTGCTCCTATGGCGTCGGCGCCGGGATCGGTGTCGGCGCGCGCGGGAGGCGGGCGCCGCTCTTGACGAGCGTCGGGGCGCCGCGCTCGGGAAACGGGATCTCGATCACGTCGAAGTCGCGTGGAACGACCGTCTCCGGGAACACCTCCCGCGCTTCGCGCTCGATCTCCCCCGCGGAGTACCGGCTCGAGAGATGGGTCAGCGCGAGCAGCTTCACTCCCGCCTCGAGGGCGACCCGCGCCGCTTCGGCGGCCGTCGAGTGCTCGGTCTCCCGCGCTCGCACGGCCTCGTCGAGGCAGAAGGTCGCCTCGTGCACGAGCACGTCGGCGTGCTCGGCCGCGGCGACGACAGTCGGGGTGGGAGCGGTGTCGCCGCTCAGGACGAGCTTTCGCCCTGCGCGCGCGGCGCCGAGAACCTGGCTCGCCGTCACGACGGCTCCGTCCGGAAGCGTCACCGATTCCCCCCGCTGGAGAGCGCCGCGCTCGGGCCCGGACGGGACGCCGAGGCGATCCGCGATCTCGATGTCGAAGCGTCCGGGCCGTTCGTCCTCGACGAGGGAGTAGCCGAGCGCGGCGTGCCCGTGTCGGGCCGCAAACGCGAGCAGCCGGTAATCGTCGCGCTCGAGCACGTCGCCCGGAGAGAGCTCGACGAGCTCGTACGGATAGGTGAGCCGGCCGAAGATTCGTCGAAGGGAGCTCATCAGCTCGCCGAGGCCGCGTGGGCCGTAGATCGTGAGCGGCAGCTCGCGACCGCGCAGGGCGAACGTCTTCAGCATCCCCGGCAGGCCCAGGAAATGGTCGGCGTGGAAGTGGGTCAGGAAGATCTCGCGCAGCTCGACGAGGCCGACGTCGGAGCGCAGGAGCTGCCGCTGCGTGCCCTCGGCGCAGTCGAACAGGAGCCGCTCGCCGCCGCGCCGGACGAGCGTCGCGGTGGGCGCGCGTCGGGCGGTGGGCATCGAGCCGGACGTCCCGACGAAGACGACGTCGAGGTCCATGCGGCCAGTCTAGGGCGCGCTCAGGCTGGCTGATCAGCCGGGGATGATCAGCACCTGCCCCGGCACGATCGTCGTTCCCTCGAGGCTGTTCCGCTCGCGCAGCTCGTAGACCCCCTCTCGCGGGTCGCCGTAGCGGGCGGCCGCGATCGACCAGAGCGTGTCGGCAGGCTGCACGACGTACGGCCGCTCGGGGCCCGACGCGTCGGACGAGCGGGCGAAGGTTGCCCAGAGAAAGAGGGAGAGCGCGACGACGAGGATGAGCCGACCAAACATGTGTTCGTAGGGTAGACGAACACGTGTTCGGTTGTCAAGGGCGGCTTCAGCGGCGGAGCGAGGTCAGCCGGTAGGTCGGCTTACGTGCCTTCTTCGCCACCTGCAGCCGGCTGCACTGGAAGCCGTCGACGCGGTACTCGGCCGACCGCGCCGGGTGACACGACCTGTCCGCGCTGGAAGCCGGGAGCGACCACGAAGGGGCGGCTCCTGAAGGTCGAGACCCGCTTCGGGTTCAGCCTGGACGCCAGCGTGACCGCGACGGTGTAGCTCCTCCGGGCTGCGAGCTTGCCCGTGACGCCCAGCTCGATTCGGCGCTTCGGGTCGGCCGTTCCCACCTTGGCGAGCAGTGCCGGAAGAGCGTCGTCGGAGACCGAGGCAGGGACAATCCCGGCCGTCACGGTCACGTCCTCGGCTGCGGTGGGAACGAACGAGAGGCGTCGCGTCCCCGCCCGGATGCCGGTGCTGCCCGTGAACGTCACCGCAGCGCGCTCGGGCTTTCGCAGCGGCTGCCAGGCGCGCGGCGGCCCCCAGCACTCGCCGCCCGTCTCGGCGATCGCGGCAGCAACCGCCGCATGCGAGGCCCGCTCGCTGCCGTCCGTGCGTCGCAGCGCAGCCTGCCAGCCGAGCCGGGTCGGCTCGTCGTAGTAGCCGAAGAAGTTGAGCTGGGCGACGTCGGCGTCGCAGACGACGTAGCGGACGAGCTCGGCGTAGATCGCGGCCTGCGTCTCCTCGCTCGTCACCCTGACGTTCTCGCCGTCCCGGTAGCCCGGCTGGGTCGCGGTGTCGACCTGCCAGCCGACCTCGTCGAGGTACAGCTTGAGCCCGTTCAGCGTCGTCGGCTGCGGCGTTCCGTCGAACGCGTCCCAGAGCGCCTGCTTGATCCGCGCCAGCTCGAGCACGCTCGCGTTCGGCCAGCCGTACGTGAAGGTGAACGGAACCGTGAAGTCGCTCGGATTCGGATAGGGGTGGTAGCTGAAGCCGTCCATGATCGGCGTCGGCCGGAGGCTTGCGCGATACCAGGCGCCGAGCGCCGCGAGGAAGTGCACCGGCGACGACTTGCCTGCGGTGCCGGGCGCCCGGTCGCCGCGGGGCGAGCTCCCCACGCCGAGCACGGTGATCTCGGGCGAGACCGTCTTCAAGGCGTCGTAACCGGCGGCGAGAAAACGCCCGAACTGCGCCGCCGAGAGGATCCGGCCGGCGCCACTACCTTGGGGGCGCCAGAAGGTGTTCAGGTTCGGCTCGTTGCCGACGATGTAGGTCGTCACCTGCGGGTAGGCGCGCGCGAGCTGATCGAGCCAGGCCGCGAACGCGAGATGGCTGACGCCGCCGACCTCGAGCTCGCTCGGCGGATAGGGATAGACGGCGAAGACGACCTCGATCCCGGCGGCCACCGCGTTCGGCACCGCGACGTCGAGGGCGGCCCGGTCCGGGATGTTCAGCGGGTCGCTCGGCTTCCAGCGCACCGTCATCACGTTCTGCTTCAGGCCGGCGGCGGCCATCTGGGGGAAGTAGACGGCGCCGCCGTCGAGCGAGTACTTGCCCGTGTCGTCGTTCGCGCCGAACCGGACCGGCTCGGGTGCCGGCACCGGCTCCGGCTCGGCCGCAGGCGAGCTCGCGGCGAAGATCGCCGCGCACGCGCACGCAACTGCCGCAGTCATCGCCTTCACGTCGCTTTCGATCCTTTCGCCGGAGAACCCTCGGGCCACTTTGGGCTGTTCGACGCGCGACGGGAAGGGCCTTTCGACCCAGTGCGGCGGTCGCGAGTCCTAGCGAAGCGCGGCGAGCACCGCGTCGAGGATCGTAGCGGGGCCGAAGCGAACCGGATCGTCGGCCGGCAAGCCGGTTTCGTCCTCGGCGGCCGCGATTGCCGCGCGAGCCTCGTCCTCGTCGAGCAACCGCGTGTTCAGCGCGAGCGCGGCGACATGAGCGCGACGGGCCGGCAGCGCGATCCGCTCGTGGAGCTCGACGAGCTCCGAGAGCGGCGGAATCGGCTGGCCTGGGTAGCCCTCGATCTCCGTCTGGCCGGCGAGGTGGCAGAGCACGAAGACGTGCGGCGCAGTCCCGTGCACGAGCCCGAGCGTGACCCCCGAGTACGCGGGATGGATCAGCGAGCCCTGCCCCTCGACGAAGAGCAGCTCGCCCCCGCGCTCGTGCCCCTGGACGAGCAGCCGCTCGCCCGCGCCCGCGAGGAAGTCGGAGACGACGGCATCGACGGCGATCCCCCAACCGGCGATCGCGATTCCGGTCTGGCCGGTCGGCACGAACTGCGAGGCGAGCCCGCGCTCGCGCGCCGCCCGATCGAGCTCGAGCGAGACGGTCATCTTCCCGATCGCGCACTCCGACCCGACCGTGAGCACGATCTGGACGGGCAGCTCGAGATTGACGCCGCTCGGGACATCGAGCCCCGCCGGCGGGCGGCGGAGATCCCGGAGCTCGACGCCGTTCTCCGCCGCGAGCGCGACGAGCTCGGGATCGTCGGCGAGGAACTCGTGCAGGCCGTTCTCGACGTGCAGCCCGCTCGAGATCGCGCCGCGCAGGAGCTCGCGCCAAGCAGGCGGAAAGCGACCGCCCTGGGTGGCGACGCCGACGAGCGCGGTCGTCGGCTCGAGCGCGAGAGCATCGGCGAGGGTGCCGAGAATCGGCGCCTCGTTGCCGCCGCCTCGCATCGTCTCGCCCGCACGCTTCGAATCCAGCACGGCGACGACCGGCCGGCGGCCGTAGGCGAGCACACCGCGTCCCGTCTTGCCGTAGTGCGGATCGCCGGAGAACCCCTCGGCCAGGATCAGCAGCCGCTCAGGTGGGGCGGACACCGAGCCCCGGCTGCTCGGAAGGCACCTGCACTCCTTCGCGAAACTCGACTCCAGACCACGGATCGTCTGCGAGCAGCAGGTTGCCGTCGAGGTCGACGTGATCGCAGAGCGGCGCCACGAGGCAGCCGGCCGCGATCCCGAGCCCCGACTCGACCATGCAGCCGAGCATCACCCCGAGCCCGAGCGCTCTCGCGGCATGGGTCATCCGCATCGCCTCCCGAATCCCGCCTGACTTCGCGAGCTTGATGTTGATCCCGTGCGCGATCTCGCCGCAAGCGGCGACGCTGTCGAGCCGGTGGCAGTCCTCGTCGACGTAGATCGGGAGCGGCGAGCGCTCCTTCAGAGTGCGCGCGTCCTCGGCTCCTGCCGGCAGCGGTTGCTCGCAGTACTCGACGCCGAGGGCCGCGAGCTGCTCGAGCGCGTCGAGCGCCTCCTCGAGCGACCACCACTCGTTGACGTCGACCATCAGCGGCAGGTCGGTCACGCCGCGAACCGCCCGCACGCGCTCGACGTCCAGGCCGTCGCCGCCGCCGAGCTTCAGCTTCAGCCGCTCGAACCGGCCCGCCACCTTCTCGGCCCGCCGGGCCATGTCGTCGGGATCGCCGAGCCATACGGTCCATGACGTCGGCGGCCCGGTGCGCGGCACTCCCAGCAAGCGCCAGGCCGGGATTCCGAGGAGCTTTCCCTGGAGGTCGTGAAGGGCGCCGTCGAGCGCCGCCTTCGCCGCGTTCTGTCCCGGCGTGTCCCCCAGCCTCGCCTCGATCTCCTCGAGCGCGAACGGATCGGCGCCGAGGGCGGCCGCTCCCGCCTCCTCCAGGAAGGCGACCGCTGCAGCCGGATCCTCGTCGTAGCGCTCGAGGGGCGCCGCCTCGCCGTGGCCGACGAGCCCGTCGTGCCGGAGCTCGACCTGGACGACCTCTTCCTCGTCACGCGACTCGCGCGAGATCACGAAGGTCTCGGCGAGCCGGAGCGTCGCGATCGTGGCCGTCAGCTCCATCGCGGCACCTTAGCGCCACCCCTTAATGCAAAGAACATTTGCAGGACGTATCGTGTGTCGGCTTCTACGACACGACGAAGGGGGAAGGGATGAAGAGGATCGTGCTACTCGCGGCGGGCGTGCTCGCTGCGTTGAGCCTGACTGCGGCCCCGGCGAGCGCCGGTGCGTCGGGCTCGTCCAACGTCTGCAACGGCTGGGAGGCGGAGAGCTCTGCGTCGTTCTCGAGCCTCGGCTCGCTCACGGCTTCGGCGTCGACGGCCCGCGGGATCGGCCGCGGCGAGCCCAACATCAACGCGAACTTCGCGGCGCTTCCGCTCGGCACCGACGGCCAGGCCGACCCGAGCTTCGACGTCACCGTGCCGGTCTGGTTCCACGTGATCACGGACGGCGCGACGGGCAACCTGACCGATGCGCAGATCGACGCCCAGATGACAGTGCTGAACCTCGCCTACGCAGGGTTCTACGGCGGCTACGACACGGGCTTCAGCTTCGAGCTCCAGGGCGTCACCCGGACCGACAACGCCACGTGGTTCAACGCTCGCCTCGGCGGCGGCGCCGAGCGGGACATGAAGAGCACGCTCCGCAAGGGCGGCTTCGAGACGCTCAACATCTACACCAGCCTCGCCGGCGGCTACCTGGGCTACGCGTACTACCCAGGCCTCCCGGACTCGCGGCAGTATCTGGACGGCGCCGTGATCCACTGGGCCTCGGTGCCCGGTGCCTCGACGCTCTTCGCAGGACGCTACGACCTCGGCCAGACGCTGACCCACGAGGTCGGACACTGGCTCGCGCTCGCGCACACGTTCGAGGGCGGATGTAACGCCAAGGGCGACTACGTCGAGGACACGCCGGCGATGGCGGTGCCGACGAGCGGCTGTCCGGCCGGCAAGGACACGTGCGTGAGGGAGCCGGGTCTCGATCCGATCGAGAACTTCATGGACTACTCGTACGACTCGTGCTACGAGGCGTTCACCGAAGGCCAGGCCGACCGCTCGCAGGAAGCGTGGAACGCCTTCCGCGACCGCTGAGCTCTCGCGCGATCACCTGACGGAAACGGGGCCGGTGCCATCGCCGGCCCCGTTGACGTCGTCCTGCAAGCCGCCTACGGTGCGAGCTCATCTCTAGGAGAGGGGTCGGCATGAAGGTGCTTCGGCGGGTGCTTATCGGGATCACGATCGGTGCGGTCTCGGTTGCGGCAGCCGCCGCGACACCGGCGCGTGCGGACGATCACGCAGCCGGGACGGATTGCGCGTGGGAGGCTGCAGGGCGCGGAGAGCTTCAGCGCCGTCGCGCGGCTCGGCTCCGGCAGGCAAGAACGGCTACTCGAAGAAGGACACCCCCGCCGAAGAGGTCAAGGAGATCCCGGCCGGCCAGGCGCGCGGCCGTCAACGTCGGCGGCGGCACGATCCAGGTTCACGTCCACGTGATCACGAGCTCGTCCGGCGCAGGGAACGTCTCGTCGGGCCGGATCGCTCAGCAGATCTCCGTGCTGAATAGCGGCTTCGGAGCCACCGGGTGGTCGTACAACCTCGCGTCGGTCGACGTGACCGCCAACGACGCATGGTTCGCGATGGGCCATGGGTCGGCGGCGGAGGCCCAGGCGAAGGCCGCGTTGCGCCAGGGCAGCGCCGACGATCTCAACATCTACACGGCCAATCTCGGTGGAGGCTTGCTCGGCTGGGCGACGTTCCCGTCGTCGTACGCCGGAAATCCATCGAGGGACGGCGTCGTCCTGCTCCACTCCTCGCTGCCCGGCGGCTCAGCGGCTCCCTACAACCTCGGCGACACGGCAACACACGAGGTCGGGCACTGGCTCGGGCTCTACCACACCTTCCAGGGCGGCTGCGCGAAGCGCGGCGGCGACCTCGTCGACGACACGCCACCGGAGAAGAGCCCCGCCTACGACTGCGTCGCGCGCGACTCCTGCCGCGGCGGCGGCCTCGACCCGATCCACAACTACATGGACTACACCGACGACGCCTGCATCGACCACTTCACGGCCGGCCAGGACGCGCGGATGGACGAGCAGTTCTCGTTCTACCGCTTCGGCAAGTAGCTCTCGAGGCGGGGCGGGCTTCGGCTCGCCCCGCCGCTCACACTCACCGCTCCGCGCCCGTAGCTCAGGGGATAGAGCGCTCGCCTCCGGAGCGAGAGGTCGGAGGTTCGAATCCTCCCGGGCGCACTGTTACTGCCCGCAGGTCGAGCATCCGCGAAGCGGACGCTCGACCGCGAAAATCCCTAAAGAGGCCGCTTCGCGGCCTGACCAGTCCTCGCGCGAGCCTCGTATCTGCCCGAGCATCCGCGAAGCGAACGCTGGTCGCACACACCTTTTGCGGCCAGACCTGCTCTCGAACCGGCCGTTGTTCAGCTCAGCTGGTCGACCTTGCGGCTTGCCTCGAGTCGCTCGTCGGCGACCGCCTCGCCGGCGGCACGGACGCCGGTGTGGGCCAGCATCGCGGCGAGGAAGTCGGCCCGGCTGAGCACGTAGAGCTCCGAGTCGACGAGCGCGTGCACGGTCGCCGTCCGCGGCACGTCGCGGAGGAGCGCGATCTCGCCGAAGAAGTCGCCGCTGGCGGCGATCGCCTGCACGCCCTCGCCCACGATCTCGAGCGCGCCGTCGGCGACGAGGTAGAACCGGTCTCCGGCATCTCCGGCCCGGAAGACGACCTCCTCGGCCGCGACGTCCTGTTGGACGAGGGCCGCGGCAAGCCGCTCCTTCGCCGCGACGCTGAGCGGCGCGAAGAGACTCGTCTGCTCGACGACCTCGAGCTCCGCGCCCGGGCTCGCGACGGTGCGGTCGATCTCCACCAAGCCTCGCCAGGTGATGAGCGTGAGCACGGGCAGAATCGCCCCGACGACGATGAGGGAGGGTCGCGCGCCAATCGCGTCCACGACCGCGGGCGCTGCGATCGAGCCGATCCCCACCGCGCCCATGGCGATGGCCCAGACGACGCCGAGCACGCGCGTCAAGACCTCGTCCGGCACGATCCGCTGAAGCAACGTGAACGCCGCGACGTCCTCGATGCTGTTCGCCGCACCGACGATCGCGAGCAGCAGGATCGCGACGGCGAGGTAGCGGGACGGCGCCACGAGCGCGATCGGGAGCCCCCAGAAGACGAGCGCCAGGCCGAAGGGCGCCGCGAGCCTGCGGCCGACGAGCGCCGGCGAGACGAGCGCACCGACGAGACCGCCCACGCCGAGCGCGGCCGTCAGGTAGCCCACGGCGCCCTCGCCCGCGTCGAGCACCTCGAAGACGGTGACCACGATCAGGACGTTCAGGCAGCCGCGGACGAAGCCCTGGGCCGCGATCAGTGCGACGACGAGGCGGGACTTCGGCTCGCCGACCACGGTTGCGAAGCCGGCGAGGAGCATCCGCCGGGCATTCGCCGGCTTGGGCTCCGCGAGCACGAGCCGGCCCTCGACCCGAACCGTGGCGAAGAGCACCGCCGCGGCCGCGAATGCGAGGGCGCCGGCACCGAAGACGACACCGGCGTCGGCGAGCGAGAGGATCAGGCCCGCCGCGAGCGGCCCGAGCAGCGTTCCAAGGCCCTCGACCGTCGAGGTCGCGCTGTTCGAGGCGATCAGCTCCGCCGGATTTCGAGCGAGCGAGGGAAGCAGCGCCTGGAGCGCCGGCCGCACGAGCGTCGAGGCGACACCGACCGGCGCTGCCAGGCCGATCACGAGGATCTCGTTCCCGCCCAGCGCGAACGCCGCAGCCGAACCGGCCAGCGCCGCCGCGCCGACGAGCGCGTTCGCGACGAGGAACCGCTCGCGACGGAAGCGATCTCCCAACGCGGCCGCGAAGGGTGCGAGCAGCGCCGCCGGCAGCAGCCGGACGAGCCCGGCGATCCCGACGGCGAGCGGTCCGCCCGCCTCGTAGGCGAAGACGCCGAGCGCGACGAAGTGCATCCACTCGGCGACGATCGCCGCGCCCCAGCCGAGCTCGGCCCGCCGGAGCTCCCGGTTCCGCCAGATCCCACTCGCGCCCGAGAGCGCCTGGATCGCCCGTCGCATCCGTCGATTGAACGCGGATTGGCCGCCCGAGGCAAGGGCGGCGAGCGGGAGCGGCGTCACGGCTGCTTGTGTCGGCTGAACACAAACCTTCTTCGCCAGCCGATCCGCTCCGTCTGCGGCCCGCCGCTAACCGGCGCGCTCGAGCGGCTGAGCCGCCGATCCGCCCGAGGCTAGTGTCTCGTCGTGGCCGGCTATCTCCGCAGCCTGAACCCGCAGCTGCCGCGCTCGGTGCAGATCCTCCAGCTCGGCGGGCTCGCGAACGCGGTCGGGAACGGGCTCGTGCTCCCGTTCGCGTTCATCTACCTGCACAACGAGCGTGGCTTCTCGCTCGGGCTCGCCGGGTTGATTCTCGGCACGAATGCGGCGGTCAGCCTGATCGCCGGGCCGCTCTCCGGGCCGCTCGTCGACCGGTTCGGCGGCCGGCGGATGCTCGCTGTCGCGCTCGGCTTCCTCGCCGTCGGCTTCGGCGGATACGCCTTCGTCGAGTCGCCGTGGCACGGCTTCCTCGCGAGCGCGATCACGGGCATCGGGAACGGGATCTTCTGGCCGGCGCAGTCGACCCTGATCGCCGGCCTGACCCCGCCCGAGCGACGCCCGGCCGCGTTCGCGATGCAGAGGGTCGTGATGAACCTCGGGATCGGGATCGGCGGGCTCGCCGGCGGCTTCCTGGCCGCCTCGAGCTTTCGACTCCTCTTCCTCGCCGACGCGCTCACCTTCGTCGCCTATGCCGGCGTCCTGGTCGCCTTCGTGCCCGAGCCCGCAAAGGTCGCGCGTCGAGCGGGCGAGCGCGCCGGCAGCTACCGCGACGTCGTGCGCCATCGCGTGTTCATGGCCTTCATGGCGCTGAACGCCGTCTTCATCACCGCCGGCATGGCCCAGATCGAGCTGATCGCCCCCTACAGCAAGAACGAGGCCGGAATCAGCGAGCGCTGGATCGGCGCAGTTTTCGCCGTCAACACGCTCGTGATCGTGCTCGCGCAGCTCCCGATCGCGCGACTCGCCGAGGGCCGCCGGCGTATGCGCGTGCTGGCGGCGATGGGGGTCGTCTGGGCTGCCGCCTGGCTGTTGATTCCCGTCGGCGGCCTCTGGCTCGCCGGCTTCGCGGCCTTCGCCCTGATCGCCTTCGCCGCGGCGGTCTTCGGGATCGGTGAGTGCCTGCACGGGGCGGTCCAGGCGCCGCTCGTCGCCGATCTCGCCGATCACCGCCTCCTCGGCCGCTACATGGCGATGTCGGCCTTCTCCTGGCAGGTCGGCTTCACGCTCGGCCCTCCCCTGGGCGGCCTCCTGCTCTCGATCTCGCCCACCGGGCTCTGGGTCTTCTCAGCGGCCGTCTGTCTCGCCGCCGGCGCCGGCGCCCTCGTGCTCGAGCGAGCCTTGCCGCCGGACGTCCGCCGCTCGCCGGTCAGCTACCGGCCCGACGTCGACCTGTCCGTCACGGTGGCGACGCCGGCGCTCGCGCCGCTGAAGGAGGATTCCGGACGCGGAGTAGAATCCCGAGCGTGATGCTGTCGACCGACGAGCCGCTCAGTACGTATGCCCAGCCTGCCCCGCATCCGGCGGACCCGGCCCGGCAGCGGTCCGGTCGTCGCCCGCGCTGAGCGCGCGCCGCTCGAGCTCGCGTCCGCCGGCCTGACCTGGATCCACCTCGACCGACCTCATCCGGCCGCCACGGACGCCCTCTCGGAGCGCTTCGGCTGGCATGCGCTCGACGTCGAGGACGTCCTCTCGAAGCGGCAGCGGCCGAAGGTCGACGAGTACCCGGACTATCTCTTCTCGGTTCTCCACTTCCCCGTGTACGACAAGGCGATCCAGCGCCTGAACGCCGCCGAGCTGGACGTCTTCCTCGGCGCGGACTACCTGGTCACGCTGCCGAACGTCGAGCTCCTGCCGGTGACGCGGCTCTTCCGCCGCTGCGAGGAGGACGAGGAGCTTCGCGCCGAGCTCTTCGCCAAGGGCTCCGGCCGCCTCCTCTACGAGGTGCTCGACGACCTCTTCGACTACTGCTTTCCGATCCTCGACAAGATCGGGCACAAGCTCGACACCGTCGAGGACGCGATGTTCGAGGAGCGGGCCGAGGACGTCGTCCGCGACATCTCGAACGTGAAGCAGGAGATCATCTCCTACCGCAAGATCATCAAGCCCGAGCGCGCGACGCTGCGCCTCCTCGAGCGGCGCGTCGAGCGGTTCCTGCCCGAGGAGCTCGACCTCTACTTCGACGACATCGTCGACGCCTCCGAGCGGATCTGGGACCTCCTCGACAACTACAAGGAGGTCGTCGAGGCGCTCGAGGACACGAACGAGTCGGTGATCTCGCACCGCCAGAACGACGTCCTCCGCGTCCTCACCGTCTTCAGCGCCGTCGTCCTCCCGCTGACCCTGATCACCGGGATCTTCGGGATGAACGTGGACTTTCCGGGGAACGGCGGCGCGGCCGCCTTCTGGATCGTGGCCGGGACGATGGTCGCCGTCATGCTCGCCCTGCTCGGCTTCTTCCGCTACAAGCGCTGGCTCTAGCCATTTTCGCTTAGCAGAGCCGTTTCCGGCGTCTTTGTACCGGAACCTTGTACCCAGAACATCCGGTCGTCGAGCGCGGCCGCCTCATCGCGGAAGACGCCCTGATTCACATCAGGTCAGTATGGGCGCGGCGGAGCAGCGGAAGTCGGCGCTACGGCCGTGGATTCCTGGCACTCAGAGCCCGAGGATTGCCTGACTCACGAGAGCAGAGGGCTGTAAGCGACGGCTTGAGCGCCGGATCGGGCGCTACAAGCTGCGGAGAGAGCGTGAGGTACAGGGCACAATGCGACGATGCCTGAACGGTTGGAGAGCCTCGATCGGCTTCCGCGCCTGCAAGCGCTGACCGACGCGGCGCTCGGCGCATCTGGACCTCGACGAACTACTCGCGGCGCTGCTGCTCCGAGCCCGCGAGTTGCTGGAGGCCGACACTGCGCGGTGCTGCTGCTGGATAGGGAGACGAACGAGCTGGTGGCCCGTGCAGCGGTCGGGCTTGAGGAGGAGGTGGAGCAGGGGGTGCGGATCCCGGTCGGGCGGGGCTTCGCGGGCCGGGTGGCGGCTGACCGAAAACCAGTAATCCTGGACGACGTCGACCACGCGGACGTGCTCAATCCGATTCTGCGCCAGAAGGGGATCAAGTCGATGCTCGGCGTGCCGCTCCTCGTGGGCGGCGAGGTGATCGGGGTGCTGCACGTGGGCGTGCTCCGCCCGCTCATCTTCACAGAGGGGGATGTCGAGCTGCTCCAGCTGGCCGGGGACCGCGCCGCTATCGCGATCAGCCACGCCCGCGCCTACGACGCGGAACGAGCCGCGCGGCGCCGGATCGAGCATCTCCAATCCGTCATGGACGCCGCCTTGGCGCACTTGGAGCTTGAGGAGCTGCTCGCGGTGCTGCTGCCGCGAATACGCTCAATCCTCGAGGCCGACACGTGCGCGGTGCTGCTGCTGGATAGGGAGACGAACGAGCTGGTGGCGCGTGCAGCGGTCGGGCTATGAGGAGGAGGTCGCGCAGGGGGTGCGGATCCCGGTCGGGCGGGGCTTCGCGGGCCGGGTGGCGGCTGACCGAAAACCAGTAATCCTGGACGACGTCGACCACGCGGACGTGCTCAATCCGATTCGCGCCAGAAGGGGATCAGTCGATGCTTGGCGTGCCGCTCCTCGTGGGCGGCGAGAGACGGGGGTGCTGCACGTAGGCGTATTGCGCAAGCGGCTGTTCACGACCGGCGACGTCGACAAGCTCGAGCTCGTCGCGTCACGCGTCGCGCTCGCCATCGAGCGCGCGCGCCTCCACGAGGAGGTCCGGACGCTTGACCGGCTCAAGGCAAACTTTGTCGCGATCGCCTCGCACGAGCTCCGCACCCCCGCGGCTTCCGTGTATGGCGTCCTGACCACGCTCGCCCAGCTCGACAAGGACCTTTCACCCGACGCCCGGGCGGAGCTGCTTCGCACCGGTGTGGAGCAGGGCGAGCGTCTGCGGAGACTGCTGGAAGACCTCCTCGACCTCTCGCGGCTGGACTCCGGGGTCATCCGGGTGAACGCCAAGCCGGTCGTCGTGCGCACGGCGCTCGAGGAGATCGCGCGAGAAGCCATCCCCGCCGGGACGCCGCTGCGCCTGAACGTCCCACGCGACCTCGCGGCGGTCATCGACCGGCTCGTACTCGACCGTGTCCTGTCGAATCTGTTGACCAACGCCGCCCGGTACGGCGAACCTCCCCTGCTCGTCGTCGCAGAGCTGCGGGACCACCACCTGCGGATCGCCGTCTGCGACGAGGGTCGCGGCGTCCCAGAGGAACTACAGGGCCGCCTGTTCGAGCGTTTCGCACGCGGCGACGACGCTGCTCGGCAGCGGGCTCGGGCTCGCGATCGCCCGCTCGTACGCACGCGCACACGGCGGCGACATCGTCTACGCGCCCCAGGGGCGCGGGGCTCGATTCGAGCTCTTCCTGCCGCAGGCCTAGCAGAGCCTCCCCTGGGCCTACCTGCGGAATCCCTTCGGTCGGTCTAGCGCCGGAGGAAGATGTTCAGCACGATCGTCCCCACGATCGAAGCCACGACCATCAGCCCGATCGGAACGAAGACGGTCACGTTGTCTGTTCGCCAGGTGATTGACGCCGGGAGCCGATCAACTCCCAGCTTCGAGAGCGCCAGTGCGCCGACGCCGAGGATGGCAAGGATCAGCGCCGCACCCAGCAGGACTCTGCCGGCGGTTTCCATGCCGCGAAACTACCCAGCCGGGTCGCCGCGCAATCGCTACGGCCATCACGACTCGTCGCTGCCGACCCAGATCGAGGGGCGATCTGTCTCACCGCGAGCCATTCCGCGGCCAGCGCCGTAACAGTTTACGCCTCCGCTCCGGGGTGGACGAATCGCAGCCATGGGAGTTCGGCTAGCCACAACATCTGGGCGGACATTCGACATCGATGCAGCTTCGCGAGCCGCGCTGACACCACGCTCGTGAGGGCGGTCTTGACGAACCTCCGGCCGATCAGCGAGTCAGCGACTCGCGGCCGGCGGCGACGCGGAACGGCTCGAGTTCCTCGCGCTGTCGCGCGGCGCGTTCGATCAGCGCGTCGAAGTCGACACCGACAAGCCGATCGGCGACCTGCGCAACGTCGCGCAGGTTCGCCCACAGGAGCTTCTTCCCATCGAGTCCGAGGGCAAGCGACTCGAGCTCGAGGAAACGGCTCAGCGGGGAGTAGCCGCGCAGCTGCCCGTTCGGCTTCAACCGCCCCACGCGCTCCGCAACGAGCGCGAGCGGCCGTTTCATCCGACTCAACGGAATCTCGAGGCGCTGCATGACAGCTTCGAGCGTGTCGACGTCCTCGGTCACCTCACGCGCAAGCCGCTCCAGGAACGCGCCGAGCTCGCTGCCGGTGTTCTCCGACGCCGCCCGCCGTGCAAGCTCCCTTCCTGCGACTCCGAGAGCGAGCTGATCGTTGAGGTAGATCCCGAGCAGCCTCATCCATCCGGTCTCGCCCCCGACACCTCCGCTCAAACGTCGCCACGCGGAACGCGCGCGGACAGCCATAGCTCAAAGCGGGCGCGGGAAGAAAACACCTGCGACGTCTGCCCGGCGCTTCCTGGGAGGTCTGAGAGGCATGCGCTAGGCCGCGGGTTCGCAGATTTCATCGCTCTCTACCGGCGCATCCACTAGGCTCACTGGAGTGGACGAGCAGAAGCGCCGACTGGTCGAGAACGAAGCGCTCTTCCGGGAAGTCAATGAGCGGATCAGGGACGTCGCCGGCACGCTTCATGGGCCAGGCCCGTTCGGCTTCTTGTGTGAGTGCTCGAACAGGGATTGCCAGACGCGCATCCATCTTTCGCTCGAGGAGTACGAGGCTGTGCGCGCTCAGAGCGACAGATTCCTAGTGGCGCCAGGGCATGTCTTTCCTGACATCGAACGCGTGGTCGAAACCCACGAACATTTCGAGGTCGTCGACAAGGACGATGAGGTCGAGCCCATTGCCCGAGCTCGAGACCCGCGCGTCCCACTTCAGTAGCGGACAGCGACCGAAGTCAGCGCGCTGGATGAGGGTTTGACGCCTCCCCGGTAGGGCGATTCGTGAAGGCATGGCCCGTCTCGACTCGCAGCTGACGCTCGCTCAGGACATCACAACGCTGCGCGGGCTCATCGACCAACTCCTAGACGATGAACTTCCGCCCGACGATCTGGCACTCGTCGCTGCGACAAAATTGCTGAACGAGAAACTCGAAAGCCTCCGCGCCTCATCGCCCGAAACCGCCGAGCCGGGTCCGTCCTGAGGTACGGGCTCATGGACTTAAAGGGACAGCGGCGAAGTGCAGGGTTTTTGAATGCTGGAGCCAGGAAGAAGGCCGCAACCCCGAACGAAGGAGGCCCGTCCATGGCGCGGAGGATTCCGGTCGGCAGTGACGTTAGTTCCGGCACCTACAGATGCACGAACTGCAGTTATGAGCTCGGCGTCCAGTCTGTGACGTCTTTACCGCCTTGCCCAGAATGCGATGGCCCCTACGCCTGGGAGGCCTTGACTGGCGGAGACGCAGCAGACGACCCCTATCCAGACGGCGCCTAACAGGAACCGAATTGCTGGAGCCGCGGCTGTTGACAGACCGGCTCGAACTACGTCCGGTCAAGGCGAAGGATCTTGCTTGGTACGCGCAGTTGCGAGCGCGGGACGGCCTCGACGCTTCGGCTGCCGCTGCGCGGCTAAGGGATGCCGTCGAGCACTGGAAGAGGCACGGCTTTGGCAAGTTCGCGATCTTTCTCGACGAAGAGCCTGCTGGGCTGATCACGCTCAACCACGCGGGGGGAGGGCTTGTCGGGATCGCTGCAGAAGAGGTCGATCTCGGCTGGTATGTGTTTCCGCACCTCTGGGGCCGCGGTATCGCCCCAGAGGCCGCGGCGGCGGTCGTGCGCTGGGCCCACGACGCGGGGATCGAGGCTCTCGTGGTCTACATCCGGCAGGGCAACCCAGCCTCAACGCGCGTAGCCCAGAAGCTAGGGCTAGGACGAGAACCGGACGGGAGAGCTCGCGACGGCGACGCAATAGAGGTCTACCGCCCAAAGAGCATGCCGCACTAGGCCTAACCCAGGTCGTATTCTTCGCCGGCATGAACGAGCGGAAGCGACGAATCGGGGAGAATGAGGCGCTCTTTCGCGAGATCAACGAGCAAGCCCGCACGCTCACCAGCAGCTTCTCGGTAGCAAGCGACGACCTTAAGGTCGTCTGCGAGTGCGGTGCGCCACGCTGCCTCGACGAGATCCTGGTGCCCCTCGCCGAGTACGCCCGAATACGGGACGACCCCACGCTCTTCGTCATCAAGCCGGGCCACGACTTGCCGGAAACCGAGACGGTCACCGCGAAGGCAAGAGGGCATTGGATCGTCCGCAAGGATCCCGGCCTTCCCGCAGCAATCGCACGTGCGACCGATCCCCGCTAGAACTAGAGCCTGGTCGCTACCTTCCCCGTCGGCTTGAGACGGCGTCAGACGCCCTCGCGCTCCTCAGCAAAAGCGGGGTGGCGCGGTTCTTCGTCTTCACCCACTGACGCTCACCGGGTCGGTAGGGATCGCGATCGCGCTTCGCCACGATCCCTTCGAGGCCGCGAGTACACACGGCATCGAATAGCGCCTCGCCGTCCTCGAACGTCGCGACGAGCCGCACCCGCGGACTCTCCAGCTCGTGCTGCTCGAGGATCGCCCGCCGCTCCGAAAAAGGCTGCATCGTCGTCGACATTCCTTTGCCGCGAGCACGTCGAAGACGAACAGCGTCAGAGCGATCCCGGTGCGGCCGTGAAGCATGCGGGAGAAAAGCCGGTGAAAGTCCGGGCGGCCGTCTTCGGCCGACGCAACGAGCTCCTCGTCACGCTGGACGCCGGCGTGAACGCCCTTCCGGAACTCGGGCAGCAGATGTGTCATATCCCAGCCGCGCCGACTGCGAGCACGGAAGATCGCGTGCGTGCAGACGAGGCAGGGAACCCGTCCAGCTTCGGCTCGAACGTCCAGCCGCGCCCGCCGGGGATCGCGCCGGCGCGGGCGAGCATCGGTTCGGGCACCCGCAGAGCCAGCCGCGGAGCTTAGCCCGGTAGCTCTTCTCCGCTCTCCTCCATCTCGTGCTCTCTCTCCTTAGCGCGGTCCGCATCCGCTTCCGACGGTTTGCCAGCTGCCTCACCCTTACCGCCTTGGCCGCCTTCCGCTCCGGCGGACTTGCCGCCGCGATCGCCGCCGTAATCGGGGCCGTCCGAGATCTCGTCCTCACGTTCGGTCACGGTGATCCTTTCCTTCATGGTCTACCGGGCGTGCAGCATGACGCCAGGGTTGTCAGGCGAGTCTG
Organism: uncultured Gaiellaceae bacterium; assembly: GCA_963745775.1. Classification (GTDB taxonomy): domain Bacteria; phylum Actinomycetota; class Thermoleophilia; order Gaiellales; family Gaiellaceae; genus Gaiellasilicea. Next base: position 273,374 of record CAVUYY010000009.1, read on the forward strand.
GTTGCCCGGTGAGCTGATTCAGTGATGTCGTCGCAGCGTGGCGCGGAGCCCTCTGCGGGCTTCGGTGCCAGTCGACCTCGGGCCGTCGCTCGAGCGGGACGAACAGGCGGCAGTGCGGGCACTTGAACCCTCGCGTGTGTGCTCCCGAGAGCAGTATCGCGGCGAAGTCCTTCTTGCAGTGTGGGCAGGAAACGTCCGGCTCACTGGTTGCTGCGTCGTCCATGCTTCCCCCAGCATTGAAGTGGTGGCTCGCTGGCTCACCTTCTTCACCAGCGAGCCACCCCTGACCCCAACCTGCTCAGATCGTGTCGTCGCCTTCGCGGTGGCGACTGCCTGACTTCGCCAGCCCCCGACTCAGCATGTAGCCGATACCCAGAGCTGCAACGAGAACCCAGGCCAGCCGGCCATCGATTGCGTCATCGATCGACGCCGCGATCAACACCGCGGCCACGCTCGCGACGTAGGCCATGAACTCCGTTGTCTTGAAGGCGGCCTTCGTCTCATCGACGCCGCGCGAGCGTGCGGATACCCCGCGCACGCGATCGTTCTCCACTCGTGTTGCCATTGACCCCTCCTTCTCACTTCGAACGCCGAGCCCGCATGTCATGAACCCGCCGGCCCGTCTTTAAACAAGCGGCGAACTTTTTCTTGTCGGAACCGTGGACACAGGAAGCCGAGCGGCAGCCGCGCCCGTGTCGACATGGCTGCTCTCCTGCGGCCACGAGATCCCGCTCCTCGAGCACCAGCGCCCAGACGATCCGCCACGACGGCCGCGAATGTGCGCAGTGTGCGGGAAGTTGCCGAAACGTGACGGTTGAACCAATCGCCTGAGCCGTTGTAGGTTGCCGACTTCGGGGGCGCGCCCCCCAGCGACCGTGTCACGCGAGGCCGTCAACCCTCCGGTCGGTTCTCGTTCCCGGCCGGATCGGAAATGAGGAGTGCCGCAACTCCTTGCAGGGCGCGCCCCGGCCTCGAACTTTCAGGCCGAGCCGTCGTCTTAGGTGACCGGACGCAGTCGGCTGAAAGGGTTCAGCTTGTGGCAGCGGCGGTCGATCAAGAGAGCATGTTCGAGCCACGGCGCGAGGTCGGGTCTGTCAAGGACGATCCGGCCCACTTCCGGCATCAGATCGATGCATGCGACACCGCCCTGCGACGGCTAACGGGGTTGGTGCCGCCGCCGTACGACGCGATCGAGGCGCTGCTGCTTGCGAAGGCGGCCGCGGAGGGACGGCTGTCCCAGCTTCCCCGATTGTGATTCGACTACGTCAGCGGAGAGCTCGGCGATGGGGAGCAACTTTGTACCCGTCTTAGCTGACCTCAGCGCATCGGGCGTGACCTGAACCTCCTAACCATGCGGTGTCAGACCTCACCCGATGCGCCTTGTCAGAAGCGCTGGCTCTGATCGGAGCGGCTCAACCAACAGGATTGGGTCGATGAGGCGGGGTCGAACCAAGCACCTGCTGTTCGGGTCTGCGAGAAGCATCGCCGGCACGGTCTACGGAACGATCGTCGTGATGGCCACCATCGCGGCCGGGTCTCGCGGCGAGGACACGGACACGGGACGGCTCGCGGTGATCGTCGGCGCGACTGTGCTCGTCCTCTGGGTCGCCCACGTCTACTCCCATACGCTCGCCGAGAGTCTCGAGCGGGGCCGGCGCCTCGAAAAGGCGGAGCTCGGTGACGTCGCTCGGCGCGAGCTCGCGATTCTGGCGGCGGCCGTCGCGCCGATCGCGTCACTCGTCCTGGGAGCCTTCGGCGTTCTCGCCGAGCAGCCGGCCGTTTGGCTTGCCCTCGGGATCGGAGCGACCACGCTTGCAGTTCAAGGTGCGCGCTACGCGACTGCCGAGCGACTCGGCCGGCCCGGAACGCTCGCGGTGATCGCGCTCAACGTCCTCCTCGGGCTCGCGATCGTCAGCTTGGAAGTCCTCCTGGCGCACTAGCCCCGGTGGTGGGGGCTCCGCAGTGGTCGGCGTTAGAAGCGCTGGCTCTGAGCCGTGCGACGGGCGGACGTGTCGCCCGCTCCGGCTGCCTCGCGATCGTCATGGCCGCGCCTCCCAGCGATCGATCTCCACGTCAGACCGGTTCGAGGCCGCGGTGCGGCGAGCCCACAGAGCAAGGCCGGGTGGGTTATCTGGGCAAACTCCGCCGAAGCTCGCCAGGTGAACGCGATCCAAGATGCGCATCTTCCGGGAGACCGTCGCGGCCGACTCGAGGAGTCCAGCCGGCGGCGGGGAACTCCCGCCGCCGGCTGGTGCTCGACTCGAAGCTCAGGCGGGGGTGCCCTTCTTCAGCTGCCCGCGCACCGCGCCGTCCGGATAGGAGGCGTTGTGCACGTTCACGTAGTAGCCCTTCGGATTCGCCAGGATCGCGTCGATCACGGGCTTCGTCGAGGTCGTGCAGCCGCTGCGGGCGTACGACGCCCCGAGCGGGACGACGACCGCGCCCGTGGCTCCGGCGGCACCGACGTGGATGTGCGCCGCGAGCGGCGTCTTGCCGAGACCGGGCTTCGCGGTCAGCTTCAGCGAGCTGAACGACCAGCACACCTTCAGCGTCTTCGCGTTCAGGCGGATCACGGCGGAGCCGCGGTCGGCCGCCGTTGCAGCCGGAACCTCGCTCGCGCCGGACAGCTTGGCGACGAGCGCCTTTCCTCCGGTGCCGTTCGCGCCGGGCGTCGTCGGTGTTCCGGCGAAGGCCGCCGTCGTCGCGACGAGCGCGAGCGAGCCGGCGACTAGGAGCTTCTTCATCATCTGGATCGACCTTTCTTTGGTTGTCTAGCGAGTAGATGCACGGCGTCGGCCGTTCTTGCGCGCCGGCCTTTGTAAGGGTTTCGCGAGAAGGCGCAAGAGCCGCGCGCGACAGGCATCTATCGAAGTGGGCGCGCCCCGAGGAGTGCGGCTCTCCCCGATCACGATCGTCGGACCACGAGCCCTCACGGGGATGAGCTGCTCGGGCGGCACGGTCGCTGGGCGCGCCCGCGTCCTACTTTAGTCCCACGCACGCCAGGAGCGACGATAAGAGGTAGTCCTCTTACCACCGCTCCTCGCGAGCGCCGGCGGCGTCGTGGCTTACGCGCCGCCGTGGAGGATTCGCCATTGCAGGGATGCAAAGGGCGAATTGCGAAGCTTCCGCTTCAGGTCTACCGCAGTCATGCCGTTCCGCCTTTCGGCCGCAGGAACAAGTCCCCACCCTCATCGTCGGCACGGGTCGTCCGCACGATCACCCTCACGAGGGAACCGCCGTTGTAGGGTCTCCGCCCATGGGGGCCCCGGACGGCGACAACGAGTTCCGCCTGGGCACGACGGCAGACGGGGAGCCGCTGGCGCTCGAGCCGCGCGACCTGACGACCCACGGCGTGATCGTCGGGATGACCGGCTCGGGCAAGACCGGCCTCGGGCTCGTCCTCCTCGAGGAGGCGCTCTCGGCCGGCGTGCCGGTGCTCGCCCTCGATCCGAAGGGCGACCTCGGCAACCTCCTCCTGACGTTTCCCGATTCGGCGCCCGCGAGCTTCCAGCCCTGGGTGGACGAAGCCGCTGCGCGCGACGCCGGGCTCTCGGTCGAGCAGTACGCGGCGAGGGTCGCCGCCGAGTGGAAAGAGGGGCTCGCAGCCTCCGGGCATCGGCCCGGAACGGATTCAGGCGCTCCGGGACGCCGCCGAGCTCACCATCTACACGCCGGGCTCGAGCGCGGGCATCCCCCTCAATCTGATCGGCTCGCTGAACGCCCCGGCACTCTCGTGGGAGACGGAGGCCGAGACGCTCCGCGACGAGATCGAGGGCACGGTGACGAGCCTCCTCGGCCTCGTCGGACTCCAGGCCGAACCGCTCTCGAGTCGCGAGCACGTGCTTCTCTCGAACCTCGTCGAGCATGCTTGGCGCGGCGGGCGAGACCTCGATCTCGGCGGGCTGATCGGCGAGATCCAGTCGCCCCCGCTCCGCAAGCTCGGCGTGTTCGAGCTCGATGCGTTCTTCCCGCCGCAGGAGCGCACCGCGCTCGCTCTGAAGCTGAACGCGCTCGTCGCGTCGCCGTCCTTCGCGATCTGGGGCGAGGGCGCCGCGCTCGATCCAGCCGAGTTGCTCGGCGAGCCGGGGAAACCACGCGCGGCGATCGTCTACCTGGCGCACCTCTCGGAGGAGGAACGGCAGTTCGCGGTGACCTTGATCCTCTCGAAGGTCGTCACCTGGATGCGCGGTCTCTCCGGGACGAGCGACCTCCGCGCGCTCGTCTACATGGACGAGGTCTACGGCTTCGTGCCCCCGACCGCGGTGCCGCCGGCGAAGAAGCCGATCCTGACGATCCTCAAGCAGGCGCGGGCGTACGGCGTCGGGATGGTGCTCGCGACCCAGAATCCGGTCGATCTCGACTACAAGGCGATGTCGAACGCGGCGACGTGGCTCGTCGGCCGCCTGCAGACCGAGCGGGACAAGGAGCGCGTGCTCGAGGGATTGCGCTCGGCCGCCGGAGGCACGGATCTCGCCGCACTCGACGAAGCGGTCGGCGGGCTCCAGAAGCGGCAGTTCCTCCTCGTCAGCGCTCACGAGCCGAAGCCGGTCGTCTTCTCGACGCGCTGGGCGATGTCGTACCTGCGCGGGCCGTTGACGAAGGCGCAGATCGAGCTCCTGATGCAAGGGCGCGAGCGGCCGGCCGCCGCCGCTCCTGCTGCTGTGCCCGCGCCCGCTGCCGCTCCCTCAGCTCCGTCGGACGGGCTCTACGTCCATCCCGCGGCGCCGTGGCTCGCGCAGGTGGGCGGCCTCCCGCACGGCACGCGGCTGCGCCCATTCCTGGCGGCGCGCCTGAGCCTGCGCTTCGACGACGCGAGTGCCGACCTCGACACGACCGCAGGAATGGGAAGCGCTCTACGGGCCGCTCGAGGACGGGCTCGATCTCGACACCGAGGTCGCGGTCGACTACGACGAGCGCGACCTCGTTCCGACGCCGCCGTCGGGCGCGACGTTCGCCGAAGCGCCGGCCGAGATCCAGGAGGAGTCGTTCCGGCGCAAGGCGGCGACCGCGATCCAGCAGCGGGCTACCGACGCCCAGGCGCTGACGATCTTCCGCAACCGCGAGCTCAAGCTCTACTCGCGGCCCGGCGAGACCTCGGAGGCGTTCGCCGCCCGAGCCGACGCGGAGGCGCAGACGCAGGCGGACCGCGAGGCGGCGAAGATCCGCGACCGGCTCGAGGCCAAGCGCGACCGGCTGGAGGCGTCGCTCGAGACGGCGCGTCGCCGCGCCGACGAGCTCGCGACCGACGAGAAGACGCGCACCACCACCGAGCTCCTTGCCGGTGCCGGCACGATCCTCAACGTCCTCCTCGGCGGCCGCGGCAGCGCTCGGACAATCGCCCGGGCAGGAGGCGCGATCGGCAGCGCCGCCTCGCGCCGCGGGATGACGGCCCGCACCGGCGAGCGGAGACGAACGGCCGAGGAGAAGGCGGAGGCGACCGAGCAGACGCTCGCGGAGCTCGAGCAGGAGATCGTCGACGAGGTCGGCGAGATCGACGCGGAGTGGACGGCGAAGGCGGACGAGATCGAAGAGCTCGAGATCAGGCTCGAGTCGTCGGACGTGCGCGTCGTCGAGCTGAAGCTCGTCTGGGTGCCGACCGCCTGATGCCGCACCGGCTCACGCTCGCGCTCGTCGCAGCCGTCCTGCTCGCGGCCTGCGCCGACACGGGGCCGGCGTCCAGCTCGTCGCCCGAATCCGGTTCCGCGAATCCGGGCGCGTCGCCCGAGTCTCGGACGGCGACACGCTCCGGCTCGCCGACGGTCGCCGGATCCGGCTCGTCCAGATCGACGCGCCGGAGCGCGACATCGAGTGCTTCGGCGACGCCGCGACGAATGCGCTCATCCTGCTCGCCCCGGTCGGATCCACGGTCGAGCTGGAGCGCGATCCCTCGCTCGACGACCGGGATCGCAACGGCCGGCTGCTTCGGTACGTCCGCGCCGGCGGCCGGAACGTCAACCTCGAGCTCGTCCGGCTCGGAGCGGCCGCGCCCTACTTCTACCGCGGCGAGCGCGGCCGACACGCCGACGCGCTGCTCCGCGCCGCGAAGCGGGCGCTCGCCGAACGGCGAGGGCTTTGGCGCGCGTGCCCCGCTGCCCGCCTCGCGCCGACCCGCCAGATCGCCGCCGGCCCGCCCTGACGTTGCGCCTCGCCCCGCCGAGGCGCAGAATGAGAGGCGACCCAGACAGAGCGGCGGTGCGGCCCGCCCGGCTCCAACGTGAACGAGCGAGGAGGCACCCCGGATGGCCGAAGCGTCGGTGGACTACACGAAGCACGTCGATCTCGTCTTCGAAGGCGGCGGCGTCAAGGGAATCGGGCTCGCCGGAGCCGTCGAGACGCTCGAGCAGCACGGCTACAAGCCGCAGAACGTCGCCGGCACGTCGGCGGGAGCGATCAGCGCCTCGCTCCTGGCCGCCGGCTACTCGGCCGAGGAGCTGAAGGAGATCATCATCGGCCTCGACTACCGGCAGTTCCAGGACAAGGCGTGGGAGGACAAGGTGCCGCTGATCGAGCGCTCGCTGAGCATCCTCCTCGATCTCGGCCTCTACGAGGGCGCGCGCTTCCACGAGTGGATCCGAGAGCTCCTGGCGGCGAAGAACGTCCACACCTTCGGCGACCTGGTCCATCCCGACTTCGCCGACGATCCCAAGTTCCGGTCCCGGCTCCAGGTGGTCGCGTCCGACGTCACGAAGCACGAACTGCTCGTCCTCCCGCGCGACGCCAAGAAGCTCGGGATCGAGCCGGACGACCTCGAGGTCGCGCTCGCCGTGCGGATGAGCATGAGCATCCCGATCTTCTTCGAGCCCGTCCTGCACGAGAACCCGGAGACCGGCGACACGCACATCATCGTCGACGGCGGGATGCTCTCGAACTTCCCGGTCTGGCTCTTCGACTGCGAGGACGGGCTGCCGGATTGGCCGACCTTCGGGATGCTGCTCGTCGAGCCGAAGCCGTCGGTGTCGGTCGCGGAGCGGCTGCCCGAGCCCAAGCGGCGCAAGCACGCCCAAGGCGGCCGCGCCGTCGTCGACTACGTCAAGTCGCTCGCCCAGACGATGATGGAGGCCCACGACCGGCTCTACGTCGAGCAGTCGACCTACGCTCGGACGATCCCGATCCCGACGCTCGGAGTGGGAACGACGCAGTTCGACCTGCCGAGCGACAGGGCGCTCGAGCTGTACGGCTCCGGCCGGGATGCCGCCGCGAAGTTCCTCGACTCGTGGGACTTCGAGGCCTACATCGCCGAGTACCGGAGCGGGAAGCGCCACTCGAGGCGTGAAGGGCTCGTGGCGACGATGGAGGGCGCGGCCCCGATCGTCTGAGCGTTTCGCTCAATCCGACGCGGATCTTCGAGCCGCTCTCGACGAGGGGCTGCTCGGAGCCGCCTTCAACGAGAGAGCCCTGATCGAGAAGCCGTTCGCGGTCGACGCCTCGCCCGCCGCGTCCGCGAGGCCCTTGATTCGCGGCCCGCGAGCCCGGCTAGAATGGCGGCCACGCGGGTGTAGCTCAGTTGGTAGAGCATCAGCTTCCCAAGCTGAGGGTCGTGGGTTCGAGCCCCATCGCCCGCTTACGAAGATCCTGCAATTTGCCGTTTTCGATAGGCAACTTCGCCGGGCGCACCGAAGAAGTGTCCCCGACGTGTCCCGAAAGCCACTCTCTGCCTCTGCGGCACGCGGGAGACGCCGTCACGGTCTCGAAGCCGTTACGGATTGTTAGGCTCGTCGAGGGTTCAAGTCCCTCCTCCGCCACCACGAGCCGCCTAGCGGCTCGGATTCGAAACAGAAGGGGCGGCCCGCAAGCCGCCCCTTCCCACTCTGTACGCGGATTCGTCAGCTGCTCACCGAGGCCCGTGCTACGACCCCTTCGTCGGAACGACCGGCGGGAAGACGAGATCCGTCCATGAAGACGGCATCCGTCCCGGCAGCTGATCGGTTCGCTTCATGAACGTTGCCGTCCGCATCAGCCCGCGCGGACGCGTCGTGTAGGTGATTGCGGCGTTGCCGATCCACTGCTTGAACTGCCGCGACGTCGGGTTGCCGCCGGCGTCCTGCTGCAGGATGGTGGCGACCTTCTGCGGGTTCGTCCGGATCAGCTTGATCGCCGCCGCGATGTCGCGGTAGAGCTGGTTCGAGAACGGCGTGTACTCGCCGTAGAACTTCGTCGTCACCACGGCTCCCAGGAAGGTATGGGCGCCGAAGTAGCCGAACGACCGTCCGAGAACGCGTGCGCCCCGGTTCTTCTCCTGGAACTGGAACGGGGGCGAGGTGAAGTGCGCGTCGATCTGGTCGGCGAGGAGCGCTTGCATCCCGTCCGGGTGATCCATCGCGAGCAGGCCGGAGTCGAGCGCCTTCGAGTTCCCGAGGCGCACTTCGGCCATCTTCCGGAGCACCACGGCTTGAATCGACGTGTTCGTCGGCGTCGCGATTCGCTTGCCGCGCAGGTCGGCGAGTGTCCGGATGTTCGGGTCCTTCACCATCAGCCAGAGATCGGCCTCGTTCAGCGGCGCGATCATCTTCCAGTCGATGCCGCGGGCATAACCGACGAGGAACGGGCCGGTGCCCATCGCGCCGACGTGGATCTGCCCCGCGATGACACCATTGGTGATCGCCGTGCCCGACGGAAGCACCCGCCACTCGATCTGCATGCCCGGATAGCGCCGCTCCAGCGTCCGCTGGTTCTTCATGATGATGAGCGGGGCATACCCCATGCCCGGTTGGTAGGCGATCACCAGCTTGTCGGGAACTGCCGCCGTAGCGCCGCCCCGTGCCGTCGCCGCGGCGACGACCGTCGCCACGAGTGCCGCCGCCGTCAGTACCGCGGCCAGACGTAGCTTCTGCACTAGACCCCTCCTCCGTCGTCCGTCTGTGGTCACGACCTCTGCATGCCCCATTTGCGGATCGTACGCCGCTCGAGCAGCGTAAATGCGTATTCGAAGATCACGCCCAGAAGCGCGATCGTCACCAGCGCGGCGAACATCTGCGGCGTGAAGAGGTAGAGCTTCGCGTTGTTGATGTAGTTGCCGAGTCCGCCCTCGCCTCCGACGACGCCGAAGACGAGCTCGGCGGCGATCAGTGTCCGCCAACCGAACGCCCAGGCGGTCTTGAGGCCCGTGATCGCGCTCGGCAGCGCGGCCGGCGCCAGCACGTCGCTGACGAGGCGGACCGGGGAGAGGCCGATGTTCCGGCCGACGGCGAGAATCGTCGGATTGACCGTCTTGAAGCCGCTCGTCAGGTTGATCGCGATCGGCCAGATCGTCGCGTTGGCGAGGGTGAAGAGGACAGCCTTCGTCGAGAGCCCGAACCAGAGCATCGCGAGCGGCAGCATCGCCACTCCGGGAAGCGGGTTCATGATCGCGGTCAGCAGCGAGAGCGCGTCCTCCCCGACCTTCGTCAGCGTCGCCACCACCGTGAAGAGCACCGCGATCACTGCGCCGATCCCGACGCCGAGCAGGAGGATCCGCAGAGACTGCCAGGTCGCGTCGGCGAGCGAGCCGTCGCGCCATCCGTCCCAAAACGCCTGCGCCGTCTCGAGCGGCGAAGCGAAAAGCAGGTCGTTCTGGCCGAACTCGCTCCACGACGCATACGCCGCCCACGCGCCCACGAAGACCCCGAGCAGCAACAGATAGCGGACGACGCTTGGCAGCCGGGACCATCCGGTCGCGCGCGGGCGCGGCGGGATCGTCCTACGCGCGGCCGGCGCCTTAGTGACCGTGGCCATCGCCCGCCTCCTCGTCGTGTCGGACACCGAGCAGGCTGCGGAGGTGCAACCGGGCGTCGGCGTAGCGCGGCGTATCTGGCTCACCGACGTCGCGGACGTCTACGACCTCGACGACCCGCGAGGGCGCGCCGGCCAGGACGACGACGCGGTCGCCCACCGTGAGTGCCTCGTCCATCGAGTGCGTGACGAGCAGGAGCGTCGTGTTCGTTCGCTCGATGATCCCGTTCAGCTCCTGCTGGAGCCGCGCGCGTGTGAGCATGTCGAGGCTTCCGAAGGGCTCGTCCATCAGCAGCATCGCCGGGTCGAGCGCGAGCGCGCGTGCGATCGCCACCCGTTGTTTCATCCCGCCAGACAGCTCATGCGGGTAGCGATCTCTTGCCTCGGAGAGACTGGTCAGCTCGACGAACTCGCGAGCCCGGTCGCGCGCGGCGCCTCGCTTCCAGCCGTTCACGCGTAGTGGGTAGGCGACGTTGTCGAGCACGGTGCGCCAGGGGAAGAGCTGGTCGAACTCCTGGAAGACCACGGAGCGGTCGGGGCCGGGCGCCAGGGTGCTGCGGCCGGCCACGGTGATCTCGCCGGCGACAGGGTGGATGAACCCTGCGACCGCCTTGAGCAAGGTGGACTTGCCGCAGCCGGAGGGGCCGATCACGATCACCTTTTCGCGCGGCACCACCGAGAAGGTCGCGTCTGCCACGGCCAGCGTGAAGCCGCCCGGAGTCCAGTAGCCCAGCTGGACTCCTCTCGCATGGAGCAGCACGCCGGTTTCCGGTGTCACGGCGACGGCCACAGCGGCCATAGTGGCAGGAACCGCGGGATCCGGCGCGTCAGGCGCGTTTCGGCCGCCAGCGGCCGACGTACGCGGCGTCGGGAGGCCCCCTCGGGGCATCCTTCGGAGCGGTCGGTGGCAGAGCGGTCGGATGCGGCGGTCTCGAAAAACCGCTACGGGTCGTTAGGCTCGTCGAGGGTTCGGCCCGCGCCGATTGTTGGCCAGAACCGCGAGGTTCGAGACGTCCAGCCGGACGCCGTCGTCACTGTGCTCCAGTTCCAGCTCGCGCGCCCACGCGGTGATGTTCTCGTTGATGCAACCTCCCCGCAGGCCTGCGATCTACCCCCGTGCGCGCGCCAGTTGTGCGCCAGTGATCGCCCGGCTGGAGCGGTCTTGAGCGGGTTGGAGCGGTAGCTAGTCCGCAGCGTTGAGTGGAACCCGTCTGTCCATCCGGGTCTGCTCGCGCTTCCCAAGCTGAGGGTCGTGGGTTCGAGCCCCATCGCCCGCTTCGAGATGACCCGAGCGAATGCGGAGGCGGGCCGCTTCGGTCCGCCGCTGCCTCGAGCGTGCGCGCCGACGTACGTGCGTCCCGCGGGCTGAGGCGCCCTCGGACACTGGGCTAGAATGGGCCTCTGCGGCACGACGTGCGCTGCCGGCCCACGACAGAGGGAGACGGACGTGGAAGGAAAGATGCTCTTCTTCAACGAGGACAAGGACTACGGGTTCATCCGCACGTCCGAAGGCGAGCGGATCGCGGTCAACCGCGCCGGCTTCGTCCCCGGCCAGGCGCCCATCGGCCGTTGTGCCGGGCTTCCCGTCGAGCTGACGCCCGTCGAGACCGATGACGGCCGGATCGCGACAGCGGTCTCGATGATCGTGGAGAAAGAGGTCGGCCGGGCTCGCCGCCGTTCGTCGCGCTAGCTCGAGGAGCGCCTCGCGCACCCGTTGACGCCTGGTTGCGATCGTGACAAGGTGACGACACTTTGTCCGGTCACGGCGCGTCGATCGGATTGACGGCCGCGTAGTACCTGCGTCGAGGGACGCCACCGCTGCGCGAACCCGGAGCGACCGCCGTACGAAATAGGAGGCTCACGATGAGCACCATGGCCACCTCTGCCCAGGCTGCACGGCGCGAGCTCAGCAGCTTCGCAGGCGAGCTGATCGGCCCGTCCGACGGCAACTACGACGAGGCCCGCGCCCTCTTCAACGCGATGATCGACAAGCGACCCGCGGTGATCGCGCGTTGCGCCCGGCCGGAAGACGTCTCGCTCGTGATCGAGTTCGCGAGCACCCACGACCTGCCGCTCGCGATCCGCGGCGGCGGCCACAACGGCGCCGGGCTCGGCAGCGTGGACGACGGGATCGTCGCCGACCTCTCGCCGCTCCGCGCGATCTCCGTCGACCCGGAAAGTCGCACGGTCCGTGTCGGGGGCGGCGCCACCTGGGGCGAGGTCGATGCCGCGACGAACCCCCACGGACTCGCGGTGCCGTGCGGGATCATCTCGACGACCGGCGTCGGCGGCCTGACGCTCGGCGGCGGGATCGGTCACCTCACGCGCGGGTGCGGGCTGACGATCGACAATCTGCTGGGAGCCGACGTCGTCCTCGCCGACGGAGAGCGGGTGCGGGCGAGCGCGGAGGAGAATCCGGAGCTCTTCTGGGCGCTCCGCGGCGGCGGCGGCAACTTCGGCGCCGTCACCGAGTTCACGTTCAGGGCGCATCCGGTCTCGGACATCGTCGGCGGACCGACGTTCTGGCCGATCGAGCAGACCGACGAGGTGCTCGCGGCCTACCGCGAGTTCCTCCCGACGCTCGAGCGGAACGCCAGCGGGTTCTTCTGCTGGCACAGGGTTCCGCCGGCGGAGATGTTCCCCGAGGAGTTCCACTTGCGGCTGGTCTGCGGGATCGTCTGGTGCATCGTGGGCTCGGACGAGGAGGCTGAGCAGGCGATGGCGCCGATGCTCTCCGTCGGAGACCCGCTCATCCATGGGGTCGGACGGATGCCACTGCCGGCGCTGAACAGCGCCTTCGACGGCGTCTACAGCCCTGGCGACCAGTGGTACTGGCGCGCCGACTTCGTCGACGAGATCCCCGACGAGGCGATCGCTCGCAACGCCGACTGGAACGAGCGGATGCCCACCTGGAAGTGCGGCTCCCACATCTATCCAATCGACGGCGCGGCGCACGACGTCGGAGGCGACGAGACGCCGTGGGCCTACCGGGACACCCGCTGGGCACAGGTCATCGTCGGCGTCGATGCCGATCCGGAGAAGGCATCCGAGCTGCGCGACTGGACGGTCGGCTACTGGGAGGCCTCCACGAGTTCTCGGCCGGCGGCGCGTACGTCAACATGATGATGGACGAGGGCCAGGAGCGCGTGCAGGCGAGCTACCGGGGCAACTACGACCGCCTCGCACGGGCGAAGTCGACCTACGACCCGCAGAACCTCTTCAGCGTCAACCAGAACATCAAGCCGGCCGCCTAGGCTGCTCGGCGGTGAGGGTCGCTCCGGCGGCCTTCACCGCCGCTCGGCGTCTTCGAGGAACCGGCCGACGACCTCGAGGTAGCGCTCCGTCTCCTCGAGCACCGGCGTGTGCGAGCTCGCCTCGAAGACGACCTCGCGCGCCTGCGGCAATCCCCGCACGAGCGTGGCGGCGATCGACTCCGTCGAGAGGTCGTAACGGCCTCGGATCACGAGGGCGGGCAGATCGAGCTCGTGGAGTCGCGGACGTACGTCCCAGCCCTGGAGCGCACCGATGAGCGTCCACTCGTTCGGCCCCCACATCGCGCGATAGCTCTCGCGTCCCCGCTCCGGCAGCATTCGCTGGAGCTCAGGCGGGTAGGCGCCGCCGCGGTAGAAATGACGCGCGTTGAAGACGTCCTCTGCCCGCTCATACTCCGGGCTGTCGTAGTCGCCGCTCCGCCCGGCCGCAGCGAGCACCGAGCGCACGTCCGGAGGCAGCTCGTCCCGCAGCCGCGTCACCTCCGTCTCCCACGCCGCAGCGCTCGCGAGCGTCGAGCTGAGGACGAGGCTCGTCAGGCCGCCGAAGCCGGAGAGCGCGTGCTCGAGCGCGAGCATCCCACCCCACGAGGTGCCGAGCAGATGGATGCGCTCGAGGCCGAGCTGCTCGCGCAGCGCCGCGAGCTCGTCGAGGAAGACCTGGAGGCTCCACTCGATCTCGACCGGCCGGTCTGAGCGGCCGCAGCCGAGCTGGTCGTAGAGGACGACGGCGCGACCGTCCTCGGTCAGCCGCTCGAGAGGTGCGAAGTAGTGGTGCGTCGAACCGGGGCCGCCGTGCAGGCAGAGCAGCGGATCGAGAGCCGAGTCGAGGTCGCCGACGATTCGGAACCACGTCCGGCGTCCGCTCCACTCGATCCAGCCCTCGTGCTCGCTCATGGGTGCATCCTGGCATCATCGCGGGCGTGTTCGACCACGTCACGATCCGGGTCTCCGATCGAGCAGCGTCGGTGCGCTTCTACGACACGGTGCTCGCGACGCTCGGGATCGCGCGGACGGCGCCGGACGAGCACTACGTCGAGTGGGACGACTTCTCGCTGAGCCAGGCGGATGCCGAGCACCCGATCACGCGGCGGCTCCACATCGGCTTCGCCGCCCCTTCGCGCGACAGCGTCGATGCGTTCTGGCGCACCGGGGTCGACGCGGGCTACGAGAGCGACGGCGAGCCGGGTCTCCGGCCGCAGTACTCCGAGGACTACTACGGCTCGTTCCTACTCGACCCGGACGGCAACAGCGTCGAGGCGGTGCATCACGGGTCGATGCGGGCGGGCGGAAAGATCGACCATCTCTGGATCCGCGTCTCCGACGTCGACGCGTCGACGCGCTTCTACGAAACCGTCGGCCCGGCGACGGGCTTCCGCGTCGGTCGCGAGCTCGGAGAGCGAACGATGTTCGCCTGCGTCAGCGGCTCGTTCTCGGTCGTCGCGGGCGAAGAGGCGACCGAGCACCTCCATGTCGCCTTCGCCGCGAGCGACAACGAGACGGTCGACCGCTTCCACCGCGACGCGACCGCTGCCGGCTACCGCGACAACGGGGCGCCCGGCGAGCGGCCGATCTACCACGCGGGCTATTACGGCGCCTACGTGCTCGACCCCGACGGGAACAACATCGAGGTCGTGAACCACAACCGCTAGAAGCTACGTCGAGCGGCTGAGCTCCTCCATTTCCGCCGAGTAACGCCCGGCCACCGCGGCGCTGTTGCACCGCGCGCGCAGCGCCAGGAACGACTGCCCCGCCTCGACGTTCTCGCTCTTCCCGCCCCACGCCGCGATTGCGGGCGCCTGCAGCGCCCGGCCGTACGAGAACGAGAGCACCCAGGGCTGCTCGCCCTTCGAGTTGATCGCGTTCAGGTTCTCGCTCGCCTGCTGGTCGGACTGTCCGCCCGAGAGGAAGACGATCCCGGGCACGGCGGCAGGAACGGTCTCGCGGAAGCAGCGGATCGTCCACTCAGCGACCTCTTCGGCGCTCGCCTGGGTGGCCGAGCCCTTCCCCGAGATGACCATGTTGGGCTTCAACAGGATCCCCTGGAGATCGACCCGCTGGTGGTAGAGCTCGTCGAAGACCTTGTGCAGCGTCCGCTTCGTCGCCCGGTAGCACGTCTCGATGTCGTTGTCGGCATCCATCAGCACCTCGGGCTCGACGATCGGGACGAGCCCTTGCTCCTGGCAGAGCGCGGCGTAGCGCGCCAGCGCGTGGGCGTTCGCTTCGATGCAGTACGCGGTCGGAATCCCGTCGCCGATCGTGATCACGGCGCGCCACTTGGCGAAGCGCGCGCCGAGGCCGCGGTACTCCTCGAGGCGCTCGCGCAGGCCGTCGAGGCCCTCGGTGACCGTCTCGCCGGGAGCGCCGGCGAGCGGCTTCGCGCCGGTGTCGACCTTGATCCCGGGGATGATCCCGCGCCCGGCGAGCAGATCGGCGAACCTCGTTCCGTCCGCCGACGACTGGCGCAGCGTCTCGTCGAAGAGGATGACGCCGCTGACGAACTCCTCCAGGTCGGGCGTCGTGAAGAGCATGTCGCGGTAGGCGCGCCGGTGCTCCTCGGTGGATTCGAGCCCGATCGTGTCGAAGCGCTTCTCGATCGTCCCGGAGCTCTCGTCGGCCGCGAGGATGCCGCGGTCGTCGGCGACAAGCTCCATCGCGGTTGCGTGCAGGTCAGTTCCCATCTCGTTGTCCTTTCATCAGTTCGCGGACCTTGCCGGAAGGGTGGTAGGCGGCGATCCGCCGCACGGTGCCTGAGCGGGAGCGCATCACGATCGACTCCGTCTCGGCTCCTGCAGCGCTGACGCGAACGCCGCGGAGAAAGACGCCGCTCGTGACGCCGGTCGCCGCGACGAAGACGTCGTCGCCCGCGACGAGATCGTCGGTCGTGAGCACGCGGTCGACATCGACGCCGGCGTCGACGAGCGCCTGCCGCTCCTCGTCCGAGCGTGGCCAGAGCTTGCCCTGGATCGCGCCGCGCAGGCACTTGATCGCCGCGGCGGAGATGACGCCCTCGGGGGTGCCGCCGATCCCCATCAGCAGGTCGACGCCGGCGAAGGCCTGCGCCGCTGCGATCGAAGGGGCGACGTCGCCGTCGCGGATCAGGTTGACGCGCGCGCCCGACTGACGGAGCTCGCCGATCAGCTCCGTGTGCCGCTCCCGCTCGAGCACGACGACGGTGACTTCGCTGACGTCGAGCTGCTTCGCCTTCGCGACCGCCTTGACGTTCTCCGTCGGCGAGGCGTTGATGTCGATCGCGTCCGCGGCCTCGGGGCCGACGGCGATCTTGTCCATGTAGAACGCGGCGCCGGGATCGAACATCGTCCCGCGCTCGGCGACCGCGATCACGGCGATCGCGTTCGGCTGGCCGAGCGCCGTCAGCCGCGTCCCCTCGAGCGGGTCGACGGCGACGTCGACCTCCGGGCCGCTGCCGTCGCCGACCTCCTCGCCGTTGAAGAGCATCGGCGCCTCGTCCTTCTCGCCTTCGCCGATCACGACGACGCCGTGCATCCGAACCGTGTCGAGCACGAGCCGCATCGCGTCGACCGCCGCCGCGTCGGCCTTCTCCTTCTCGCCCCGCCCGACCCAGCCGGAGGCCGCGAGCGCCGCGGCCTCGGTGACGCGGACCAGCTCGAGCGCGAGATTTCGATCCGGGGCGGCCACTGCGCCGCCAATCCTATGCGGGCTCCGATCCGGTCGAGCCGGCTACATCCGGTCGGGCGCCTCGACGCCGACGAGGTCGAGGCTCCGTGCGAGCACCGTCTTCGTCGCCGTGATGAGGCCGAGCCTGAACGACTCCGTCACCGAGCCGAGCACCTTGTGCTCGTGGTAGAAGCGGTGGAAGTCGTCGGCGAGCCGGATCGCGTAGTTCGGGAGCGCGTGCGGGGCGCGCCGGGCGGTGGCTTCCGCCACGACCTTGGGAAACTCGGCGAGCCGCTTGATCAGCTCGCGCTCCTCGGCGGCCAGCTCGGCAGGAGGTTCGGCCGACGGCTCGGCGGCTCGGCAGCCTCGGCGTTCCGGAGGATGCTCGCGATCCGGGCGTGCGCGTACTGGACGTAGTAGACGGGGTTCTTCTGGCTCTTCTCGGCCGCCAGGTCGACGTCGATCTCGATCGTCTGGTCGTGGCCGCGGTTGACGAGGTGCCAGCGCGCCGCGTCGACGCCGACCTCGTCGATCAGCTCGTCGAGCGTGACCACGTCGCCCGCGCGCTTCGACATCTTGGTCGTCTCGCCGCCGCGGACGAGATGGACGAACTGGTAGAGCAGCACCTCGACGCGGGCTGGGTCGAAGCCGAGCATCCGCGCGATCGCCGCGTACCAGTTGCGCGTGCCGTGGTGATCGGCGCCGAGGACGTAGATCGCACGGTCGTAGCGGCGACCCAGCTTGTCGGCGAGGTAGACGATGTCCGCGGCGCGATAGGTCGGAAGGCCTCCCTTCTCGGCCGAGCGGATCACCACCTGATCCTTGTCGTCGCCGTGGTCGCCGGAGCGGACCCACACCGCCCCGTCGCGCTCGTAGGTGTCGAGCTTCGGCAGGAACTCGGGCAGGCGCGCCTCGAGCTCGCTCTGGAGCGCCCACGAGTCGAAGTGGATCCGGAAGCGCTCCAGCGTCGCCTCGATCCGGGAGAGCATCTTCGGCACAGGATCCCCCGGCGCTGCCGCCAGATCCGCCACGTAGGCGCCGCGATAGCCGTCCTCGGGCGGCTCCTCCCCCCGCCGCGCCGCCTCGACGGATGCGCGGAACCGCTCCATCTGGGTGCCGGCGTCGTTGTAGTAGTACTCGCGCTCGACCTCGTGCCCGGCGAAGGCGAGGAGGCGCGCGACGCAGTCGCCGTAGGCGCCGTTCCGCGCGGCGGAGACGACGATCGGGCCTGTCGGGTTGGCGGACACCATCTCGACCTGGATGCGCTCCGGGGACTGCGGCGGAGCCGCCGCCGTACTCCTCGCCGGCGGCGAGGATCCCGGCCAGCGTGTCGCCGTACCAGGAGGCTTCGAGCCAGAGGTTGACGAAGCCGGGCCCGGCCACCTCCGCCCGCTCGACCTCGGGCAGTCCGAGCGCCTGCTCGACGAGCTCTTCGGCAATCGCGCGCGGCGGCTGCTTGCGCACACCGGCCAGCTTGAGCGCGACGTTCGTCGCGTAGTCGCCGTGAGCCGGATCCGCTGGGCCGCTCGAGCGCGACGTCGCTCCCGGCTGCCGCCGTCAGCGCGCAGCTCGAGCTCGCGCAGAGTGTTCGCGGACGTGCTCTTCACGGGGTTATCGTACGGACGTGGACGACGCCGGTCCCGAGCGCCAGCTCAACATCCAGATCGACCCGGATCACCTCGTCGGCGTCTACGCGAACTTCGCGAACATCTCCTTCTCGGAGTACGAGTTCACGCTCACCTTCGCCCGGATCGACCACGAGGCCGAGCAGGGCGACGTTCCCGGGGTCGTCGTGACGCGGGTGAACATGTCCCCGAAGTTCGCCAAGGAGCTGCTCGACGCGCTCGAGGACTCGTGGTCGAAGTACGCGACGGTCAAGGGGATCCAGGATCTGCCGGAGGCGCCCCCGCGCGCGCCGTAGCGATCCGCTCGACGAGCGTCGGGTGGGTGTCACGCAGGAGATGGAGCAGGAGCGGCGGGTCGGGATCGCTCAGGCTCGTGTCGCGCGAAGCGGCGGTAGAGCGCTTCCGCTGAGCGGCTGTCGCGGGTGAGCCGCAGGCCGATCGCGTCCGCCTCGGACTCGTAGCGGCGCGAGATCGCGTTTGCCAGCGGCAGCGTCGCGAGCTGGAGTCAGCAGGAGCACGAGCGCGACGCGCGGAAGCGCCCGCGGATCGTCGAGGCGGGCGGCCCGGCCGAGGAGCCACGCGCCCGGCAAGGCAAGGAGCGCGAACCAGGCGACGCCCTTCCACGGGTGCCGGCGGGAGACGTGACCGAGCTCGTGCGCCGCCGCGAACAGCACCTCGCCCCGCGCCACCTCCGCTGCGAGCAGCGTGTCCCAGAGGATCACCCGCGTCGTCGGGCCGGCGCCGATCGCCTCCGCGTTGACCGCACGAGTTCGCTCGCGCGCCTTGCGCACCTCGACCTCGACCTCGTCGAGGCCGACTCGAGCGCCGAGCCGCTCGATCTCGGCTGCGAGCGCGCGATCCTGGAGCGGTCGCAGCCGCGGCGCCAGCAGGCTCGGGATAGACGAGGACGTACGCGGCGGCGAGCGCGACGAAAGCGGCCCAGAGCCCGAGCCACGCGCGGCGGCCGAGGAGCCGCCCGGCAGCGACGATCGCGACCCCGGCGAGCGCCGCGAGCACGAGCTCGCCGAGCGTCGTCGACCAGGGGCCGGTCAGGTACCGCAGGTAGCCGAGCTCGGAGACGTCGTAGCGGCGCCGCCACCAGTGGCCGCCGAGGCGCGTCGGCAGGGCGGCGACCCAGAGCGTCGCGTAGACGAGCGCCCCGAGGAGCGCCGCCTGAACGAGAGGCGGGCCAGGCGGATGGGGCTTGAGGCGGATCAGCACCCAGAGCGCGCCGAGCTGCAGCACGAGCCCGGCCGCCCAGAGCGCCGCCAGCCCGTTCTCGTAGCGCGCGTTCCGGCGCAAGGTTGCGGCGTCGAAGAGCGAGGCCGCGTCGAGGCCGGGAACATCGAGCGCCGGCGTGCTCGTCTGCCACAGCAGTGCCGCTGCTCCGAGCCAAGCAGCGACTAGGGTCGCGCCCAGCCCGATGCGCATCGCAGTCATCTCCGACATTCACGCAAATCTGCACGCGCTCGAGGCGGTGCTGGCGGCAAGTCGACGCCACGGAGTCGACGAGATCTGGTGTCTCGGCGACCTCGTCGGCTACGGGCCGAGGCCGAACGAGTGCGTGGCGCTCGTCCGCGAGCGCTGCCGCGATCTGCCTCGCCGGAAACCACGACCTGGCGGTGCTCGGCCGGCTCGACCTCGAGGTCTTCGCGGACGAGGCCGGCGTGGCCGCTGCCTGGACGCGAACCGTGCTCGACGCCGACGCAGCGACCTACCTCGGGTCTCTGGCGCCGAGCGCGAGCGTCGAAGGCGTGACGCTCGCGCACGGCAGCCCGCGCGATCCGATCTGGGAGTACGTGCTCTCCGACGCCGCCGCGGACGCGGCGTTCGCCGTGTCGCGCGAGCCGCTGATCCTCGTCGGCCACAGCCACATTGCGCTGGCGCTCGCCTCGGCCGGCAGCGGCGTCGCCGGCGGCAAGGCGCCGCCGGGAACGGAGATCGAGCTCGCCGTCGGCAGGCACCTCCTCAACCCGGGCTCGGTGGGCCAGCCGCGGGACGGCGACCCCCGCGCAGCCTGGCTCGTGATTGACACGGAGACGCGCAGGGCACGGTTCCGCCGTACCACCTACCCAGTCGAGCTGACGCAGGCGGAGATGCGCGAGCGGGGCCTTCCCGAAGTCCTCGTCGAGCGGCTCGCGCACGGCGTCTGACCCAAAGGAGCGGCATGGCAGAGTTGACGGTGTTGGAGACGAAGCTCGGCGAGGTGATCGGGCTGGCGATGGCGGCGCAGGTCGCGATCGACCGGATCTCGAAGCTGGATCCGCCTCAGCAGCTGGCCCGGCAGATGAAGCAGATGCGCAACCGAGGCCGCCGCCGCGGAGAAGGCGGGAACGGATCTCGCGGGCACGTTCGACGGCAAGAAGAGCAAGATCCTCACCGAGGCGCGCAGCGTCAAGAAGAAGGGCGGCGAGATGCTGAAGACCTATCTCGATCGCGACGCGGACATCCTCGACGGGATGGAGTTCATGACCATGGCCGAGGCGGGCGAGGTCGGCCACTGGTCCGTGCTCGAGCAGCTGAACAAGACCGCGAGGCACGCCGGGGTTCGCGAGCTCGTGAAGGTGCAGCTCCCGATCCAGAAGCGGCATCTGAAGGACGTGTCGGCGGCGAGCGTGCAGCTCGCGGCCAAGGAAGATCCGAACGCCGAGGCGTAGGCCCGGACTCGACCCGGTTCCGGCGCTTAGGCCTGGACGAGCTCCGCACGGCGGCGGGCTTTTCGGCGGCGCCGGAGCCGGTGTCGGTCCCGTAGGTGATCCCCTCGCGACCGAGCGCGAGCTGAACCTCCTCGCGAGCCTTGTAGATCCGCCACTTGACCGTGGCGAGCGTGATCTCGAGCGAGTCGGCGATCTCGGTGTAGGAGAGGCCGACCACGTCGCGGAGCAGAAGCGCCATCTTCAGGTCGACGTTCAGCGCCTCGACGGCGCGCCAGACGGCGTCGATCGCCTCGATCCGCTCGAACGGCGCGTCCACGACCTCGAGCGGCGGGATGTCCTCGAGGTTGACGACCGCGCGCGGCCGCCGCTCGAGTGCCCGCAGCTCGTCGAGGACGCGGTTCTTCGTCACCTGGAAGAGCCACGTCGTGAAGCGACAGCGAAGCGAGAAACTCGGCAGGCCCTGGTAGACGCGGAGGAAGACCTCCTGCGTCAGATCCTCGGCGAGCGAGCGATCGCCCACGAGCCGGAGCACGTAGTTGAAGACGGGCAGCTCATACGCGCGCACGATGAGCGTGAAGGCACGCTCATCGCCTCGCTGGGCCTTCCGCAGGACGCCGAGATCGGGCTGGGGCAGCGACAAGTGGGCGGGAGTATAGCGCCGCTTTCACCGGATAGATGTATTTATTTTGGGGCTCGGCGAGAGGTCGGCTCCCGTCACCTCGGCGGGGATCTCGAGCCCGAGCAGGCGAAGGACGGTGGGTGCGAGATCGGAGAGCCCGCCGCCATCCTCGAGCGCGTGCTCGCGCGACGTGAGGACGAGCGGAACGAGGTTCGTGGTGTGCGCGGTATGCGGGCTGATTCCGTCCGGCTCGAGCATCTGCTCCGCGTTGCCGTGGTCTGCCGTGACGAGGCAGACGCCGCCGGCCGCATGGGTCGCCTCGACCACCAGGGCGAGACATTCGTCGGTCACCTCGACCGCGGCGACAACCGCGGGGATCGAGCCCGTATGGCCGACCATGTCCGGATTCGCGAAGTTGACGACGGCGAAGCGGTAGCCGTTGCCGATCTCCGCCGCGAAGCGGCTCGCCACCTCGCGCGCGGACATCTCCGGCTTGTGGTCGTAGCTCGGGACGTCGCGCGGCGAGGGGACGAGGATGCGGGTCTCCCCCTCCCACTCCTGCTCGACGCCGCCGTTGAAGAAGTAGGTGACGTGCGCGTACTTCTCGGTCTCGGCGACGTGGAGCTGGCGCGCGCCCGCGCGGGCGAGCGTCTCTGCGAGCGTGTTTCGCACCTGCTGCTCGCCGAAGGCGACGGGCACGTCGAGCTCCTCGCCGTAGCTCGTCATCGTCGTCAGGTCGAAGCCGGCCGCGACGAGCTTCTGGGAGAGCTGGCGGCCGCGGTCGGGGCGGAAGTTGAAGAAGATCGCCGTGTCGGCCTGGGTGAGCCGCGGCCGCCCGGAGAGGACGACCGGCTCGACGAACTCGTCCGTGACGCCCTCGTCGTAGCTCGCCTGGACCGCGGCGAGGGGATCGGCGGCGCGCTGCCCTTCCCCCGCGACGATCGCGGCGAGGGCGCGCTCGGTGCGATCCCAGCGCTTGTCGCGATCCATCGCGTAGTAGCGGCCGACGATCGTCGCGATCCGCTCGGGCGGCAGCGTCGGCGAGATCGGCGACCGCCGAGGTCGGCGAGACGTCGCGGCCGTCCGTGAAGGCGTGGATCCAGGTTCGCTCCTCCATCCCGAGCCGGCGCGCGAGCTCGAGCAGCGCTCGGAGGTGCTCGAGGTGCGAGTGGACGCCGCCGGTCGAGACGAGCCCGAGCAGGTGGACGTCGCCGCCGCGCGCCCGGGCGCGCTCGAACGCCTCGACGAGCGCGTGGTTCTCGGAGAGCGAGCCGTCCCGGATCGCCTGGTTCACCCGCATCAGGTCCTGGTAGAGGATCCGGCCCGAGCCGATCGTCAGGTGGCCGACCTCCGAGTTCCCCATCTGGCCCGGCGGCAGGCCGACCGCCTCGCCGGAGGCCTCGAGGGTCGTGTGCGGGTACTCGCGCCAGAGCCGGTCGAAGACGGGCGTGTCGGCGAGCTCGACCGCGTTGCCGGGGCCGGCAGGAGCGCAGCCCCAGCCGTCGAGGACGACGAGCGTTACGAGGGGGAAGCTGCCCGGCAAATCGCTGCGAACGAGTCGGGGTCGAGCGAGGCGCCGCCGACGAGCGCGCCGTCGAGCGAGGGCTGGGCGAGCAGCTCGGCCGCGTTCTCCGGCTTGACGGAGCCGCCGTAGAGCACCGGCCGGTCGATCAGGCTCTTGATGAAGCGATGTGCCTCCTCGGCCTGCTCGGGCGTCGCGGTCTTGCCGGTGCCGATCGCCCAGACCGGCTCGTAGGCGATCACGAGGTTCTCGTGCTCGCCTGCGGCGAACGCGATCGCTTCGACCTGGATCTTGAGGACGAGCTCGGTGTCGTCGGACTCGCGCTGCTCGAGCGTCTCGCCGACGCACGCGATCACGCCGAGGCCCGCGCTCGAGCGCCGTGCGGGCGCGCCGTGCCACCATCTCGTCCGTCTCGCCGAACTGCTGCCGGCGCTCCGAGTGGCCGACGAGCGCGCCCTGCACGCCCAGCTCGAGCAGCATCTCGGGCGAGACCTCGCCGGTGTAGGCGCCGCTCGCCTCCCAGTGGACGTTCTGGGCGTAGATCGCGTGCGGGCCTCCGAGCGCCGCCTCGAGGGAGACGAACGGCGGGCAGAGGATGACGTCGACGCCGGCGGGCGGCTCGAACGACTCGACGAAGGCGCGCGTCTCCGCCGGCCCCTTGAACATCTTCCAGTTGCCGGCGATCAGCACGTCTGTACATTAATTAACGTAGGATACCCGCCGCACGGGATCGCCGCGACACCGGGTAGCTCCTTGCCCTCGAGCAGCTCGAGGGAGGCGCCGCCGCCGGTCGACACCCAGGAGATCCGATCCTCGAGCCCGAGCTCGGTGATCGCGCGGACCGAGTCGCCACCGCCGACGACCGTGAAGCCCTCGCATTCCGCCACGGCCTGCGCGACCGCCTTCGTGCCCGCCGCGAAGCGCTCCCACTCGAAGACGCCCATCGGCCCGTTCCAGAAGACCGTCTTCGCGGCGCGGATCTTCTCGGCGAAGAGCTCGCCGGTCTCCGGACCGATGTCGAGGCCGAGCCAGCCGTCCGGCACCTCGTTCCAGGGAACGACCCTGCTCTCCGCGTCCTCCTCGAAGGCGGCCGCGGCGACGACGTCGACGGGAAGGCGGACCGGGGCTTCCAGCGGGTTCTCCTCGCGGAGCTGCTCGGCCATCTTGCCGCCGATCAGCATCGTGTCCACGTACTCGGCGAGGTTCTCGAGCACGCCGAGCTTGTCCTCCACCTTGAGCCCGCCCACGATCGCGATGTACGGTCGCTCGACCTCGCCGAGCAGGCGGCCCAGCATCTCCAGCTCCCGCTCGAGCAGGAGGCCAGCGTAGGCGGGGAGCAGGTGCGCGACCGCCTCGGTCGAGCTGTGGGCGCGGTGCGCCGAGCCGAAGGCATCGTTGACGTAGAGGTCGCAGCCGTCGGCGAGCTCGCGCGCGAAGCCCTCGTCGTTCTCCGTCTCGCCGGCGTTGAAGCGCGTGTTCTCGAGCACCTCGATCCGCTCGTCCGGAAGGAGCGAGCGCAGGTGCTCGGCGACCGGCTGGATCCGGAACGTCGGGATCGTCGCCCTTCGGCCGGCCGAGATGCGAGCAGACCCGGATCCGCGCGACATCGCGCTCGAGCAGGTGCTCGAGCGTCGGCAGCGCCGCCCGGATCCGCGTGTCGTCCGCGACCTTGCCGTCCTCGAGCGGCACGTTCAGGTCGGCGCGGAGGAGGACGACCTTGCCGGCGACGTCGGCGTCGCGAACCGAGCGCGGCTTCTTCAGAGCAGCTTCCCGATCAGATCGACGAGCCGACAGCTAGTAGCCCCACTCGTTGTCGTACCAGCCGAAGACCTTGACCATCCGCGCGTTCACCATCGTCAGCTCGGCGTCGAAGACGCACGAGTAGGGCGAGCGCTGGATGTCGGTGGAGACGATCGGGTCCTCCATGTACTGGAGGTAGGGCTCGAGCGAGCCCGACGACGCGGCCGTGCGGAACGCGTCCTTGACCTCGTCGGCGGTCGTCTCGCGGCCGACGAGGCAGACGAGATCGGTGACCGAGCCGGTCGGCACGGGCGCCCGCATCGACATCCCGTCGACCTTGCCCTTCAGCTCCGGCAGCACGAGCCCGATCGCGCGCGCGGCGCCGGTCGAGGTCGGGATCAGGTTGATCGCGGCGGCTCGGGCGCGGCGGATGTCCTCATGCGGCAGGTCGAGGATGCGCTGGTCGTTCGTGTAGGCGTGGATCGTCGTCATGAAGCCCTGCTCGACCGTGAACGAGTCGTGCAGCACCTTCGCGAGCGGCGCCACGCAGTTCGTCGTGCAGGACGCGTTCGAGACGATGTGGTGCGAGTCCGCGTCGTACTGATCGTCGTTGACGCCGAGCACGAGGGTCAGGTCGGGATCGGTGGCGGGCGCCGAGATCACGACCTTCTTCGCGCCGGCGTCGAGGTGCTTCTGCGCGCCGTCGCGCTTCGTGAAGAAGCCGGTCGACTCGAGCACCACGTCGACGCCGAGGTCGCCCCAGGCGAGGTCGGCCGGCTCGCGCTCGGAGAGGAGCTTGATCTCCTTGCCGGCAGCGTGGAGAACGCCGTCCGCGAGCTCGACGTCACCTGGCAGCGGGCCCGAGATTCGAGTCGTACTTGAGCAGATGCCGCATCGTCTCGGCATCACCGAGGTCGTTCGCGGCGACGATCTCGAAGTCCGCCTCGCGCTCCAGCGAGGCGCGGAAGAAGTTGCGCCCGATCCGCCCGAACCCGTTGATCCCTACCCGTGTCGCCATGCGCCTCCCGTCTCTCAGTTGCCGGAGGCGAGTCTAAGCGAGGGTCGCGAGCTTCGTCCCGAGGTAGCGGAGGTAGGGCCCAGGATCGATCGGAGCATCGATTGGGCCGCCGACGATGCGCTGGAGCGTCTCCTTCGGGGTGAACTTGCGGCCGTGGCGATAGAGGCGCTCCGTCAGCCAGGAGCGAAGCTCGCCGAACTCGCCCTGCTCGAACTGGGCGTGGACGTCGGGCAGGTCGGCGAGCAGCGTCTCCCAGATCTGCACCGAGATCACGTTTCCGAGCGCGTAGGTCGAGAAGTAGCCGATGTGCCCGCCCGCCCAGTGCATGTCCTGGAGGACGCCGAGCCGGTCGTTCTCCGGCTCGATCCCGAGATAGTCGAGCATTCGCGCGTTCCAGATCTCCGGCAGCTCGGCGAGGTCGACGGTTCCCGCGAGCAACTCCTGCTCGAGCTCGAAGCGGAGGATCACGTGCAGGTTGTACGTCGCCTCGTCGGCCTCGACCCGGATCGGCGAGGGGGCGACCCAGTTGACCGAGCTGTACCACTCCTCGAGCTCGACGTCGCGCAGCGCCTCCGGGAAGGTCTCGCGGAGCTGCGGGAAGAAGTAGCGCCAGAACGGGAGGCTGCGACCGACGAGGTTCTCCCAGAGCCGGCTCTGCGACTCGTGCAGGCCGAGTGAGGTTCCGCGCGCGAGCGGTGTCCGCTCGAGGTCGGCGGAGACCCCGTTCTCGTAGAGCCCGTGGCCGCACTCGTGCATCGTCGCGAAGAGACCGTCGAGATTCGTCTCGTGGTAGCGCGTGGTCAGCCGGATGTCGTCCGTGCCGAGCGAGCTCGCGAACGGGTGCACGGTCGGATCGAGCCGCCAGGAGCCGCGATCGAAGCCGAAGCGCTCGAGCACGCGCAACTCGAACTGCTGCTGCCCCTCGAGCGGGAACGGACGGTCTCTGGCGGGGCGCTCGCCGTCTCGCTTGGCGGCGGCGACGAGCGGCACCTGCTCGGCCTTCAGCCGGTCGAAGACGACGCGGACCTCGGCCGTGGTCATCCCGCGCTCGAAGTCGTCGAGCAGCACGTCGTAGGGCTCGTCGTAGTCGTCGAAGCAGTCGACGTACCGCCGCCGGAGCTCGAGGTTCTGTTGCAGCAGCGGCAGGAAGAGCGCGAAATCGGAGCTCGCGCGCGCCTCTGCCCACACCGGCAGCGCGAGCGACGAGGCGCGGGACATCTCGGAGCGGAGATCGGCCGGAACGCGGCGGGCCTTCTCCCAGTCGAGCCGGGTGACGCGGATCAGGCTGGCCTCGTCCGAGTCGTAGGGCTGGGACTCCTCGAAGGGCGCGAGCTGGTCGAGCAGGCGGCCGATCTCGTCGTCGGTGAAGGCCGTGTGCGCGATCCGGTCGAGCGTGGCGATCTGCTCCGCCCTGACGCCGCTGCCGCCCGCGGGCATCAGCACCTGCTGATCCCAGGCGAGCAGGGAACGGGTCTTCTGGAGATCGTGGATCTCCGCCAGCCGCTCCTTCAGATCCGCGTAGGCCGCAAGCACGCGAGGACAACCGTAACGTCCCGGGCAGGGCTCGCGCCACGGATGGTTTCCGACTTGTAACTCCGGTATCGAATCGGACTGCTTTTTCGTAGTCTTCAACCGGCGGGTCCGTGCTCGTCCGGCGGCGGATTCAGACCCCGTCTGTCACCGGTTCGGAGCGCGGTACTGCGGAGGGGGAGGTCGTCCTCGGACCACCCCCTCCGGCCCGCCCTCTTCGCCCCTGGCCGGCCGCTCCCGGCGCGGCTGGAGCCGCCGTCACGCGACGCGCCCGGCTGAGCCGATCACCGCGTGACCTCAGCCGAGCCAACGAGTCGGCGTCAGCCGCGAGCTCGACGAGCTTGTTCAGCCGGCGGTGGACCGACGCTTTCGTCGTCGGGGGGTCGCATTTCGCTGCCAGCTCGCGCAGGGAGAGGCTCGGGTGGCGAAGTCGAAGGCGCGCGACCTCGTCCAAGCCGCTGCAGGTAGGTGCGCGAGCGCGCCGGTGTCGCGTAGCGCTCGCACCGCCTCGAGCTGGCGCTGTGCGGCGCGACTGGTGCGGACGAGATTTGCGTGATCGGCGTTCGCCAGCCGGTTCGCCTCGGCCCGCGTCGCGGCGATCACAGCGCGCTCCTCGAGCGCGAGCACCGTGTCGGCTGCGCCTGCCGCAGCGAGTAGCCCCTCGATCGCCTCCATCCCCTTCGCGTACGCGATCGCATGTCTCGTGCGGTCGAGCACGCCGACCCTGACTCCGTCGGCCGCCGCAACAGAGCGGAGGAACTCGGCCCCTTCGAGCGATGCGGTGCGCAGCTCGAGATGGGGCGATCGCGGCCCCGAGAGCGACCCACCGCCGAGGAGCGCTCCGCGCAGGTACGCCCCGCGGCAGCACGCTCGCCCGACGACTCGCCGAGGCGGCCGCTCGACCGGGGCGTGCCGAGAGTTGAGAACCCCGGCCTCGACGAGCGTGTCGAGCGCGCTTTCGTCGCCGGCGACGTGGAGCTGGTAGCGCGTTGCCCGGTCGAACGCCTGCCGGCGATAGGTGCGGATCTCGGAGCGGATCCCGAGCTCCCGCAGGAGCGAGAACGCGCGCCGAGCGGCGGGTGCGCCGGAGAGGTCGAGATGCAGCGCGACCTCGCCGCGACCGCGAAGGTGAGCGCTTCCCGCCGAATGGAAGAGCGCGGACACCTCCGCGAGCCGGCAGCAGCCGCGCTTCGGCGTGATCGCCGCCAGCTCGTTGCGGAGCTCCTCAGAGAGAGGCATGCCGCTCGAGACGGAGGAGGCGGCGCTTGAAGCCGACCCCGGCGGCACCGTACGAGCCGATCCCGTCGGAGGCGACGACGCGGTGGCACGGGACGAGCAGAAAGAACTTGTTGTGCGCGCAGAAGCTGCCGGCGGCACGACCCGCCCGCGGATAGCCGGCCCGGTCGGCCAGCTCGCCATACGAGACGACCTCGCCCCACGGGACTGCGCGAAGCTGGCTCGCGACCGCATGCTGAAACGGCGTGCACCACTCCAGGTCGAGCTCGACGTCCGCGAACGAGACGGGCTCGCCCGCGAAGAAGCTGTGGATCCTTCGCACGAGATCCGAAACGAAGCCGTCACCCTCGTGTGCTGATTTCCGGGATACGGTTCCAGAAGGGGGCCTCGTCGCCCCCCTATGGGGGTTTGAAGGCGAAGTTGGATGCGGATCTGCAGGCGGGTTCGAACGCTGCGGTGCCGGCGCCTCGTGCGCGAGCACGATCCGGCCGTCGCCGAGCCACAGCTCCCCCACGCCCCAGCCGTCGACCGCGTAGGCAATCCGCGTCACGCGCATCGGCTCCGACTCTACAAATCGCCGCTCGAATCGCCGCCCCATAGACTAGGAGCGATGAGCGCCGCCGGCATCTTCCGGCCGCCGATCCCGGTCAACGAGCCGGTACGCGGCTACGCACCGGGTTCTCCGGAGCGGGCCGAGCTCCGGGTCCGGCTGGCGCAGATGGAGGGCGAGCGACTTTCGATTCCGCTCGTGATCGGCGGCAAGCAGGTCGAGACGGGCACGACCTTCGAGGCCGTGATGCCGCACCGCAAGGCGCACGTGCTGGCCGAGGTCGCAAAGGGCGACGCGAGCCACGTCCAGCAGGCGATCGACGCCGCCCGCGCGGCGCATCCGGGCTGGGCGGCCCTCCCCTGGGAGGAGCGCGCGGCCGTCTTCCTTCGCGCCGCCGAGCTCCTCGCGGGGCCGTGGCGCTCGACGATCGTCGCGGCGACGATGCTGAACCAGTCGAAGACCGTCCACCAGGCCGAGATCGACGCAGCCTGCGAGCTGATCGACTTCTGGCGCTTCAACGTCGAGTTCATGATCCGGATCTACGAGGAGCAGCCGCGCTCCTCGCCCGGCGTCTGGAACCGGATGGAGTACCGGCCGCTCGAGGGCTTCGTCTTCGCGGTCAGCCCGTTCAACTTCACCGCGATCGGCGGGAACCTGAGCGGCTCGCCGGCGCTGATGGGGAACACGGTCGTCTGGAAGCCGGCGTCGACCGCGGCGCTCGCTGCCCACTACGTGATGCGGGTCTTCCAGGAGGCGGGCCTGCCCGACGGGGTGATCAACCTCGTCTACGGCTCGGGCGCCGAGATCGGCGACGCGGCGCTCGCGAGCCCGGAGCTCGCCGGGATCCACTTCACCGGCTCGACGCCCGTCTTCCAGTCGATGTGGAAGACGGTCGGCAACACGATCGCGAGCTACCGCAACTATCCGCGGATCGTCGGCGAGACCGGCGGCAAGGACTTCATCCTCGCCCATCCGTCGGCGGACGTGGCCGAGGTGGCGACGGCGGTCGTCCGCGGCTCCTTCGAGTACCAGGGCCAGAAGTGCTCGGCGTCCTCGAGGATCTACGCGCCCTCGAACCTCTGGCCCGAGCTTCGGGAGCAGCTCGCCGAGCAGGTCGCGAGCGTGAAGATGGGCGACGTCGGCGACTTCTCGAACTTCATGGGCGCCGTGATCGACAAGGGCGCCTTCAAGACCCAGAAGGACGCGATCGACGAGGCGCGCGCGGCGAAGGGCGCCGAGATCGTCGCGGGCGGCGGCTACGACGACAGCGAGGGGTTCTTCGTCGAGCCGACCGTGATCGCCACCGAGGATCCGCAGTTCCGGACGATGCGCGAGGAGCTCTTCGGGCCGGTCGTGACCGCCTTCGTCTACGACGAGAAGCGCTGGTCGGAGACGCTCGAGCTCGTCGACGAGACGGCTCCCTACGCGCTCACCGGCGCCGTCTTCGCCGACGACCGCGCCGCGATCGAGGAGGCTCACCAGGCGCTTCGCTACTCGGCCGGCAACTTCTACGTCAACGACAAGCCGACCGGAGCCGTCGTCGGCCAGCAGCCGTTCGGCGGCGCGCGCGCGTCCGGCACGAACGACAAGGCGGGCTCGCTCTGGAACCTGATCCGCTGGGTCAGCCCGCGCACGATCAAGGAGACCTTCGTGCCCCCGACCGACTACCGCTATCCGTCGATGGATCCGGACTCGAACGCATAGCTTCAGGCGGCTAGCCTGACCTCGTGGGTGAGGTTCTCCACGCGATCCGGGTCTTCTTCGAGCAGCTCGCCTCGGTCGGCTGGGGCGCGCTCGGACTCGCCGTGCTCGCCCACGTGCTGAAGACGTTCTGCGTCAGCCGCGCCTGGTGGAACACGATCTGCGCCGCCTACCCGGAGCAGCCGCCGCGGTGGCATTCGATCTACGGCGCGTACGTCGCCGGGGTCGGGGTCAACGCGGTCGTTCCGGCACGCGGCGGCGACGCCGTCCGGCTCTTCCTCGCCCATCGCGCGATTCCCGGCGCTGCGTACACGACGCTCGTCTCGACGCTGCTCGTGATGACGATCTTCGACTCGACGATGGCAGTGCTCGTCTTCGCCTACGCGCTGACGCTCGGCGTCCTTCCGGGGCTCGACGTGCTCACGAATCTGCCCGGGTTCGAGTTCGGCTGGTTCCTCGCGCACGGCGCGTTCTCGCTCGTTCTGCTGCTGGTCCTGGCAATCATCGGGATCGTCGGCTTCTTCTGGCTGCGCGTGCGGATCGACGACTTCAAGCAGCGCGTCCGGGCGGGATTCGCCGTGCTCTCGGACCGTCGGCGCTATCTCCGCACGGTCGCGGCGTGGCAGGCCGGCGACTGGCTTCTCCGCCTCGTCGCGATCTGGTTCTTCCTGGGCGCGTTCGGGATCGAGCAGTCGCTCCAGAACGTGCTGCTCGTGCAGGTGACGCAGAGCCTGGCCACGCTCGTTCCGATCTCGCCGGGTGGAATCGGCACCGAGCAGGCGTTCATCGTCTACGTCTTCAGGGGAACCGTGGCGAGCAGCGCCCTCCTCGCCTTCTCGGTCGGGATGAAGCTGACGCTGACGACCGTGAACGCGATCGTCGGCTTCACCGCGCTCTTCCTGATCCTCGGCCACGTGCGCTGGCGCGACGTGGCCGGGCAGAAGACCGCGCCGGAGGGCTGGGGAGCGCTACCGCCTGAAGAGGACGTAGCCCTCGCGGGCGACGCGAAAGCCCACCCGCGGGCTCGTCCGATACCGGCAGGTGATCCCGTTCGTCGCAGAGGCTGCAGCGAATCGGGCCGATCTCGAGCGAGCGGCCGTACGCGAGCCGGCCGCAGGCTCCCGGGAAAGCAGAGCGGGCCGACGTCGCCGCGGCAGGAGCCGACCGTCGTCCGCCGCTTCGAGAGCCCGACCTCGGTGGGAAACCAGTCGACATCGCACCAGGAGGGCCGTGGCGGCGTCCTTCGGCCAGGTGGTCCGCTGCACGTAGCAGCTGACCGAGGCCGGCGGGCTCGTGCTGCCGAGGCAGTCGATGTTGCCGGAGGGGCTCGTGAAGTGGACGAGGCGGGCGCTGCGCCGGAGCGGCGCAGATGCCCGCTGCGACCGCGAGCGAGCACGAGCAGGCGAAGCGGCTTCACGCGCGCACTATCGCAACCGGCTAGGACGGTCGGCCGGAGCGGTGAAGCTGCGCGTAGATCGAGCGCGCGGTCTTCGCCGGCACGCCGGGAACACCCTCCAGCTCCTCCTGGCTCGCAGCCACGACGTTCTCGGTCGAGCCGAAGTGGCGTAGCAGCGCGCGCCGTCGCGCGGGGCCGACGCCCTCGAGCGTGTCGAAGAGGGACTCGCGAGCCTTCGCCGCCCGCCGCTGCCGGTGGAACCCGAGCGCGAAGCGGTGGGCCTCGTCGCGGATCCGCTGCAGGAGCTGCAGGCCGGGCCCATGCGGATCGAGCAGGATCGGATCCGCGCTCCCCGGCACGAACACCTCCTCGATTCGCTTCGCGAGCGCGATCACAGCGACGCGCGGCAGGTCGTAGCCCTGCATCGCGGCGAGCGCCGCCGAGAGCTGACCCTTGCCGCCGTCGATCACGACGAGGTTCGGAGCCGTCGCGAAGCCCTCGTCGTACTCGTCGTCGGTCATGTGCCCGAGGCGGGCGAAGCGGCGCGAGATCACCTCGGCCATCGCCGCGAAGTCGTCCTGTCCCTCGAGCCCGCGGACGGCGAACTTGCGGTAGTGCGCCTTCTTGGCGACGGCATCCTGGAAGACGACCATCGAGCCGACGATCTGCTGCCCCTGGATGTTCGAGATGTCGTAGCACTCGATCCGGAGCGGCAGACTCTCCAGGTTCAGGGTCTCGCGAAGCTCCTCCAGTGACTCGACGCGTCGCAGCCGCTTCTGTTCCGCCTGGAGCGCCTCCGAATCGAGCGCGAGCCGTGCGTTCTGGCCGGCGAGCTCCGCGAGGCGTGCCTTCTCGCCTCGCTCGGGCACCCGCACCTCGACCCGCGACCCTCGGCGCTCGCCGAGCCACTGCTGCAGCGCGTCGACGTCGCCGGTCTCGCGCGGCACCACGAGCTGCGGCGGGATCGAAGGCGCGTTGCCGTAGTACTCGGTGCAGAAGGCCTCGAGGATCGTCGTCACGTCCTGCCCCTCCACGTTCTCGAGGTGGAAGCCGTGCCGGTCGATCATCTTGCCGCCGCGCAGCGGGAAGACCTGGACGGCGGCGCGCGCGCCCTCGGCGGCGATCCCGATCACGTCGATCGAGCCGGTCTCGCGCCGGTCCGCGCCCTGCCGCTCGGCGAGGTTCTGGATCGCGAAGAGCCGGTTCCGGTAGCGGGCGGCGTCCTCGAAGCGCTCGTCCACCGCCGCCTCGCGCATCCGCTCCTCGAGGGCCCGCACGATCGGCTTCGTGTCGCCCGAGAGGAACTCGATCACCTCGTCGATCAGCTCGCCGTAGAGCTCCTTCGAGATGTAGCCGACGCAGGGCGCGTGGCAGCGCTCGATGTGGAAGTCGAGGCACGGGATCCCGGAGTGTCGCCCCGGCTTTGGCCCTTCGCAGGGGCGAAACTGGAAGACGCGGTTGAGCACGTCGAGCGTCTCGCGCACCTTTTTCGCGTTGGCGTACGGGCCGAAGTAGACGACGCCCCGCCGGTGCCGCTCGCGCGTGAACATGACGCGCGGGAACTCGTCCTCGACGGTGACCGCGATGTACGGGAACGACTTGTCGTCGCGGAGGCGGACGTTGTACGGCGGCCGGTGCCGCTTGACGAGGTTCTGCTCCAGGTGGAGCGCCTCGACCTCGGTGCCGGTGACGATCACCTCGAGGTCGTCGATTCGGGAGACGAGTCCCGGGATCGACTGCCGGGTGTCGCCGCGGCCGGCCTGGAAGTACGAGCGGACGCGGGGGCGCAGCGACTTCGCCTTGCCGACGTAGAGCACGCCGCCCTTGGCGTCGCGGAAGAGGTAGACGCCCGGCTTCGCGGGCAGGCCTTTCAGCTTCTCGCGGACGTCGGGCATTCGGCGATCAAGAGTAGATGCCGCCGTGCGGCTTACTCCTCCATCACAGGGCGACGCTACCGTGTCGCGGATGAGACGGGGGTTTCTCGCACTTCTGGCGGCGTTCGTGCTCGCGCCGGCCGCGCACGCCGGGGGCCCGACGCTGACGCTCGGGGCCGCCGAGGACGTCGTTCGCAGCTCGAGCCTCGTCGAGGCGAAGGCGCAGATGACGCTGCTCCAGCTCGCCGGCTTCCGGGCCGTGCGGGTGACCTCGATCTGGAAGCCGGGCGAGCTGGCGCCGAGCGCGTCCGAGCGCCGGATCCTGGAAAACGTGGCGGCGGCGGCCGAGCTCGCCAACGTCCGTGTCTACGTCTCGGTCTTCCACGCGGGCTCGCGGACGACGCCGCTCACGCCCGAGGATCGGACGCAGTTCGCCGCGTTCGCAGCCGATCTCGCCCGCACGTATCCGAGCTTCCGCGACGTGATCGTCGGCAACGAGCCGAACCTGAACCGCTTCTGGCTGCCGCAGTTCGCCGCCGACGGCTCCGGAGCGTCCGCGCCCGCCTACCTGACGTTGCTCGCCGAGACCTACGACGCGCTGAAGGCGGTGTCGCCGGGCGTGCGCGTGATCGGCGGTGCGCTGGCGCCGCGCGGAGTCGACCGGCCGGGCACCGGCCGCGACACGATCTCGCCGACGCGGTTCATCCGCGAGCTCGGCGCCGCGTATCGCGGCGAGTGGGAGAACGGCGCCCGTGATGGACGTCTTCGCCTTCCATCCCTACGCCGACAACTCGAGTCGCTCGCCCGACCTGCCGCCCGTCCGATCCGGATCACCTCGGGCTCGTCGACTATCCGAAGCTCGTCGCGCTGCTCGCGGAGGCGTTCGACGGCACAGCGCAGGCCGGCTCGTCGCTCCCGATCCTCTACGACGAGTTCGGTGTCGAGGCGGTGATCCCGGCCGCGAAGGCGTCGCTCTACTCGGGCGCCGAGCCTGCGACGACGAGGCCCGTCACCGAGGCGATCCAGGCGGCGTACTACCGGCGTGCGCTCGAGCTCGCGTTCTGCCAGCCGAACGTGACCGGGATGCTGCTCTTCCACTCGCACGACGAGACCGATCTGGCGGCGTGGCAGTCCGGCCTCTACTACGCCGACGGCAGCCCGAAGACGAGTCTGCCGGCGGTGCGGGATGCCCTCGCGGCGACGCGCGGCGGCTCGATCGGCCGGTGCGACGGACTCTCGCTGACGATCAAGCCGAGAACGGCCTTCTCGGCGCGAACGCTGGGGATCTCGTTGCGCTGCGACCTCGACTGCGTCTACCGCGCTCGGCTCGTGAAGCTGCCTGCCGGCACGACCACGGCTGCGACGAGCGGTCGGGCGAAGGCCGAGGCGCGCGTCGCGATCTCGCTCCGCCGAAAGGTTCGGCCCGGTCTCTACCGGCT
This sequence comes from uncultured Gaiellaceae bacterium, assembly GCA_963745775.1. Classification (GTDB taxonomy): domain Bacteria; phylum Actinomycetota; class Thermoleophilia; order Gaiellales; family Gaiellaceae; genus Gaiellasilicea. Next base: position 308,897 of record CAVUYY010000009.1, read on the forward strand.
GGCGGTCACGGTCACGCACCCCGTCAACCGGGGTGAGCCGGTGCTGCGCGAGAGCGCGTCGTTCCGCGTTCGTTGATGCGGCTCGGGCTGGCGGCGCTCCTCCTCGCGCTCGTCCTCGCCGGCTGCAGCGGCGACGACGAGGCCGGCACGAACCCGGCCGGAACAGAGACGGTCGCAGACACGGTTACAAAGACGGACGCAGAGACAGGTGCGCCTGACGCGTTCGTCGTGGGCGCCGTCGACGACGCTGCGCGACACCCTGGGCCTGTGCTCGGCCAGCTCGCCGACGTGGGCTTCGACGCCCTCGGGATCACGAGCTACTGGGAGCCCGGCCTCGCCGCGCCGAGCGCGGATGAGCTGGCAATCCTGCGCGACACGGCCGCGAGGGCCGGCGAGCGCGACCTCCGGATCTACCTCGCCGTCTTCCATCGCGGCTCCGCCACGACGCCGCTGACGGAGGACGAGCGAGCCGCCTTCTCGTCCTACGTCGCCGCGATCGTGCGGGACGTGCCGGCGATCCGCGACGTGATCGTCGGCAACGAGCCGAACCTCAACCGCTTCTGGCTCCCCCAGTTCGGCGAGGACGGCGAGAACCTCGCCGCCGCCTTCTATCTCGCCCTGCTCGCAGAGGTCTACGACGCCGCGAAGGCCGCCGCACCCGACACCCGAATCTGGGGCGGCGCGCTCGCGCCGCGCGGCGTCGACAAGCCCAATACGGGCCGCGACACCCATTCACCGACGACCTTCATCCGCGACCTCGGCACCGCGCTCCGCGCGAGCGGCCGGACGCGACCGGTCCTCGACGGCTTCGCCTTCCACCCGTATCCGGTCGCCTCGAACATCCCTCCCGACCGGCCGCACCCCGGCTCGCGCACGCTCGGGCTCGCCGACCACGAGCGCCTGCGAGGGCTCGTCCGCGACGCCTTCGGGCGCGACGTTCCGATCCTCTACAGCGAGTTCGGCGTCGAGACCGAGATCCCGACGGCGAAGCGCCCGCTCTACCAGGGCGAGGAGCCGGGCCGACCGGTCGACGAGCCGACGCAGGCCGAGTACTACCGCCGCGCGCTCGCGCTCGCCGCGTGCCAGGACGGCGTCGCCGGGATGCTCCTCTTCCACTCCCACGACGAGCCCTTCCTGACCGGCTTCCAGTCGGGCGTCTACTACGTCGACGGCACCCGCAAGCAGAGCTTCGAGCCGGTGCGCGAGGCGATCCTCGCCGCTCGCCGAGGCTGCTGACTATCCCTTCGCGGGGCAGCGACCGGCGAGGTATGACGCGTAGTCGACCGGGCCGATCACCCAGGCCCAGCGCCCCTCCGTCTCGAAGACGTGGGCGGTCAGGGAGAATCGCTCCGGCTCCGCCGAGTCCGGGACGTCGAGCGTGACTCCGACCGTGACGGCCGTGCTCGGCTCCTGCTCGAACACACCCGGGATCGTCGCCGGCTCGGGCTTCACCTCGAGCACGTTCACCTCTTGGACGGTGCCGCCGAAGGTGTCGCCGCGCTCGCAGCGGACATAGAGCGCCCGCGGCACGGCATCCTTGTGCGCGGGGTGCAGCTCCTCCCACACGCCTGCGAGCTCGCCGGCGCCGAGTCGCTCGATCAGCGAGGTGACGAACGCCTCCGGGGTCTGCGTCGGCTCGTCGTCGCCGCCGCAGCCGGCGAGCGCCAGCAGCGCGACGAGAAGCACGAGGATCCGCACCCGTAGAGCCTAACCAGCAACGAGCCGCGTACCATTCGACCGATGAGCGGCGAGCAACAGAGCGGCCAGTACGTCGCCTACAGCTTCTACAAAGTCGACCCGGCCTGGCGGCGGTTGCCCGTGGAGGAGCGCGCGGCGGGCAAGGATGCCTTCGCGGAGGTCGTCGAGTCGTGGGCCGAGCGGCTCGAGGTTCGCGCCTACTCGACGGCGGGCGTCAGGCCCGACTGCGACTTCTTCCTCTGGAAGATCACCGAGCGCTACCTCGATCTGGGCGAGCTCGGCGCGGCGCTCAACGCGACTCCGCTCGCGGGCTGGCTCGAGACGCCGTACTCCTACCTCGCGACGACGAAGGCGTCGCAGTACAGCCAGGCGCGCCGCGCCCGCAAGGTCGTCCCGCGCGGCCATCCCTATCTCGTCGTCTACCCGTTCGTGAAGACGCGCCCGTGGTACGCGCTGCCGCTCGACGACCGTCAGCGGGCGATGAACGAGCACATCGAGATCGGCGCCCGCTACGCCACGATCCAGAACCACACGACGTACTCGTTCGGGATCGACGACCAGGAGTTCATGACCGCGTTCGAGTGCGAGGAGCCGTCCGACTTCATGCACCTGATGCTGACGCTCCGCGAAAGCGAGGCCTCGCGCTACACCGAGCGCGACACCCCGATCTTCGTCGGCCAGGCGATGGAGATCCGCGCCGCGCTCGACGCGCTCGACGGCGCGGCAAGCCGCGTCGAGGCCCAGCTCTAGCTGTACGTGTGCTCGTTGCGCCAGACGCGGTAGATCGCGTACGCGCAGGCGCCGAAGACGAGGATGAACGCGAGCGCATCCGGCCCGGACGCGCCGAGTCCGATCGCGGCGCCGACGTCGACCACGGCCAGGACGATCGCGCCGTAGAAGACGCGGCGACTCAGGTCGGACCACGCCTCGATGTCGCTGCGCCGCTCGCGCCAGAGGAGGAAGAGGAAGAAGGCGATCGCGAGGAAGAAGGCGATCCGGAGCAGCCCGCCGACGGTGTCGAGCACCTCGTCGAGCGAGAGCACGACGACGACCGCGGCGATGAGCGCGATGATGCCCAATCCGCGCACGAGCGGGTTCAGCTCCGCGAAGAATCGTTTCAGGCTTTCCATCAGCTTGTGGCCATCAGCCGGTCATGAATGCTCGCACGGCGAGGGCCGCGGCGAGCGCAGCGGTGCCGGAGAACCAGGCCAGGCGCTTCGGCCCCGCCGCCGGCGCGTAGAACCACGGGACGAGGATCGCGCCGAGGGAGAGCGAGCCGTAGGCGTAGTGGAGGCTGTCCGCCGACTCGCGGTCGTCGGAGAGCAGGAGCAGGCCGAGCCCCACCTGCGCCACGAGCAGCGTCTGCGCGAGCGCGAGCACGTTCGTCAGGATCGCCCCCGCCCCGCGCCTGCGCCAGTAGACGAACCCGCCGGCGAGCGCCGCGAGCGCCGGCACGCCGACGACGAGGAAGGCGAGCAGGCGGTGCGCCGTCAGCATCGAGGAAGACCCTACCGAGAGGAGATGTTCGTGATCCGGCGGGGGACCCGGCGCCGAACTTCGAGCTGAAGACCGAACGAGAGGGGGCTCGTGCGTCGATCAGGAGGGTGCTGCGGCCCGGGCGGCGGCGACGGCTTCGAGCCGGGAGTTGACGCCGAGGGCCCGAAAGAGACCGCGGATGTGGTTCCTGACCGTCTCGGTGCTCAGGTGGAGCTCGGCGGCGATCTGCTTCGTCGAGCGGCCCTGCTCCAGCAGACGAAGCACCTCGACTTGACGGGGGGTGAGATGCGGGTGTGGCGCCGTAGGCCTGTCGTCGGGGCGTTCCTCGAACAGCCCGAAGACGCCGACCACCCGTTCACCGCTCATGAGCGGCACCGAGCTGATCTCCACGGCAACCCGCGTGCCGGCAGCCGACACCAAGACGCCGGTCGCGTCGGTGGCCGTGGCGGTGCCGAGTACCTTCCGGGAGAACAGCTCCCGGGCGCGCCGGCCGTCCTCGGGCGCGACGACGGAGGTGAACTGGCGACCGCGAACGTCGCCGACAAGCCGCTCCGCCGCTGCATTGATCCAACGCACGACTCCCGTCGTGTCGAGGACGTAACTCGGGACGCCGACGCTGTCCAGAGCCTGCTCGACGTCGCCGCCGACTTTCAGGCCAGTGGCCATCACCGAAGTGTGGCTGATCCGGGCCGGCGATAAACGCAGGAGGCTGCGAGGCGGGCGGACTCGACGAGTCCGCCCGCCTCGCTTCGGAGGCCCTAGCTCCCGAGCAGGATGGGCACTGCTCCTACGCAGAAGTCGTCGCTTCGCCCGGTGGAATCCTTCACGACTCCGAGAAACTCGAGGAACTCGTCGTCGCGGGGATCGGTCGGCGTGCCGCCGTGATCCATCAGGATTTCGAATCGGACTTGGCCCGGGTTTCTCGCGATCACCTTGCCGTCTTCCCCGTAGAGCACCTCGTTGCCGGTGGTGAGGACGAGGATGGTGAGCGTGCCGTCGCCGTTGTCCGTGACCCGCTGATCCTTGTCCCGGACGGTGGCGAACGACGTCACGGAGTTGCCGTTCGCGAGGTTCGTGACGACGTCGGTCACCTTCAAGTTGAAGCCGAAGTAGACGAGACCGTCTCGTCCGTGCGGAACGGCATGGAACCATCCGACGCGATGGGTCGCGAACTCAACGGTCAGCCCCTCGACCCCGCAGAAGTCGGTCTCGATTTCCGACTCTTTCTCGTCGACCAGCTCCCGAAAGAGCTGGCCGCCGCCACTCGCTGCCGTAGCAAGTGCGATCGCCGCTGATGCAACGAGCACCAGAACGGCGCTGAACCGAAGCCTTGCGTGAGTGCTTCATAGCTCCTCCCGAGTAGGAATCGCCGCTATTCCCGCCTTCTCCCCCCAGCCATAGCCCGGGCGCCCAGGCTTATGAACTCTAAGACAATCTCACGGAAACTCCGTTTGGTCAACGCGAGGCCGAGGCAGCCGCCGGCCCCGACTCCGCGCTCCCTCTGCGATGGCTTAGATGGCGAACTGGTCCCGCCGTCCTCGGCCGTGTCGCCGCCGGCGCTCGGTTCGCGTCGACGCGATTCGACTGACAGACGCCGTGATGGTCGGCTTCGACCACGAATGAGACGGGCTCGTACGTCGATCAGAAGGGTGATGCGGCCCGGGCGGCTGCGACGGCTTCGAGTCGAGTGACGCCGAGCATCCGAGGAGACGGCGATGTGGGTTCTGACCGCCCGCTGCTCAGGTGGAGCTCGGCGGCGATCTGCTTCGTCGAGCGGCCCCTCTCCAGAAGACGAAGCATCTCGACTTGGCGGGGCGTGAGATGCGCGTGCGGCGCTGTGAACCTGTCGTCGGGCATCCCTTCAAACATCCCGAAGGACCGGGCCGACAGAACGCAAGGGGCCTGCGAGTGGCAGGCCCCCTTGCGAGTGGTTCCGGGTGCTTAGTTCAGCTTCAGCTACCCGCCTTGAACTGCACGGCGGGCGTGTACGTAGCTGTCGAGGACACTGGCGACGGTTCCATCCGCGTTGAGCTTCAGCGTGCCCGTGCTCGGTGCCGACGCTCGTGGCTGCATCGGTCACGGCGACGTTCAGCGAGTCGTAGAAGCAACCGGCCGAAGTCGAGCTGCAGTCCTGGTCACCGATCGGGGTGGACCCGTGATGGCTGGTCCCGTAGGTGATCCCGTAACGCACCGTGTCGGGAAGCGTCGTCGTCCCGTCGAACGTGAACGTCACGTCCTGCGCCAGACCGTTGAAGCACGTCTTCTCGGTCGTCGAGTACCACTTCGTCGGCGCGTCGGGGCACTTGGCGGGATTGGCGGACGGGCGGTACGAGATGTCGAACTGCTGCGTCTTGGACGTCAGGAGCTGCGTCCGGTCCGTCGCGTTGTAGATGTTGAGCGTGATCGGAAGCGAGAACTTGGCACCTGCGGGCGTGACGCAGCCGCTCGTTCCAGTGTACCGTCCACGCAGGCCCAGCTGCTGAGCGTGACGATCGACGCTGTTGAGCTGCGCTTGGAGCCCGCGAACGTGATCTCGCTGCCGATCTGGGCGAACGAGTACGCCTCCGGCGCCGTAGCTCGGAAGGTTCGACTTCGGTCCGTGTCGGGCCGAGCTGTCGAAGATCACGGCTCGACTGAGCCGTTGGCTGCGAGGGCCGAGCCCGCGACGACGACGAGTGCCGTCGCGGCGAGCGCGGCAATGATGAGACGCTTACGCATGAAGAGAATCTCCTTCTTGGGTTGAGTTGATGGATCCGCCGAACGAGGCTCAGTGCCTGGCGTTCTTGCGCCCGAGTTCTTCGAGCAGGCGCTCCATCACAGGAAGCATGTCCTTCCTTCACCTCGCCGGGTAGGACCCAGTTGGGTCAATTCCCGAGGCAGGTCGTGGCTGCCGGCGAGCCCACGCCTGACCCGCCGGCTCGAGTTCGTCGCTCGTGAGGTACGCCCTTCCAGCCGCGATCTTTCGAGACTCTGCGCGCGGCCGCCGACGCACACCAGCCTCCCGGCAGATCAGGCGAAACGTCCGGCCGGGCAACTTCCGGCATGTCGAAGAACACGCGCCGCCCCCACCGCAAGCTGCCTCGCGTCCGGCTGCCGATAGGCTCGCGCTGTCACGGCGAGCAGCAGGGAGGAAGCATGGTGGAGGAAGGTCAGCCGGCCCCGGACTTCGCGCTCCGAAGCGACTCCGGCGAGCTTGTCCGGCTGTCGTCGCTGAAAGGTCGGCCGGTCGTGCTCTACTTCTACCCCAGGGACGACACGCCCGGCTGCACCGCTCAGGCCTGCGGGATCCGCGACGCCTGGGCCGAGTTCGAGCGAGCCGGCGCGGTCGTGCTGGGAGTCAGCCCGGACGACGAGGCTTCGCACGCGAAGTTCAAGGAGAAGTACGACCTCCCGTTCTCGCTCCTCGCGGATTCCGACCATGCGACGGCGGACGACTACGGCGTCTGGGTCGAGAAGACCTACGCGGGCAAGACCTACATGGGCGTCGAGCGCTCGACCTTCGTGATCGACGCCGACGGCAACGTCGCCGAAGTGATGCGCAACGTGAAGCCCGACACCCATGCGGATCAGGTACTCGCCGGCGCTGGCGCTAGTCGATCACGGTGATCCCGGCCGCCGCGGCGAGCTGCCCCGCGACCTGGATCACCTCGTTCCACGGCATCCGAACGCCACGGAGACCTTCGACTCCCTGCACCTCGACGAGCTCGCAGCCGCGCAGCTCTGTGCGCTCGCACGTCGCGTCGACGAAGCTCGCGCCGGTCAGGTTGCAGCGCTCGAAGCGGACGGAGCGGAGCGAGGCGCCGAGGAAGTCCGCCTCCTCGAGCCGGCAGTCGCGAAAGACGATCCGCTCGAGTCGTGCGAAGCGGAACGAGGCGAGGTCGAGCCGAGCGTCGGCGACGTCGACATCCTTGAGCACGGCCTCGGCGAAGTCGGCTCCCGTGGCGCGGAGCTCCCGCAGCTCGACGCGAGTGAGCTCCCCGTGGGGCGCGCGTAGGTTCGCCCAGCTGCCACCGGCCACGATCGCGTCGACCATCGTCAAGCCTGGTGCCTCCGTGCCGGTGAGGTCGAGATTGGCGAGGCGGACGTCCCGCAGCCGAAGATCGGCGGCAGCCCTCTCGGAGAGATCGCCGCCGAGCTCGCACTCCGAGACGCGCAGGCCGATCAGCCGCTCCTCGGCCAGCTGACGAACCTCGAGCTCGTCGGAGACCACCGGCCGCTTCGGCTCGAGTGGCGGCAGCGACGTCATCGCGGGCGATCGTAGCCAGGCTAAACTGACCCCCCGCGCGGATGTGGCGGAATTGGTAGACGCGCACGGTTCAGGTCCGTGTGCCCTTCGGGGCGTGGAGGTTCAAGTCCTCTCATCCGCACTCGTGCTTCGCTGCTTCGCCCAGCTCTGACGGCGGATCGTGCGCTTAACGTCGCCTTCATAGGGCGTGGCTACCCTGGACGCCCGTGCGCCGGGTCGCCCTTCTCCTGCCGTTCCTGCTGCTCGCGCTGGCCGCATCGGCGAGTGCCGAGCGCCACAGCGCAAGCTCCGAGTCGCTCGTCGAGGTAATCGTCGCGCTCGACGCCGAGCCACTCGCGGTCGCCCGCCCGGGGCGCACCCTCGCCGCGACCGGCGGCCGCCGGCTCAGCCTGAGCACGACCACCTCGCGCGCGTACCTCCGCTCGCTCGCCACGACCCAGAACGCGCTCGAGGCGCGGATCGAGGACGCGCTGCCGCAGGCAGAGATTCGCTGGCGCTACCGCGTCGTCGCGAACGGCCTCGCGGTCGTCGTGCCCCGAGACCAGGTCGAGCGGCTCGCCTCCGTGCCGGGGATCGCCCGCATCTATCCGAGCGTCCGTTACACGCGGCTCCTCGACCGCGGGCCTCAGCAGATCGGGGCGCCTGCCCTCTGGGGGCCGACGCTCTCGAGCGCAGGGCAAGGGATCAAGATCGGGATCATCGACGAGGGGATCGACCAGACGCATCCGTTCTTCTCTCCCGCCGGCTACACGATGCCCGCCGGCTACCCCAAGGGTCAGGCGGCGTACACGACCGCGAAGGTGATCGTCGCGCGCGCCTTTCCACCAGCGCGGCCCGCCTGGAAGCACGCCGCGAAGCCGTTCGACCCCGAGCTCTCGTCGCACGGCACACACGTCGCCGGGATCGCGGCCGGAAACGCCAACACCCTCGCCGAGGGCAGGCGGATCTCCGGCGTCGCTCCGAGGGCGTACCTCGGCAACTACAAGGCGCTGACGATCCCGACCGACGCCGACGTCGGCCTCGACGGCAACTCGCCCGAGCTCGTCGCGGCGATCGAGGCGGCCGTCGCGGACGGGATGGACGTGATCAACCTGTCGCTCGGCGAGCCGGAGATCGAGCCGTCGCGCGACATCGTCGTCGCGGCGCTCTCCGCCGCCGCGCGGGCGGGCGTCGTGCCCGTGGTCGCGGCGGGGAACGACTTCGACGACTTCGGCGTCCGGCTCGGTCTCCTCTCCGGGGTCGACGCCGGAAGCGATCACGGTCGGAGCGGTCTCGACCACGCGGAGCGGCCCGACGAACGTGATCGCCGACTTCTCCTCAGGAGGCCCGACGCCGCTCTCGCTGCAGCTCAAGCCGGAGGTCAGCGCGCCAGGCGTCGCGATCCTCTCGGCGGCGCCGAACCGCAACTACGCCACCCTCTCGGGCACCAGCATGGCCGCCCCGCATGTCGCGGGCGCGGCGGCGCTCCTCCGCCAGCGCCACCCGACCTGGACTCCGGCGCAGGTGAAAGCGGCGCTCGCGCTCACCGGTGATACCGCCTTCGTCGACGGCACGCGGACGGTCGGCGCACCGACGACCCGGCAAGGCGGCGGCGTCGTCAGCCTGCGCCGAGCCGACACGCCGCTTGTCTTCGCGTCCCCCGTCGCGCTCTCGTTCGGGCTCGCCCCGCGAGGAGCTTCGCTCGTGCGGCGGGTCGCCCTGACCGATTCTGGTGGCGGCTCCGGCGACTGGACGGTCGGCGTCGAGCATCAGACCGGCGCCGTCGGCGTCACCGTCGGCGTGCCGGCGACCGTCACCGTGCCGGGCACCCTGTCCGTGAACCTGACCACGGCTGCGAACGCTCCCGATTCCGAAATCACGGGATTCGTCGTCCTCACGCGAGGAGCCGACCGGCGCCGGATCCCGTTCTGGCTCCGGGTCTCGGTGCCTGCGCTCGCCGGCGCGAAGCCGACGCCGCTGGTCAAGCCAGGCGCGCGCAGCGCGACGACGCGGGGCGGCTCCTCGCTCGTGAGTCGCTATCGCTACCCGGAGAGCCCGGACGAGCGCGGCTTCGAGACGAATCTCGCCGGACCGGAGCGCGTGTACCGCGTCACCGTCACGCGGCCTGCGTCGAACTTCGGCGTCGCCGTAACCTCGCGGGCGAAGGGCGTGCGGGTGGAGCCCCGAATCGTCTACGCCGGCAACGAGAACCGGCTGACGGGCTACGCCGCGCTCCCGTTCAACCTCAATCCGTACCTGCGCGGGTTCGAGGATCCCGTGCTCGCAGCGGGGGTGCTGAGACCCGCCCGCGGCGCCTACGACGTCGTCTTCGACAGCCCCGGCGCGGGCACCGCCGGTGGGTTCGCGTTCCGCTACTGGGTCGACGACGTCAGCCCGCCCGCACTGGCATTCCGAACGCGAGTCGTCCGCCGCGGCACGCCGCTCTCGATCGCGGCCACGGACGCCGGCTCGGGTGTGTATCCGGGCTCGCTCGTCCTCCGGATCGACGGCCGCGAGCGCGGCGCCCGCGTGGCCGGAGGCGCGATCCGGATCCCGACCGGCGGCCTCGCCCGCGGCCGCCACTCGCTCGTGCTCCAGCTCTCCGACTACCAGGAGACGCGCAACAACGAGAACGTCCTACGGATCCTCCCGAACACCGCGTTCCTGCGGACGAGCTTCACCGTCCGCTAGGTCGCCCAGGAAGACGGTGCGGCCCCGATCGTCGTCAGAGCTCGATCACGGACTTGAAGCCGCCGTAGATCATCCGCTTGGCGTCGAACGGAGCGTCGCTCATGTCCGTCTGGAGCCGCGGATCCGCCATGACCTTCTTGTTGACTGCGTCGCGGTCGCGCTTCGTCTTGTACTCGATCCACGCGAAGATCACGGTCTCGTTCGGCTTCAGCTTGACGGCCTTCGTGAACGACGTCACCTTTCCGACCGGGACGTCGTCGCCGACGCACTCGGTGTACGACAGCGCCCCGTGCTCGATCCAGATCTTCCCGGCCTTGCGGGCCATCTTCTTGTACTCGGCCAGGTTCTTCTTCGGGACTGCGACGACGAATCCGTCGACGTAAGGCATGTGTCGCTCCTCCTTGGTTCGGTCTCTGGCTTCCGGACTCACGTCGACCGTCGACGAACTACCGGCGCCGGTCTTTTTCCTCGATCGTCGGGAGGTCGGCGAGGTCGCGCTGGACGCTCTCCGCGAACTCCTCGCTCTCGGAGCGGATCAGCTTCAGGTTCGCCTTCCGCTTCTGGCGGGCGCGTGCGTCTCGCGCCTCGCCACCGAGGCGACCGAAGCCGCGCGTGCCGGAGAGACGCTGCCACTCGGCGCCGGCCAGGACGACCAGCGCGAGCGCGAGGAGCACGATGAAGGGCCAGCTCACCTGACGTCAGTCTACCGTGGCGAAATCTCGTCAGTCCGCGTTGACGAGGGCCTCGGTCGCAAGCGGCACAAGCTCGAAGCGGCCCACGTCGACGAGCCCCCAATCCGTGATCTTCAGGCTCGGGATCACGGAGAGGGCCAGGAAGGCGAGCGACTGGAACGGCGACTCGACGTCGGATCCGAGCGCGTGCACTGCCGCGACAACCGCCCTGCTGGCGGCGATCACGTCTGCGAGAGGCCGGTCGGAGAGGAGACCCGCCACCGGGAGCGGAAGCTCGGCGACGACGTTCTCCCCGTCGACGACGACGAGACCACCGCCGATCTCGGCGGCGCGCTCGATCGCGCGCAGCATCTCCCCGTCGCTCATCCCCACGACGACGAGGTTGTGCGCGTCGTGCGAGAAAGTCGTGGCGAGCGCCCCGCGAGCCAGCCCGAAGCCGCGGACGAAGCCGAGCCCGATCCGGCCGGTCGCGAGATGCCGCTCGACGACGGCGATCTTGGCCAGGTCCCGCTCGAGATCGACGCCGGCGACGCCTCCGTCGCTCGGCAGCTCCTCGATCAGCGAATCGGTCACGATTTGACCCGGGACGAGCCCGATCACCCTCGCCGCGCCGCCGCTCCACGGAACGCTCAGATCCTCCGGCGCGACCGGCTTCAACCGCACCGTCTGGCGCACCCACTCCGGCACCGGGGTCTCGGGGATCTCGTCGACTGGTCGCCCGCGCTTGAGCACGACCGCCGGCACGAAGCGCTCGAGATCCGGCAAGAGCACGAGGTCGGCCTGGTAGCCCGGGGCCACCGCGCCCAGATGCGTGAGCTGGTGCCAGAGCGCGGGATGATGCGATGCCATCGTCAGCGCGTCCTCCGGTCGCACACCGAGCCCGACCGCATCGCGCACGATCGCGTTGATGTGCCCGTCCTCGGCGATGTGCTCAGGCTCTCGGTCGTCGGTGCAGAAGGCCATCCGCGCCGGCCCGTACTCGAGCACGAGCGGCGCGAGCGCGCGCAGGTTCCGCGCGGCAGAGGCCTCCCGGATCAAGAGCCACATCCCGGCCCGCAATCGCTCCAGCCCCTCCTCTGCCGTGGATGCCTCGTGATCCGAGCCGATTCCCGCCGCCGCGTAGGCCTGGAGCTCGCGGCCGAGAACGCCCGGCGCGTGGCCGTCGACGTGGTCGGCGCCCTCGACGGCGAGCTTGGCGAGCTCGCTCGCCGCGCCCGAGATCACGCCGGGGAAGTTCATCATCTCCGCGAGCCCGATCACCCGGCGGCGTCGGAGTAGCGCCTTCAGGTCACCGGGGTCGAACGGACGGCGCGGCGACTCGAACCGCGACGCCGGAACGCACGAGGACGCGGTGAAGTAGACGTCGAGCGGCAGGTCGGCGCACGCGTCGACGAGCCAGTGGACGCCGTCGGTGCCGAGGACGTTCGCGATCTCGTGCGGATCGGCGACGACCGTGGTCGTCCCGAGCGGGAGCACCAGCCTGGCGAACTCGGAGACGAGCAACTTCGACGTCTCGAGGTGCATGTGGGCGTCGATGAAGCCGGGCACGACGTACGCCCCGTCCGCGTCGATCGTCTCCTCGCCCTCGTACGTGCCGAGACCCGCGACGACGCCGTCGCAGATCGCGACGTCGACAGCGAGCCATTCGCGGGTGAAGACCGAGAGCACGCGACCGCCGCGCACGACGACGTCGGCCGGCTCGTCCCCCCGCGCGACCGCCAGCCGGCGGGCGAGATCACCCTTCGGCGGCACTAAACCGGTACCTGACGCCTGTCGATACGGCCAGTATGACCACGCAACTCATGCTGGCCTACGCAGTCCTCTGGGCGACGCTGATGAAGCCCCTGCTCGAGCGCGCGGAGCTGATCCCGACCTCGTGCACCCGCTGCGGGAAGCTCTACGAGCGGCAGGAGCTCGGCCAGGCGATCTGCACCTGCGCCCGCCTCCTAGCGTTCGCTCCTAGCCTCGAAGATCCGCAGCGGTAAGCGCGAGAGCGGCTCTCCGCCCGCTTCGGTGACGAGCCACGTGTCCTGCATGTAGAGGCACGCCTTGCCGTCGGCCCCGATCGCGTGCGGGTGCATCGAGAAGACCATCCCCGCCGCGAGCTCGGTCTCGACGCCCTCGCCGAGCTTCGGGTGCTCGATCATCGTCATCCCGATCGAATGGCCGGTCACGTGCCCGAGGTGGTAGCCGCGCTCGGTGAAGCCCTTCGAGACCGCGCGGTGGACATCGCTCGCGCTCGCCCCCGGCCGGAGGGCCGTCCGGGCGACCTCGTGGTACTCCTCGTAGGCTTCGAGCATCCGCAGCGTCTCTGCGTCGGCGTCGCCGATCGCCCGCGAGACCTCGACCCAGTGCATCCCAGGCCCGGCGATCTCGAGCGACGGGACGACGAAGTCGCCGAGCACCGTGTTGGACTTCGCGATCGCGAACTCCGGGCCGACGAGCACCATGTTCATCGTCAGCCGGCCACACCCACGCTCGACGAACAGTTCCTCCGCCGGCGCCATCGCCTCGGCGGCGGTCCTCCCGGGCTCGTACGCGGCCAGGAAGGCCTCGAAGCCGTCCTCGTTGATCCGGACGCTCTCGCGCACCGACTCGAGCTCGGCCTCGCTCTTCACGGCTCGGGCCAGGTCGAACTCGACGTCGAAGGCGACGAGCTCGAGTCCGTCGAGGGCGCGGAAATCGCGCACCGTCATGATGTAGTCGAGCCCGTAGACGCCGATCCGGCGCCACCCGCCGTCGCGTGCCGTCGCGGCGAGGTGCTCTCCGGGACGGTCGTGGAAGACCTGCTCGAGCTGGGCCGTTGCGTGCTCGCCGACATAGCGCGCCTCGCTCGGGAAGACGATCTGCGGCTTCGCCGTCGGCCGGCAGCAGGACGTAGGCGTAGCGGTGGACGATCTGGAAGCCCGAGAGGTAGGTGACCGAGCCCTCGAAGCCGCTGTACTCGCTCCCGGCGACGATCAGCGCGTCGAGCTCGTGCTCCGCCATTGCCGCGCGGACGTTCCGGTGGCGCCGTTCTAGCTCTGAGTCCACGAATGCTCCATTCCCTTGATCAGGGCCACGACGGCCTCGTTGAGCGGGGTCGGAACTCCGTGCTCGCGCCCGAAGCGGACGATCCCGCCGTTCAGATAGTCGACCTCGGTCTGCCGCCGCGCCTCCACGTCCTGGAGCATGCTCGCCTTGTGCCCGTAGGCGACGTCGGGGCGCGCCGCATGGTCGATCAGCTCCTCCGGGTCGGCGTCGAGCTCGATTCCCTGCGCCGCCGCGACCGCCTTGCCCTCGTTAACGAGCCCGGTCACGAACGCGCGCAGCGGCGGCAGCTCGCAGACGCGGCCGTGCGTGAGGCCCGTGAGCGCGCCGACGGGGTTCGTCGAGGCATTGAAGATCACCTTGCGCCACTGGGCGCCGCGTGCGTCGCCGACCGCCTTCGACGGCATCCCGCCGCGACTGCAGGCGTCGGCGAGCTGCGCGATCGCGGCTGCGGGCGCCGCCTGCGGCTCGAAGGGCCCGAAGGTGGTGTCGCCCTTGACGTCCCACTGGACGACACCGGGCTCGAGGATCTTGCCGGCGGGGAAGGTCGTCCCCCGGATCACGCGCCCGACGTGCGCGGCGATCGTCTCCTCGTTGCCGACGCCGTTCTGAACGCTGGCGACGGAACCGCCGCGAAACGCGTGCGCCGTCGCCGCGATCGCCGCCTCGGTGTGCATGGCCTTCGTCGCCACGAGGCCGAAGTCGCAGGGAGGAAGCTCACTCGCGTCGGTCGTCGCGCGAATGCCGCTCGCGTGCACCTCCCCCGCGCCGACCAGCCTCAGCCCACGGGCGTTGATCGCCTCGACGTGCGCCGCTGCGAGGTCGTAGGCCCACACCTCGACGTCGTCGAGCGAGGCAAGGTTCGCCGCGAAGAGCGAGCCGACCGCCCCACAGCCCACGACGCAGACCTTCACGCCGGCCTCCGGCGGAGCGAGAACTCCCGCCCGCCGCTCAGCCCGGAGGGACGGAGGATCAGCACGAGCGCCATCAGCGCACCCACGACGACGAGCCGGCTTCCGGTCGGCAGATCGGGTCCGAACGATCCCTCCTCCGCTTTGCCGAGGATCGAGTCGAGCCCGCTGACCGCGAGCGCGCCCAAGACAGCGCCCCAGAGGCTCGTCAGCCCGCCCACGACGAGCATCGCGAGCGTGACGAACGTCAGCTCGAGATAGACCTGCTCGGTTGTGATCGAGCCGAGCATGTGCACGTAGAGCCCGCCTGCGAAGCCGCACAGGACGCCCGAGAGCGTGAACGCCCAAAGCCGCTGGGCGTGAACCCCGACTCCGACCGCCTGGGCTGCGGCGGGATCCTCGCGCGTCGCACGGACCAGCCGGCCGAGGCGGCTGCGCTGGTAGGCGAACGCAACCGCCACGACGAGCAGCGCGCCGAGGGTCGCCTGGAGCGCACCGGTCGTCTCGGGAACGAGTGACAGGGTCGTCGCACCCGGCCCGATCTTCGTCCACTCGCGCAGCAGGTTGTGGGTGATCTCGAGCACGGCGAACGTCGCGATCCCGGCGGCGAGACCGGAGAGGCGCATCAGCGGCAGGCCGACGACGAGCGCGAGCACGCCGCCGACTGCCCCCGCGAGCGCCAGAGAAATCGCGTTCCCGACCGTATGGTCGCGCAGGATCGGGAAGAGGTCCGGCAGCACTCCGAGCTTCGACTCGAGCGGCACCGTCAGCACCCCGGCCGCGAACGCGCCGACCGCGACGAAGCTGATCTGGCCGAACGAGAGGACGCCCGAGTTGCCGACGAAGACGTAGATGGCCGCGACGATCGCCACGGAGACGAGCGCGTTCAGGAAGTAGATCTCGTTGGCGCGCGAGACGAGCGTCGCGGCGAAGCCGACGACGGCGACGACGACCGCCGGCCCCAGCAGCTCGACGGCGGGGTCGAGCCGGCGGCTCATACGCGCTCCACGAGGGCACCGCTGCCGCGCGCGAAGAGCCCCGCCGGGCGGAGGATCAGGACGAGGATCACGAGCGCAAAGACGGCCGAAGGGAGGAAGACGGTCTGTTCGGTGGGCAGCGCGCCGTTGATCACGCCGGTCGCGAAGCCGATCGAGAAGCCGCCGAGCGTCGCCGTCCAGAGCCGGTCGATCCCGCCGACGACGACGCCGACGAGGACGACGATCGTCTCCTTGAGGGCGAAGTCGGGCCCGACGAGCGGGTTCTGGACGGTCAGGATCACGGCGACCGCCGCCGCGAGGATGCCGGAGAGGACGACGGCGGAGGCGATCACCCGGTCGGCTCGGACGCCGAGCAGGCGCGCGGTCCGGAAGTCGGCTGCGGCGGCCCGCATCTGGAGACCGATGGTCGTCCGCCCGAGGAGGAGCGCGAGCAGGCCGAGCGAGACGACCGCCACTCCGACTGCGACGAGCGTCACCTTGCGCACGTCGACCCCGGCGATCCCGATCGCCTGGTTCAGCGGAGCCACGGACGCCGCGGGCTCGCCGATCGTGTCGTCGCGGACGTCGACGATCAGCGCCACGCTCTGGAGCAGGAAGGCGACGGCGAAGGTCGTCACGAGCATCACCGCGGGCGACTGCGTCCGCAGCGGCCGGAACACGGCGCGCTCCATGAGCAGGGAGAGCGCGACGACGACGGCGAAGCAGGCGGCCACACTCCCCGCGACCGGCCAGGTCGACGTGAAGGCGAGCGTGTAGGCGCCGGCCATCACGAGCTGGCCGTAGGCGAAGTTGACGAGCCGGAGGACGCCGAAGACGAGGCCGATCCCGACCGCCATCAGCGCGTACACGGCGCCGAGGCCGACGGCGTCGACCAGGGTCTGCGCGTCGACCACGGCGACGACGTTCACGAGAGGTACGCCGCGATCATCCGCTCGGTGTCGTCCGCGTCTGCCGGGGTCAGGATCATCCGCAGCTCCCCGTTCCCGAGCACGTACGTCCGGTCGGCGAACGCCACGGTTCGCTGCGCCCGTTGCTCCACGAGCAGGACGCTGACGCCCCGATCCCGAATCTCCGCGAGCGCCTGGAAGACGACGTCCACGATCGTGGGCGCAAGCCCGAGCGACGGCTCGTCGAGCAGGAGCACGTCCGGATTCGCGACGAGAGCCCGCCCGATCGCGAGCTGCTGCTGCTGGCCGCCCGACAGGGCTCCCGCCTGGCGGCTGCGGAACTCGGCGAGGATCGGGAAGAGCTCGTAGGCGACGTCGAGGGCGGAGCCACCGTCGCCGCCGCGACGAGCCGAGAGCCCCAGCCGCAGGTTCTCCTCGACGCTGAACTCCCCGAAGATCCGCCGCCCCTCCGGGACGAGCGCGATCCCGGCTCGGGCAACGGCTTCGGGCTTGCCCGCGCGGAGCTTCCGTCCCTTGAGCCGGATCTCGCCGGAGCTCGGCGGCAGGACGCCCATGATCGCGTGCAGGGTCGTCGACTTGCCCGCACCGTTCGGCCCGATCAGGCCGACGAGCTCGCCCTTGCCGAGGCTCAGGTCGAGCTTGCGGACCGCGGCGACCGAGCCGTGGCGAACCTCCACTCCTTCGAGCTCGAGGATCGCGACGTCACTCATCGGCGACGGCGCTCTCGCCGAGATAGGCCGCGGTCACGTCGAGGTTCGCGCGGATCTCGCCCGGAATGCCCTCCGCCAGCGTGCGCCCCTGGTCGAGCACGTGGATCCGGTCGCAGACCTCCATCACGAGGGCCATGTTGTGGTCGATCAGGAGCACGCCCGCGTCGTGGTCGTCGCGGACGGCGCGCACGACCGCCGCGAACTCGGGCACCTCCGCCTCGGGAAGCCCTGCGGCGGGCTCGTCGAGGAGCACGAAGCGCGGCTCGGTCGCGAGCGCCCGCGCGACGCCGAGCCTGCGCTCGTCGCCGTGCGCGAGCGACGACGCCGGAGCGTCCGCGCGTCGCTCGAGCCCGAGCAGCCCGAGCAGCTCCACCCCGCGCCTGCGTGCCGCGCGAGGGCCAGCACCGACTCCGAGCGCCGCCACCTCGACGTTCTCGCGCACGCTCAGGCCGCGGAACGAGCGGCTGTGCTGGAACGTCCTCGCGATCCCCTTTCGACCACGCCGACTCGGGCTCCAGCCGGTCACGTCCTCGTCACCCAGCTCGACGCGCCCGGTGGTGGGCGCGTCGAAGCCGGAGAGCACGTTGACGAGCGTCGACTTCCCGGCGCCGTTCGGTCCGATCAGGCCGACGACCTCGTGCCGGTGCAGCTCGAGCGAGACGCCGTCGAGCGCCTGCACGCCCGCGAACGAGCGCGAGACGGAGGAGGCCCGGAGCGTTCCGGGCCTCCTCTCGGACGTGGGTGGGACGACCTCCGTCAAGCCGCTAGATGTTCGGGATCACCTTGGCGGTGACCGCCCCGACGTAGCGCGCCTTGTTGTTCTCGATCCGGATCACGCGGTACTGCCGGCCGAAGACGGTGTGAAAGCGAGGCGAGAAGCTGACGAGGCCCGACAGCGTCGGCACCTTCCGGAACTTCTCCATCGTCGCGGCGAGCCTGATGCCGTTCGTGGAACCGCCCGAGCGCCTGATCGCGGTCGCGACGCCGTCGATGGCCGCAGCCCCGGTGACGAAGCCGCCGGTGCCCGCCTTGACCTGCTTCGCGAGCGCCCGCACCGCCTTGTTCGGGTCGTCGCCGAAGACCGACGCAAAGGTGACGGCGTAGTAGTTCGTTACCGGCGGGTTCTTCGAGTTCCAGTACGTTCCGTCACCGGCCCACGAGTTCAGGATCGGGGTCTTGTTCCCGAGCGAGCGGAGCCCGGAGACGATCGCCGGCAGCTCGCCGAACGCGGTCGACGTGACGATCACGTCGGCCTGCTTCCCGTTCAGGCGGCTGACCGCGGCGTTGACGTTGTTGGCGCCGGTCGCGTAGCTCTCGCGGCCGACGATCTTGCCGCCGAGCTGCGTGAACCGCTTGTCGAACGCAGTGACGACGTTCTTGAAGTAGACGAGCAGCGTGTTCGTCGCGAGCGCGGCCGAGCGCCAGCCCTTTCGATAGGCGTACTCCGCCATCGCCGAGCCCTCGTCCTGGGCGACGTTGCCGTAGCTGAACGCGAGCCTGCCCTTGGTGCCGAACCGCTTCGGCCCCATCTGATCCGTGCCGATGCACGGCGCCACCGCGAGTACGCCGCGATTGATCGACTCCTGCACGACCGGGGTCGCGAAGTCGACGTCGCAGGTCACGAACATGATCTTCGCGCCCTGCCCGAGCAGGTTGGCCGCGCACGACTTGGCCTTGGCCGGGTTGTTGTTCTGGGTGTCGCAGGTCTTCAGCTGGAGCGGCCTCCCGTTGACGCCGCCCCTCGCGTTGATCTGCTTGATCCGGATCGTCGCCGCCGCGAGCGCCGGCCCGTCGAAGGGCGCCATGTTGCCCTTGCCGTCGAACGCCCAGCCGATCGTGATCGGCGAGCTGGCCGTGGTCGTGCCGCCGCCGACGCTCGTGCCGACGGCGGCAACCGCCACCGCCAGCAGCGCGAGCAGCGCCGCGAGCTTGGTCATGCGTGTCATTCGTTCCTCCCTTTGGCTGGCTGAATCTCGAGTTTCCACGCTGCTTCCTTTGCCTTGATCAAGCGGTAAAGGGCCGTGTGGAGCGGCACCGGCACGCCCAGGCGATCTGCCTCGCGGACGAGCGCGCCGGTGATCAGCTCGATCTCGGTCGGGCGTCGTGCCTCGACGTCCTCGAGCATCGACGGATAGTGGGCGCTGCCGCGCCGCGTCGCGAGCACGTTCATCTCCCACGGGTCCTCGTGCAGCCCCACCCCGGCGGCTGCCGCGACCGCCTTGCCCTCGTCCATGAGCGCGTGCACGAGATGGCCGAGGTCGTCGCTCGCCTCCTCGGCGGCGAAGTGCGCGTCGTGCGGGAGGCCGGTGAGCGCCGCAACCGCGTTGACCGTCGCGTTGAAGATCAGCTTCGACCACTGCGCCGGCCGCAGATCCGGGAACGCACGCGCCTTCAGGCCGGCGCGCTCGATCAGGGCCGCGAGCTCCTCGACCGTGTCGTAGTCAGTGCCGTTGTACGGGCCGAGCCACGTCTCGGTGTCGAGGACGTACTCGACGTGGGTGTCGTCGTGACGGGTGCCGCTCATGAAGGTGACGCCGGAGACGATCGGCCAGTCGCCGTGGCTACGGACGATCCGCTCCGCACCGAGCCCGTTCTGAACCGTGACGATCGTCGCGTCCGGGAAGCGTCCCTCGAGTGCCGTTGCCGCCGCGTCGAGCGCGGTTCCCTTCGTCGCGACGATCGCGACGTCGAATTCAGGGATCTCGTCCGGATCGTCCGTTGCGCGAATCGAGCCGCGGAACTCGGCGCGCCCGGACACCCGCAGCCCCTTCGCCTCAAGGGCGCGGGCGTGCTCGCTCCGGCGCGTGAGCACCCAGACGTCCGCGACCCGGCTGAGATGCGCGGCGTAGAGGCTGCCGATCACACCGGCCCCCACGACGCAGACTCGCTCGATCACCCCGCAGTCGCCATCCCTTCCCCGAAGCCCCGATCCTCTGGTGACATGTCTCGCCTGACGGCGCGAGTCTCCCACGCCCGTGTCATGTCAGTCAATCCGGGTCAGTCGGCCACGACGGCGGTGCACTCGATCTCGATCAGCAACCCCTCGACGGCGAGCCCGGTGATCCCGACGATCGTCTGCGCAGGATGATCGGCGCCGCCGGTGACCTCGTCGATCGCCGCCGTGATCGCCGCGTACTCGGTCGGCTGGAGCGTGTAGATCGTCCGCCGCACGACGTCGTCCCAGTTTGCGCCCGCCGCCTTCAGCGCCAGCTCGACGTTCCGCATCGCGGCCTTCGTCTGTTCGCCGAGGTCGTTGCCGCCGACGATGCCGAACTGCTGGTCGAGCGCCACCTGCCCGGCGAGGTGGACGACCTTCGTCCCCTCTGAGATCGCGACGTGGCTGAAGCCCGGTGCGGGGTGCAGCTCAGGTGGATTGACGAGCTGTCTGGCTGACATTCACGCTCCTTTCCTGACGATTGCGCGAAACTCGGCGTCGGTGACGAGGCGGCCCTTCTTCGCGCCGAGCGCCTTGACTTTCTCGAGGATGGCGGCGCGTCGCTCATCGGGCACCTCGAGTCCGAGCTCCGCCGCCTTGAGCCGGATCGAGTCGAGGCCGCTCTTCTTGCCGAGCACGATCGCCCGCTGGGCGCCGACGAGCTCGGACGAGTAGGGCTCGATTGCGGGCGGATCGTGGAACTGGCTCGCGACGGCGCCGCTCTCGCGCGTGAAGAGGTTGTCGCCGGTCAGCGGCTTCCAAGGCTCGAGCGAGTAACCGGAGCGCTCCTGGACGAGCGCGGCGAGCGAGCGTGCCTTCGTCAGGTCGAGCCGGGTGTGGATTCCGTACAGCGCGTCGAGTGCGAGCGCGACCTCGAGCAGGTTCGCGTTGCCGGCCCGCTCCCCCATGCCGTTCACGGTGCCGTGCACCCACGTCGCTCCGGCCTGGACGGCGGCGACGGCGGCTGCGGTCGCGAGCCCGAAGTCGTTGTGGCCGTGCCAGTGAACGGGAACGTCGAGCCACTCGACGGTGCGGCCGACGAGGTAGGCGGCAGCCTCCGGGGTCGCGACGCCGATCGTGTCGACGGCGACGACCTCGGACGCGCCCGCCTCGACGGCGGCGGAGTAGGCCTGGCGGTAGAACTCGAGGTCCGCTCGGGTGGAGTCGACGCCGAAGAAGGCGACCGTGATCCCGTGGTCGACCGCGAAGGAGACGGCCTTCGCGATCCGCTCGAGCATCGTCTCGCGCGAGACGCCGAGCGCCGCGAGCTTCAGATCGGAGATCGGGCTCTCGATCACGGCTGCTCGGACGCCCAGCTCGACGAGCGCCTCGACGTCGGCGGGAACGGCACGCGAGAAGCCCCAGATCTCGGCTCGGAGGCCGGCGGCGGCGATCAGCTTGATCGCCTCGGCGTCGTCGTCGGAGACGCGAGGGAAGCCGGCTTCGATCCGGTCGACGCCGGCCTCGTCGAGAGCACGCGCCAGCTCGAGCTTCACCTCGGGCGAGAGCACGACGCCGACGGTCTGCTCGCCGTCGCGCAGGGTCGTGTCGTAGAGCCCGATCGGCCCGGACGGCTGCGGGTCGAGCGCACGCCGGTTGAGATCCCCGGTCCAGAGCTGGTCGCGGTCGATGCTCATCCGCAGCGCACGATTCCGTCCGGGAAGCGGCAGAGCTTCTCGGCGCCGGTCTCGGTGATCAGGAAGTTGTCCTCGACGCGGAGGCCGCCGCCTTCCGGCCAGTAGACGCCGGGCTCGATCGCGAGCACCATCGCGGCCTCGATCGTGCCATGGCCAGCCTGGTGAGCGTAAGGCGGTTCGTGTGCGCGCGCGCCGACGCCGTGGCAGACCGGATGGCTCGGCTGTCCCGGATAGCCCATTGCGGCCAGTTGTGCGCGCGTCTCCCTGTCCAGCTCGGCCAGGCTGCCACCGACCGAAAGGGACGAAGTGATGTAGGTGTACACCTCCATCAGGTCGTGCTCGAGATCGGCGTATCGCGAGTCGAGCTCGCCTACGACCAGGTTCTTCGTGTGGTCGCACCAGTAGCCGTCGGCGCAGACCCAGATCTCGAAGAGCGTCGGCTCGTGCTCCTGCACGGCGCGGCTCCCGGTCGCGGTGAACGTGCGAATGCCGGCTCCCGTCCAGACGAGCGAGAACCCGTACGCGAGCTCGACCTTTCCCTTCTCGAAGCCGGTGCCGTGCTCGTGCACCCAACCGTTCCAGGTGGCCGCGACCTGGCTCTCGGTCATTCCCGGCTCGATCCAGCGTTGAAGCGCCTCCATCGCGCCGGCGGCGATGTCGTTCGCGAGCCGCATCCGCTCGACCTCCTGCTCCGTCTTGATCGCGCGAACGGTGTTGAGGAGCGGCGTCGCATCGGCCGCCTCGGGAAACGCGTCGAACCACGCCTTCGTGAAGGTCGTCGGCTCGCCGATCATCCGGTCGGCCGCCTGCGTCCCGAGCGACAGCTCGAGGCCGATTCGCTCGTACTCGGAGGCAAGCTGCCTCGCCAGGTCGAGTGCCCGTAGCGCCGGCGGCCGCGGGTCGCTCTCGTCGTAGCCACGGAAGAAGCGCACCTCCTCGGTCCAGCTCATCCGGTCGGCGTCCGACTCGGAGGCCTCCAGGCAGATCAGGACGGGGTCTCCTTCGCGGGGAAAGACGACGGCGTCGTAGCCCTTCATCCCCCAGAAGTTCGTCAGGTAGAGGACGTTGTCGGGCGCGCGGACGACGAGCGCGTCGAGCTCCTGCTCTGCCATCGCCGCACGCACGCGCTCGAGCTTGACGTCGTCGCGCGGCCAGCTCACGGGCGCGTGGGACTTCGTGTTGTTTCAACACAAGCGCTCTCTCCGTTGCCGCAAGAGCGCCTGGTCGAGCGGAACGAGAAGAGCTTGTGTTGTTTCAACACAAGCTCACCAGCGCACGCGCTCGGGTGGAGGCTCGCCGTGCGCTTCCTCCCACCCGACGACAGGGTTGCGAAGCACACCGATCCGCTCGATCTCGGCTTCGATCAGGTCGCCCGGCTTGAGGTAGAGCGAGGCCGCGTCCGCCGAGAAGCCGGCGACCCCGCTCACCGTCCCGGTGGAGAGCACGTCGCCGGCCGAGTAGCCGAGCGCCGAGTAGTGGCTCAAGATCTCCGGGATCGTCACGCTCATGCGGCCCGAGTGCGAGGTCTGCCGCGACTCGCCGTTGACCCGCAACTCCATCGCGAGGTCGTGCGGATCGGGGATCTCGTCGGGCGTCACGATCCACGGCCCGAGCGGGCAGAACGTGTCGATTGCCTTGCAGAAGCTGAAGACGCCGGAACGCATCTCGCGCCGCTGGATGTCGCGCGCCGTGATGTCGTTGAAGATCACGTAGCCGCCGACGTAGTCCATCGCCTCCTCCGGCGGGAACCACTTCCCGGCCTTCTTCAGCACGACGGCGAGCTCGAGCTCGTAGTCGAGCTCCTCGGTCAGGTGCTCGGGATAGACGACCGGCTCGTCAGGCCCCACGATCGCGTCGACGTTCTGGAAGAAGACGATCCAGGGAGCGATCTCGTGCGACCAGTCGACGACCTTCGACTCCTCCTCGTGCTCGCGGAAGTTCCCGGCGGTGTGGAAGAACTTCTTCGGGATGATCGGCGCGCGCAGCTTCGCATCGGTGAGCAGCACGCGCTCGCCGGTCTCGTCCGCACCGCCGCGCTCGAACCACTCCCGCATCGAGGGCACGTCGAGCACGGCGATCTCCTCGCCGTCGATTCGCCCGACCTTGGCGTCGTCGAAAGTGACGAGCTTCATCCGCAGATCCTCTGCGCCGCCCGCGCGTAGACCTCGGCAATCTTGACGAGCCCGTCGATCTCCAGGTTCTCGCCGTACTCGGGGTCCGGCAGACCCGGACGACGTGCCGTAGTTGACCGTCGCGATTCCGTAGCGCGAGAGCACGGACGCGTCCGAGAACCAGCGCGTCACGTCGCGCTCGGGCGGCGCGCCGAAGACCTCCTCGTGAGCGCCCTCGAGCGCGCCGACGAGCGGATGCGCGTCGTCGAGCTCGGCCCCCGGCGCGGTCACGTAGACCTCCGCCTCGACGCCCTCCAGCCCCCGCGCGAACTCGAGCGCCCGCCGGCGTGCCTCGGCCATCTCGACATCCGGCGGCACGCGGAGGTCGACGAACAGGTCGGTTCGGTGCGGCGTCCGCGAGACGCGCCACCCGAAACCGCCCTGGATCGCACCGACGTTCGCTACCCCACGCACGTCGCCGTATGACATCTCCTCCTCCCACTCCGGCAACCACGCGACCACCCGGTCGAGCACGGCGCGCATGCGCACGATCGAGTTCTCCTCGAGCAGCCCGGACGAGAAGGCCGTATGAATGAACGGCCCGGACGTCGAGAGCCGCAGCCAGAGCGTCCCGAAGTGCGCGAGCACGAGCTTCTGCTCCGTCGGCTCGCCGAGGATGCACATGTCCGCGGCGCCGCCGTGCCCGACGAGGTGCCGTGAGCCGGCCGCGTAGCCGCGGAACTCCGCCCCCTGCGCGTCGCCCTGCTGCGTCTTCTCGATCTCGCCAGCGACCGCCGCGAGCAGTACGTCGCCCTTGAGCTCCGCAGCGCCAAGCGCGCGAACGGCGGCGAGATACGCCACTAACGCCCCCTTCATGTTCGAGATCCCGAGCCCGTAGATCCGTCCGTCGCGAACGAATCCCTCCGGCTGGAAGCCGGCAATCCCAGCGAGCCACGGCTCGCGGCCCGAGTACGACGTGTCGAGGTGCCCGTTGAACATGAGCGTCGGCCCACCGCCGCTGCCGGCGCGGGTCGCGAGCACGTTCGCGCGTCCGTCCTCGACCTGCTGCCACTGGACGGCGAGCCCGAGCTCCTCGCACCGCTCCGCGTACCAGCGCGCGGCGCCCTCCTCCGAGCCCGTGAAGCTCGGAATCGAGACGAGCGCGAGCGCGTCCGAAACCAGCGCTTCCCGGTCGATCACGAGCGGAAGTGCGGGAGAACCTTCTCCCCGAAGAGGCGGATCTGGTCGTGCCGCCGCTCGCCCCAGAGCTCGAGCATCACGTGCGTACAGCCGGCGTCGCGGTACTCCTCGATCGCCTCGATGCAGTCGGAGGGCGTCCCCGCGATCGGCTTGCACTTGTCGAGGATCGCGTCGGTCACCTTCGCCTTCGCCGCGAGCCGGCCGCCGGCCTCCATCGCCTCCGCGACCGGCCTGATCTCGTCCTGCTCGAGCCCCGCGAGATCGAGCAGCGTGTCCGCCGAGCCCTGGATGTTCTGCACCTTGTTCGCGAGGTACATCCCGGCGATCTCGCGGGCCCCGTCGCGGCCGCGATCGCGCTCCTCGTCGATCGAGGCGACGACCGTGCAGCCGATGTCGATCTCCGAGCCCGTGTTGCCAATCGTGTAGCGGACGAAGGCGGGTGTCGTGATCGAGGGCGTCAGGCAGCCGTCGCCGATCTCGCCGGCGAGCGCCTGCATCTTCGGCGCCGTCGCGGCGACGTAGACGGGCGGCACGTCGCGAGGGGTGTGCGCCTCGTCCTGGAGCGGCGGCAGCGATGCGCTCCAGGTGTCGCCCTCGTACTCGAACGCCTCGCCGCCGAGCGCACCACGGACGATCGCGACCGCGTCCCGCATCGGCCCGAGCGTCTTCGTCGTGCTCTGGCGCGTGTTGTTGAGGAAGATCTTCGACGTCCCGAACCCGAGCAGGAACCGCCCAGGCCCGGCCGCCTCCTGGACGACCCGCGCGTCCATCGCGACCTGCACCGGATGGCGCGTGAACGGCGAGATGATCCCCCAGCCGATCGTCAGCCGCTTCGTCTCGCGCGCCATCAGCGCGGAAACGACCGTCGAGGAGCGCGCCTCCATCCCGTGCTTGCGCCACCATGGGTACGCCTCGGCGAGCCAGACCGTGTCCATCCCGGCCTCGTCCATCACGCGTGCCGACTCGAGCATCTCGTCGAGCGGCTCCATCGTCAGCTGCATCACGCCGATCCGGAAGGGCGGCGACATCTCACGGCGACCGTATACGAACGACGGCGCGGCACCCATCCGGTGCCGCGCCGTCGAGCTCGTGGCTGGTTTTCGTCAGCGCGGGGCGAGCCGCCGATGCTGCCGGGCGAGCCCGAGGCCGGCGAGCGCGGCGAGGCAGAGCCGCCATCGTCCCGACCGCGCCGACCAGCAGGTATTCCCGAGAGAAGCCGCTCTCGCCGGCTGGCGCAGCGAGCGGCGTCGACACGATGCTCCCCGGTCCGCGAGCGTCGCCCCGGTCGTCGGGCCGAAGTCCGGCGCGAGCCCTCCGCGCGCAGCACCGCGCGCTCGAACGCGTCGGGCGCGCCCGTCGCCCCGGCGCGAATCGCTGCTCGCTCGAAGGCGTCCGGGATTGCGCCGACGCCGTGAACCGCGCGATCGTTCGGGCGGGTGGCGCCCTGGGCCACGGGAACGGAAACAGCGACCGCGGCGAGCACGAGGGCGGCGGCGATGCGACGAGACGTGCGAGACATGATCTCCTCCTCTTTTCCGGGCCGCCCGGCGCAACCCGACTGCGGCCAGAGTCGAGACACGCCGGTTGCAGCGAGGCTGTCCGCGGGTTACAACCGGTTGCGGCGTGGCAATGGAGTTCAGGATCCTCGGCCCACTGGAGGTTCTCGACGACGGTCGAGCCCTCGAGCTCGGCGGCGCCCGACAGCGAGCGCTCCTCGCGATCCTGTTGCTCCACCGCGGTGAGATCGTCTCGGCGGACAGGTTGATCGACGAGCTGTACGGCGGCGCTGTCCCAGCAACAGCTGCGAAATCGCTCCAGGCACACGTCTCGCGGCTCCGGAGGGCGCTCGGCGGCGACGGGCGCGTGCAGACCCGCCCGCGCGGCTACGTCCTTGCGCTCGAGGGACGACGAGGTCGACGCGGACCGCTTCGTCGAGCTGCTGAACGAGGGCCGCCGCGCGCTCGGGCGCGGCGAGCGCGAGGCGGCCGCCGAGTCGCTTGCCGCCGCACTCGGGCTCTGGCGCGGGCCGCCCCTCATCGATCTCGCGTACGAGCAGTTCGCACAGGCAGAGATCGGGCGGCTCGAGGAGCTACGAGTCGGCTGCCTCGAGGAGCGTCTGGAGGCCGACCTGGCACTCGGCCGTCACACCGAGGTCGTGGGCGAGCTCGAGCGGCTCGTCGAAGACCATCCTCTTCGTGAGCGATTGCGCGGCCAGCTGATGCTTGCGCTCTACCGCTGCGGCCGGCAGGCCGAAGCTCTCGATGCCTACCAGCGGGGAAGGCGGGTACTCGTCGACGAGCTGGGCATCGACCCCGGGCGCGCCCTCCAGCAGCTCGAGGGCGCGATCCTGAATCACGACCCGGCCCTCGATCTCGTCACCGAGGCGGCAGGCCCTGAGCCAAGCCGGCCCGGGCGTCAGGCTGCAGGCATCTTCGTCGGGCGCGACGCCGAGCTCTCGCTGCTCGACGGCGCGCTCGATGACGCCGTTGCCGGCCGCGGCAGGCTGGTCCTCCTGGCCGGTGAGGCCGGCATCGGCAAGAGCCGCCTCGCCGACGAGCTGGCAAGCCGTGCGAAAGCGCTCGGCGTCCGGGTGCTCTGGGGTCGCTGCTGGGAAGCCGGCGGCGCGCCGGCGTACTGGCCCTGGGTACAGGCGCTTCGCACCTATGTCCGCGAGAGCGACGCGGATGCGCTCCGGCAGCGGCTAGGCCACGGGGCTCCGGACGTCGCGCACCTGCTGCCCGAGGTGAAGCTCCTGTACCCCGACCTGCCGGAGCCGCCCGCGCTCGACTCCGAAGGAGCTCGCTTCCGCCTCTTCGACGCTACCGCCGCGTTCGTGCGGAACGTCGCCGCCGAGCAGCCCCTGCTCATCGTGCTCGACGACGTGCACGCGGCGGACGCCTCCTCGCTGCTGATGCTCGAGTTCGTGGCGGCCGAGCTCGCCGACGCTCGGATCCTCGTCCTCGCGGCCTACCGCGACCCGGAGCTCGATCCGGGAGACCCGATCGCCACGGCTCTCGCCGGTCTCGCCCGGCACGCGAGCAGCCGGATCTCGCTGACCGGCTTGCGCGAGCCCGAGGTCGCCGCGTACGTCGAGTCGAGCTCGCACGTCGAGCCTCCCGCGAGCCTCGTCTCGGCGATCGCCGCCGAGACCGAGGGCAACCCGCTCTTCGTCGGCGAGATCGTGCGGATGCTGGCGAGCGAGGGCCGGCTCGGCGAGCACCCCGACGCGTCGTGGCGGCTCGCGATCCCCGAGACCGTCAAGGAGGTGATCGGCCGCCGGCTCCGCCGGCTTTCGGACGACTGCCGAGAGACGCTCGCGCTGGCCTCAGTCGTGGGTAGGGAGTTCCCGCTCGACGTCGTCGAGCTCCTCAGCGGACTCGAGGCAAGCGATCTGCTCATCCTGTTCGACGAGGCGATCGCGACGAGGCTCGTGGCCGACATCCCGGGCGCCCCGGGTCGGATGCGCTTTACGCACGCGCTGGTGCGGGACACGCTCTACGACGCGCTCCCGCACGGCCGGCGTCTCGAGCTCCACCATCGAGCCGGAGACGCAATCGAGACGCTTGCCGGCGACGACCCCCGGAGCCGCTCGGAGATCGCGCACCACTTCTTCCACGCCCTGCCTGCGGTCGACGCAGACGTGGCCGTCGAACATGCGCGACGCGCGGCGGAGCAGGCGACGCTGCTGCTCGCACACGAGGAGGCCGCCCGCCTGCTCGAGACCGCACTGCACGGCGCTCGAGCTGCGCTCACCTCCCGACCGCGCCGTTGAGCGTGCCGTCTGCCTCGCCCTCGGTGAGGCACACGCTCGCTCCGGCGATACGCCGCGCGCGAAGGATGCGTTTCTTCGGGCGGCTGCGCTGGCACGCACCGCGGGCGCCGACGACGACCTCGCCGCTGCGGCGCTCGGCTACGGCAGCAGAATCGCCTGGGCGCGGCCGGGAGGCGACCGTCTCGTCCTGGCGCTCCTGGAGGAAGCACTCGCGGCGGTCGGCAACGAGGACACGCCGTTGCGTGCGCGCCTGCTCGCACGACTCGCGGGCTGTCTCCGCGACGAGCGTGATCCGGCGCGACGGGTCGCCGTCGGGGAGCTGGCGGTCGCGACCGCACGGCGAATCGGCGACGGCGGAGTTCTGTCCATCGCCCTGGCGGGGCTGGCCGCCGCACAGCTCGGCATCAGCGACTACGAACGACGGCTCGCGGTCACCACGGAGCTACTCGAGGTGTCCCGCGCGGCAGGGCGGAAGGAGGAGGAGTGCGAGGCGCTCATGGTGGAGACGCTCGTCTATTCCGAGCGCAACGAGTTCGACGCCGTCCGTGACCGCGTCGAGCGACTCGAGGCAATCGCCGACGACCTGCGCCAGGCCTCCCAGCGTTGGATCGCCGTGGCCCACAAGGCGATGCTGGCGCTCCACGACGGTCGGTTCGCCGAGGCCGAGGATCTGTCCGTGCGGGCTGTCGAGCTCGGTAAGCGCTCGGAGGGCCTGCGGGCGGTCGCGCCGTACGCAGTGCAGCTCTTCATTCTGCGCCGAGAACAGGGCCTCGCCGCCGAGGCGCTCGATGCGCTGTCGGCGGTGGCCGCCGAGACCCCTGCACGGCCGTTCTTCCGCGCCGTCGTCGGCGCCCTCTACGTCGAGCTCGGCCAGCTGTCGCAGGCGCGACTCGTGTTCGAAGAGCTCGCGGCGAACGGCTTCGAGATCATGCCGCGCGACAACGAGTGGCTGCTCGCGGCCCACTACCTCGCCGAGACGTGCTGCGCGCTCGGGGATACCGTCCGCGCCGAGATCCTGTTCGACGAGCTCGAGCCTCTCGCGGCGCGGGCGGCCGCAAACGCGCCCGAAGGCTCGGTTGGGACGCTGGCCCGCTCTGTCGCAGGACTCGCAGAGCTCCTCGGCCGCGACGACGACGCCGTCCGGCTCCTCGAGCTGGCAATCGAGCTCGACGGAGCGAGCGGCGCGCGCGCCTGGGCCGCCCACGCGCAGGTCGACCTGGCTCGGGTCGTCGGCCGGCTCGGGGAGCACGAGCGCGCCGCCTCGCTGCTTGCTGACGCGTCCGCGACAGCGGCGGAGCTCGGAATGGTGGCGCTCGGCGCCCGGATCACCGCAGCCCGAAGCTGAGCAGAAGTCGCTACGCGGCGTCGTGCGTCGGTCCGCGCGGGTCGGGCTCGTACGTCTCCGGCGAGAGCGGGTTGATTCCCTCCTCGGCGCCATCGGGTTGAGCCTCGTGCGGCTCTGGCTCCGGCGGCTCAGCGGCTTCGGCGGCGACTCGGCGCTCGTCGGCTCGAGCCGGCGGCCGCCGCAACCTGCCGCTCCAGCGCCGCGAGCACGTTTCCGACCTGTTGGTTGATGATCGGCTGGAGCACGCGCTGGCCCATCGCCCCGACAGGCCCGGCGAGCTTGACGTCCGCCTCCCAGCGCATCGACGTGTGCGAGTCGTCGCCGGAGAGATGGAACTGCGTCTTCATATTCAGCATCGCACCCACGCCGTTCCCCTTCGCGTTGAGCTGCGCGAACTCGGGCCTCCGCTCCTCGACTTTGTCGAACTCGATCGTCATCCGGAGGCCGCCGAGCCCGAGCGGGATCTTCACCTTCGCCCGCCAGTGCCGGTCGTCCTGGACGTCGAAGCCCTCGACGCCGGGCATCAGCTGCGCCATCTGCGCCGGGTCGTTCAGCACGGTCCACACGATCTCGCGCGGCGCCGCGAACTCCTTCGTCCCTTCCACCTTCACGCGGAGACGACTTTCACGTTTGCCCGCGTGGACTCCGGATCCTGCAGCATCGACCAGACCCGGTGCGAAGGGTTGCAGCTGTCGTAGACGATCGGCTTACCGGCCGGCTTGAGCGCGTCCTGGATCGCCGAGCAGATGCAGTGGATCCCGCCGCCGCCGCCCTCGCCCATCCCCTTCGTCCCGAGCGGCGTGAACGGCGACGGCGACTCGATCGCGGCGGTCTTCAGCGCCGGCACGTCGAGCGCGTGCGGCACGTGGTAGTCGTAGAAGTTGGAGGTCAGGAGCTGGCCGTCCTCGTCGTAGACGAAGTCCTCGTGCAGGGCTGCCCCGATCGCGTGCACCGTGGCGCCATGCACCTGACCCTCCACGATCTGCGGATGGATCCGCACGCCGCAGTCGTCCACGGCGGCGTAGTCGACGATCTCGACAACTCCCGTCTCCTGGTCGACCTCGACGACGCAGGCGTGGATCTGAGTCGCGTAGGTCAGCGTCAGCTTGCCGGTCTTCTTCTCCGTGTCGACCATCCCGAAGTACGGCCGGTAGACGAAGCGGTGGTTCAGCGTCGGGTTGAAGTCGGGCGGGAGAAAGGCGTTGTTCGCGTTCACGATCGCGCCGAGCGCCATGAACGGGAGCGCCGCCTCCTCCGGGCCGTCCTTGATCCGCGCGAACCCGTCGGCGAGCTCGATCGCCTCCTCCGGCGCCTGCAGCACGGCCGCCGCGAGCTGGATCATCTCCGCGCGGAGCAGCTCCGCACGCCCCCTTGACGGCGCCGAGCCCGGTGACCGCGAACTGGCTCGCATACGTCCCCGAGAAGCCCGCGTGCGAGTTGAAGAACGTGTCGTGCCCCGGCCGCACGTGCACCTGCTCGGGCGAGCAGCCGATGATGTCGCCGACGACCTGCGAAGCGGTCGTCTCGTGCCCCTGACCCTGCGGCACGGTCCCCAGGGTGACCACGACCTCGCCGAAGATGTCGAGCTTCACGGTCGCCGCCTCGTTGTTCCCGGAGAACTGGAGCTCCGGGTTCAGGAGCGTCGACTGGCCGAAGTTGTTCGTCCCCGAGTCGAGCGTCGAGCCGATCCCGACACCCAGCAGCTTGCCGCGGCTCGCCGCCTCTTCCCGCCGCGCCTCGATCCCCTCGTAGCCGACGAGCTCGAGCGCCATGTCGAGGCAGCGCGCGTAGTCCCCGGAGTCGTAGACGCACCCGTTCGGCGTCTCGTACGGCATCTGCTCGGCCTTGACGTAGTTCAGCTTGCGCACCGCGACGGGATCGAGCTCGAGCTCGGAGGCGACGATGTCGATGATCCGCTCGGTCAGCCAGAGGTGCTGCATCCGCGAGTAGCCGCGGTTCGGCGAGACCGGCGACTTGTTCGTCGTCACCTGCGTGAAGTCGACGCGGATGTTCCGCCAGGCGTAGCAGCCGGGCGTCACCTGGGCCCAGATGATGCAGCCGAGCGGCTCGTAGCGGGGGAAGGCGCCGCAGTCGTCGAGCGCCTTGACGTTGAAGCCGAGCATCGTCCCGTCGGCCTTGACCGCGACCTCGACGTCGTGGAACCAGCGCTCGTTGCCGTGCGCGTTCGCGGTGTGCTGGTCGGTGCGCCACTCCGTCCACTGGATCGGCCGGCCGAGCTTCCGCGCCAGCAGGCACAGGACGACGTAGTACGGATGCAGGCAGATCTTGTTCCCGAAGGCGCCGCCGATGTCGTGGGTGACGAAGCGGAGCTTGTCGAGCGGCGCCCGCAGCGCCGGCGCCATCCAGATCGCGCCGATGCCCGGCATCTGGTGGTTGCAGTAGAGCGTCCACTGGCCGGTGCCACGCTCGTACTCGACGAGCGCGCCCGAGCACTCGAGCGGTGTCGAGCTGAAGCGGTGGAAGTGGAGCTCGTCGATCGTGACGACGTGGTCGGCCTCGGCTTTCGCCGCTTCCCAGTCGCCCCAGTCGAAGACGCCGCTCCACACGACGTTCGAGCCTGCCTCCTCGTGCATCACGATTTCGTTCTTGACCGCCTCGCGAGCGTCGACGAGCACGTCGAGCGGCTCGTACTCGACCTCGACCAGCTCGGCCGCGTCGCGCGCGAGCTCGCGGGTGGCGGCGGCCACCGCGGCGACGGGCTCGCCCATGAAGCGTGTCGTCCCGACGGCCAGCGCGTAGTCCTTGATGTGCGCGCCCGGCGGCGTCGACATCTCGAAGAACGGATCCGTGTGGATCGCGACCTCGTCGCCGGTGAGGGTTCCGTAGACCCCCTCGAGCGCGAGCGCCGCCGACACGTCGACGGAGACGATCTTCGCGTGGGCATACGGGGAGCGGACGAAGTGGACGTAGCCGGTGCCGTGCCGGCGGATGTCGTCGAAGAAGACGCCTTGCCCCTGGACGAGCCGGCCGTCCTCCTTCCGCGGGATCGAGGTGCCGATCGAGCCCTTCTTCAGCTCTGTCGGGTCGGTGACGACCGGCGTCGTGGTCTCGGTGGTGCTCACGCGTTCACCGACGTAATCGCTTCGACGATGTTCTGGTAGCCGGTGCAGCGGCAGATGTTCCCCTGGATCGCCGTCCGCGCCTCTTCCTCGCTCGGACGCGGATTCGCCTCGAGCAGCGCCGTCGCGCTCATCAGCATTCCGGGAGTGCAGTAGCCGCACTGGAGCGCGTGGTGGGAGGAGAACGCCTGCTGGAGCGGGTTCAGGCCGTCGTCGTTCGCGAGATCCTCCACCGTCCGCACCTTCGCGCCGTCGGCCTGGACGGCCAGCAGCATGCAGCTCTTCACGGCCACCCCGTCGAGGTGGATCGTGCAGGCGCCGCAGTTGCCGGTGTCGCAGCCGATATGCGTGCCCGTCAACTCCACGTCGTCGCGGATGAAGTGGACGAGCAGGCGGCGCGCGTCGACCTCGCGCTCGTACAGCTCGCCGTTGATCTCGACCGAGATCGAGGCGCTCGTGGACGGCTCCGTCATTTCGCGCCCCTTTCGCTCGCTTGCTGGACGGCGCGGACGGCGCACACCTCGGCGAGGTGACGACGGTAGTCGCCGGAGCCGTGGACGTCGGACGGCGGATCCAGCCGCGCGGCGGCGACGGCGGCGCGAACGGCGTCAGGCTCGATTCCCTCCACCTCGACGAGCACGGGGACCGCGTCGACGCAGCCGAGCGCGATCCGCGCCCCTCCGTTGCTCAGACACGCCGCGGCGCTGACGATGCACGTTCCCTCGCGCCCGATCGTCACGGCGTCGAAGCCGTCGGCTGCGTTGGCGGAGGCAGGGATCGAGATCGAGACGAGCAGCTCGCCCTCCGCCACCGCGGTCATGTAGACGCCGAGGAAGAAGTCGGCTGCGGCCACGGTCCGCTCGCCGTTCGAGCCGCGAATCGTGAACGAGGCGTCGAGCGCAACGAGCAGCGGCGGCAGGTGGTTCGTCGGGTCGCTCGAACAGACGTTGCCGCCAATCGTGCCGCGGTTCCGCACCTGGACGTCCGCGATCTGGGCGACGACCTCGCAGAGGATCGGCCGCGCGACCTGCACTTCCGACGACCCCATGATCTGCGCGTAGGTCGCCATCGCCCCGAGCTCGAGCGTGTCGCCCGAGACGGAGATCGCACGCAGCTCCTCGAGCCGGTTCAGGTCGACGAGCACGTCGGGCGACGCGGCACGCGCCTTCATCACGTTCACGAGCGTCTGACCGCCGGCGAGCGCGCGCGCACCCTCGTGGCCCGCGAGTAGCCGGATCGCTTCCTCGACCGATCCCGGCCGCGCGTACTCGACCTCTCGCAGGAGCATGACGCTGATCCTACGCAGAATTCCCCCTGACATGTCATCGAACCAGGGACATGTCGAGGCAGTACGCTCGGCCGCAATGGCGGGCTTCGATGCGGTCTTCGTCGGCAGCGGGATCAACTCTCTCGCGGGTGCAGCGCTCCTCGCGAAAGCCGGCTGGAAGGTCTGCGTGCTGGAGCGGAACGAGTGGCTCGGAGGCGCGATTCGCACGGTCGACGGGCTGATCGAGCCCGGTTTCACGCACGAGGTCTTCGCCTCCTGGCACCCGCTCTGGACGGGCTCGCCCGCCTACGCCGAGCTGAAGCCCGATCTCGACCGCCTCGGCGTCGAGTACCTCAACACGGAGCTCGCGACGGGATCGGCGTTTCCCGACGGCTCGAGCGTCTTTCTCTCGACGGACGGCGCCGCGAACGCCGCCGAGCTCGGCGACGCCTGGCCTCGGCAGTTCGACGAGTTCATGGCCAACGCGGATCTCGCCTTCGGCGTCCTCGGCACGGAGCTCTGGTCGACCGCCGGGCTCGGGCTCGGCCGGCAGGCGTACGCGCGCTTCGGGCGGCGCGGGCTGCTCGAGTTCGGCGGCCGGGTGCTCACGACCGCGCGCGACTGGCTGACGGAGACGTTCGACGACGAGGCGGCTCACGGGCTCCTCGCGCCGTGGGTGCTGCACACCGGGCTCGGCCCGGATCAGGCGACCTCCGGCTTCATGACGCAGGTGATCGCGTGCGCGCTCCAGCTCGGCGGGATGCCCGTTCCGCGCGGCGGCGGGGTGAAGCTCGTGGACGGCCTGGCGACGATCGTCCGCGAGGCCGGCGGTGAGCTTCGGACCGAGTCCGAGGTGGAGCGGATCGTCGTCTCCGACGGCCGAGCGACAGCGGTGAGGCTCGCGGGCGGCGAGACGATCGCGGCCTCACGCGCCGTGCTCGCTTGCGTCACCCCGACCCAGCTTTACGGCCGGCTCTTGTCCGAGGGCAATGCACCGGCGAACGTCCGCGACGCGGCGCGCCGCTTCCGCTACGGGCGAGGCGAGATGCAGATCCATCTCGCGCTCGACGAGCTGCCGCGCTGGCGCGGCGACGAGCGGCTTGGGCGAACGCCGATCGTGCACGTCACGCCCGGCCTGGACGGCGTCTCGCGCGCTGTCAACGAGGCCGAGCGCGGCCTCCTCCCCACCGAGGCGACGATCGTCTGCGGACAGCCGCTCGCGGTCGATCCGTCGCGCGCGCCGGAGGGAAAAGGGATCCTCTGGATCCAGCTCCAGGAGCTGCCGTCGGAGCCGAAGGGCGATGCCGCAGACGAGCTCGAGACGGCGAACGGCTGGGACGAGCCGCTCCGCGAGGCGTACGCCGATCGGATCGTGGAGCGGCTCGGCGGCCACATCGAGAACCTGAGCTCGGCGACGCTCGGGCGCGTCGTGC
The DNA here is from genome assembly GCA_963745775.1 of uncultured Gaiellaceae bacterium. GTDB lineage: Bacteria > Actinomycetota > Thermoleophilia > Gaiellales > Gaiellaceae > Gaiellasilicea. The sequence goes on from CAVUYY010000009.1 coordinate 345,037, forward strand.
TCGGCCCAGCCGAGATCGCCGCGGCGAACCCGAACTGGGTCGGCGGCGACATCTACGGCGGCTCGTGCGCGCTCGACCAGAACCTGCTCTGGCGGCCGACTCCCGCGACACCGGGCCACGAGACGCCGGTCGAGCGCCTCTTCCACATCGGCGCGAGCACGCATCCCGGGCCAGGACTCGGCGCGGGCTCCGGTTATCTCACCGCGAAGCGACTGACGCGGCCGCCGCTTCCGCGTCGCCTGCTCTCGAAGCTGCCGGGTCTCTGATGCCGCTGTCGCTGAGCGAGATCTCGACGCCCGGAGCGAGCTTCCGCGACGACCTGCGCGCCTATGCCGCAGCCGGATTCGACGGAATCGGGATCTGGGAGTCGAAGCTCGGAGACGACGAGTCCGACCTGGCGGCGTTCCGCGAAAGCGGCCTTCGCGCCACGAACTGCGTTCCGCTCGTCCCGTCGATCCTGCCGAACGCCGTGATCGAAGGCCCGCTCGACGTCGAGGAGCGGATCGAGTCGCTCTGCGCCAGCATGGTCCGCTTCGCCCGCTACGAGCCGGAGTCCGTGCTGCTCTTGACCGGCCCGGCAGGGGACCTGAGCGAGGCCGACGCACGCCGAGTCGTCGTTCAGGGCCTGCAACGCGTGGCGGCGGCCGCTGCGACCGCGGGGGTGCAAACTCGGCCTCGAGCCGATCCACACCTCCGAGCGAGACGGCCTGACGCTCGTCACCACGATCCCGGCGGCGCTCGACCTGCTCGCGGAGGCCGGCCTTCCGGACGTCGGGATCATGGTCGACCTGTGGCACGTCTGGGACACGCCGACGATCGAGGACGACCTCCGGGAGCACGTCGACCGGATCACCGGGGTGCACGTCGCCGACTGGTTTCCAGCCGGACGAGCCGATCGTGCGCTTCCGGGCGAGGGAATCTCGAGGACGCGCGAGCTCGCGGCGATCCTGGCGGACGCCGGCTTTCGCGGCTCGTGGGACGTCGAGATCTTCGGCGATCCCGAGCAGCCCGACTCGCTCTGGTCGCTCCCCGTCGAGCAGGCCGCGCGTCGCGCCTACGAGGCCGCGGTCGGGGTGCTGCCGTAGGCCTGACGGAAGTAGAGGATCGGGACGCGCTCTGGGTCGGGCGGGCTGCCCGACTCGACGAGGCCGATCAGGATCAGGTGGTCGCCCGCCTCGAGCTCCTGCTCGGTCAGGCACTCCGCATAGGCGAGCGCATCCTCGGTCAGGCACGGCACGCCGCCGAGCCCCGGCTCCCAGCGGACGTCTGCGAACTTGTCCTCCGCCTTCGACGCGAAGAGCGCGCAGAGGTCGGCGCGGCCGTCGCTCATGAAGTTGACGACGAAGCGCTTCGCATGCCGGAGCGCCTCGAGCGTTCGGCTCGTCCGGGCGACACAGACGAGGAGCAGCGGTGGGTCTGCCGAGACGGCGCAGACGGCGTTCGTCGTCAGACCCCGTGGCCTCCCCTCGTCGTCGAGGGTCGTCACGATCGCGACCCCGGTCGGGAACGCGCTCATGATCGAGGCGAAGTCGGCGCGGCTGCTGGCCATGTCCGGAGCTTACGAGCGGGAAGCGCGGCCACGACTGCTCTAATGCCGTCGTGAAGCGCGTAGGGGTCGCAGCGTCGCTCGCCGCAGTCGTACTCGCCGGGATCGGCGCTGCGGGTTGCGGCGGCAACGAGGAGCCGACGTCGGAACCGCCCGTCGAGGCCGCCTCGGACTCGGATGCTCCCGTCGTGCCGTGCGAGACGAGCCTCGGCGGGGCGAGGTACTCCGGCACGGAGCTCGACGACCGGCTCGTTCTCGACGTCGTCTACGTCACCGCCGGCTACAGAGGCGACGCCGCAACTCCGAGCGGCGCCAAGAACTGGCCGTATTTCGCCGAAACCGGGCTCACCGTCCGCGCAGGCGCGCCGCCTGTGGAGATCACCGTTCCCGAAGAGTGGCGCGACCGCGCTGCCATCTCGTGGGGCGACAAGAAGCGCGTCCATTCGCTCCGGTTCCCGAGCTGCCCCTCCTACGGGCTGCCGTGGAACGTGTTCGACGGCGGCTTTGACCTTCGCGTCCGCACGGCCTGCGTCCCGTTGCTGTTCACATCCGAGGGGAAGCAGACGACGGTTCCGTTCGGCATCGGGACGCGGTGCCCGTCGTCGTGACACGCTGAGCTCCCCGGGTCGGACTCGAACCGACAACCTACGGATTAACAGTCCGCCGCTCTGCCAATTGAGCTACCGGGGAAAGCGCGGCGGATTGTACCGAGCGGTGCGCCGGCCTCAGGCGAGCTCGAGGATCGCCTCCCGAATTCGCGAAAGCGCGGTCTGGAGCTCCTTCATCCGGTCAAGGTCGGCACTTGCAAGCTCGCGGCGCAACCGCCGCTCGCGCAGGTTGAGCAGGAGCTCCTTGCCCGTGCGTTCGTCGAGCCCCTCGCGCGCCGCGCGGGCGTCGAGCTCGGCATGGAGCGTCACCAGCTCGGGGTCGTCACCGCCACCGACGAGCTGATCCCGAAACCGCCGATGAAGCGGGTCGTCGAAGTGATCGGCGGAGACCTCCGTCAACAACGCCACGAGCCCCGGCTCGGCAACGCACGCCGCCAGGGCGTCACGCTCGAGCCGGTCTCCCTTCTGCAGCATCCGCGGCGAGAGCTCCTGCGTGAGCGTGCGCACACCTCCCTTCGGCACGAGACTCGACAGCGTCTGACTCGGGAGGTTGAGCCGGCTCGCGACGATCCGGCGGGCCTCCTGCCACTCGGGCGAATCCTCGGTTCGCTCGAGCGTCCCGCGCACGCGCGCGAACGCCTCCTGCGAGTCCGCCGCCCGCTCGAGCTCGAGCCGAACGCGATACACCACATAGCTCTCGGCTGCTTCGAGTCGCTCCTCGAAGCCCGCGGGCGCGTCAGCCGGATCCTGCCCCTTGGGCAGAGCGACCACGCGGACGTCCAGGCCGAGGGTCGTCGCGAGCTCCATCCCGCGGAGCGTCGCCTCCTCTCCCGCCGCGTCGGCGTCGAAGCAGAGATAGACGCGGCGGGTCAGCCGCTGCAACTCCTTGAGCTGGCGCTCGGTGAGCGCGGTTCCCATCGAGGCGATCACCGGCTCGAACCCCACCTGGCGCAGCGCGATCACGTCGGTGTTCCCCTCGACGACCACGGCGCGCTCCTGCTTCGCGATCGCGGTTCGGGCCAGGTGGAGACCGTAGAGGACGGCCGACTTGTGGAAGAGCTCCGTCTCGGGGGTGTTGACGTACTTGCCGCGCATCGGATCGTCGTCGTGGAGCTTGCGCGCCTGGAAGCCGACGATCCGGCCGCGCGCGTCGGCGAGCGGAAACATCAGCCGGGGCGGGAAGTAGTCGCGATCGGCCGCGTTGGTCAGCCCTGCCGCCCGTAGCTCCTCCCGCGTGAAGCCCTTCTCCAGTGCCTTCCGTGCGAGACCTTCGCCTGGCGAGAGCCCGAGGCGGAACTCACGGCAGATGGGTTCCTGCAGCTCGCGCCCCACCAGATAACCCCGCACCGGCTCTCCCGCCGGAGAGTCCCAGAGGTGCCGCTCGTAGAAGCTCGTCGCCTGCTCGAGCAGCGCGTGCAGCCGATCACGCCGCTTGCGGGACTCTTCGAGCGCCGGCGAGATCTCCTCGTACTCGAGCGTGACCCTGAATCGCTCGGCGAGCCATTCGACCGCCTCGACGAAGTCGAGCGCCTCGGTCTCGCGGACGAACGTGATCGCATCGCCGCCCTTACCGCAGCCGAAGCAGTAGAAGAGCTTCTCGAGGGGATTGACGGAGAAGCTCGGAGTCCTCTCCTCGTGGAAGGGGCACCGGCCGGTCCAATGCGAGCCGGCGCGGCGCAGGGACGTTCGTCCGTTCACGACCTCGACCATGTCCGTCGCGGCCACGACCTCCCGCACCGACTGTTCCTTGATCCGCGCCACTAGAGAGAGTCAGCGTACGAGAGCGCGAAGCGATCGGTCATCCCGGAGACGAACGCGCGGATCTCGTCCTCCGTGTCGCCGCGCTCCGCGAGGCGGTCGAAGATCCGGCGGATCGTCCCGTGTGCGCGCTCGTGCTCGGCACGCGCGTGCGGGCCGAGGTAGACGTGCTCGAACATGAACGAGCGGAGCGCGAGCATCGCGTTGCCGACGTCCTCGCTCTGGACGATGTCGCCGGCGTCCTCCGAGCTCTCGATCAGGTCGTGCACGAGCGTGTCGATGCGAGCCGAGCCGCGCTCACCCAGCAACTCGAGCTCTGCGCGAGGCAGCTCCTCCGCCCGCAGGATCCCGAAGCGGATCGCGTCGTCGATGTCGTGATTGATGTAGGCGACTCGATCGACCAGCCGGACGATCTTTCCCTCGAGCGTCGCCGGCTCGCGAGGGCCCGTGTGCGTGTGGATCCCGTCGCGCACCTCCTCGGTCAGATTGAGCTGCTCGGCGATCCGGAGCGACTGCTCGTTGTGGCGGAACCGGGTGCCGAAGCGCTCGCGGAGGCAGAGGTCGAGCTGCTCCTCGCCCGCATGGCCGAAGGGCGGATGACCGGTGTCGTGCCCGAGTCCGATCGCCTCGGTCAGATCTTCGTTCAGGCGGAGCGCGCGAGCAACGACCCTGGCGATTCCCGTCGTCTCGAGCGTGTGCGTCATCCGCGTCCGATAGTGGTCGCCGCCGGGATCGATGAAGACCTGCGTCTTCCCCTTCAGCCGGCGGAAGGGCTTGGAGTGGAGGATCCTGTCGCGATCCCGCTGGAACGGCGTGCGGACACCGCACTCCTCCTCGTCTCGCAGGCGGCCACGCGTCTCGTAGGAGCGCACAGCAAGCGGCGAAAGCGCGTCTTCGGCCGTGCGAGTGCGTACCTCGAAGGCGTCGGCGACGCGACCCGCGATCTGTTCCACCCGCCCAGGTTAGAGAATGATCGGGACGGTGCCGCCGTCGGCCGACCACGCGGCGCCCGTGACGTAGGACGCGCGCGGGGAGGCCAGGAACGCGATCACGGCGGCGATCTCCTCCGGCTCCGCCAACCGCCCTAGCGGCCGGCCGGCCCCGACCTTCGCGAGCACGGCGTCGCGATCGCCGCCCTGCTGGTCGGCGAGGCCACCCTCTCCAAGCCAGGCATCCGTCGCGGTCGGTCCCGGCGTGACGGCGTTGCAGCGGATGCCGTCGACCGCAAACGAATCGGCGACGAGGCGCGAGAGCGAGAGCACGGCAGCCTTCGTCACCGAGTAGTGCGGCATCCCGACCGACGGTCGCTTGCCCGCCGTCGAGGACACGTTCACGATCGCGCCGCGCGACGTCCGGAGCTGCGGAAGCGCGGCGCGGATCGCGCGCACGTAGCTCATCACGTTCAGCTGCCACATCGAATCCCAGTCCTCGTCTGGCACCTGCTCGAAGCGCGCGTGGACGGCGAAGCCGACGTTGTTGATCAGCACGTCGAGCCCGCCGAGCTCCGCGACAGTCCGATCGACCACGGTCGTCGGCGCTTCGGCCTCGGAGAGATCGGCCACGACGTGCAACGCCTCGCCGATCCCGGGGGCCGCGCTTCTGCCGCAGGTGACGACGCGTGCCCCCTCGGCGACGAGCAGCCGTGCCGTCTCCAGCCCGATCCCAGCCGTCGAGCCGGTGACGATGCACGCCTTGCCACCGAGCCCGAGGTCCACGCGGCTAGCGTACAAGCCGTGACAGAGATCCTCTTCGTCCGTCACGGCGAAACCGACTGGAACGTCGAGCGGCGCGTCCAAGGGCACAGTGACCGCCCACTGAACGCGACCGGCGAGGCGCAGGCACGGACGCTCGCTGCCGAGCTTCGCGAGGCGCACCTCGATGCGGTCTATGCAAGCGACCTGGCCCGTGCGCGCGAGACTGCACGGGCGGTCGCAGAGCCACACGGACTCAAGGTCGAGGTGCTGCCCGCTCTCCGCGAGAAGAACTTCGGCACCTGGGAAGGGCTGCTCGACACCGAGATCCGCGAACGCTTTCCGCACGCGAACGGCGGCCCCTGGGGCGACGCCGAGACGAGCGAGGAACTCGCCGAACGCGTCCTCACGAGCGTGCGTGAGATCGCCGCACGTCATCCTGGGGGACGCGTCCTCGTCGTCTCGCACGGCGGCCCACTCAGGGCGATCCTTCGCCACTGCGCCGCAGGCGGCGACGGCCACATCGCCAACTGCCACGTCGCAAGGATCGGCGTCCAGGACGGCGAGCTCCGCTCGTTAGACTGACCCCTCGTGGAGGACTACACCAACAAGTACAAGGGCGAGCAGATCGAGATCGCGCTCTTCGGCGGCGAGTATCAGGAGGGCGTGCTCACCGCCTACTGCTCGATCGAGGACGTTCCGCACATCGAGCTCAACGGTCATATCCTCGTGCCGCTGCAGAACGTCGCCTCACTCCACTGCTCGAGTCGCTGCGATGCACCGGAGCCCGATTGGCCGCCGCGCGGACTGGGCGACGACGAGCGCGACGTCGACGACACCTAGCTGATGCGGCTGGCTGCCGCCCGCAACCTCGCGAAAGCCTGGCTGCTCGTGCTGATCCTGTGCGCGTTCCTCGGCGCGATCGGCTGGGCGATCGGCGGCTATCGCACAGCGTCCCTCTTCGGCTTCTGTGCGCTGCTTGCCGCAGCGGCCGTCTACGCGTACGCGGATCGCGCTCTGCTCGGAATGCTCGGCGCCAGGGAGTACGCGCTGGCCGAAGATCCGCGGCTGGCATCCACAGTGGGCGTCTTGGCCGCGAAGCTCGGGATCCTGCCGCCGAAGCTGTACCTGATCGACGACGGGTTCCCACGTGCATTCGTTGCGGGGCGCGGCCCACGCGGTTCGGCGCTTGCGCTCAGCACAGGCCTGCTGCTCGCGCTTCCCCCGGCCGAGCTCGAGGGCGTCCTCGCGCACGAGCTCGCCCACGTGCGTTCGCGTGACGTGCTCGTGCAGACCTTCGCGACCATGCTCGCGGTGATGCTGATCGAGACATCTCGAATCGGCGGGTTTCTCGAGCGCGCCCTGCTCGCCGTCCTCGGTCCCACTGCCTCGGCGTTCGTCCACCTCCTGCTCTCCCCGAAGCGGGAGCTCGCAGCAGATCGGGTTGCAGCCGGCATCTGCGGGTCGCCCCATGGACTCTCCGATGCGTTGCTGCGACTCGACCAGGCGAGCGAGCTGGTCAGCTTCGCCGCCAATCCCGCGACCGAGCCGCTGTACACGGTCAACCCATTCGCGGAAGAAGGGCTGGCCGCCCTGTTCGTGACGCACCCGCCGATCGGAGATCGAGTCGCTCGCCTACGAGCACTCGAGTCGATCTCAGCCGCCGCCTGATCTGTGCGGCGCGTCCAGCACGAAGCGCAAAGCATCATGGCGCGCGCCGTCTCGGCTCTCGATCTTTCTCGGAACGATGCCCGCCGGACGAAAGCCGGCTCGCCTTGCCACTGCCTGCGACCGGGTGTTGTCGAGCAGCGTGAAGAGCTCCACCCCCGGCAGACGCCGATCCTCGAACGCATAGCGCATGAGGAGCCGCAACGCGTCGGTCATGGCGCCTCGGCCTCGTCCCTCGGGCGCCAGCCAGTATCCGACGTCGGCCGGCTCAGCAGTTCGCAACTCGATCGTGCCGAGTCGCTCGCCCGTGGCGACGTCCACGATGATGAAAGGCGCCGCTGTCTGGTCGACCCAGACGCGCTTGCAGCGATCGATCCACCACTCCGCGTCGCTGCGCTCGTACGGGAACGGGAGGAGCGGTAGCCAGCGCTGGTTCTCGGGATCTCGACACGCGCGAACGACCCATTCGACGTCGCTGTCCTCCGGCGGGCGCAGGATGAGCCGTCCGTCCGAGAGCTCCACCGGAAGGAATTCTAGAGGAACGAGAAAGAGCCGCTTGCGCGGCTCCTGCTCGAACTAATTCGGCGGCGTCCTACTCTCCCGGGGGCTTTCGCCCCGAGTACCATCGGCGCTGACGGGCTTAACTTCTCTGTTCGGAATGGGAAGAGGTGTACCCCCGACGCTATGACCGCCGAAACTTGTGAATGCACGCCCGACGCTTCGGCGCACCCTCAAAACTCCATAGCAACCGCACGAGTGTTCTAAATCAAGACCTCGGGCAATTAGTACCGGTCAGCTGAACGCATTGCTGCGCTTACACCGCCGGCCTATCAACGTGGTCGTCTTCCACGGCCCTTACTCCTTCTAGAGGATGGGAAGTCTCATCTTGAGGTGGGCTTCCCGCTTAGATGCTTTCAGCGGTTATCCCATCCAGGCGTAGCTAATCAGCAGTGCTCTTGGCAGAACAACTGATACACCAGTGGCCTGTTCGTCTCGGTCCTCTCGTACTAGAGACGACTCCTCTCAAACTTCCAGCGCCCATGGTGGATAGGGACCGAACTGTCTCACGACGTTCTGAACCCAGCTCGCGTACCGCTTTAATGGGCGAACAGCCCAACCCTTGGGACCTGCTTCAGCCCCAGGATGCGACGAGCCGACATCGAGGTGCCAAACCCTCCCGTCGATGTGGACTCTTGGGGAGGATAAGCCTGTTATCCCCGGCGTACCTTTTATCCGTTGAGCGACGGCAATTCCACTCTTAACCGCCGGATCACTAAAGCCGACTTTCGTCCCTGCTCGACTTGTCAGTCTCGCAGTCAAGCTCCCTTATGCTTTTGCGCTCTACGCACGATTTCCAACCGTGCTGAGGGAACCTTTGCGCGCCTCCGTTACATTTTAGGAGGCGACCGCCCCAGTCAAACTGCCCACCTCACGCTGTTCCCGACCCGGATCACGGCATCGGGTTAGAAGCCCAGAACACGAAGGGTGGTATCCCAAGATTGCCTCCACCGAGACTAGCGTCCCGGCTTCAAAGGCTCCCACCTATCCTGGACAACGAATCCCAGACTCCAACGTAAAGCTGCAGTAAAGGTGCACGGGGTCTTTCCGTCCAACCACGGGTACTCGGCATCTTCACCGAGACTACAATTTCACCGGATCCCTCGTTGAGACAGCGCCCAAGTCGTTACGCCATTCGTGCAGGTCGGAACTTACCCGACAAGGAATTTCGCTACCTTAGGACGGTTATAGTTACCGCCGCCGTTTACCGGGGCTTGGATTCAAAGCTTCGCCCGAAGGCTAACCTCTCCTCGTGACCTTCCGGCACCGGGCAGGCGTCAGCCCCTATACGTCGTCTTACGACTTCGCAGAGACCTGTGTTTTTGGTAAACAGTCGCTTGGGCCGTTTCACTGCGGCCCCCTCAGGCTCGACGGAGTAAATCCGCGTCACCCTACCGGGGCGTCCCTTCTCCCGAAGTTACGGGACCATTTTGCCGAGTTCCTTAACGAGGGTTCTTCCGATCGCCTTGGTATTCTCTACCTGCCTACCTGTGTCGGTTTTGGTACGGGCACGTCCAACCTCCCTAGACGCTTTTCTAGGAGGCATGGCTTCTGGAACTTCGCTCATCGCTGAGCTCGGCATCCCGTCTCAGGCTTGCTGGGTGACGGATTTCCCTATCACCCGCCCTACGCGGTTACCCCGGAATCCAATAACCGGGCTTCCATAGCCTACCCCGTCCCGCCATCGGTGATAGCGGTTGGGACGTGGTACAGGAATATCAACCTGTTGTCCATCGCCTACGCCTTTCGGCCTCGGCTTAGGTCCCGACTAACCCTGAGCAGATTAGCTTTACTCAGGAACCCTTAGGCATTCGGCGGAGGAGTTTCTCACTCCTCTTTCGTTACTCATGCCAGCATTCTCACTTCCCATGCCTCCACGGCTGGCTTACGCCGCCGCTTCGCCGGCATGGGAACGCTCCCCTACCACTCCACGATTGCTCGTGAAGTCCGTGGCTTCGGCTCCATGCTTGAGCCCCGTTACATTGTCCGCGCCCGACCACTTGACCAGTGAGCTGTTACGCACTCTTTGAATGGTGGCTGCTTCTAAGCCAACATCCTGGTTGTCTTTGCAATCGGACATCGTTTCCCACTTAGCATGGAATTAGGGGCCTTAGCCGACGGTCCGGGCTGTTTCCCTTTCGACCACGAAGCTTATCCCCCGCAGTCTGACTGCCACGCTCTGGAATACCGGCATTCGGAGTTTGCCTGATTTCGGTAAGCTGGTAGGCCCCCTAGACCAAACAGTGCTCTACAACCGGTATTGAACGCGTGACGCTATACCTAAATATATTTCGGGGAGAACCAGATATCTCTGAGTTTGATTAGCCTTTCACTCCGACCCACAGGTCATCCGCCCCGTTTTCAACCGAGGTCGGTTCGGTCCTTCACGGGGTCTTACCCCCGCTTCAACCTGCCCATGGGTAGATCACTCAGTTTCGGGTCTACCTCACACGACTGAATCGCCCTATTCAGACTCGCTTTCGCTACGGCTCCGTTTCCTTAACCTTGCCGTGTAAGAGTAACTCGCTGGCTCGTTATGCAAAAAGCACGCCGTCACAGGACAAGCCTGCTCCGACCGCTTGTAAGCACACGGTTTCAGGTACTATTTCACTCCCCTTCCGGGGTGCTTTTCACCTTTCCCTCACGGTACTAGTTCACTATCGGTCGCCAAGGAGTACTTAGCCTTGCGGGGTGGTCCCCGCGGGTTCCGACCGGGTTTCCCGTGCCCGGCCGTACTCAGGTACCTGTCAAGCGAGGCTGTGCGCTTTCGTCTACGGGACCATTACCCTCTGCGGTGTGAATTTCCATTCACTTCGACTAACGCACAACTTTGTAACTCGCCGACCCGCCGGCAGGCGGATCAAGACAGGCCCTACAACACCGGAGTGACAACGGCTGCCGCCTGTCACATCACTCTGGTTTGGGCTGTTCCCTTTTCGCTCGCCACTACTCAGGGAATCGAGGTTTCTTTCCTTTCCTCTGGGTACTAAGATGTTTCAGTTCCCCAGCTTGCCACTGCTTGCCCTATGTATTCAGGCAAGAGCACGCGCGCATTACCACGCGTAGGTTTCCCCATTCGGAAATCCCGGGATCAGCGATTGGTCAGCATCTCCCCCGGGCTTATCGCAGCCGCCCACGTCCTTCATCGGCTCTTGGCGCCAAGGCATCCACCGTGTGCTCTTATTCTCTTGATCAGAAAGAACACGTTGTGTTGTCGCTATGGAGTTTTCAAGGTGCGCGCGGGCCGGCGGCCCACCCATCACTGAGGTAACCGCACCTCGAGGCACGGTCTCTCAAAACTCAGCAGCGTACGGAAGTCATGCGTCGAGGTCGACGTAGCTTCTAGGCGAATCGAGTCATCGGACGATTCCTCGAGATGAGGAAGCATCTACGAGCTCGACGCCTATCGGAGTAAGAGCTCCGATATCCCTAGAAAGGAGGTGATCCAGCCGCAGCTTCCGCTACGGCTACCTTGTTACGACTTCACCCCAATCATCGACCCTACCTTCGACGGCTGCCTCCTCAAAGAGGTTAGCCCACCGGCTTCGGGTATTGCCAACTTTCGTGGTGTGACGGGCGGTGTGTACAAGGCCCGGGAACGTATTCACCGCGACGTTGCTGATTCGCGATTACTAGCAACTCCGCCTTCATGGAGGCGAGTTTCAGCCTCCAATCCGAACCGAGACCGGCTTTTTGGGATTCGCTCCGCCTCGCGGCATCGCAGCCCTTTGTACCGGCCAATGTAGCACGTGTGTAGCCCAAGACATAAGGGGCATGATGACTTGACGTCATCCCCACCTTCCTCCGATTTGTCACCGGCAGTCTCCTATGAGTCCCCGCCATTACGCGCTGGCAACATAGGACAGGGGTTGCGCTCGTTGCGGGACTTAACCCAACATCTCACGACACGAGCTGACGACAGCCATGCACCACCTGTGCACTTGCCCCGAAAGGCTGCCGTGTTTCCACGACATTCAAGTGCATGTCAAGCCTTGGTAAGGTTCTTCGCGTTGCGTCGAATTAAACCACATGCTCCGCTGCTTGTGCGGGCCCCCGTCAATTCCTTTGAGTTTTAGCCTTGCGGCCGTACTCCCCAGGCGGGGTGCTTAATGCGTTAGCTTCGGCACGGGGGGAGTCGACACCCCCCACACCTAGCACCCATCGTTTACGGCGTGGACTACCAGGGTATCTAATCCTGTTCGCTCCCCACGCTTTCGCGTCTCAGCGTCAGTACCGTCCCAGAGAGCCGCCTTCGCCACGGGTGTTCTTCCTGATATCTGCGCATTTCACCGCTACACCAGGAATTCCACTCTCCTCTTCCGGACTCTAGCCGCACGGTTTCCATCGACGTCTGAAGGTTAAGCCTCCAGTTTTCACAACGGACCTGTGCGGCCGCCTACACGCTCTTTACGCCCAATAAATCCGGACAACGCTTGCCCCCTACGTATTACCGCGGCTGCTGGCACGTAGTTAGCCGGGGCTTCTTCTGCAGGTACCGTCACCCTCTGGGCTATTAACCCGAGTGGCTTCGTCCCTGCTGAAAGAGGTTTACAACCCTAAGGCCTTCTTCCCCCACGCGGCGTCGCTGCGTCAGGCTTTCGCCCATTGCGCAAGATTCCCCACTGCTGCCTCCCGTAGGAGTCTGGGCCGTGTCTCAGTCCCAGTGTGGCTGATCGTCCTCTCAGACCAGCTATGGATCGTCGCCTTGGTAGGCCATTACCCCACCAACAAGCTAATCCACCGCGGGCTCATCCTCGATCGGAGGCCGAAGCTACCTTTTCTCGAGAGCCCGAAAGCTCAAGAGGCTATCCGGTATTAATCCGGGTTTCCCCGGGCTATCCCAGAATCGAGGGCAGATTACCCACGTGTTACTCACCCGTTCGCCGCTGTCCCCAGACCCGAAGGTCTGGTTCTCGCTCGACTTGCATGTGTTAAGCGCGCCGCCAGCGTTCGTCCTGAGCCAGGATCAAACTCTCCGTGAAGTTGTGTTCGTCCCGAAGGACGATCTTTTCACCTTGAGCTTGTGCTCAAAGTCTGCCTCCGAAGAGGCAAGACAGGTTTTCGTTCTTGGCCCGAACAGGATCGCAAAGCGAGCCTGCTCAGGTCTCGACGTAAACGCACGCTGCTGAGTTTTCAAAGACCAGTGCCGGGCTCGACCGGCGTAAAAAAGCCTCCGACTCGCGCCAGAGGCCACCAAGCTTCACGTTCTTGATCGTATCCGATCGGGCTTGGAGGCGCTCCGTAGGTCGAGGACGGGACTCTTTCGACGCCGACCCTCGCGGGCGGCCGAAGAACAGTAGCAAACGACGAGGGACTGTCAAGCGTCGGCGGGCTCGCGAAACCTCGTGAAGCGTCGCTTGCCGGCCTGCAGGGTCGCGTCGCGGAGGGTCGCGCGGGCTACGTCGAGCTCGCGGACGACCTCGCCGCCGAGCTTGACGCCGCCCTGGCCGATCAACCGTCGCGCCTCGCTCGTCGAGAGACCGAAGGCCGTCGCCAGCGCGGCCGGCAGGTGCACCGGGTCCCCCTCGGGCAGCGGCGTCTCAGAGATGTCATCCGGTGCTCCGCCTTCGCGGACGACGCGCGTGAAGTGCGCCTCGGCGGCCGTAGCCGCCACGTCCCCGTGCGACCGCGCAGCGATCGCGCGCGCGAGCTCGAGCTTCGCAGCCATCGGTTCTCCCGCCGGCGGCTCCCGTTCGAGAACCAGCGTGTACCACTCGGAGAGCTGCGTGTCCGGAATCCGCATCGTCCGGCCGAACTGCTCCTCCGGCGGAGCCGTGAGCGGGATGTTGTTCCCGACCGACGAGCTCATCTTGGCGCCGTCCCACGAGAGGAGGAGCGGCGTCGTGAGGACGACCTGCGGCTCGAGCCCGTACGCTTCCATGACCATCCGGCCGGCGAGCAGGTTGTAGAGCTGATCCGTGCCCCCGAGCTCGACGTCCGCGCGCACGGCAACCGAGTCGTATGCCTGCATCAGCGGATAGAGGAGCTCCGAGACCGAGATCGGCTCCCGCGAGGCAAAACGCTTCGCGAAATCGTCTCGCTCGAGGAGTTGGGCGACCGTGACGGTCCGCGTGAGCCGGAGGATCTCGGCGAAGTCGAGGTCGGAGAGCCATTCGCTGTTGAAGCGAATCTCCGTTCGCTCCCTGTCGATGATCTGAAACGCCTGCTCGACGTAGGTCTTCGCATCTGCGTCGATCTCCTCGTCGGAGAGGATCGGACGTTCGGCGGAGCGCCCCGAGGGATCGCCGATCCGCGTCGTGTAGTCGCCGATGATGAGGACGCCGAGGTGGCCCGCATCCTGGAAGGCGCGCATGCGCTGGAGCGGAATCCCGCGCCCGACGTGGATGTCGGGCGACGTCACGTCGATCCCGAGCTTGACCCGCAGTGGACGGCCGAGCTTCAGCTTCTCCGCGAGCCCACCCGCGGGCAGGACGTCGACGGCGTTCCTGGTCAGGGTCTCGAGGGTCACGGGCCGCCGATTCTAGAGACGTGCGCGGGCGTTACCGCCTCAGGATTCGGACACCCGCAGAGCGCGAGGGCGAGCTCGATCTCGTCGCGAAGAAGCTCGAGCACGAGGGTCGCACCGGCCTCTCCGCCGTGGGCGAGGCCCCACAGCACCGGGCGTCCGACGAGCACGGCGCGCGCTCCGAGCGCGAGTGCCGCCACCACGTCCGAGCCCCGCCGGATCCCGCCGTCCACGTAGACCTCGATCCGGCCGGCGACCGCGTCGACGCACTCCGGGAGCAGCTCGGCCGTCGGCGCGACCGCGTCGAGTTGTCGGCCGCCGTGGTTCGAGACGACGATCGCCGCTGCGCCGTGCTCGCAGGCGAGGTGTGCGTCCTCCGCCGTCTGGATCCCCTTGACTACGACGGGAAGCGGCGACGCTGCCACCAGCTCGTCGAGGTCGCGCCAGGAGAGGGTCGGATCGATCCGCGAGAGGGCGTCGAGCGGAGTGGCGCCGGTCCAGGTCCCCATCGCCGCGGCAACGCTCGGCACGAGCACGTCTTCCGGGATCCGGAAGCCGGTGCGCAGGTCGCGCTCGCGCCGCCCGAGCAGCGGCGCGTCGACGGTGAGCACGATCGCCTCGAACCCGTGCTCCACCGCCTGCTCGACGAGGTTGCGCGTCACGTGCCGCTCGCTGAAGACGTAGAGCTGGAGCCACCGCGGCGCACCCGGGGCAGCAGCCGCCACCTCCTCCGGGCCGGCGGTCGCGAGCGTCGACAGGCACATGATCGTGCCGGCGGCCGCGGCCGCGCGGGCGGTGGCCGGCTCCCCGTCCGGATGCACCATCCGGTGAAACGCCGTCGGCGCGACGAGCAGCGGCATCGAGACCGGCGCGCCGAGCACCGTCGTGGCGGCGGTCACGCCGCCGACGTCGACGAGGACGCGGGGACGGAGCCGGAGCCGCCGCCAGGCCTCGACGTTCTCTCGCAGGCAGCGCTCGTCTCCGGCCCCGCCAGCGAAGTAGTCGAACGCGCCCGGCTCGAGCGAGCTTTCGGCAAGCCGTTCGAACTCGGCGACGTTCAGCGGCTCGGGCACGGAGGCGCTACGACCCGAGATCGCGCTCGAACGCGTGGCGGTGCCCGGGCATCGCCGGGATCATCTCACGCCGGGCAGCTCAGAACGGGTACGGCGCGAAGCTCCAGGCCGCGGCTGCGTACCAGACTCCGAACGTCAGGCTCGCAAGACCGAGAGCCGGCGCGACAGTGTTGAACGACCGCCGGACGGGAGCGGACATCAAGGTCGCGCCGAGCGCCGCCGTGGTGAGCGTCATCGAGACGGCGGTGAAGATCGCGAGGATCACGAGCGAGACGACGGCCAGCCGCTGCGAGTCGATCGAGGCGAGCAGCAGGATGCTGACGCCCGCACTGCCGCCCATGCCGTGGACGAGGCCGATCCCGAAAGCGCCGAACGGCGTCCGCAGCTTGTGCGCGTGCTCGTGCGAGCCGCTCGACGCGTGCGTGTGCAGATGCGCATGGCGCTCGCCGTCGTGGTCGTGCTCGTGGACGTGGAAGAACCCGGTGCGCCAGCGGTAGAGAAGACGTGCCGCGAGGTAGACGATCACGACCCCGACCACCGTCTCCGCCCCCTGCTGCAACCGCTCGGGGAGGTACCTGTTGAAGAGGACGATCGGGACTCCGAAGAGAAACAGCGTGGTGGCGTGGCCGAGCCCCCAGGCGAAGCCCATGCGAGCCGCCGCTCGGCCGGCGCGGCTGCGCCCAGCGGCGATCAGCGCGGTCACCGCGGCGAGGTGGTCGGGATCGGACGCGTGGCGAAGCCCCAGGAACACCGCGACGAGCACCACGATCCAGAGAGACCTCCCGTCGGAGAAGCCGGCGATCCAGTCGTCGAGCCCGAACATCGTCGCCTCCTCCTACGTCGCGCGCGAGCGGATTCTCGCAACTGTCACTGGTTCGCCGAAGCGACAGGTTCGGTTCACGTCACGTTGGGCAGCGCGCGCACCGTCATCAGGACGCCGAGCCCGAGGATCAGGAGCGCGCTCACGGCGGGCAGCGCGCGGACGATCGGGCCGTCGAAGCTCATCCGCTTGAAGGTGCGCTGGGCGCCGATCGCGAGGAGTCCGATCCCGGAGACGACCGTTGCGAGCCCGATGCTGAAGGCAACGATCAGGAGCAGGCCGAACGCGACACGGTGCAGCGAGATCGCCGCGAGCAGGACGACGAGCGCCGTCGGACAGGGGAGGATCCCGCCCGAGATCCCGACGGCGACGAGCCCCTTGATCCCGGTTCCGGGCTCGGGCACGTGGCTGTGCCCGTGCTCTCCGTCGTGGCCGTGGTGGTGATCGTGGCCGTGCTCGTGGCTGTGACCGTTCACGGCCTGGTAACGCGAGCGAAGCACGATCACACCGACCGTGACGACGAGCAGCGCCGAGGCGAGGTTGAGCCACGGATAGAGATCCTCGGGAACGATGAACTCCGAGAGACCGAGCGTGACGAGGCCGAGCGCGAAGACACCGATCGTGTGCGTGACCGTGACGATCCCCCCGAGCAGGAACGCGTGTCGCGGCTTGCCGCGCGTGCCGACCATGTAGCCGGCGATGATCGCCTTCCCGTGGCCGGGTGTGAGCGCGTGCGCAGCGCCCCAGAACATTGCGACGAGGAGCGCGACGAGCACGAAGCCGACGCTCAGCTCCTCCTCGGCGACGAGCGCAGCGAAACCGCTCTCGTTCGTCGTCGTCGCTCGACCGGAGGACTCGGCCGAGCCGTCGAGCGACGGCGGCACACCGCGCTCGGTTCCCGGCTCGAGCGTCGCCTGCGCGCTCGTCGCCTCGAGCGGACTCTGGAGCAGATCTTCCGGGTAGGCGCGCAGCCGATCGGTAGAGCTCTCTGCGGGCACCGAGCTTGAGGTCACGCTCGCGTCGAGATCGGCGCGGATCACGATCTCCTTCCAGCCGACTCGGCCCTTGGACGTCGAGTCGGCGATCGTGAGCTTCCGCGCAGCCGCCGCCGGGCCGGCATCGAGGACGAGCTCGAAGCGAGTCGTCTTCAGGCCGCCGACGCCCTGAGGGAACGTCAGCCGCCGCTCGAGCTCGCGGAGCTCCAGCCGCTCGCCGGCCGACCGGACCGAGAGGCCGCGCACGACGTCGGCCGCGAGCCGACTCGCGTACTCCTCGCGACCGAGCCGCGCGAGCTTCGAGCGATCCTGGAACGTCGGGATCTCGGCAAGGTCGAGGACGGTGAGGACGTAGAGCCGGTCGCCCGAGACGACGAGCTCGGAGTAGCGGTTCGTCGTGAAGTTGCCGAGCGGATGGGCCTCGGCGGCGGCGGGAGCGAGGAGCGCCGCAAGACAGGCGAGGAGAACGAGGACGCGCTTCATGCGACGGCCTTTCGAGCCACCGGCGCCCAGAGGATCGAGAAGTGCGGGTTGAGGTCGAGTGCGCGGCCGAACCACGTCCTCGCCGCGGCCGAGTAGCCGAGACACCGCTCGATCATCCCGCGGTGGAAGTAGAAGGTCGCGTCGCGCTGCCCGAGCCGCAGCGAGCGCTCGGAAGCGACCCGCGCCTCGGCGCAGCGACCGTTGCGCGCGAGCGCCCAGGCGAGCACGTCGTCGCCCACCACCGAAGGCCGAACGGCGCGAGCCGCGCGGGCGAGCCGGAGAGACTCGCGCAGGCGAATCCCGTGGTCGATCCGGAAGAGCGCCGTCTCGAGATCCGTCTCGACGCCGTTCGCGGCCTCGATCCGCTCGATCGCGCCGACCACGTCGTACTGCTCGCGCGCCTCCGCGGGCCGACCAGCGGCGGCGAGTAGATCGCCGAGCTGGCCGACGAGATGCGGGAGGGGAATCGCCTCGATCGCCTGGCGCTGGAGCTCGATCGCCTTCTTTGTGCGCCCGCGGCCATGCTCGACCCGGGCGAGCGCGTCGAGTGCCGGCGCGTAGCCGGGGACGACGACAAGCGCGAGCCTGAAGGATGCGGCGGCGCGATCGACGCGCCCGACCGACCATTCGAGCTTGCCGCGCTCGACGGCGCTCCAGGCTGTCGCCTCGGGCCGGCCGATCGACGCGTCCAGAGCAAGATTCATCGCCTCGATCGCGCCGGGGACGTCGCCGGTCAGCTCACGGGCATAGGAGACGCGCGCGTAGGAGGACGCGTTCGGCTTCAGCGCCGCCATCTTGTCGAATGCCTCGAACGCCTCGTCGTAGCGGCCGAGCTCGACGAGCGCGTCGCCGACGATCCCGTAGGGCGCTGCGGACATCGGCGCCGCGGCTCGTGCCTTGCGGCCGAGCGCGAGCGCGTCGGCGAAGCGGTGCCGCGAGAGCGCCAGGCCGCCGAGACCTGTGAGCGCGTAGACATTCGTCGGCGCGAGCCGGTGCGCGCGGCGCAGCGCGGTCTCTGCGCGGGAGTAGAAGGCGGCGTCGCCCGTCTCGCGCGCTCGCTGCGCGTAGGCCAGACCGAGCAGAGCGTTCGTCTGGGCCGAATCCGGACGGGCACGCGCCTCGTCCTGAAGCCGGCGGAGCAGCGCCCCCGTGTCGCGCGAGCCGAACTCGGATCGGAGCGACTCGGCCTGGATGGGGCTCGTCGACGGCACCGGCTCGACCGCGCGTGACTCGCGGACGACGCCGCCGAGCAGAGCGCCGGCGGCGAGAGCGATGACGACGATGGTGGCGATCAGATATCTCATGGCGGTTTGCGGTTCGAGGGAGGGAGCCCGCAGGTGCGGACCCCCTCCACTCGTGCGTTACGGCTTCTGCTGTCCCTTGGTGTTGCCGAACCCGGAGGACGGGTCTGCCTGGTACGGGAAGAAGCCCATCGAGCCGATGTCGCCGGCGTTGACGCCGTCGCCGAGCTCGACCTTGTTCCCCTTCAGGAACCCGGCCATCACACGCTCGGCGATGTCGATCACGTCGTCCTCGAGCCGGCGACCGTTGGGGAAGCCCCCGTTGTCGCCGCCGATGACCCCGAGCCGGCTCTGCCTGGCCTTCGGCGTCACCGGGATCGAGTAGTTCAGCCGCAGCAGGTCGGCCACGGTCGGGCCGGTGAAGTTCAGGCCCGTGACGCCGGTGCCGAACACGGCGACGAGATCGTCGCGGTTCGTCTCGGGCGCGTTCACCTTGTAGAGCTGGTTCATCAGCTTCGCGAGGATCGGCGTCACCACCGGTCCGGCGAACTGCTTGTCGTTGACCGGCGCCGAGCGGTTCCAGACGTCCTTGAAGGGCGTCGGCACGACGACCTCGTTGACGAGCGGGTTGCCGATGCGGGAGACCTGCGTCCAGCCCCGCTTGAGCTTCCCGTTCACGGTCACGTTCTGCCGCTCGGTCGACGACCAGATGCCGATCGTCGAGTTCCTGGCGTTGAGCTCCGCGATCGGGATCTGGAGCGCGATCGAGTGGACGGCGTAGCCGGCGAAGAAGTCCTTGCCGCCGCCGTTGGCACCCGTGCCCTTGCGGAACGCGACCAGGTCGAAGATCGCGCCGATGTCGCCGAAGAACGCGTCGTCGCGCTGACCTGCGAAGACGTTGACGTTGCCTGCCCTCACGACCGCCTTGGCGGCGAGCTGACGATAGTTCGGCGTCGAGCGCGGGCCGATGTTGTTCGGCGGGGTCTTGCCGCGCGCGACGAGCTTGCGGTTCTTCCACATCGACCAGCTCTGGACGGTGTTGCCGAGGAACGCAGGCCCGGCGCTCCGGCCGAACCGGAACTCGTAGACCGTGTCGGCCCGGGCGTCGCCCGTCCGGTCGATCGAGATCTTGTACTTCGCCGACGGCGAGAACGTGTAGTAGTTCGGGCCGGCCGCCGTGTCCTCGCCCGGGATCCAGTTCGAGACGATCGTGACCGTGCTCGGCCGATCCGGGCTTCGGAACGCGTAGAGGTCGGTGTTGTCGGCGCTCGGGTCCTCCGCGATCAGCGGTGCTTCGCGATGGCTCGACGCGGTTCCGGCGCTCGGGCCGGAACCGACGACCGCGGCGCCGAGTGCCGCCAGGGCGGTGGCGAGGATCGCCACAAGCGCCAGGATTGCTTTCTTCATCTCTTCCAACTCCTTGGTCGATAGCGGGGTGCGGCGTTGGTTCGCCGCACCCCGCATCTCGGTTCGTGCTTACGGGCCGCCGGGTGCCCCGTGGTGGACGTGCTCGTAGCCCTGATGCGGCTCTCCCGCATAGGGGAAGTTGACGTGGAACGGACGATCGTTCTCGTCCACGCCGTCGCCGAGCAGGTTGTTCGGCGAGCGGTTCGCGTTGCCGCCGCACTCGCCGAGCGCGGCGACGACCGGGCCGACGACCGGGCCGTAGCCGCAGGCGAACGCCCGCAGCTCGACGTCGGTGACGTCGTCCTCGAGCCGCCTCCCGTTCGGGAAGCCTGCCAGGTCGCCTCCGACCACGCCGAGGCGGTTGCCCGCACCGGCCGCTGCGGACGGGGCGATCCCCGTGTTGAGGCGGATCAGATCGGCCAGCGTGGAGCCGGTGTTGTTCAGGTTGATCGGACCTCCGACCGCCCGCAGATCCACACCCGTGAGCAGGATCGCGACGAGATCGTCGCGACTCGTCTCGGGCGCGTTGTCGAGCGCCGCGTACAGCCCGTTCTCGAGCCTCGTCACCTCGGGCTCGAGGTACTCGTTCACGTACTGCGAGTCCCCGGAGGGATCGGACGCGTTCCAGCCGTCCTTCCGCGGAATCGGGATCACGGCCTCGTTGATCAGCGGGTTCGCGAGGCGCGAGACCTGCACGAAGCCGCCCTCGCCCTTGACCACCCCGTCCTGCTGGCGGATCTGGACGCGCTGCCGGCTTGCGGACGCATAGACGCCGATCACCGCGTCGGGATCGTTCGGCCCGGTCGGGACCGCCTGATCCTTCGTCAGCTGGGCGATCGGGATCTGGATCGCGATCGCGTGCGTGTTGAAGCCGCCGACTCCGTCGACGCCGGCGGCGTCCGCAGGACCTGGAATCGCGTGGAGCGAGTTGAACGGCCGCAGACCGGCGAGATCGAACACCGAGCCGAGATCGACGAAGAACGGATCGTCGGTCTGGCCGGCGTACACCTTGCCGCCGCCCGGCAGGTCGCTGACCGCTGCGGCCATCAGCGAGCCGTAGCTCGGCGTCGAGCGCGGGCCGATGTTGACGGGCGGGGTCGGGAGGTTGCTCGCCAGGAGCGTCCCCTTGCCCTTGCCGTCGACGCGCGTGACGCTGTAGTACTGCGGTCGGTTCCAGTCCGTGTCCGACAGCGTGTTGATCGGCCCCGTGTTGTAGAGGAACGTGTCCGGGTTGCGGGTCTCGGTCCGGAAGCGGAACTGGTAGCTGATGTCCTCCGCGCCGTCGCCCGTGTTGTCGACCTTCAGCTCGTAGAGCACGCCTTCGCCGAACGCGTGGAAGTTCGGTCCTCCGGCAGGCTCCTCGAGCGGGATGTAGTTCGCCACGATCGTGACCGTGTCCGGCCGATCGGGGCTCACGAACGCGTAGACGTCCGTGTTGTCGGCGACCGGATCCTCGGAGATCAGCGGCGCCTCCCTGTGGCTCGATGCGGTGCTCGTCCCGGGCGAAGGCCCGACGACGGCGGCAGCGAGCACAGCGAGTACGGCGACGGTGATGACACCGGTCGCCAGGATTCTCGCCTTCATTCCCACCCTCCTTGTCGTGATGACGCCGCTGATTCGGGCTCTCGGGCGAGTCGGTTCGCGGGCGGGGAGAGTTCAGCGCGAGCAAACCAAAGGTGGAGACGGAGCGAACCACGGGCATGATCGTCTTCGCACCCACGGTGCTAGCGTTCGGCTCCCGTCCGAGGCGGACGGCGCCGATGCGCATCCGCGACCACGCCCACCTGTCGGACGAAGCACTCGTCGCACTGGTGGCGCGCTCCGACGAAGCGGCGCTCGCCGAGCTCTACGACCGGGTCGGCGGCATCGCCTACGGCCTCGCCTATCGCGTTCTGCGCGACGAGTCCCTCGCCGAGGATGCGGTTCAGGAGGCGTTTCTCGGGCTCTGGCGCGCGGCGGCAACCTTCATCCCCGAGCGCGCGAAGGCGTCGACGTGGATCCTCACCCTGGTCCATCGGCGCGCGGTCGATCTCGTGCGACGCGAGGAGCGGCGCCGGTCGGAGCCCCTCGAGGACGCGCCCGAGGCTGCCAGCGGCTCGGCGGAGGAGAGCGCCTGGCTCCACTTCGAGCGCGAGCGGGTTCAGGTCGCGCTGCGGCTGCTCCCGGATCAGCAACGCGAGGCGATCGAGCTTGCGTACTACGGTGGCTTTACCCAGTCCGAGCTCGCGGCGCGCCTCGGCCAACCGCTCGGCACGATCAAGAGCAGGATGTTCTCCGGGCTCTCGCGGCTGCGCGAGCTCCTGGACGAAACCCCGGAGAAGGACGCATGGACGACCACCACGAGCTGACCGCCGCCTACGCGCTCGACGCCCTCGACCCGCAGGAGCGGGAGCGATACGAGACCCATCTCGCCACGTGCGAGAGCTGTCGGGAGGAGCTCGCCTCCTTCTGGGCGGTCTCGGGGGCTCTGGCGCACGCCGCCGCAGGACCCGTCCCCGCACCCGCCCTGCGCGAGCGGATCCTGGCGGAGGCCCGGAGCGAGCGCCCGAACGTCGTCCCGCTTCGACCCCGGTTCGCCGTTCCCGTGCTCGCGTCCGTTGCCGCCGTCGCCGCCGTCACGGCAATCGCTGTCGGGATCTGGGCGGCAGGGCTCTCGCGCGACCTCGACGCCGCGAACGGCGAGCTCGCGGTACTCGGCGATCCGGATGCGGAGGTGTTCGAGAGCGCGAGCGGCGAGGCGAGCCTGGTGGTCACGCCCGAGGGCGACGCCGCGCTGATCGTGCGGCAGCTCGCTCCCGCGCCGGACGGCAAGGACTACCAGATCTGGGTCTTCGAGAACGGGGTTCCACAGGACGCAGGGCTGTTCGAGCGGCCGGGAGTGGCGCCCCTGACTCGGCAGGTCGAGCCGGGCCAGATGATCGCGATCACGCTCGAGCCCGACGGCGGCGTCGACGCTCCCACAGGCGCGCCGGTCTTCACCGCCTCGGCGGCGTAGCCGCCCGCGCGGCGAGCGCGTGCTCCGCTCGTTGCACTTCCTGCGCGAAGGCGTGACGAAGGCGCGCCGACCCCCTCCGTACACTCGCTCGATGAGCACGTTGACGCCTGAGCTGACCCGGCTCTTCGGCTTTCCCGGCTTCCGCCCGGGCCAGGAGCGGGTCGTCCGCGCCGCGGTCGAGGGGCGCGACACGCTCGCCCTCATGCCCACCGGCTCCGGGAAATCGCTCACGTATCAGCTCGCGGCGATGCTCCGGCCGACACCGACGCTCGTCCTCAGTCCGCTGATCGCGCTGATGAAGGATCAGGTGGACAAGCTGCCGCCGGCAGTCGCCGAGCAGGCGACGCTGATCAACTCCTCGCTCGAGCCGGACGAGGCGGCGCGGCGACTGCGTGGCGTCGCCGAGCGGCGCTACCGGCTCCTCTACGCCGCTCCCGAGCGCCTGCGTCAGCGAGCCTTCGTCGAGGCGCTGGCCGAGATCGACGTCGGGCTCGTGGTGATCGACGAGGTGCACTGCGTCAGCATGTGGGGGCACGATTTCCGCCCGGACTACCTCTTCATCCGGCGCGCGCTCGAGCGGCTCGGCCGGCCGGCCATCCTGGGGATGACCGCAACGGCGACCCCCGAGACGGAGCGCCAGATCGCGGAGGCGCTCGGCCGCGAGCCGGAAGTCGTGCGTACGTCCGTCGTCCGGCCGAACCTCCGCTACGACGTCGAGCTCGTCGAGAACGAGGACGATCGCCTGCGTGCCCTCGTGCGGCGGCTGCACGCACTTCGCGGCGCCTCGGCGATCGTCTACGCGCGCTCGCGGCTCTCGTGCGAGAAGCTCGCCCGCACGCTCCGAGCCCACGATCTCGGCGCGGCCCACTACCACGCCGGGCTCGAGCCGGACGAGCGCTCGGCGACCCAGGAGGCGTTTGCCGAGGGACGCGTCCAGACCGTCGTCGCGACGACGGCGTTCGGGATGGGAATCGACAAGCCCGACATCCGCCTCGTCGCCCTCTACAACTACCCGGAGTCGCTCGAGGGCTACGTCCAGATGATCGGCAGAGCAGGACGCGACGATCGTCCGTCGGACACGCTCCTGCTCGCGAGTCGCTCGGATGCGAGCACGCTGAAGCGCTTCGCCCGCTCGGACATCCCCACGCGCGCCGACCTCCGGGCCGTCTACGCGCAACTCCGCCACCGCGTCGAGGTGCGGCCCGAGGAGCTGGGATCCGGCTCGCGCGACGAGGCGGATCCGCGCGTGCTCGTCGGGATGCTCGAGCAGGTCGGGCTCGTCCGCCGAGGCTTCGACATCGGTCGCTCGATGCAGATCGAGGTGCCGGAGCCGCCTCCCGACTCGGGCGAGCGGATCGACGCGCTGCTGGCGCGGTACGAGCACGAGGCGCTCGGGCGCGCCGAGCGGCTCGTTCGCTTCGCCGAGTCGTCCCGCTGTCGTCATCGGCAGGTCGCGGAGCACTTCGGCGAGACGCTGGCGGAGGACTGCGGGATGTGCGACGTCTGCTCGCCGCTCGCCGCCGTCGAGCCCTCCGAGGCGGCGGCACCGCCGCTGCCCGAGGAGATCGGCGCCACGATCTACCGCACGGTGGCCGAGCTCCGCTGGCCGCTCGGCCGCACCGGCCTCACGGCCCTTCTCCGCGGCGCCATGAGCGCCCCCAGGTCCGCCCGCCGCTCGAGCGCGTTCGGCGTCCTCGCCGCTGCGAGCCAGGCTGATGTCAAGCGCTGGATCCAGCTCCTCGAGGTCGCGGGAGCGCTCGAGGTCTTCGAGAGCGAGGACGGCTTCCGCCTGCTGCGCGCCGTCCCGAACGCGAGTGTGCCCGCGATCTCCAAGCGCGCCGGCTCGGCCGCGGCCGACTCCGTCGAGCCGGCGGACGAGAGCCTGTTCGAGCAGCTCCGCGCCTGGCGGCTCGAGCGGGCGCGCACGGACGAGGTTCCCGCCTTCGTCGTGCTTCACGACGCCACGCTGCGCGAGCTCGCGAGCAGCAAGCCGACGTCCCGTGACGAGCTCGCCGGCGTGAAGGGTCTCGGGCCGGCGAAGCTCGAGCGCTACGCCGACGACGTGCTCGCGCTGATTTCCGCTGCAAACGCCTAGCTAGACTTCGCCGCTTGCGTTCGAAACGAAAGCAGGCTGCTGCGCCGCATCGGCGCCGGCGGATCCGCAAGCTCAGACTCCTCGGGCTCCTCACCGTCCTCGCGTTTCTCGGCTCGGTCTCGTTCGGCTTCGGGCTGATCACGGCGATCGCCGGCGAGTTGCCGGAGCTCGATCCCAGCCGGCAGCTCGAGCAGGAGGTCAACGGCCACATCTACGCCGCGACGAGCCAGGGCTCGGGAGGGCCGCCGCGCGTCCTCGCCGTCCTCCGCGGCTCCGAGGCCCGAACTCTCGTCGGCTTCGACGAGATCAATCCGTGGATGCGCCATGCGATCGTGGCGGTCGAGGACCGGCGTTACTGGGAGCACCGAGGCGTCGACATCCGCGGGATCGGGCGCGCGCTCTGGGCGGACATCCGCCAGAAGAAGGTCGTCGAGGGTGGCTCCACGATCACGCAGCAGTTCGTCAAGAACGCGCTCGACCGCGACCAGAAGACGATTGCGCGCAAGGTGCGCGAGGCGGCGCTCGCCTGGCAGCTCACGCAGCGCTGGTCGAAGCGCCGGATCCTCGAGGCGTACCTGAACACGATCTACTTCGGCAACGGCGCCTACGGCGTCCAGCAGGCCTCGCTCACCTACTTCGGGCACGGCGCGGGCGACCTCGAGCTGCACGAGGCGGCGCTGCTCGCCGGGATCCCCGCGAACCCGACCGCGTTCGACCCTGTGGTGCACCCCCAGGCCGCCCGCGCGCGACGGCTGCTCGTGCTCGAGGCGATGGTCGACGAGGGCAAGATCACGCGGCAACAGCTCGTCGACGCCGATCGCGAGCCGTTGCCTCTTCCGGAGGACGTCAGGCTCCCCGGCACGGAAGGACCTGCCCAGTACTTCGTCAACTACGTCAAGCAGCAGCTGATCGACGAGTACGGGGCTGCGCGCGTCTTCGGCGGCGGGCTCGAGGTGCACACGACGATCGACCTCGAGCTGCAACAGGCGGCGCGCGACGCGATCCGCAAGACGCTGACCGATCCGGACGGCCCGTCGGCGGCTCTCGTGGCGCTCGATCCGCGAACCGGGGCGGTCAAGGCGATGGTCGGCGGCTCCAACTACCGCAAGAGCCAGTTCAACCTCGCCGTCCAGAGCGAGCGGCAGCCCGGCTCGGCGTTCAAGCCGTTCGTGCTCGCGACGGCCCTGCGCCAGGGGATCTCCCCGGCGACTCGCTTCGACTCGGAGCCGCAGGAGATCAACCTCGGCGACCGGTACTGGGCACCAAAGAACTACGACGATGTCTACTACGGGTCGATCGACCTCGAGCGCGCCACGATCGAGTCGGACAACGCGGTCTATGCGCAACTGACCCAGCTCGTCGGCTCGCGCAAGGTGGCCGAGACGGCGAAGGCGATGGGAATCCAGAGCCGGCTCCAGGGCTTCTACTCGATCGGGCTCGGCACGGAGTCGGTCAATCCGCTCGAGCTCGCCCGCGCCTACGGCGTCCTCGCGAACGACGGGAAGCGAATCGACGGAGCGGTGCTCGGGAATCAGCCGCGCGTGATCGAGACGATCTCCGACGGCGACCGAGAGCTCCGCAACAGGCCCGTCGGCAAGCCGGCGCTCACGCAGGCCGACGCCAGGACGATGAACGCGATCCTGCAGAAGGTCGTCTCGCAGGGCACCGGCGTCCGCGCCCAGCTCCCCGACCGGCCGGTCGCCGGGAAGACGGGCACGACCGAGAACTACGGCGACGCCTGGTTCGTCGGCTACACGCCGCAGCTCGTCGTCGCGGTCTGGGTGGGCTATCCGAAGACGCTGCAGCCGATGCTGACGGAATTCGACGGCGAGGCCGTGACCGGCGGGAGCCTCCCCGCCGAGATCTGGAAGGCGTTTGCCGCGACTGCCCTCACGGGCGAGGAGCCCGCGTACTTCGCGGCACCCCCGTATCGCGGCGGCGAGCCGAAGCTCGTCGTTCGGCGGGGCGACCGCCTGATGCTCGACAACGGGATCTGCGACGTCCGCAAGGAGGTCGTCTACTTCACCGGCCGGGGCCCGCAGTCCCTGGCGAACTGCCGCGTGAACGAGGTCGAGGTTCCGAACGTCGTGGGGCAGTCGCTGGCTGCCGCCGAGAGCAGCCTCACCGCCCAGCCGTTGACCGCGGAGGTCGTCTACAAGCCGGCGGAGCCGCTCCAGCGCGCGGGCGTCGTCGTCGACCAGCGGCCGAGGCGCGGCTTTGCGGCGTCGTTCGACAAGGTGATCCTCGTGGTCACGAAGCCGCTGCAGGGAGTGATCCCGAACGTCGTCGGCAAGAGCCTCGACGAGGCGCGCGTCAAGCTGGCGCGACTCGAGCTGAAGCCAGACGTCAGCTACGTCGAGGGAACCTCGGAGGCGGTCGTCGCGCAGAAGCCGAAGCCGGGCCTCGCGGCCGCCCCGGGCGTCAGGGTCGAGCTCGTCGTCGCGCGTCCCTAGGTCTTCTGCCCTCGGCTAACGCTCCGGCGGGATCGGCTTGCTGAGGAAGCGCGAGCCGGCGACGGCGTAGCGCCAGGGCAGCTCGGCGGCGCGGCTGATCCCGATCCGAACGCCTGCGACAGACTGGGGCGGCTCCGACGGAGGAAGGAGCTCGAACGGAGCGGCATCGAGCCGGAGCCCGTCGTGCTCCCCGGTGACGCCGAGTGCTTGGCAGAGCCGTCCGGGACCGGCACAGAGGAGCCGCAGGTCGCCGAGCCCCCGGCGCTCGTGCATCCGTTCGAGGCCGTGCACCGGCTCCAGCGCGCGCACGAGCACGGCGGCCGGGCTCTCCTCCGCCTCGCAGACGAGATTGAGGCACCAGTGGATCCCGTAGGAGCGGTAGACGTAGGCGTGGCCCGGAGGGCCGAACATCGACGCGTTTCGAGGCGTTCGCCCCCGAAAGCCGTGGCTCGCGGGATCCGTCCCGTCGTAGGCCTCGACCTCGACGATCGGCCCGCCGACGCCATCGACGAGGAGCGTGACGCCCAGAAGCGCGGGCGCGACCTCGTGCACGCTGCGCGCGAAGAACGAGCCTTTCAGAGGTCGTATGCCGTCGGGTGCTGCGGCTCGTAGAGGAGAATCTGGCCCGCTCCCGGCAGCTCGAGCATGGTCACGAGCCCGAAGCCCTCGTCCTGGATCCCGCCCGAGAAGGTCGCTCCCTTCGCCTCGAGCTCGGCCACCGTCGATTCGATGTCGTCGCACATCAGCGCCAGCTCGTGATGGCGGTCGTAGGAGTACTCCCCGCCCTCGTACGTGCCCGAGGTCGGATGAACACCGAGCTCACTCGGTCCCGTCTTGAAGATCAGCCAGCCTGGCCCGGATCCCGCGTGCTCGACGAAGGGCCACTCGAGGACGTCGCGGAGGAATGCGCGCGTCGCCTCCGGATCGTCGGAGTAGATCAGGCTGTGGGCGGCGACGATCACGGCGAAGGCCCGGCGCTAGAAGAGCTGAGAGGTCTCGGCGGGTCGGTTCGAGGACTCGAGCAACTTGCGCGCTCGCCGGCCGAGATCGGCGAGATCGACGCGCCCGGTCGCCGCGTCCTCGGCCAGCCGCTCGGCCAGCGAGAGAGCCTCGTCGAGCAGCGGCGTCGCAGCGGCGCCGTCCTGGCCCATCTCGTGCAGGATCGTCCGCTCGGTGCGCGAGGCGATGATCGGCTCCGTGACACCTTCCACCCAGACGAGCGTCCGCTGGCCTCCGCCGCGACTGTCGCCCGTGATCGGCTGGAGCGCGTAGATCCGGTCCGCGCGCGCGTACTTGCCGAAGCCGAGAAAGACCATGCGCGAAGCGTCCATCGGCATCATTGTGGCATGGAACGGGTCGCGGACTACCCTCGGCCGCCTCGCGTCGAGCCGGTGCCCGAACGGATCCGGGTCGTCTTCGGCGGCACCACCGTCGCCGACTCCACGCGCGCGCACCGGGTGCTCGAGACGACGCATCCGCCGGTGTACTACATCCCGCGGGAGGACGTGGTGGCCTCGGCGCTCGCGCCCTCGACCGGCGGCACGACCTTCTGCGAATGGAAGGGCAGCGCGAGCTATCTCGACGTCGTCGCCGGCGGGCAGCACGCCGAGCGGGCGGCGTGGACGTATCCCGAGCCCGCTCCCGGTTTCGAGCCGATCCGCGACGCCGTCGCCTTCTACTGCGCCCCGATGGACGCCTGCTTCGTCGGCGACGAGCAGGCGACGCCGCAGCCGGGCGGCTTCTACGGCGGCTGGGTGACGGGCGCGATCGAGGGGCCGTTCAAGGGCGGCCCCGGAACCCAAGGCTGGTAACGACGCAGGGCTGGTAGAGCTGGAGCCTGGTAGCTAGAGCGCCGCGCGGAGCGCCTCGACGACGCGCTCCTGATCCTCGGCGTCGATCTGAGCGTAGAACGGCAGCGCGAGCGTGCGCTGCGAGAGATCCTCTGAGACGGGGCACAGGCCCTCGGAGAACCCGTAGCGCTCGCGCATGTACGACTGGAGGTGGATCGACGGCAGGTAGCGCGACGTCGCGATCCCCTGGCGCTCCAGCTCGGCGATCACCCGCTCGCGATCGGTCCCGCGCGCGAGCGTGACGACGTAGACGAACCAGGAGCGCACGTGATCGGCGTCGTCGCCGAGCGGCACCTCGACACCCTCCACTCCCGCCAGGAACTCCGCATACCGCGCGGCGGCGGCGTCCCGCAGCTCCAGGATCACGTCGAGCTTCTCGAGCTGACCGATCCCGAGCGCGGCCCGGATGTCGTCGATCCGGTAGTTGTAGCCGAGTCTCGCGTGATCGAGCCAGCCGCCGCCGTCGGCTCGGCCCTGGTTGCGCAGGCTCTTCAGGAGCGACCACTCCTCCTCGGAGTGCGTCGTCACCATCCCGCCCTCGCCGGTCGTCATCTGCTTGTTCGGATAGAAGGCGAAGACGGCCGACGGCCCGTGCGACCCGACCGGCGCCCCTCGATAGCGCGCGCCGAGCGCCTCGCAGGCGTCCTGGATCAGCGCCAGCCCGTAGCGGTCGCAGAGCTCCCGCAACGGCCCGAGCTCGCACGGATAGCCGAAGATGTCCACCGCGATCACGGCCTTCGTCCGCTCGGTGATCGCGGCCTCGACCGCCGCCGGATCGAGGTTCATCGTCTGCGGATCGACGTCCGCGAACACGGGGGTCGCTCCCTCGTAGATCGCGCAGTTCGCCGAGGCGACGAACGAGTACGGCGAGGTGATCGCCTCGTCTCCCTCCTCCAGCGCCGCGGTCCGGCAGAGCAAATGGAGGCCCGCCGTTCCCGACGAGACGGCCGCCGCGTACGGCGCGCCAACCCGTTCGGCGAAGAGCTCCTCGAAGCGGTCGATCGTCGGGCCGAGTGAGAGTCGCCCCGAGCGGAGCACCTCGAGCACGAGCTCCTCGTCCCGCTCGTCGAGATACGGCGCCGAGAGCGGAACCGGCTTGAGGGCTGTCGTCACGCCTCGGTCGTCGCCCGCTCGGCCACGTCGACGTGATCGAGCCAGTGACTCCAGCGCTCGCTCCGCCCTCGGACGGTGTCGAGGTACGCCTTCTGGAGCTCGAGCGTGACCGGGCCGACGCCGACCTCGTGATCGTCGACCGAGCGGACGGGCGTCACCTCTGCGGCAGTTCCGGTCATGAAGATCTCATCGGCGAGGTAGAGGTCGGAGCGGATCACGTTCGCCTCCTCCACGACGTAGCCGAGATCCTGGGCGATCTGGATCACCGTGTCGCGCGTGATCCCGGGCAGGATCGAGGTCGAGAGCGGCGGCGTCCAGATCCGGCCCTCCTTGACGACGAAGACGTTCTCGCCGGAGCCGTCGGCGACGAAGCCGTCCGCCGTGAGCAGGATCGCCTCGTCGTAGCCCGCTCGCTGGGCCTCGTGCACCGCGAGCATCGAGTTCAGGTAGATCCCGGTCGCCTTGGCGACGTGCGGGATCGTGTTCGCGCCGACGCGCTGCCAGGAGGAGATCTTGGCGCGGATCCCGGAGCCCGCGTTCTCCTCCCCGAGGTAGTTGCCCCAGGGCCAGCTCATGATCACGACCTCCACCGGGTTGTCGCCCGTGTGGACGCCGAGCTCGCCGTAGCCGTAGAAGGCGAACGGGCGCACGTAGCACTCGGCAAGCCCGTTCCGCCCGATCAGCTCGTGCATCGCCGTCCGGATCTCGTCCACCCCGTAGGGGAGCTCCATGTAGAGGAGCCTCGCGGAGCTCTCGAGCCGGTTCAGGTGCTCCTCGAGCCGGAAGACGGCCGGGCCCTTCGGAGTCTCGTAGCAGCGGATCCCCTCGAACACACCGGTGCCGTAGTGGAGCCCGTGGGCACCCACGTGGATGGTCGCGTCCTTCCAGGGGATGAACTCGCCGTTCATCCAGATCGTCTCGGTCTCGCGCATCAGTCGTCTCCTCTCGCGGCGGACCCCGCCGGCGGGTAATCGTATGCGGCCTCCTGGACGGCGTCCATCGGCTCGCCACGGGCCAGGCGGAGCAGCTCGGCGGGCCTGATCGCCACGAGATGAGCCGGCGAGCCGCCGCCGACCCAGACGAGGTCGTGGGTGAGCAGCGTTCGGTCGACGAAGACGCGCTCGACCGCCTTCGGGAGTGGAAACGGGGCGACGGCGCCGGGCTCGAAGCCGGTGGCGGCCTCGACCTCGTCGGCGCGCGCGATCCGCGCTGCGCTCGCCCCGGCGGCGCTCGCGATCTTGCCGAGATCGGCCCGCCGGTCGCCCGGCACGCAGACGACGAGCGCCCGACCGTCGCAGACGACCACGATCGACTTGACGATCTGGTCGAGCGAGCAACCCGCGGCTTCGGCGGCCGCAGTCGCGGTCGGCGTTCCCGACGCGAACTCCTCGAGCCTCGCGTCCGCGCCTGCCTGCCGAAGAAAGGCGGCGACTCGCTCGACGGGCTCGGGCCAGCTCGCGCGCACCGCTCAAGCCTACCCGCGAGCTACGAGAGGACGATGAAGCGCGCGTCGTCGAAGCCCTCGCCGCGCACGCGCTCGACGAGCTCCGCGGGCGGCTCCGAGTCGATCGAGAGCGCCATCAGGGCCTTGCCGCCCTCCTTCGTCCGCGAGACGGCCATGTTCGCGATGTTGACGCTGCTCGCGCCGAACATCGTCCCGACCCGGCCGATCACGCCCGGGATGTCGTCGTAGCGGAGGAAGACCATCCGCGGCGAGAGCTGGAGGTCGATCGCGAAGCCGAGCGCGGCGGCGAGAAAATGGCGCGGCTCCGGCCCGATCGTCGTGCCGGAGACCTCGACGTCGTCGACGGCGACCGTGACGAGGTTCGTGTAGTCGCGCGACGCCCCGGAGCGCTGCTCGGTCACCTCGATCCCCCGCTCCGCCGCGATCAACGGCGCGTTCACGTAGTTCACCGTCTGCTCGACGCGACCCTGGAAGGCGCCGTTCAGCGCCGCGACCGTGAGCAGTCGCGTGTCGTGCTCGGCGATCCCGCCGTGGAACGAGAGCGCGATCCGCCGCGGGTGCGCGCCGGCGAGCTCGACCGCGAGCCGGCCGAGCTTGGCGGCGAGCGGGATGTACGGACCGAGCAGCTCGAGATCCTCGGCGCCGACGACCGGAATGTTGACCGCGTTCGTGACGAGGCCGCCGTCGAGCGCGGCGACGACCTGCTCCGCGACGATCAGGCCGGCGCGATCCTGCGCCTCGTCGGTCGAGGCGGCGAGATGTGGGGTGACGACGACCGCGTCGAGCTCGAGCAGCTCGCCGGTGTAGGGCTCCGCGGAGAACACGTCCAGCGCTGCGCCGGCGACGCGGCCGCTGCGGATCGCGTCGGCGAGCGCCGCCTCGTCGACGAGCTCGCCGCGCGCCGCGTTGACGATCCGTACTCCCGGCCGTGCTCGTGCGAGCGCGCCGGCGTCGAGAAAGCCTCGCGTCTCGTCGGTGAGCGGCAGATGCAGGGTCAGGAAGTCGGCCGCTGCGAGCACCTCCTCGGCGGTTTCGACGTGGTCGGCGCCGAGCTCGCGGAAGCGCTCGGGGACGACGAACGGGTCGTAGCCGACGACGCGCATCCCGAGCCCCAGCGCGCGCCGCGCGACCTGCCGCCCGATCCGGCCGAAGCCGAGGACGCCGAGAGTCTTGTCGGCCAGCTCGACTCCACCCCAGCTCGAGCGCTCCCAGCGCCCCTGCTTCAGCGCGGCGTGCGCCTGCGGGATGTTGCGTGCGAGCGCGACGAGCAGGCCGATCGTGTGCTCCGCGGCTGAGACGACCGTCGACTCCGGGGCATTCGCGACGACGATTCCCCTGCGCGTGGCCGCTGCGACGTCGACGTTGTCCACGCCCACGCCGGCGCGACCGATCACCTTCAGCAGCGCCGCCCGCTCGAGCAGCTCCGCGTCCAGCTTCGTCGCCGAGCGGATCACGATCGCGTCGTAGCGCTCGATGATCTCCTCGAGGGGCGAGTCGGAGTCGACGTCGACGTGGAAGCGGCTGCGGAGGAGCTCGATCCCCGGTTCCGCGATCGACTCCCGGACCAGGACCCTCAGACCGTCGCTCCTTCTGCGTACACCTCGAGCGCCCGCGTGGCGGCGAGCCCGCGCTCGATCGGGGCGCCGAGCTCGCCGAGCACGAGCTCGACGGCCGAAAGCGCCGTCGCGATGTCGAACTCGTCGAAGAAGCCGATGTGCCCGATCCGGAAGATCTTCTCCTTCAGCTCGCCCTGGCCGGCGGCGATCGTGATCCCGTGCCGGTCGCGGAGCGCGAGCGTCAGCTCCGACGAGTCGAGCCCAGCGGGCATGAAGGCGGCGGTGACCACAGCCGAGCGCTCCTCGTCGGGCGAGAAGAGCTCGAGCCCCATCGCCTTGATCCCGGCGCGGCAGGCGCGCCCGAGCCGGGCATGGCGCGCGCAGACGGCGTCGAGTCCCTCCTCGAGCAGCAGGCCGAGTGCGACATCGAGCGCCACGACGAGCGAGACGGCGGGCGTGAACGCGCTGTCGAGCTTGGCCTGCGCCTTCCGCGTTCGCTCCCAGTCGAGGTAGTAGCGAGGCAGCGTCGAGCGCGCCGCGAGCTCCCACGCGGCCTCGGAGACGGCGACCGTGCGCGAGTCCCGGCGGGGTCATCAGCGCCTTCTGCGAGCCGGCGACGACGACGTCGAGCCCCCAGTCGTCGGTCTCGAGCGGGACGGCGCCGAGGCTCGAGACCGCGTCCACGACGACGAGCGCGCCTGCCTCCTTCGCGGCGGCCGCAAGCGCCTGCAGGTCGCAGACGACGCCCGTCGAGGTCTCCGAATGGACGAGGAAGACGAGCGCGACCGGCTCGAGCTCGGCGAGCCTGCGCGTGAGCTCGGCGGCGGTCGGCGTCTCGCCCCACTCGAAGCGCAGCTCCTCGACCTCGCAGCCGTAGCCCCGGGCCATCGCCGCCCAGCGCTCTCCGAACTGGCCGGCCGAGACGGCGAGCACGCGGTCGCCGGGCGAGCAGAGGTTGACGATCGCCGACTCGAAGGCGCCGGTGCCCGAGCAGGTGAAGAGAAGGACGTCCGCGCTCGTCCGATGAACCTCCTGGAGCCGCTGAAGCGTCCGTTCGTAGACGATCCGGAAATCCGGCGCTCGGTGGTGGAGGACGGGCTCGGAGAGCGCGGCGAGCACCTGAGGCGGCACGGGCGTCGGCCCGGGCGTGAACAGGTACCGCTTCTGCGCCATCGCGAGCGGAGCCTAGCCTTCGACGCGCGACGACGAGACTTGTGCTCAATGCGCACAAGCTCCGCGCGTCCGCGTGCGTACGCTCCTCGCCGTGGAAGCCCTCCTCGCCTTCGGCGCCGCGCTGCTCGCGCTCCGCCTCAGCGGCCTCCTGGCGGGACGCTGGCGCGCGACCCGCTCACCGCAGCTCGCCGCCTGGAGCGCCGGGTCTGGGCGCGTACGCGCTCGGAGCGGCGGCGCTCGCGTGGGGCGCGGCCGCGGGCTGGGACGACCGCGTCTTCCGCGCCTACTACCTCTTCGGAGGGCTCCTGACGGCGCCGCTCCTCGGAGCCGGCTCGCTGCTCGGGACTGGCCGTCGGGCGGCCGGCCCGACGATTCTCGTCTACGCCGGCCTCGCGATCGGAATCGCGATCGCGGTACCGCTGACGGCCGCAGTCGAAGGGACGACGATTCCCGAAGCGCAGGCCCATCTCGAGCTCTTCCCGGCGCGGATTCTCGCGATCGTCGGCAACGTGGCCGGCTCGCTCGCGCTCGTCGGGGTCGCGCTTCGGACGTTCCGGGGACGTCCGCTCGGAAACTCCTTGCTGATCGCCGGAGTCGCGGTCGCGGCGGTCGGAAGCGCCGTCGCCGGGCTGGGAGTCGGCCGGACCGCCCTGTTCGTCGCGCTCGCCGCGGTGCTGATCTACCTCGGCTCTATCTCGCGCTCGTAACAGGGGTCGCGCTCGTAACAGAACTTACCTTTTGCAAACAATCCTGTTGCTAGCCTGGACGGGCAACAACGCGCTGCCACGACGCCTGCGGCTTCTTCCGCGTCCGGTGGCCCACCTGTTTCCGTTCAAGGGGGTTTCGTTTGAACCTGTCCGTACGTCTGCTCGTTCTCGCCGGTGTGTTCGTGCTGATGCTGGCCGCCCTCGCGCGCCCCCAGCTCGCGGACGCGAGCGTTTCCCGCGTCAGCCTCGTCGAGCAGATCGCGGACTATCGCTCCGAGACGTGGCGCTGGCAGCAGCTGATGGGCAAGCCGCGGACGCCGGCGAGCTTCAGCGAGCGCAAGGTCGCGAGCGCGTCATACCGCACGTGGGTTCGTAACCTCTGGCGCAACCGGGCGCTCGTCGCCGAGCAGCGCGCCGCGAATCCGCCACATCGGTCTCAGTGGCTCTGCATCCACCGCTACGAGCGCAATCCGGCACAGGGCTGGGCGACGCGAACGGGCAACGGCTACTACGGCGGCCTCCAGATGGACATCTCGTTTCAGCGGACCTATGGCGCGGAGATCCTCCGCCGCAAGGGCACCGCGAACAACTGGTCGGCGCTCGAGCAGATGTGGGTCGCCGAGCGCGCCCATCGCAGCGGTCGGGGCTTCTATCCCTGGCCGAACACCGCTCGCTCCTGCGGCTTGATCTAGCGTCGGATCGTCCTCGCGGCGGTTGCGCGCCGCTCGCGCAGGTAGACGGCGAGAAAGAGCGCGACCAGGGCAACGACGAGCAGGACCTCGACGATCGCGCCGCCGACGCCGCCGTGGCCGACGAGCGGTTAGTCCTGCGAGAGCAGCCACAGCCCGCCGAGCGTGTAGGCGACCATCAGCACGAGCAGCGCGTACTGCGACCGCAGCGCCGCGCGGGCCGGGAAGAGGCGTGATCGCGCGATCGTGGGCGACCGCGAGCCCGGCGACGTGGCCCGCGACGAGCGCGCCGACCTGGACGTACCAGACGGCGTTCGGCGAGAGCGGCGCCAGATTGGGAGCGAAGTCGGCGGTGCCGAAGAGGTCCCAGCCGGAGCCGAACGGATCCGACGCCAGCGAGACGGCGACCTGGCTGTACACGACGAGCAGCGTGAAGTAATGCGCGACGGCGTAGACGAGCGCGATCGGCACGAGGCTCAGGACGAACTCGGCCGCAAGGGAGCGGTCGCTCTGCGTCACGCGCTCCGCGATCCGGATCGCCGCGAGGTAGGCCCCCGCCACGAGCGCGATGCAGGCCACGAGGCCGGCGAGCGCGAGGAGCGTCCCGAGGAGGTCGGCGACACCCGGTGAGTCGAGGACGTACGGGCCCTCCACCCGCGCGCGCAGGTCCTGCCACGCCGAGGAGCGGCTGAAGCTGTCGAACCCGACCGAGCCGAGCATGACTGCCACGACGGCGAGCATCCCCGGCAGGGGCTCCCGGCCGGCGAGTCCGGAGAGCGGCATCCGGACGACGAGCCGACCGTCTCTCTCACCGAAGGCCGCGATGCGCGCGAGCAGGCCGAAGTAGACCGTGAATGCCTCCCCCCGCTCCGCCCAGAGTCGCCGTCCGACCGCGGCCATCCCGAACCAGGTCGCGTAGCTGTAGAGCGCAATCGCGAGCGCCAGCGCCCGAGGATTCGCGGGATCGACGTAGCAGAGCTCGAGCGCCACGAACGCGAAGAGCAGGCCGGCCGCCGGGTAGACGCCGAGCCGCTCGGGATACGCGACGATCGGAGTCCACGTCCGCCCCAGCGCACGCCAGATCCAGGCGACCGCGCTCGCGATCGCGAGCCACGGGTTGAGCGCCGGCCAGACGTTTCCGAGCAGCACCTGGAGCGGCACGATCCCGAGCCAGAAGACGACCAAGACGAACGTCGGCGCGAGATTCGTCGACGAAGAGGGCTCGCCGAGGAGGGCGGCCAGGAAGACGAGAACGAGCAGGCCGGCCGAGAGCGCTCCGAGGACGACGTGGAGAGCGGTCGAGCGGAGCGCCCGCTCGAGCCAAGGGGCAAACGGCCGCCCCACGGCCAGACGCTCGAGCTGCGGGCGCTTCCAGAGCGTGCCGAGGAGGAGGAACGAGAGCACGAGCACGACGGCCGCGCCCCACGAGAAGAGCCACGTCGGAACCGGCAGGTCGCGGACGCCGCCGATCCCGTGGGCGACGATCAAGGGCGAACCTCGAGATCGGCGATCTGCAGCCCGCGGTCTTCCAGCTCCATCTCGAACCGGCCGGGCGTGTCGGCTTCGAACTGGATGCGGGCGGGGCTCCCGGGTGCGACGTCGGCCATCAGGTCGTAGCCGTGCAGGTGGACGTGGTCGGAGAGGTCGGAGCGCACCACGATGGCGACCTTCCGGCCCTGCCTGACGGAGAAGCGCCGGATCAGCCCCGGGTTGCTGCTCGCGACCGTGAACTGGATCCGCACGACCGCCGGAGGTCTGGGCGGTGGCGCGGCTTCGGAGCCGTCGTGGCCGGAGGCGGCTCGGCGGTCGTCGCGGGAGCAGTGGTCGCGGGTGCGGTCGTGGTCGCAACGGTGGTCGCCGTCGCCGTCTCCTCCTCCTGAGGGCGCAGGGCGAGGAAGAGGCTGAGCAGAAGCCCCAGCGAGGCCGCGATCAGCGCGACCTTGCGAAAGCGCGGGCTCATGGGCGGAGCTGCTCGCGCACGAGCTCGCTGACCACGCGCGCGTTCGCCTTGCCGCCGGTCTCCTTCAGCACCTGGCCGACGAAGAAGCCGAGGAGACCTTCCTTCCCCCCGCGATACGCCGTGACCTGGGCCGGATTCGCCTCGAGAACCCTGGCGATCACCGGCTCGAGCTCGGCGGTGTCCGAGACGGCTTCCTGCGCGAGGTACTGCGCCGCCTCGAAGCCCGGTTCTCCAACCCTGCGCGAGCGCCTCGTCGAGCACA
Source organism: uncultured Gaiellaceae bacterium (assembly GCA_963745775.1). Lineage (GTDB taxonomy): Bacteria > Actinomycetota > Thermoleophilia > Gaiellales > Gaiellaceae > Gaiellasilicea. The sequence continues at coordinate 383,669 of CAVUYY010000009.1, forward strand.
GCGCGCGGGAGCCGGTCTCGCGCCTCGACGAGCAAAGCGAGCTCTTTCGGATCGACGGCGTCGCCGTCTGTGCCCGCAAGCCGGTTTGCGATCAGGTTCGCAGCGGGCAGCGGCTCGGCGCCGGCGGCAGCGGTCGCCTCCCAGAGCCGATCGAGCCCGCCGGTCACGAGCACGAGCGCCCGCTCGAAGTCGAGCTCGCGCTCGAGCCGGCGGATCCGCACCGACGGCAGCTCCGGGCAGCTCCGCGCGCAGGCGCTCGACGAGCTCCGCGGACGGCTCGACCGGAACGAGATCCGGCTCGGGGAAGTAGCGGTAGTCGTCGGCCTCCTCCTTCGACCGGCGCGCGGTCAGGGTCGCGGTGGCAGCGTCGAAGTCGTAGGTCTCCTGGACCACCTCGCCGCCCGCCTCGTAGATCGCGATCTGGCGCGCCACCTCGGCGTCGATCCCCTGGGCGACGAAGCGGAACGAGTTCATGTTCTTGATCTCGCAGCGCGTACGCAGCTCCGTCGATCCGGCGGGGCGAACCGAGACGTTGGCGTCCACGCGCAGCGTTCCCTTCTCCATCTCGGCATCGGAGATCCCGAGCTCGACGATCGTCTGCCGCAGGAGCTGGAGGAAACGGCGTGCTTCCGCCGAGGAGTGGATGTCGGGAGCGGTGACGATCTCCACGAGCGGAGTGCCGACGCGGTCGAAGTCGACGAGCGAGTGCTCCGCGCCGCCGATCCGCCCGGTGCGACCGCCGACGTGGATCATCTTGGCCGCGTCCTCCTCGAGGTGCGCGCGGACGATTCCGATCTCGTGGTCGCCGTCCACGCTTGGGACTAGCATCTTGCCGTTTATGCAAGACGGTAGATCGTATTGGGAGATCTGATATCCCTTCGGCGAATCCGGGTAGAAGTAGTTCTTCCTGGCGAAGACGGCGCGCTCCGGGATCTCGCAGCCGAGGGCGAGCCCGAGCTTGAGCGTCCACTCGAGTGCGACCCGGTTCGGCACCGGCAGCGCCCCGGGAAGCGCCAGGCAGACGGGGCACGTCTGCGTGTTCTCGCCGCCGCCGAAGCCGTTCGGGCAGCGGCAGAACATCTTCGTCCGCGTCTTCAGCTGGACGTGGATCTCGAGCCCGACGACCGGTTGCCAGGTCAACGGAGCCGCTCCGGAACGGGGTCGAAGCCGAGCGCCGACTCGAGCGCGTGGCCCACTCGGAAGAGCGTGTTCTCGGAGAGCTGCGGCCCGATCAGCTGCAGGCCCACCGGGAGGCCCTCCGAGAGCCCGCACGGGATGTTCAGGCCCGGCAGGCCCGCCATGCAGGAGGGGATCGTGAGCAGGTCGGAGAGGTACATCGCGAGCGGGTTCGCCGCCTTCTCGCCGAGCTTGAAGGCGACCGTCGGCGAGGTCGGCGAGACGAGCACGTCGAAGCGCTCGAACGCGGCCGCGTGCTCCTGCGCGATCACCGTCCGAACCTTCTGCGCCTGGCCGTAGAAGGCGTCGAAGTAGCCGGCCGAGAGCGCGTACGTGCCGAGCATGATCCGGCGTTTCGGCTCGTCGCCGAAGCCGGCGTCGCGCGTGCGCTCGACCATCTCTCGGTAGCTCATCGCCGTCGACGCGCAGCCCGTAGCGGACGCCGTCGTAGCGGGCGAGATTGGAGGACGCCTCGGCGGGGGCGATCAGGTAGTAGCACGGCATTCCGTACTCGACCGAGCGCGGTAGCTCGCACTCCCCCACCTCGGCGCCGAGCGAGCGGGCGAGCTCGATCGCCTTGCCCACGGCGTCGGAGATGCCGGGCTCGATCCCCTCCGCCTCGTTGAGCTGCTTCGGCACGCCGATCCGGAGTCCGGTCAGATCTTCGCCCTCGGGCAGGCGGATCGGCTCGGGGAGCTCGACCGTCGTCGAGTCGCGCTCGTCGCGGCCGGCGATGATCGAGTAGAGGAGCGCGCAGTCGCGGACGTTCTTCGCGACCGGGCCGACCTGGTCGAGGCTGGAGGCGAAGGCGACGATCCCGTAGCGGCTGACCGTCCCGTAGGTCGGGCGGAGGCCGACGTTGCCGCAGAGCGCGGAGGGCTGCTTGATCGAGCCGCCGGTGTCGGAGCCGAGCGCCCACGGCGCCAGCCCGGCCGAGACCGCCGCGGCCGAGCCGCCGCCCGAGCCGCCGGGGACGCGCTCCGGATCCCAGGGGTTGCGGGTGGGGCCGTAGGCGGAGTTCTCGGTCGAGGAGCCCATCGCAAACTCGTCGGTGTTCGTCTTGCCGATGATCGGAAGCCCGGCGGCCTTGCAACGGGCGGCAACCGTCGAGTCGAACTGCGGCACGTAGCCGGCGAGGATCTTCGAGCCCGCAGTCGTCTCGATCCCCTGCGTCGAGATCACGTCCTTGAGCGCGATCGGGACTCCCTCTCCCACCGGCTCCTCGACGAGGCGGAGGTAGCAGTGGAGCTCCGGGTCGCGCTCGGCGGCGGCGTCGAGGTAGGCGCGGTGGAGCTCGGCGGCAGTCAGCTCGCGGCGCTCGAGCAGCCCGGTCGCCTCCTCGGCGGTCAGGCGCAGGGTGTCGATGCCGCCGCTCATGGGCTCGATCCCCACCGGCGTCGCGAGCCCGAAACCCGGCGATACCCCCATTCCCCCCAATGGGGGCGCGCGGCCCCCCTGCGAACAGCGTCGCAGGAAAGGTCCCACGCAGGTGATCCGGATCTGTGCCGAGTGTGTGTCAACTGCGCCTGCCTCATGTCGTCGGCGGAACGCGAAAGAAGTCGGCCTCGCGCTGCGGCGCGTTCGCGAACACCTCGTCGAGCCCGAGCGACTCGTGCGGCTCGTCGTCCCGCCACGCGTTCGCGAGCGAGAGCGGATGCGAGGTCGGAGGCACGTCGTCGAGATCGAGCTCGGCCACCTTGCCGACCGCCTCGAGGATCGCGCCGAGCTCGAGCGTCAGCCGCTCGACCTCGTCGTCGGTCAGCTCGAGCCGCGCGAGCTTCGCGACGTGCAGCACCTCTTCACGTGTGATCGCCATCTCGATCCATCCTCGCACTCTGTTCAGCTAGAAAAGGCGAGAGCCCCTTCCGGGGCTCTCGTCACTCGAAATCCGGAAGTGCTCTACGCGACGGCCGAGACGTTCGCCGCCTGGGCGCCCTTGGGGCCCTGGACGACTTCGAACTCGACCCGCTGGCCTTCGGTCAACGACTTGTAGCCGTCCATCGTGATCGCCGAGAAGTGCACGAAGACATCCTCGCCACCCTCACGCTCGATGAATCCGTAGCCCTTCTCGTTCGAGAACCACTTAACGGTGCCCTGCGCCAACTGATGTTCCTCCTTGCGTGAAGCGACAGTGGTGCAAGCACCGGTGCCGCTGACCTGTGAGCGCGCGAAACATAGCCTCAGAAACGAGGAAACGCAAGCACCCCGGAGCGGTAGCGCGCGGCCTTGACGGCGTTCGCCAGGAGCATCGCGATCGTCATCGGCCCGACCCCGCCGGGAACGGGCGTGAGGAGCCCGGCGCGGGCCGCGACGTCGGGCGCCACGTCGCCCACGAGGCCATCCTCGGTGCGCGTGATCCCGACGTCGATCACGGTTGCCCCCTCCTTCACCCAGTCGGATCCGACGAGGCCGGGCACGCCGACGGCGGCGACGACCACGTCGGCACTCGCGACCTCGGCCTCAAGATCTCGCGTTCGCGAATGGCAGATCGTGACCGTCGCGTGCCGCTGGAGGAGCAGCAGCGCTGCCGGCTTGCCGACGATGTCGCTCCGCCCGATCACGACCGCCCGCGCTCCGGCCAGCTCGACGTCGTACTCGTCGAGCAGGGCGAGCACGCCGACCGGAGTCGCACCGACGAAGGTCGGGCGGCCGAGGAGGAGCTGGCCGGCGTTGAACGGGTGCAGCCCGTCGACGTCCTTGGTCGGGTCGATCGCCGCGATGATCGTGGCCTCGTCGAGGCCGGCCGGAAGCGGCAGCTGAACGAGGATCCCGTGGACGGAGTCGTCCGCGTTCAGCTCGCGCACGTGGTCGAGCAGCTCGGCCTCGGTGGTCGTGGCCGGAAGCCTGATGTCGCGCGAGTCGATCCCGACCTCCGTCGAGGCCTTGTGCTTGAGGCGGATGTAGACGTCGGAGGCCGGGTCGTCGCCGACGAGCACCGTGGCGAGGCCGATCGGCCCAAGACCCGCGACGTCGGCCGCAACCTCCTTGCGAACACGCTCCGCGAGCGCCTTCCCGTCCATCAACGTCGCGGCCACGAGCGCCAGAATAAGCTCTCGCGATGGATCGCTGGCCCCGGAAGAACGACGCCGTTTCGATCCAGGCCCGACGGGACGCGATCCGTGACGTCGTCGGCGACGAGCCGCTCTCCCACGACGACGAGTCGTGGACGCGCGCGCAGGAGTCCCACACCGGGGCCGCGGTCATTCCCGTTTCCGTCGTCGGCCCGCTGCTCGTCGAGCTCGGCACGTACGAGCTCGAGGAGCCCGCCGGCGCTCTCCTCGAGACCGGCCGCGCCGCGGAGGAGCTGCTGATCCCGCTCGCGCACACCGAGGGCGGGCTCGCCGCCTCGATGACCCGCGGGCTGACTGCCGCCGCCCGCTCCGGCGGCTTCCGAACGTACGTGCTCCACGACAGAATGACAAGAGCATCTTGCTTTGTTTGCAAGAACACAGAAGAAGCCGTCACTCTCGCAAGCTGGCTCGAAGCGTCCCTGGACGACCTTCGTTCCTACCTCGCCGAGCTCGACGACCCCACGCTCTCGAAGCGCGCGAAGCTCCGCGAGGTGAAGACGCACGTCGTCGGGCCGATGTGCCACGTCCTCTGGGCCTGGACGACCGGCGATGCCTGCGGGCCGAACATGATGACCCGCAACAGCTACGCGCTCAACATGGGCTACGTGATGCAGCACGCGCCGGTGAAGCCCGAGCGCGCGATCCTCGAGGCGAACATGGGCGGCGACAAGAAGCCCTCGCACCAGTTCTTCGCCTCCGGCCACGGCAAGACCGTGCTCGCCGAGGCCACGCTCGACGCCGAGACCGTCCGCCGCGTCCTCCGCACGACCGTCGACGACCTGCTCGAGCTCTCCTGGGCGGGCACGCACGGCGCCGTCGCCTCGGGGATGCAGTCGGTCGCCTTCACCCCGGCCACCGCGATCGCGGCGATCTTCGCCTGCACGGGCCAGGATCTGGGCATGGTCGGGACGAGCTCGATGGCGCACGGCACCGCGCATCGCACGGCGGACGGCGGCCTCCACGCGGCGATCCGCTTCCCCGGCCTCGAGGTCGGCACGGTCGGCGGCGGCACCACCCTCCCCTACGCTCGCTCCTGGCTCGCGCTCCTCGGCTGCGCCGGAACCGGCACCGTGTACCGCTTCGCTCAGATCGTCGCCGCCGCGGCGCTCGCACTGGAGATCTCCGCCTCGGCAGCGATGGCGACCGCCGGCTCCGAGAACTTCTTCCGTGCCCATCACGAACGCGGCGGCATGCGGTAACGGCGATAATCTCCCCCGGATGACCGTCGAACCGGCCGAGGAGCCGATCAACGCGGATCCGACCTACGCGCCGCTGATCGAGGCGGAGCGGCAGGCGGCCGCCGACGCTGCGGAGGACAACAAGGGCCAGGGCGTCCTCCGCTTCTACGACCTGGCGAAGAAGCAGGAGTGGCAGGTGCGCGACCTGCCCTGGGGCGAGGTGCCGCCGATCCCGGAGACGCGCGCGGGCGCCTCGCCGGAGCGCAAGGAGCGGCGACGCGCGGTCTGGCGCTCGGTGATCACGCAGCAGCTGCAGGCGGATCAGTTCGCGGTCGAGATGGCGGCGCAGCTGCTCAACCTGGCGCCGCATCGCGAGGCGAAGCTCTATTACTCGACGATGGTCCAGGACGAGGCCCGCCACACCGAGGCGTGGCTGAAGCTCGCCGCCGAGGCCGGCGGCGTCGCGGAGCGCGACCCGCACCTCGACGAGCTCGCGAAGATGACGCTCGAGGCGGAGACGCTCGAGGAGAAGGTCTTCCAGATGCAGGTCTTCTTCGAGCGGCTGATCATCCCCCGCTTCCGGCTGATCGCCCGCTCGTCGCGGGGCACGGTGCTCGAGGATCTCTGCAACCGCCTCACGATCGACGACGGGATCCACCACAGCTCCGGCGTCGCGTACGAGCGCATCCTGCTCGAGGGGGCGTCGAAGAAGACGAAGGAGCGACTCGTGACGGCGGCGAACCGGCTGCTGCCGATCTTCGTCGACCACGCGCTCTGGCGGCCCAAGGAGCGCGCCTGGATCGGGAACGTGATGCGCGACACCGACATCCGACGCCTGCAGGAGGACGTGCAGGACGGGATCCGGATGGCGTCGAGCCTCGGCCTCGACGTGTCCGACGTCCGGCTCCCCTTCGCCGCATAGAGCTCGAGCGCACCCAGCTCGTCCCGCGCGAGCTCGACGAGACGTTCGCCTTCTTCGCCGACCCGCGGAACCTCGAGGCGATCACGCCGCCGTGGCTCCACTTCCGGATCCTCGAGGCGCCGGCGAGGCTCGAGCGCGGCTCCCTCCTTCGCTACCGGCTCAGGCTGTACGGGATCCCGGTGCGCTGGCTGACCGAGATCGAGTCCTGGCACCCGCCGCGAGGCTTCAGCGACCGGCAGCTCCGCGGGCCGTACCTGCTCTGGCTCCACACCCATCGCTTCTTGCCCGCGCCGATCGGAACCGAGATCTACGACAACGTCCGCTACCGCGTGCCAGGCGGGCCGTTCGCGCCCACCCGGCTCGTTCGACGCCTCGTCGACGAGATCTTCGACTACCGCGCCGAGCGGCTGCGCGAGCTGCTGCCGTAGAGCAGGATCCCGGTTGAGGAGCAGATCACGAGAGCCGCTCCTCGAGCCGCTCCCGGATCCCCGCGACGCTCGTCGCGGCGAGCGGGTCGCCGAGCACGGAGGCCGCGAGCTCGCTCGCCTCGCGGACCACGCGCCCGCGCTCGGTCTCGAGCCCGCTCCGAGCGACGAAGACGGCCGCGTGAGCCCGCGCGCCCCAGTCGGCCAGTCCGTCGAGGCCTCGCTCGGGTGGATCCGGCGCGGCCACCCGCGGAGCGGCCTTCAGCTCGGCTGCGAGCTCTCTGACGCGAACATCGAGCGCGTCGATCTCCCCGGTGACCGCTTGCTCGGAGCGAGCCAGCTCGTCGCGCCGCGAGACCAGCCGCTCGCGGCGCTCCTCCGTCGTCCGCAGATCCGTCGCAGCGTGCGCCTCGTGCCGACGCGCCGCGGGCTGTGTGTCCTCGCCGCGGGCACGCTCGACGTCACGTAGCGCTCGCGCGTGCGTCGCCTGGGCGGCCTCGAGCTCGCGCTCGGCGTCGGCGAGGCTCGCCAGAACCTGCTCCCGATCTCGCGGCAGCCGCTCGAGGGCCTCCGCGACGGCTCGAGCTCGAACGCGCACTTCCTCCACCTGACGGCCGAGCTCGCCGAGGAGCTCGATCCGGTCGCTCAGCGCCGCGTCGCGCTCCTCGAGCTCCGCGGCGAAGGCGAGAGACGGATCCACGAAAGGCACGTTAACGTGAGCTGCGATGGCGAGAGTGACCCTGACCGCCGTCGATCTGCAGTCCCTTTCGAACCTCTTCGCCTCGGCGATTCGGCTGATCAGGAGGCTGGCGATCGTCGCCGGCCTCGGCGTAGTCGCGATCGCCGCCGGCCTCGCTCGAGACGGCTTCGCGGAAACAGACGCCGTGCTCGCGCTCGTCCTCCTCGTCCCGCCCGGAATCCTGCTCGTCTTCGCGGCGGGCCTGCGCGAGGTGACGGGGCTGCCGGAGCGGGTGCGCGGCATGCCGCAGCAGAGCGTCGAGCAACTCGCGGAGTTGAGCCGGATCGCAGGCGATGCCCGAACCGGCGGCGTCGGTCGCGCGCCGTCGCTCCTCTGGCGGCTCCGACGGCCGGTGAACGCGACGCGCGGCCTGCTCGGGATTGCCTCGTCGTTTCACATCTTCACGCCGCAGTTCCTCACGCTTACCCTCCTCGCGACGGCGGGCTGCATGCTGCTCGCGCTCGGAGGGCTCGTCTCGCTCGTCGTGCTCGCAACCGGTTAGCGTCGTGCGCCCCAGGGCACGATCGGGCGATGGAACCGGCGCAGGCGCTGCAGGAGCTCGACCTCGTCGTCGCCCGCGTGAGTGCCGTGTCCGCGCACCCCGGCGCGCGCGGGCCCTCGGCGCTCCTGACGCTCGAGCTCGGAGGCCGCGGCACCCGCGAGGCTCCGCTGCCGATCGCGCTCGAGGAAGCCGAAGCCCTCGTCGGCAGCCAGGTCGTCTGCGCGCTCGGCGGCGACGATGTGGTGGTGCTCGCCGTCCATCCGCACGACACGGCGCTCGTCCTGGTCCGTCCCGACCGAGAGGTCGAGGACGGCTCGCCAGTCGCATAGCTACCCTCGTCCGGTGCCGCGCCGAGACTTTCCAGCCCGCCGCGACGACCTGCGCAACGTCGCGATCGTCGCCCACGTCGACCACGGCAAGACGACGCTCGTCGACGCGATGCTCTGGCAGTCGGGCTCGTTCCGCGCGAACCAGGACGTCAACGAGCGGGTCATGGACTCGATGGATCTCGAGCGCGAGAAGGGGATCACGATCCTCGCCAAGAACACAGCTGTCCAGCGCGGCGACACGAAGATCAACATCATCGACACGCCCGGACACGCGGACTTCGGCGGCGAGGTCGAGCGTGGCCTGACGATGGTCGACGGTGTGCTTCTCCTCGTCGACGCGAGCGAGGGACCGCTGCCGCAGACGCGCTTCGTCCTCCGCAAGGCGCTCGAGGCGCGGCTGCCGGTCGTGCTCGTCGTCAACAAGGTCGACCGCCCGGACGCGCGCACGGAGGAAGTCGTGAACGAGGTCTACGAGCTCTTCCTCGACCTCGACGCCGACGAGACGCAGATCGAGTTCCCGATCGTCTACTGCATCGCCCGCGAAGGCCGCGCCGGCCTGGCCGAGAACGACCTCGCCGACGATCTCGCGCCGCTCTTCGACACGCTGCTCGAGGCGGTTCCCGCGCCTTCACACGATCCGGATCACCCGCTCCAGGCGCTCGTCACGAACCTCGACGCCTCGCCGTACGTCGGCCGGCTCGCGCTCTGCCGGATCCACCACGGCACCCTTCGCAAGGGTCAGCAGATCGCCTGGTGCCGCGCCGACGGGACGATCGAGAACGCGCGCGCGACCGAGCTCTACGTCACCGACGCGCTCGACCGCGTACCCGCCGACGAGGCCGGCCCCGGCGAGATCGTCGCGCTCGCGGGGCTTCCGGACGTGACGATCGGCGAGACGATCGCCGACCCCGATGACCCGCGTCCGCTGCCCGTCACCGCCGTCGACGAGCCCTCGCTCTCGATCACGCTCGGGATCAACACCTCGCCGCTCGCCGGCACCGAGGGCGACAAGGTGACCGCGAGCATGATCAAGACCCGGCTCGAGCAGGAGCTCGTCGGCAACGTCTCGCTGCGGATCCTCCAGACCGAGCGGCCCGAGGTCTGGGAGGTCCAGGGCCGCGGCGAGCTGCAGCTCGCGGTGCTCGTCGAGATCATGCGCCGCGAGGGCTTCGAGCTCACCGTCGGCAAGCCGGAGGTGCTGACGAAAGACGTCGGCGGCAAGCGCCACGAGCCGGTCGAGCGGGTCGCGATCGACGCGCCGGAGGACTACATCGGCGTCGTCACCCAGATGCTCGCGCTCCGCAAGGGCCGGATGCAGCAGATGGTCAACCACGGCACCGGCTGGGCGCGGATGGAGTACCTCGTGCCGGCGCGCGGGCTGATCGGCTTTCGCACCGAGTTCCTCACCGAGACCCGCGGCGCCGGGATCATGCACCACGTCTTCGAGCGCTACGAGCCCTGGCACGGCGAGCTCCGCACCCGCCCGTCCGGCAGCCTCGTCGCCGACCGGCGCGGCCCGACGACCGCCTTCGCGCTCTCGAATCTCCAGGAGCGCGGCGTCCTCTTCGTCGCTCCGGGCGTCGAGGTCTACGAGGGGATGGTGGTCGGCGAGAACGCGCGCAGCGAGGACATGGACGTGAACGCGTGCAAGGAGAAGAAGCTGACGAACATGCGCGCCGCGAGCTCCGACGAGCTCGTGCGCCTGATCCCGCCACGGCCGATCTCGCTCGAGCAGGCGCTCGAGTTCATCCGGAACGACGAGTGCGTCGAGGTGACGCCGAAGTCGATCCGCCTCCGCAAGGTCGAGTTCTCGGCCTCGAAGCGCCAGTCGGCGACCTCGCGGCGCAAGCGGGAGCTCGAAGGCGCCGCTCGATAGCTGCGGTCGGCTTCAGCTTGGCGCCCCCACGCCGGCGGGTGCGACGGTTTGACCATCCCGTCGGCTGGAACAGACCTAGTAAGCAATTCGAGGAGGTCGAAGATGTTCCGGCAGAAGGGAAAGACCACAGCTGTCAGCGATGCGATCGGTGGAATCGCGCCGTTGGCCGAAGAGGTGATGGAGGACAAGAAGCTGCGCGGCCGACTGATGGCGGCGGCGTCCCACGGGCTGGCGGCGAGACGCCAGGCCCGCTCCCGCGGACGACTCCGGCAGCTGGCGTTGAACCGCGAGCTGCACGCCCAGGTGGCCGCGATGGCCACTCAGCTCGAGCGCGCGAACAAGCGGCGGCTCCGCAAGCGCCGCAACCGCAAGCTGGTCCGCTCGGCGTTCTTCGCGGTCCCGGTCGCGGCGGTGGCGGTGCCGCAGAGCCGCACCTGGATCCGGGAGCAGCTCGGCGGAGCAAAGGACGCGACCGGGTCGCTGGCGGGGTCGATCAGCCTGCCCCGGGGCGGCCAGATGAGGATCGAGGAGCAGCTCGACCTCGACGTCCCGGTCTCGACTGCCTACAACCAGTGGACGCAGTTCGAGGAGTTCCCGTTCTTCATGGAAGGCGTCGACGAGGTGCAGCAGCTCGACGACGAGACCCTGCGCTGGGTCGCGTCGATCGGCGGCCAGCGCGCCGAGTGGGAGGCGAAGATCGTCGAGCAGGTGCCCGACCAGCGGATCGTCTGGGAGACGAAGGACGGCAAGGAGACCCGCGGGAGCGTCGGCTTCGAACCCCTCGACTCCTCACACTCGCGAATCGGCCTGACGATGACGTACACCCCGGAAGGCGTTCTGCAGAAGGTCGGCTCGGCCGCCGGGCTCGACGCTCGGCGCGTCCGCGGCGACCTGCAGCGCTTCAAGGAGCTGATCGAGAGCCGCGGCACCGAGGACGGGGCCTGGCGCGGCGAGATCGAGAACTCGAAGAAGGCCTGACGAGGCGCGAGGCGCGTCCCGGAAGCCGTGCTTTCGGGACGCGCCACACCTCGAGCCTCGAACCCTGGGGGCATCGGCCGAAGAGGCGACGAGCGGATTCGAACCGCTGTACGAGGCTTTGCAGGCCTCTGCCTAACCACTCGGCCACGTCGCCGCGAGCGCCCATCCTAGCGAGGGCGTAACCGCTTTCAGGGCTCGTTCGTTGTTGTCCCGAAAGCAACCACGGAGGGTGGACATGTACATCGGTGGCGGACTTCTGACGTTGGTCGTGATCATCCTGCTGCTCATCTGGCTCCTCTAAGAGCAGAGCTGCACCAGGAGCTTTTCGAAGGGGCCATTCGGCCCCTTCTCTTTGCCTGACGGGATCGGCGCTTTGCCTGAGTGATCAGCCGGAACCACCGTTCGAGGGATTGGCCACCTCGATCCGAGCACCGACGAACAAGGTAGCCGTGCGGCCGGCGAATGTTCCGACCCGTCTTTCATCGGAGGTCAAGTCGGTGCCAGCCCGCTGGATTGCGCCCCTCGTAACTGTCGTCACGCTCTGCGCAGCGGCCGGCGCCGGTGCTGCGCTCGACGCAGGCGGAAGCCTCCGCTTCGGCTTCCTCCCCCAGAAGGCGTTCGTCGGCCAACCGGCCTCGCTCTCGATCTTCGTGCGACCCGCGAGCGCGCGCTGCGCCGGCTCGCTGCGCTATGCGGACGGAGCGACCCAGAAGCTTGCGAGCATCACCGCCAGCGGCGGCCGTGCGTCGTGGCGCTGGCGCGTGCCGCCGAAGGCACGAGTCGGGATGGCGAGCGCGACGATCTCCTGCGCAGGTGCAGGTCGGATCGCGCGAACGTTCGCAGTCACGGGCCCGCCGGCAGCGCCCGCTCGGATCGTGATCCAGAAGCGCGGCTTTTCGCAGCGTGTCCGCTTCCCCTCTCGCGACGTCAGCTACGGGCTCGTGCTCTTCAATCCGTCCCCGGACAAGGACGCGCTCGAGGTTTCCGTCCTCGTCAACTTCATCGATGCCACGAACCGCGTCGTCAAGACGGAAACTCAGACGCTCGCAGGCGTCCGGGCCGAGTCGCAGTTCTTCCTCGGCGGCTCGAGCTCGATTCCCGACGGGACGCCCGTCTCGAGCCTCGAGGTGGTGACCCGGATCGGGAGCCAGGCGCAACGAAGCCTCCGTGCTCCGGCGACCGCCGACGTGCAGGTGCTCGCGGCGCTCTACGACCCCGGCTTCGTGGGCGCCGTCCAGGGCCAGATCCTGAACGACCACCCGACGATGCTCCTCGCGAGCTCCCAGATCTCGACGGTGATCTTCGACGCGGCCGGCAACGTCCTCGGCGGCGGACTCGGTTTCGGCTCGAGCTCGCTCCCGCCCGGAGTTCGCGCCTACTTCCAGGCGAACCTCGGCGTCGGCGCGATCCCGATCGACCGCGTGGCCACGGCCGGCGTGTCCGTGTCAGGCAGGTACGAGTCCGCCGGCTGATCCGCGGCTTTGACTTTGCTCCCAGACGCCGTACTGTTGTGGCGTGCTGCGGCGCTGGACGATCCTGACCGGTGTGCTGCTCGCCCTGGCGGGGTGTGGAGGCGACGACGAGGAGACGACCGCAACCCCGACGACGACGGAAGCGACCGCCGGCGCCGAATGCGTGGCGGCAGACTCGTCGATCATGACGCCGCTCGGCAACAAGCTCCTCGTCGAGGATGGCCGTGTGCGAAGCGGCTTTCTCGTCGAGTCCGAAGCGGCAGGCGTCTACTACGTCTCGGCCGAGATCGACGGCACCGGCCTCGAGGGCGACGGCGACGTGGGCACCTGGGTGACGGAGAGCAGCGGGGGCGGCGATCCGCTCTACGCGGTGAACGACGTCGCCATGGAGCACAGCGACTGGAGCGACGCGGCGTCGGCAAGCCTCGAAACGGATACCGACGCCGAAGCGGCTTCTCGCGCCTGCGTCACCGGCTCGTAGCCTCCCGCCGCCAATGCTGACTCTCGTCCTCGCCGCGGCGCTGGCGGTCTCCCCCGCTCCGCCACCCGTCGACGCACAGCTGCCGAGCGGCGCGGCAGCCACAGCGCATCGTCTGGCCGCCGCGACCGATGCGCTCGACGTCGCGGTCGCCGAGCACCGCGCAGCAAGATCGACGACACCGTCACGCGAGCTTCGTCTCTGGGCGCTCTACCAGCAGCGGCTCTACCTGGCGCTCGGCCTCGCGCCGGCGGCCTTCGGAGACGCGGTGGTGAGCCGGCTTCCCGCCCGCCTCCGAGCCGACGCGCGCGACATCGTCACCGCCAGGCGCTCGCTCGTCCGGCTCACGCCACCGACCCGGCTGCCGCTCTCGGCCTTCCGCACCGGTCCGGCCCTGCCCGCCGATCGTCTGCTCGCCCACTACCGCGAGGCCGAGCGTCGGTTCGGCGTGCCGTGGCACGTGCTCGCCGCCGTCAACTTCGTCGAGACCGCCTTCGGCAAGGTGCGCTCGCGCAGCACCGCCGGCGCGCAAGGCCCGATGCAGTTCCTCCCGGCGACGTGGCGCGCGTACGGCCTCGGCGGTGACGTCCACGATCCACGCGACGCGATTCTCGGCGCGGCGAATCTGCTCCGGTCGTCGGGCGCGCCTGCCGACCTTCGCCGCGCCCTCTACGCCTACAACCACTCGACGCTGTACGTCGACGCCGTCCTCGCGTACGCCCGGGTGGTGCGTCGCGACACCCGGTCGCTCTACGCCTTCCATGCCTGGCAGGTCTTCGTCCGCACGCCGAACGGCTACCGCCGGATCACGCGCGTCGCGCCTTGACAGCGGTCGCCGCGGTGCGAGAGGGTGGCCGCAGTAACGGAGGGGAGTTCCGTGACGCGAGAAACGGATCGTTACTGCGGCAGTCCGGCCGCCGGGTCGTCAGACACGGCGAGGGCATTCGGGGCCGAAGTGTCGGTGGGCATGGAAGGCCGCTCGCTCTTCTTCGTGCTCGGCCGCGGCGGGCCACCCGATCCCGCCGTGCGTGCCGCCGGCGGACAGGTCGTGACCCGCCTACCCGACCCGCGCCGAGTGCTCGCGGTCGTCCCGCTCGACGCCTACTCGGGCCTGAGCCGGCATCCAGCCGTCGCGCTCGCCGGCCCTGTCTCGATCGACGCCGCCCGCTTCGGCAGCTTCGCGAAGCTGATCGGGCTCGACGCTGCACCGCAGGAGACCTGACCTGGAAGACCCACGAACCTGCGGCGGAGGAGGCAAGGAATGGCAAGCGTAGGACAGGAGCTACTCGACGTACCGCTGCCCGACATGGTCACGAAGCTCGCGCTCGGGATCGCAGAGGCGCAGCGCGCGCTCGACGAGAACTCGGTCGAGACGGCGCAGATCCTCGCCGACACGACGATCGAGGTGATCCCGGCGTTCACGCAGACGATCGCCGCGAACGGGACGATCACCTTCGAGGCCTCGAGCCCGGTCGAGATGTCGCTGATCCAGGTCGGCCTCAACCCGACCTTCTACCAGTTCGCCGAGGCCTCGATCGAGGTCACGATGGACATCAAGACGACGACGTCCTCGGAGACGAACATCAAGGTCAGCGCCAAGGCCAGCGTCGGCTTCGCGTGCTGGAGCGCCTCGGTTCGCGTCGACGTCTCGCACAACCGGAAGTTCCAGAAGGAGGTTCGCGGGACGAGCCGGCTCTTCACGAAGATGGTGCCGGTGCCGCCGCCGCCGCGGATCTTCCCCGAGATCACGGTCATCGACAACCGCGTCCCCGCGCCGCCGCCGGAGGGGTAGGACGTGGCGCCGATCCCGAGAGCTGCGCTCGTGCCGCTCCGGTCGTTCCGCGAGGCGATCGTGGCGCCCGAGGTGCCGGTTCGCGAGTCCCCGTCCGTCAGCTTCGGCGATCTCGTCCGGATGCTGGCGGAGGGGATCGCCGACGCGCAGACGAGCCTCGACCGGGCCTCCGCGGAGCTCGTCGAGGAGCTGGCGGGAACGACGGTCAACGTGATCCCGCAGGTGATCGAGACGATCGACGCCGACGGCAAGATCACATTCGAGCAGGCCGAGCCACAGGCGGTCTCGCTCCTCAGCCTCGGCGTAACGCCGACCTTCTACCAGTTCAGCCAGGCGACGGTGGAGGTCGTGATGGACATCAAGGTCGTCGAGAGCGAACAGGTGCGTGAGGACGGGAAGCGCAGCTACGGCCTCTTCGCCGGCACGGCTGACGTTCGCACCGAGCGGAAGCTCAACCGCGACGTCGCCGTCCACTCGAAGCTGACGGCGACGCTCGTGCCGGTGCCGATGCCGCTTCGCCTCGAGCCTGTCCGGACGACGACGACCCCGGTGGAGACGTAGGCGATGGCCGAGGCGAACGCGGATCTCGGCGGCTTTCTCGAGGCGGCGGGGCGGTCGCTCGTCGACGCCCAGGGCTCGCTCTCGGGCGACCTCGTCGACCTCCCGCCGGCGGTGGCGATCTCGGAGGCCGAGCTCGAGCTGAAAGCCGCCGTCGTCCGGCGCGCGGACGGGGCCGTCGCGCTCGAGACGATCTCGACGCAGGACATGCGCTCGGGGGCGATCACACCGGGGATGCTCTCGACCGTTCGCGTGCAGTACGTCGCGGTCGGCGCCGACACACTCGTCCCGCCCTCGCAGCAGCCCACGCAGACGCCGGACAAGGTGATCGAAGGTGTCCGAGGGCGCGACGACGTGGCCCGGCTGGACAAGATCATGGGCGGCCTCGCCTACGAGGCGTCGTACGTGGCAAACCAGCAGCGCTGGCTCGTGACCGCGAAGGACGCCGAGGAGCGGGTCGTGCGCCAGATCGTCGTCCCCGACCAGAAGGGATAGCGGCCGATGCCGGAGGTGAGCGCCCAGGATCTTCGTCGCCTGACGACCCTCGAGGAGCGGCTCGAGAAGGTGCAGGGTGAGAAGCGCTCGTTCACCGCCGAGCGGCGCGAGCTGCGAGCGCGGGCCACCGTCGCCGAGCGGGCGGTCCGCTCGGCCGAGCGCGCCGCGAGCGAGATCGACAACCGCCTCACCGCGCTGCTCGAGGAGAACGCGAGGCTCGCGACCCAGCTCGAGGAGGCGGCAGCGGATGGCGAGCAGCTGCGAACGGCTGCGGAAAAGCTCCGGGAAGAGGTCGATGCGTCGGCGAAATCGCTCGACGAGGCGCGCTCGGAGACGTCGCGGCTCACGGAGTCGCTCGCGAAGGCGGAGTCCGAGCGCGATCAGGTCGCGGAGCGGCTGAAGATCGCCGACGCGCAGCTCAAGACCGAGGCGAAGACACCGATCCTGCCGGCCAAGGACGTCGCGCGGCTGATCGACGGCTTCGTCGGCGAGCTCGGCACCAATCTGTCCGGAATGGCCGTCCGCGAGGGTGAGATCAAGCTCCAGGTCGCGTTCGGCAAGGTCGGGTCGTCGACGGGATTCGTCGTCCCGAGCGCCGACAGCCCACCGGAGGTGCGCAAGGACCTCCATGAGGTCTCGATTCGGTTCGACCGCGAGATCGAAACGCGAGAGTTCAGGAGGTAACGATGGAGCACCACGGGTCGGAGAGCTATTTCGTGCTCGGCGAGGGGCTGCTGACCGAGAGCGTCGGCGGTCGCGACCGCACGCTCGCCGCCGCGGCGGAGGCGATGACTCCCCCGTTCCGGTTCTCGCGGATGGGCCCGAACGGCGTCAACCGGCAGCTCGGCGATCCAAACCGGAAGAAGATCGGTTCCGCGATGACCGCGGGCGGCGGCGGCGCTTCGGGAATTCCGGCCGGCTTCACCTACCTCGGCCAGTTCGTCGACCACGACCTGACGTTCGACAAGACGAACGTGATGCTGGGCGAGAACGTCTCCCCGATCGACCTCCTGCAGGCGCGCTCGCCGAGCCTCGACCTCGACTCGCTCTACGGCGCCGGACCGTCGGATCCCGCGTCGGCCAAGTTCTACGAGCCCGACGGCCTCCATCTGAAAATGGGGAAGGCTGACGCGGTCGGCGGAATCCCGGCCAAGCCGGGCTTCGACCTCCCCCGTGGCGCCGGCGCGACGGCGGCGGCGAAGCGGAAGGCGATCATCCCGGACCCGCGGAACGACGAGAACCTGGCCGTCGCCCAGACGCACCTCGCCTTCATCCGCTTCCACAATCGGGTGGTCGACACACTGCCCGCTTCGGTTCCGGCGGCTCAGCGCTTCGCGAAGGCCCGCGAGAAGGTCGTCAAGCACTACCAGTGGCTGCTCAGGACGGACTACCTCCCGCGAATCTGCGCACCCGGAGTCGTCAGCAACGTCTTCAACCAGGGCCGGAAGGCCTTCGAGGTCGGCGTCTCGCCGGCCAAGGTGCCGACGATGCCGATCGAGTTCTCCGTCGCCGCGTTCAGGCTCGGGCACGCGATGATCAGGTCGTCGTACAACTGGAACCGGGTCTTCGACAACGGCGGCGGCTCGCTCGACCTCTTGTTCGCGTTCTCGGGGCACAGCGGCGACTTCTTCGGCGGCCCTCGGCTGCCGAGCAACTGGATCGCCGACTTCCGCCGGCTCTACGACTTCAAGGAGGCGGGACGGGCCGATCTCGCCGTGCCCGCCGGCAAGTTCAACCGCGCGATGCGGATCGACACGACGCTCGTCAACCCGCTCGACCAGCTGCCCGGCTTCGCGCCCGCTGAGGCCAACCTGGCCTTCCGCAATCTGACGCGGGCCCGGATGGTGCGGCTCGCCACCGGTCAGCAGATGGTCACCTTCCTCAAGGCGAAGGGCGTGACGCTGACGAAGCTCACGAACGTGCAGATCCGGGACGGCTCGAACGGCGCCGACCTGAGCGGGCTCACCCAGGCGCAGCGCGACGCCATCCTCAAGAACACCCCGCTCTGGTTCTACGTCCTGCGCGAGGCCGAGCTCAACGCGGGCAAGCTCAAGGGCGTCGGCGCGCGGATCGTCGCCGAGACGTTCCATCGAGCGATGGAAGGGAGCCAGCACTCGATCGTGCGAGACCCGTCCTTCAAGCCCTCGCTCGGACCGAACAACCAGACGTTCCGGATGGTCGACCTCCTGCTCTTCGCCTTCGAGGGCAAGAAGGCGCTGCTCAACCCGCTCGGCGATTGAGGCACGGTGCCTGACTGGACGGAGCGGAACCAGCACGACCCCGGCATCACCCTGGTCGAGCTCGGCGCGTGGCTCGCCGCCGGGCTCGGCCTGTACGTCGCCCTCGGGCGCCGCCGCAAGCGCCGGCGGGCGAACGTCGGCTGAAGATTGAGAGCCGCTCGCGCGGCTCTCAATCCTTGTCCGGATCGTGCACGTCGCGACCGGCCATCGCGACGCCGAGCGGGCGGAGCGTGTGCTTGACGCGGATCGAGTGGCCGTGCGCGGCGAGCACGTCCGGCAGGCGCTTGTACACCTCCGGCGCCTCGTCCGCGCCGCCGCCGACGAGCACGATCCCCTGCTCGCGTAGGCGCGCCTGCACGGCCGGCCAGTCGACCACTCCGGGTCGTACGACCTCCTCGTGCCACCGCTTCATCACGCCGGCATCGGGGTGCTTCGGGCACTGCATCTGAGTCTCGAAGACGCGATCGCAGTCCCGGTTCCGGCAGGCCCAGCGCTTCCGCCGCCGGATCCGGCCGGCAGCCTGCGTCCGGCGCGAGGTCCGAGCCGACCGTAGCCGGCCCCGACGGGAGCCGTGCCCTCGTAGGCGATGCCGCCGCCGATCGGCTGCGAGTAGCCCGGGTGGTGGTCGGCGTCAGAGGACGCCGCACTCGGCATGGCCCGCATCCATGCAGCGCTTCAGCTGGTCGAGGCTCCGCGCTCGACGGAGCCGACGTCTTGATCGTGCTCGTCGCTCCTCCGTTCTAGCCGGTTCGGGACCTGTCCAAGGGACTGTCCCTCGGACTGGTCGATTCAGGCCACGCCTGAGAGACACCATGAAGAGCCTCCGAGAGGAGTCGAACCTCTGCACCCGGGGTCGAAGCCCGGTGCTCTTCCAGCTGAGCTACGGAGGCGGGATCTGGAGCAACACGGCTACCAACCCCAGGCGCGGCGGTACGCGTCGACGAGAAAGCGGTCGACCTCCGCGCGGTCGGGCTCGGCGGGCAGGGGCGAGCGCTCGAGCGCCGCGCCGAGGCGCTGCTGGACCTCCTCGATCTCGGCGATCGTCTCTTCGAACGTCCGCTCACCCGTCCGGATCGCCATCACCCGCGAGCGCTCCGGCTCGGGCATCGGCAGGGTCAGGAACCCGGTCTCGAGCAGCTCCACGCCCTGGTAGCCGAGGCGTGCCGCGTGCATCGCGTACTTCGTGTCGAACCCGTGCGCTTCGACGAGCTCCGGACGGTTGACGCGCTTCTGCCCCCGCGTGCCGAGCAGCCGCTCCTTCTGGCCGTGGAGATAGCCGAGGTAGCCGCGACCCGCTCGCCGCGAGAGCAGCGCCGGCCGCAGTGCGCGCAGCTCCTCCCCGAGCTCGGTCCTCGTCACGATCATCGGCTCCGGGACGAAGAGCGGCAGCAGGATCGTCGGATGTCCCTTCAGCACGAGCCGGACGTACTTCCGCAGGCTGTAGGCGACGAGGTCGAGATCGCCCGGCCCCGAGCGCACGCCTTCCGGTTGCGTCCGCTCGACGTAATGCTCGAAGCCGTAGAGCCCGCCTCGGATCCCGCGAGCCCGCGCCAGACCGATCAGGTACTCGGGTGGCTCGATGTAGACCGCCATCTCGTCCCGGTCGTCCTGGCCGCCGTGGTGGAGGCCGTGCACGGTCGAGCCGACGGTCGCCCGGAGAATGGTTCCGCGCTCGACGAGCTCTCCTGATTCCATGGGCGAATCCTCTCTGTTCCGATGCGGATGGAGGGAGTCGAACCCTCATGGCCTGTGGCCGCCGGCTTCTGAGGCCGGTGCGTATCCCGATTCCGCCACATCCGCGGGATTGGTGGTGGTGCGGGAGCCGCGGCGCCCGCGGCTCCCGCTTAAGCGGCCGGTCGTGGCCGCTCGGGCCGTACGGTCTCGAGTCGCGCCTTGCGGGCGGCTCTCGAGCACGACGACCTTGGCCGGCTGCTGCGCCTGCTTGGGGCGGGCGAGTCGTGAGATGCGATCGGGATGCGGATTCGAACCGCACGGCGCTGCGCGTGACTCGCAGGGCCGTTCCTCCGGTGGGATAACCGAGCCGCGCCGGCCCGCGACGAGCGTGTGGACAGGCCTGCCAGGGATCGGAACCGGGCCAGCGAGGTTGGAGCTCGCCGTGCGTCCGTACACCACAGGCCTTTGTTTCGAGCAAGCGGACGGCCCGGCTCGAACGGGCCTCCCCGGGGTGGCGTCCCGGTGCTCTTCCGTCTGAGCTACGTCCGCGTGACTAGAGGAGCCTCCGGCAGGAATCGAACCCACACCTCGGCCGTACAAAGGGCGCGTGCTTGCCGTTGACACTACGGAGGCGAAGAGTGGAGACGGTCGGAGTCGAACCGACATCTTCCTCGTTGCAAGCGAGGCGCTCGTCCGGTTGAGCTACATCCCCCTGATCGAAAGAGCGAGGTGCGGACGGGTGGAGTCGAACCACCACAGCACGAGGCGACAGGGTTACAGCCTGCTGAGCTCACCAGTGCTCAGCGTCCGCAGGGAGGCGACCGACCGGATTCGAACCGATACCGCGAGGCTCACAACCTCGAATGCTGCCGTTACACCACAGCCACCACGACGGGGACGACGGGACTCGAACCCGCGACCTCTCGCCTGACAAGCGAGCGACTCTGCCGCTGAGCTACGCCCCCGTGGTTTCGATCTCCGCCCTCTCTCCGCCACGCTCGTCGGCCGGAGGCCGGCTTCGCCGGCCGGGAGGCCCGGAGCGGTCCGTGAATGGCGACGGTGAAGGAGGGGGCGAGCGGGGGAACCATGTGGTTCCCCCGCTTTGGCGCGGGTGGGATTCGAACCCACGGTCTCGAGCTCATGAGGCTCGCGAGGACAGCCGCTCCTCTACCGCGCTGAGAGAGAAAAGATCTGGCCGGCAGGAGTCGAACCTGCGGTCTCCGGTTCCCGAAACCGGCGGGGTGGCCGACTCCCCCACAGCCAGAAGAAACCTTCGCGTAGTACCCCCGGCGGGACTCGAACCCGCAGCTTCCGGGTTGAGAACCCGGCGTCATCTCCCGTTCGACCACGGGGGCATTGGAGTCGACGGCCCTGGAGTCGAACCAGGCCTGCCCGGCGCATCAGACCGGTGCGTTCCCACGCTCGCCCGCCGTCGAAGGATCTCGCCGGGAGGAATCGAACCTCCGTCCTCCACCTTCGCACGGTGGTGCTCAACCGCTGAGCTACGACGAGCCGCTGCGTTCACAAGAGCACGGACGGAAGGAATCGAACCCTCTCCGGCGGGGTTGGAGCCCGCGTTGACGCCACGTCTCGTCCGCGTGAGCTGCGACGGCTGGGCTCGAACCAGCATCCTCCGGGTAACAACCGGGCGTCCTGCCGTTGGACGACGTCGCATCGAAGCAATCCGCGGCGAGGGACTCGAACCCCCAGCCTCCTCCTTGTAAGAGAGGCGCTCTCCCCGTTGAGCTACCCGCGGTCATCCCAGGAAACGGAGGCAGCAGGACTCGAACCTGCGAACGGCTTCGAAGCCGCCTGCGCGGTAGCAACGCGCTGCCTTGCCAACTCGGCCATGCCTCCAAGGCGCGCGTCCCGGCGTGCTCCTGGCGGGGACGCGCGAGGCGGAAGGAGAGGGAGTCGAACCCCCAAGGCGTCGCCGCCCACCCGTTTTCGAGACGGGATACCGCACCGGTGGCAGTCCTTCCGCGAGATGACTCCGGCAGGCGTCGAACCTGCACCCGCCCGGGTAAGAACCGGGAGCTCTGCCGTGTTGAGCTACGGAGCCAAGCGTGGGAAACCATGGTTTCGCCCACGTCCATGTGACCGGCTGGAATCGAACCAGCGACGCCTCGCGTTTCAGGCGAGCGCTCTACCGGGCTGAGCTACGGTCACTCGTGCCTGACACTCGCCGGCGAGTCCACGTTCGCGAGTCGAAGGCCGGGCGAACCATCGGTCCGCCACGTTGAAGATCCGGGTCGAGGAGTCGAACCTCGATCTCCACGTTCAGAGCGTGGTGTCCTGCCGGTTAGACGATCCCGGAGCGCGAGCAGGGCGCGTGCAACGCCCCTCCGTCCAGCTCCCTCATCGAGGGAGATCGACGCAGCAGGCGAACGCCTCGCTCGCAGGCCCGGTTGTCCGTCTGACTCGTGCGGCCGAAAGCCGAACGATGTTTTCTATGCCTCTCGCCTACCCTTCGACCCTGGATCGCGCGGCACCGGCTGCGCAGCCGGTGACGAACGTCCTACGTGGAGGAGCTTTGGAGCCGGAGCTCGTCGCAGCGCGCTGATAATTCGCAGGCAAAAGCAGATGCTTATCGCCGAGCGCATTTTTGCGCGGTACGCCGAGGTCTTTCTCTCTCAGGCGGGGCCTCGATTCGAGCTAGATTGTCTTCAAGCTGAGCATCACCTCGGGCTTCACGGAACGTTGTCGGCTCGGGAACGAAAAAGGCGACCCGGTTGGGTCGCCCTCGTCTTGCGTGCTATGCGGCTAGGGATCTAGCGCGCAAGCCTCGCAGCGAGGGCTGGGACGTAGCCGGACCGGCGCTTCGTCGATCGAAGCTGTGCCAGCACGGCTGGACCGATGCGACTGACGTCGCTTCGGCAAGGAACGTTGGGTATTGAGAGTGGTCAGCATGATTTCGATGGTTGTTGCCGATCGGAGGATAGACGACGAATCGAACTTGCGCAAGGCTTCCATACGAAGTTCTAACGAGTTCGAGCGCGCCGATTCCGTAAACGCCGTGGGAAAAGCTAGAAGAGGATTACAGATGCGGATCCGACCGCACCTGCCCTATCTCAGCGAGGCGGCGGAGGCGAGAAGCCCGAGCGACGACGCCGAGTCACACCTTCCGCGCGGCCCTGCGGGCGGTCGTCCCTTCACCTTGCGCGAGGTCGAGCTCGTCGGACGCATCGTCGTGCGATCGGCGCAACTCCGCCAGCGTCTCGCTCACGAGCCCGGCGAGCGTCTCCTCGGAGAACGGTTTCGGCACGATCGCCGCGGCATCGACTTCACCCTGAGCCGACATGTCGGCGTAGCCGGACATGTAGAGGACACCGGTGTCGAGGCCGTCGGCTGATGAGCCTTTCGGCGAGCTCGGTGCCTCGCATCCGCGGCATCACGATGTCCGTGACGAGGAGGTCGATCGGCCCGGCATGCTGGTCGGCGATGCGCAGAGCATCCTCGCCATCGCGCGCGGGCAGCACGGTATAGCCGTACTGCGTGAGGATGAGCTCCGCCAGCGCCCGGACGCCGTCGTCGTCCTCGGCCAGGAGGACCGTTCCCGAACCCGACAGGGCGCCGTCACTTCCGGGTGCAGCGGGCTCCGCGGCCACCTCCTCGCGGGCCAGCGGGAGATAGACGGCAAACGTCGACCCGGCGCCTAGCGCGCTCGCGACTCGGATGAAACCGCCACTCTGAGCGACAATCCCGTACACCGTCGACAGTCCGAGTCCGGTTCCCTTGCCGGGCTCCTTCGTCGTGAAGAAAGGCTCGAAGATGCGCGAGCTCGCTCCCTCGTCCATCCCCTCGCCGGTGTCCTCGACGGCGAGCAGAGCGTGCCGGCTCGACGTCGGCGCCTCGTCGCGCTCGCGCCCGATCGTCTCTCCGTGCCCGATACTCGCCGTCCGGATGGTGAGCCGCCCACCGCCCGGCATCGCGTCGCGCGCGTTGACGGCGAGGTTCAGGATCACCTGCTCCAGCTGGCTCGGGTCCGCGCGGACCCAGACGGCGTGCGGCGCCAGTTCCGTGACGATCTCCGTGTCTTCGCCGATCAGGCGCCGCAGCATCAGGTGCATGTTCGCGACGACGGCGTTGACGTCGATCACGCGCGGCTGCAGGACCTGTCGGCGGCTGTACGCGAGCAGCTGCTGCGTCAGTGATGCGGCACGCTCCGCCGCGGCCGCGATCTCGTCGAGGTCGCCGCGGATCGCAGCGTCGCTGTCGCTGAGACTCCTGATCGCGAACCTCGTCCTGCCTGTGATGACTGTGAGCAAGTTGTTGAAGTCGTGGGCGACACCGCCGGCGAGCTGGCCCACCGCCTCCATGCGTTGAGCGTGGCGCAGCTGCTCCTCGAGGTGCAGCCGCTCGGTCAGATCCTCGACCATGACGATCGCGAAGCGGGGATGTGCCGTGGCGTCCACGACGAGCGAGGCCGCAACCTGACCCAACGCCTCGGATTCGTCCCTCCGCACAAACGTCCGCTGGTCGGCGAGCCGTTGCTCCGCTCCCGAGAGCAGCGCCCGCAGCGGCTCGGAGCGTCCGGCGGGAACGGGCGCGAACTCGGCGAAGCGCCGTCCGGCGAGCTCCTCCTTCCGCCGGCCGAGCAGCTCCTCGAAGGCACGATTGCTCGACACGATGCGCTCCTCGAGGTCGACGATCACCGTCCCGGTGGGGGCACCCTCGAACATCGTGCGGAAGCGCTCCTCACTTTCGCCGAGGCGCGCGAGCAGCGCGAAGGAGCGGTGGATGAGCACGAGCGGAGCCAGCGCGAGCGGGAGCAGGTAGGGATTGAAGAGCCAGAACCACGCGGCGAGGACCCCCAAACCCGCCAACGAGAGGTCGGCGAGCAGCGCGGTCGGGGCGAACAGCCCGCTCGCGCGCACCGACAGCTGCCGCGCCAACCGCAGCATCGCTGCGAGGTTGGCGTGGTTCAGCAGGACGAGGACGAGCGACGCCGAGATCCCGGCGGCCGCCCAGCGGAGATCTCCGTCGAGACCGGACTCCATGAACGCGCGTGCCGTGGCCCAGGCCGCGAGTGCGCTCAACGTGTAGTTGGCGGTGTTGAAGGTCGTGATGTACCAGGGGAACCGCCGCCCGGCGACGTCCGGAAGGTGCTGCGCTATGCCCATCAGTGCGACGAGCTGCGGCGGCAAGAGGAGCGCGGCAGCGACGAGGAAGACGACGGCGATGGGGAAGCCGTGATTGCGGCCGGTGGGGATGATCAGCCGCTGGGCGAGCGCCGCCCCGCTCCCCAGCGCGACGAACAGGAGCCAGTCCTCGCGGTCAGGCGCGGCGTGCGCGAGGGTGAAGAGTGCCGCCGCGACGGCTGCGCACGCCGTGACGTAGAGGAACGTACGGGCTGGGCGGGATAGGCCGGCAGACCGCGACGTGTCGCCGCTCTTCAGCCCAGGTCGCCGCAGTCCGAGACGTGCATCGTGACGCGACGTACCTACCCCCGCTCGTACGGACTGCGCTCATTATGCCCAGACTCCAGGCTGGCGCCAGGAGCGGCGAGCGGAATCTCACCTCACCGCGACGAGCGTCGCGCCAGAGCGGCGCGGTTCGTCCACGACGCTTCCGGGCCGCGGGCGTTCGTCCACGAGGCGGTCGGGGCAACCCCGCGACCGTTCGTCCACGACGCTTTCGGCGTCCGAAGCCGTTCGTCCAGGAGGCGTCGGCGCCGGTCGAGTTCGTCCAGGACGCGGCTGCACCCGTTGCAGGGAGCGACAGGGCGAGTGACAGAGCGGCGAGCGCGACCGAGGTCGCCTTCCGGGTCGAGTTCTGCGCACGCGGAGCAGGGCTTCGTGGAGCCATGGGAGTCACCTTTCGAAGTTGGGGGCCGATCCGCAGGGAACGCCGCGTCCTCTTGATCGGCGGCTCCACTTCGCCGGCTCACCCCCCTCCGGGGTAGGACCGTCCTCCGAACGAGGGAATCAGCCGGTGCTACGCACCCGAGCTCAGCGCAAGCCGTGGCGAGGGGAGTTGTTCATATCCGCGGCGGTCTCCCGGGATAGCCGAGCATCAGCGTCGTGCGCATGCTGATGCCGGAGGCTTCGCCCGGGCTGTGCGAGCTCCGAGCCTGGCGGCACGAAGAGCCGCAACAACACCCGCAGGCCCGGCCCCGATCACGAGGACGTCGAACTCGTCTCGGTGCAAGGAGGGCATTGGCGTCAAGGATTTAGGAGCATCGCGCGGCCGCGAACGGCCGCGCACGGTCACGCTCACGAGCTGGTTGGCCACCCTACGACATCGAGGTCACTAGCCGGGTTGCGCGAGGATGACGGTGATCGTCCCGATCCCCAACAACACTCCGAGGGCAGCGAAGACGAGACCGGCGCGCGTCCCGAACGGTGCGTACTCGCCGCGTGCAAGCGCCTCCTCGACCCGCTTCTGGCGGATATACGCGTAGGCGATGAACAGCAGCCCGACGAGTGCGAACGCGACTCCGATCGCCTCGAAAGGCCAGGCGGCTCCCGATGACAGCTCCGGGACGAGCCTGCCAGCCGCGACGCTGACGGCGAAGGTCGTGAGGCCCGTCCGCCACCAGGCCAGGTACGTGCGCTCGTTCGCGAGGCGGGTCCGCCGCGTCGCGTCCCGCGCCTCGTCAAAGCTCGCCCGGCCCACACTCGCCGATTCGGCAGCGCCTCGTGGTCCCCTGCCGCACGGTCGTGGCCGAAGCCGCCCGAGAGCGCGGGTGAAGCCGACGAAGGCTGACTAAAAGCTGTCTATTCACCGCTCGCACGAACCGGCGAGCAGCTTTGGGGAAAGAAAAACCCCGCGCCCGCGGGGCTTTCTCAGAGCGGATGATGGGACTCGAACCCACGACCTTCTGCATGGCAAGCAGACGCTCTAGCCAACTGAGCTACATCCGCGCGAGGCCGCAGTATAGCGAGGCGTTTCCGGTTTGACCCAGGCCGAGCGGGGTACCCGAGCTGCCGTGGCGAGCCTCCGCGTCCAGCCCCGCGAGACCCCCGGCGAGCGCGCCGATGCGCCCGTCGAGGTCGAGATCGCCGAGGAGCTCGCGCTCTTCGCCGACCAGCTCGAGGAGTGGGCGGCGACGAAGGAGCACTGGGAGGTCGGCTTCCGCCAGGGTCACGACTTCGACCGTCCCGGCAACGTCGAGGCGCGGCTTCTCTTCGTTGGCGGCGACCACACCTGCTCGCTCAGCTTCCGGCTCGACCAGCTCGAGCGGATCCAGGAGTTCGAGCAGGGGCTCTGGCTGACGCTCGAGGAGCACGACGGGATCGCGAAGGCGGCGCACCTGACCCCACTCGGGCTCGACGTCGAGCTGCACCACATCACCGGTACGACGCAGCTCTAGCCGGCCGCGGCGTCGAGCGCGTCGTTGACGAGCTGGTCGGCGAGCTTGTTGTGCTCGCGCCGCACGGCCGTGTAGCGAACCTTTCCGACCGCGCCGGCGAGCCGCGCCGCGCGAAGGGACAGCTCCCGGAGCGCGGCATTCTTGACCTTGTACTCCCCGCGCATCTGCTTGACCATCAGCTCGGAGTCCGAGACGACCTCGAGCTCATCGAGGCCCAGCGCGCCCGCCCGCTCGAGCCCGGCGATCAGGGCGCTGTACTCGGCCACGTTGTTCGTCGCGATCCCGATGGACTCACCGTGCGCGGCCAGCACCGTGCCGTCGTCAGCCTCGAGCACGTAGCCGTATGCAGCCGGTCCGGGATTGCCGCGGGCGCCACCGTCGGTGAAGAGCTTCGCCTTCACGCGTCGACGAGCCGGTAGACGTCGTACGCCGGCTCCTCGTAGGGATGCGCCTGCTTGAGCGCGGCAACGACGTCGCCGACGAGCTCGTCCGCAACGACCGTCTCGACCCGGAGCTCCGCCACCCGCTCCTCTCGCCCCGCCTCGCCGAGAGCGGGGCTCGTCTCCTCGCCGCCCACGAACGTGCCCGTGCCTGCGCCGTACCAGGAGCAGCGCTCGTAGTCGCCGATCCGCCCTGCCCCGGCGGCGAAGACCGCGCTCCGCGTCGCCTCGAGCGCCTCGCGCGGTACGAACCAGACGAGCTTGCAGGTCAGATCTCCACCTCGGGTGCGGCTGCCGCGTCCGAGTCGCCGGTATTCGGTGTCCCGAGCGGCTCGATCAGGAGGATCTCGGCGCCCTCCTCGGAGCGCGGGCGGTGCTCGACGCCACGCGGCACGACGAAGAGCTCGCCTGGCCCGAGCTCGATCTCGGCGTCCCGCAGCTCGATCGTCAACCTTCCGCTCAGGACGAGGAAGAAGTCGTCCGTCTCCGGATGCGAATGCCACACGAACTCGCCCCGCACCTTGGCGACCTGAAGCTTGTTCTCGTTGTAGCGGCCGACGATTCTCGGCGAGAAGACCTCGTCGAAGCTCGCCAGCTTCTCGGCCAGGTTGACCGCGTCCGGCACTACTGCTCGACGTTGTCGATCTGCGCGCGCTGGAGCTTGCCGGAGTAGTCGACATAGATCGACTTCCACTCCGTGAAGACGTCGAGCGCCGCCTGGCCGGCCTCGCGGTGGCCGTTGCCCGTGTCCTTCGTGCCGCCGAACGGCAGGTGCACCTCGGCGCCCGTCGTGCCGGCGTTGATGTAGGTGATCCCGGTCGCGAGGTCGCGCATCGCGCGGAAGGCCTTGTTGACGTCCCGGGTGAAGATCGAGGAGGAGAGGCCGTAGCGGATCCCGTTCGTGACGCGGATCGCGTCGTCGAAGTCCTTGACGCGGATCAGCGCCGTCGTCGGCCCGAAGATCTCCTCCTGCGCGATCCGCATCTGCGGCTCGACCTCGGCAAAGATCGTCGGCCGGTAGTAGAAGC
>CAVUYY010000010.1:0-10641 GCA_963745775.1 uncultured Gaiellaceae bacterium
CCCCAAAAGGGTTATACGATCTGGATGCCGTTAGTTCCTCGATCGGGAGGTCCCCCGTGACTCGCCTAAAGTCCGTCTCGTCGGTCTCACCAGCACGATGTCGCTGCTTGCCATGCTCGCGGGCGGCGGCAAGGCTTGGTAAAGCCGACGAATCCTCTCTTTCTCTAACGTGGGTGACATCCCTCGTTCGGGTGGTTCTCCACAGGGTGTGGGAACAGGGGATAAGTAGATTCGCCGAATCAGGAGCCGCGCCGCAAGGCGCGGCTTCTCTTGGTCAGTCCCTAGCCGATGAGGCCGCGGCGGTAGCCGACGGCGACGGCGTGGGCCCGGCTGCGGGCCTGCAGCTTGGCGAGCAGGTGGCGGACGTGCGACTTGACCGTCTCCTCCGAAAGGAAGAGGCGCTGGCCGATCTCGCGGTTGACGAGGCCGTCGGCGACGAGCTGCAGCACCTCGATCTCGCGCATCGTCGGCTCCTGCTCGAGCTCGCGCATCGGCGGGGCGAACGGGATCACCTCGGCGTTGCCGTTCGAGCGTCGCGCCGCAGCCGCCTCGAAGCGGCGGCTGTGGTCGAGATACCGGCTCATGATCTCTTCGCGCTCAGCAGCGTCCACGTGCCGTACATCGGCTCCGAGGCGCACGCGCTTTAGCTCGAATGAGGTAATCCGCTCAGCGGCGCAGGCGGACGAATCCGCGCCGAATCTCCTGCAACGACGCCGGTTCCTCCTCCTCGACGACCCCGCGCCCGCCGGCCGCATGGAGGATTCGCCCGTCACCGAGCCAGAAGGCGATGTGCGTGACGCTGTCCGCCCCGTAGACGGCGAGGTCGCCGTACAGCGGCTCGACGACCGGCTCGCCGGCAGCCGCCTGCTGGTGCGCATCCCGCGGTACGAGCCGACCGAGCCGACGCCATGCCATATGGACGAGCCCGGAGCAGTCGATTCCACCTTGGCTCATCCCGCCCCAGAGATAGGGCGCTCCAAGATAGGTGCGCGCCTCCTCGACGGGATCACCGTCACGGACGGCCGGCAGCCAGCGGCCGGCCGGCTCGGCGGAGAGCGCGTCGAGCGCGATCCAGCCCGCGGTAGTCGTACGCCGTCGTCACCCGGGCCCACCCGGCGGCCCGCTCGGCGACGGCGAGCGGCTCGCCCCGGAGAGCCTGCGTCACCTGCTCGCTCGACGCATCCGGCTCCGCGTGCATCGGAGCGACGTCCACCGCGCAGAAGCGGCGCTCAGCCACGGCGCGATTCGACGAGTACGCGCAGGCGCGCCAGCCGCGCGTCCCACTCTCCTCCGACCCGCACGATCCAGGCGGCGGCCGCGTCGAGCGGCTCCGTGTTGACGCGATAGAGCGTCTCGCGGCCTTGCTTCCGGGAGTCGACGATTCCAGCCTCGCGCAGCGCGGTCAGATGCTTCGCCACCGCCTGGCGGGTCACCGGTAGCTCCGCCGCCAGCTGGGTCGCCGACGCCTCCTGACGGGAGAGGGATTCGACGATGTGTCGACGCGTCGGGTCGCCCAGGGCATCGAAGACCTGCGCGTCGAAGACGTCGCTCAAGCGTAGGCCGGGGCGATCGCGCGCAGCGCGAAGACGGCGTTCCAGCCGGGCTCGCCGGTCTCGGTGACGAGCACGCGCGTTCCGGTCTCGACCTCCTCGACCTCGATCGCGACGTGCCCCTCGTCCCACGTGTACGCCACGCGCCTGCGCGTCTCGACCTCCTCGACCACGAGCTGCCGCTCCTCGCCGTCCTCCGAGAACCACTCCTCGAGCTGCTCCGGATCGGTGAGCGCCTCCCAGACGTCGTCGAGCGGGGCCTCCAGCACCACCTCCCGCGTCACTTCCACGATCGCCTCCTTGTCGCGCAACCCTCAGGTTGCATATACTGTGCAACCAAACAGTTGCACTTTATCGGAAGGAGCGGCAATGAGCCCACTGATCCCGATGGTCGTCGAGGCCGACGGCCGCTACGAGCGCTCGTTCGACATCTACTCCCGGCTCCTGCGCGAGCGGATCGTCTTCCTGGGCCGCGAGGTCGACGACGAGATCGCGAACGTGATCGCGGCGCAGCTGCTCTTCCTCGAGGCGGAGGACCCGGACAAGGACATCTCGCTCTACGTCAACTCGCCCGGCGGCTCCGCGTATGCCGGCATGGCGATCTACGACACGATGCAGTACGTCAAGCCGGACGTGGCCACGATCTGCGTCGGCATGGGCATGTCGGCCGCGGCGATGATCCTCGCGGGCGGAGCCGCCCGGCAAGCGGATGGCGCTGCCGAACGCGAAGATGATGATCCACCAGGGCTCCGCCGGATTCCGCGGCACGCCGGCCGACATCGAGATCCACGCCCAGGAGGTGCTCGCGATGACGCGCCGCATGGCCGAGATCCTCGCGCGGCACACCGGCCAGCCGTTCGAGCAGGTGATGGCAGGACATCGACCGCGACCGCTTCATGACGCCCGGACGAGGCGCTCTCGCTACGGGCTGATCGACAAGCTCGATCGAGCGGAGGGCGCTGGCGGCCTGGAGCTTGGCGAGGCGCTGCTCGATCGCCGCGACGAAGCGCGTCGGTCTCCGGCGAGGGCGGGAACCCGCAGCGGCGGATCGCAGACCTGCCGCTCGGAGAGGAGGCCGCGCTCGGCGAGCTCCGTCACCGCGCCGTGTCGGACCTGCTGGCGGTCGACGTCGTCCGGCAGCTCGACCGCGACGACCTCGAGCTCCTCGCCGGCGAGATCCGCGAAGCGAGCCCGCATCCGGCCGATCTCGGGGTCGTCGTGGTGGAGGTGCAGCCACGTCCGCGTCTCGGGGTGCAGAGCGGTCGCGCCGACGTAGACGACGCCGTCGTGCGCCAGCCACGCGTACACCCACTGCGCCCCGCTCTCGAGCTCGCCTTCTCGGATCCGCAGCAGCATCAGACGGGCGGCGGCTCCCACGCCTTCGGGACGGCCCCGGCCTCGAAGACGACCTCGCGCTGCTTCGGCTGCAGCGCTCCGGCCTTGATCTCTTCGGCGAAGTGGCACTTGACGAGGTGGCCTTCGAGCGGACGCAGCTCCGGCTCCTCCTCCTCGCAGCGCGTCGGCTGGACGTACGGGCACCGGGTATGGAATCGGCACGCGTGCGGCGGGTTCGCCGGGCTCGGGAGGTCGCCTTGCAGCAGGATCGACGTTCGCGTTCGCTCCACCTCCGGATCCGGGATCGGGATCGCCGAGAGCAGCGAGATCGTGTAGGGGTGCAGCGGGTTGTCGTAGAGGTCGTCGGCGGGCGAGAGCTCCATGATCTGGCCGAGGTACATGACCGCGATCCGGTCGGAGATGTGCCGGACGACGGCGAGGTCGTGCGCGATGAAGAGATACGTGAGGTCGAAATCGCGCTGCAGCTCTTCCATCAGGTTGACGATCTGGGCCTGGATCGAGACGTCGAGCGCCGACACCGGCTCGTCGCAGACGAGGAAGTCAGGGTTGAGCGCGAGCGCGCGGGCGAGGCCGATCCGCTGCCGCTGCCCACCCGAGAACTCGTGCGGATACCGCGTCCCGGCGTCTGCGGGCAGGCCGACCGTCTGCAGCAGCTCGCGCACCGTCTTGCCCAGCTCCTTGCCGCCGCGGCCGTGCACGCGCAGCGGCTCGCCGACCATGCGCGCCACCGAGTGACGCGGGTTCAGCGACGCGTACGGATCCTGGAAGATCATCTGCATCCGCCGCCGCAACGGGCGCATCTGCGACTCGCCGAGGTGGGTGATGTCGGTTCCGTCGAAGGTGATCTTCCCCGCGGTCGGCTCGTAGAGGCGGAGGAGCGTGCGGCCGACCGTCGACTTGCCGCAACCCGACTCGCCGACGAGCCCGAGCGTCTCACCGCGCCGGATCTCGAGCGAGACGCCGTCGACCGCCTTGACGTCGCCGACATGGCGGTCCATCACGACGCCGCTCCGGATCGGGAACCAGACCTTGAGGTCCTCGACCTCGACGAGCGGCGTCCCGTTGGCGCTCACGCGGCACCGCCGAGACGAGAGCGCTGCCACTCGTCCGCCGGCACCGGGTTGAAACAGCGCACGTGGTGGCCCTGCTCGAGCTCCTCGAGCGGCGGCACCTCTTGCCGCGACTGCTCGACCTCGTAGCGGCAGCGCGGCGCGAACGGGCACTCGGCCGGCTCGCTGAGCATGTTCCGCGGCGAGCCGGGAATCGGCGTCAGCTTCTGGCGCCGGCCCGCGTCGAGCCGCGGCACGCTCTGGAGGAGGCCGAGCGTGTACGGGTGCCGCGGCCGGGCGAAGATCCCTTCGGCGCGGCCGGTCTCCACGAACATCCCGGCGTACATGACGTTGACGCGCTCGCACATGCCGGCGACGACGCCGAGGTCGTGCGTGATCATGATCAGCGCCGTGTCCCGCTCGGCGACGAGCGACTTGAGCAGCTCGAGAATCTGGGCCTGGATCGTGACGTCGAGCGCCGTCGTCGGCTCGTCGGCGATCAGGAGCTTCGGCTCGCCGGCGAGCGCCATCGCGATCATCGCCCGCTGCCGCATGCCGCCGGAGAACTGGTGCGGATAGTCCTTCAGGCGCATCTTCGCGCTCGGGATCCCGACCTGGTCGAGCAGCTCGGACGCCCGCCGGTCGGCCTGGTCCTTGTCCATCGCGAAGTGGGTCTCGAGCGACTCGCGGATCTGGCGGCCGATCGTCAGAACCGGGTTCAGCGACGTCATCGGATCCTGAAAGATCATCGCGATCTCGCGGCCGCGGACCGAGCGCAGCTGCTGGTCGGTCAGCGACAGCAGATCGCGCCCGCCGAACATCGCCGTGCCCTGCGTGACGCGCCCGTTGCGGGCGAGGATCCCGAGCAGCGCCAGCGAGGTGACGCTCTTGCCGCAGCCCGACTCGCCGACGATCCCGAGCGTCTCGCCCGGAGCGATGTCGAAGGAGATCCCGTTGACGGCGTAGACGAGCCCGCGCTCCGTCCCGAAGCGGACGTGCAGGTCGTCGACGGTGAGGAGGGGCTCTCTAGCGGAGCTGGCGTTCATGGCGCGCCTCTCGCGGTGCGTAGACCGGTGGAACAGTACGGAGCTACGGGCCGCCGGGCGGAGCGCCGCGAGAGGCGCGAGGCGGCGCCGGAGGGCGGCTCCGCCGCCCGCAGGCGGCGCCGATCAGGAGCGTCAGCCACGACCACGCATCTTCGGGTCGAGAGCCTCACGCAGCCCGTCGCCGATCAGGTTGAAGCCGAGCACCGAGATGACGATCGCGACACCGGGGATGATCGCCAGGTGCGGCGCCGTCTGCAGGTACCGCGTCGTGTCGGTCAGCATCGTCCCCCACTCGGGCGTCGAAGGATCCTGCGGACCGAGGCCGAGGAAGCCGAGGCCGGCCACCTCGATGATCGCGGTCGCGAGCGCGAGCGTCGCCTGCACGATCACGGGCGAGATCGCGTTCGGGAGGATGTGCGAGGAGAGAATCGCCCGGCGGGGCACGCCGATCGAGCGCGCGGCGAGGACGAAGTCGTTGTCCCGTTGCGCGAGGATCGAGCCGCGCATCAGCCGCGTGAAGATCGGGATCTGCGTGACGCCGACCGCGACCATGATCTGGACGAGCCCGGGGCCGAGCATCGCGACGATGCCGATCGCGAGCAAGAACCCGGGAATGGCGAGCATGATGTCGGTCAGGCGCATGATCACGCTGTCGACGATGCCGCCGATGTAGCCCGCGATCGAGCCGAAGACCATGCCGACGGAGAGTCCGACCGCGACCGAGACGACGCCGATCAGCAGCGAGTAGCGGGCTCCGTAGATGATGCGGGAGAGCTCGTCTCGTCCGAGGGCATCGATGCCGAACCAGTGGTCGAGCGACGGGCCAGGGCAGCAGCTGCCGCCGAGCCGCGAGAGATCCTGGAAACGCGGATCTTCCGGCGCGAGCAGCGGCGCGAAGATGGCGACGAAGACGAAGAGCCCCACGAGCGCGAAGCCGATGAGTGCGCCGCGGTCACGGCGGATCCGCGCCCACGCGTCGCGCCAGAGGCCGCCGCTACCGGGCTCGAGCGCCGCTTCCCTGGCCTCGATCTCTGCGACGCTCACGAGAGCCTGATCCGCGGATTGAGGAAGCCGTACGAGACGTCGACGATCAAATTGACGATGACGAAGACGATCGCGATGATGAGGATGCCGCCCTGGAGGACCGCGTAGTCGCGCGCCTCGATCGCCGCGAGGAGCCAGGTGCCGATTCCGGGCCAGGCAAAGACGGTCTCGGTCAGGACGGCGCCGGACAGGAGCAGGCCGACCTGCAGCCCGATGATCGTCACGATCGGCAGCATCGCGTTGCGGAGGATGTGGCGCCCGTCGACGGTGCGGGGCGCGACGCCCTTGGCGCGGGCGGTGCGAACGTAGTCCTCGTTCTGAACGTCGAGGACGGCGGCGCGCGTGATCCGGGTGATGATCGCAAGCGGGATCGTGCCGAGCGCGATCGCGGGCAGGATCAGGTGCTTGATCACGTCCCAGAACGCAGCCAGGTCACCGGCGATCAGCGCATCGATGGTGTAGAAGTTCGTCGGGGTCTCGAGGTCGATCAGGACGCTGATCCGGCCCACGGTCGGCAGCCAGCCGAGCCTCACGGCGAAGATGTACTTGAGGATGATCGCGAGCACGAAGATCGGGATCGAGATCCCGAGCAGGGACGCAAACAGGCTGAAGTGGTCGAAGAAGCTGCCGTAGCGCTTCGCCGCCAGGAACCCCAGCGGGATCCCGACGACGATCGAGAAGAACATCGCCGCGACCGCCAGCTCGATCGTGGCGGGGAAGCGCTCGAAGAACTCGTCGGTGACCGGCCGGCGGGTCGTGACCGAGTCGCCGAAGTCGAACTCGAGCAGACTCCGGACGTACGCCCAGTACTGCTCCCAGATCGGATCGTTGAGACCGAGTTGCTCGTTGATCGCCTCGATCTGCTCCGCGGTCGCGCGCTCGCCGAGCAGCGCCGTCGCCGGGCTGCCCGGCAGGGCCCTGATCCAGAGGAAGAGCAGAATCGAGAGCCCGATCAGGATCGGGATCAGCAGGAGGAGCCGGCGGACGACGAAGCGCAGCATGTCGTCCGCCGGACTCTAGCCCCTCCTATTCCTCGATCGTGACCGTGGCGAACGACTCGTTCGTCGTCGGGCTCGCCACGTACCCCTGGACCTTCGCGCTGAACGCCAGCGCCGGCTCGGAGTGCGCGTACGGGACGCCGGGCAGGTCGAGCATGATCTGCCGGTTGGCGTCCTGGTAGATCGACTCACGCGCCGCCTCGTCCGTCTCGATCTCGCCCTGGTTCAGCAGATCCTGGACCTTGGTCAGCGGCGTCGTCGTCGTCCCCCAGGCCTTCTGCGGGCTCTGGAAGAACGTGCCGATGAAGTTGTCCGCGTCACCGTAGTCGCCGGTCCAGCCGAGGAGGCGGGCGTTCCCCGCGTTCCCGGCGTCGACACGGCCGAGGTAGTCCGGGTTCCACGGAGCGCTCTTCGGCGTCACCTTGAAGCCCGACTTGTTCAGGCTGGCGGCGAACGCCTCGAAGTTCCGCTTCGGATCCGGCATGTACGGACGCGAGACGTCCGTCGGGTACCAGAACTCGAGCGCGACCGGGAGGGTGTAGCCGGCATCGGTGAGGATCTGCTTCGCCTTCTCCGGGTCGTACTCGTACGTCGTCACGTCATCGGCGTAGCCGACGACCTCCGGCGGCATGAACTGCGTCGCGACGACGCCGCGGCCGGAGTAGAAGTTGTCCACGACCGCCTGGCGGTCGAGGCCGTACGCGATCGCCTCGCGCACCTTGATGTCGTCGGTCGGCTTCTTCGCGATGTTGAAGCCGACGTAGGCGACGTTGAAGGCCGGCCGGTCGATGATCTGCAGGTTCTCGTCGCCCTCGATCGTGGCGATGTCCTGCGGCTCGACCAGGTCGTAGCCCTGGATCTCACCCGTCTGCAGCGCCTGCAGGCGAGCGGCGTTGTCGGCGATCGGGCGGATGATCAGCTCGTCGATCTTCGCCTTGTCGCCCCAGTAGTCGTCGTAGCGCGTGAGCGTCAGCCGCTCGTTCCGCACCCACGATTCGAACTTGAACGGGCCGGTGCCGGCCGGGTTCTCGGTGCCGAAGGTGCCGCCCGAGGTGAAGACACCCTCTGCGTCGACGGTGCCCTCGTCCGCGTTGCCCTCCTGCAGCGCCTTCGGGCTCGCGATCGAGAACGACTGCTGCGAGAGCGCCGGGATGAACGTCGCCGACGGCTTCGTCAGCGTCAGCACGGCCGTCGACTCGTCGGTCGCCTCACAGCTCTCGTAGAGGCTCTCCTCCGGTGCGCCGCTGTCCGGGTCGAACTCGGCGAAGCCGCCGAAGACGACCTGCCAGTAGTAGCTCGCAGCCGGGTTGGCAAGCGCTCCCTTGAAGTTGTACCAGCGGTCGAAGTTGAAGCAGACCGCCTCGGCGTCGAGCGTCTCGCCGTCGTG
Organism: uncultured Gaiellaceae bacterium; assembly: GCA_963745775.1. Taxonomy (GTDB): domain Bacteria; phylum Actinomycetota; class Thermoleophilia; order Gaiellales; family Gaiellaceae; genus Gaiellasilicea. Next base: position 8,431 of record CAVUYY010000010.1, read on the forward strand.
GAACGTGACCCCCTGCCGGATCTTGAACGTCCAGACGGTTCCGTCCTCGTTCGCCTCCCAGCTCTCGGCGAGGCCGGGCTCGGGCTCCGTCGTGCCGGGCTTGAGCGCGACGAGCGTCTCGAAGATCTGCGTGATCGCCCGCAGCGACTCACCGTCTGAGACGAGCGCACCGTCGAGCAAGATCGGGTCGGAAGCGCCCGCGAAGACGAGCGTCCCGCCTTCCTCGCCCGACGCCTCGGTGGTCGTTCCGCCATCACTCGCTTCGTCGTCGTCACCACCGCAGCCCGCCGCGAAGGCCAGCAACCCCACCACGAGCAGCATCACAAGCCTGTGCCACTTGAGTCTCAAATGTCTCCTTTCAATCCGGCACCCCCGGGTTCAGCGGGAGTATCCCGGAGTCACGCTGCCGGACGCAAATCGAACGTCGCTTCTTAACGACGTAGGGCGGCCGGAGCCGCCCTACGAGGTCTGTCGAAGCACGTCCCGGCTACGCGGCGAGCGAGGCGAGGTCGCGCAGCGCCGCGAGCCGCGAGAGCGCCTGGCCCTCGAGCTGGCGGACGCGCTCGCGCGTCAGGTCGAGCTCGTGCCCGATCGCCTCGAGCGTCCAGGGCTCGCCCTCGAAGCCGAACCGCAGCTCGAGGATCCGCCGCTCGCGCTCCGGGAGGGCGTCGAGCGCACGGCGGACGCCCTGCTTGCGCAGCGACTCCTCGGCCTCGTCGAACGGGTCGGCGGCCTCGCGGTCGGCGAAGAGATCGCCGAGCTCGCCCTCGTCGTCCGCGCCGACCGTCTGGTTCAGCGAGACGGACGCGTGCGCGGCGCCGAGCGCCTCGTCGACGTGCTGGATCGGCAGGCCGGTCGCCTCCGCGAGCTCCTCCTTCGTCGCCTCGCGGCCGAGCTCGACCTCGAGCCGGCGCGCCGCGCGCGACAGCTTCTGCTGCCGCTCGACCACGTGGACGGGGACGCGGATCGTCCGGGCGTGGTTCGCGACGGCGCGCTGCACCGACTGGCGGATCCACCAGGTCGCGTAGGTCGAGAACTTGAAGCCGCGGCGCCAGTCGAACTTCTCGACGGCGCGGTTCAGGCCGAGCGTGCCCTCCTGGATCAGATCGAGGAAGGGGACGCCGAGGCCGCGGTAGCCCTTGGCGATCGAGACGACGAGCCGGAGGTTCGACTCGATCATCGTCCGCTTGGCGACCGGGTCGCCGCGCTCGATCAGCTTCGCGAGCTGGACCTCCTGCGCGGCGTTCAGCAGCTTGTGGCGGCCGACGTCGGCGAGGAAGAGCTGCAGGCTGTCGGCGGCGCCGGTCGCGACGGCGACAGGCGCCGGCTCGGCCTCCTCCTTCTCCTTCTCGGCTTCCTTCTCGGCCTTGTCCTTGGCGGCGCGCGACTGCCCGACCTCGAGGCCGAGCGTCTCGAGCTCGCGGGTGAGCTGCTCCGTCTCGTCTTCGTTCAGGTCGTGCTCGAGCACGAACGCCTCGAACTCGGCGGGCTCGATCACCCCGCGCTCCTCCGAGCGCTCGACGAGCGCCTTGACCTGCTCCGACTCAATCAGTTCGATCAGCTGGTTCTGCGTCAAAGTCGAAAGTCAACCCTTTCAAACAGCTTCGGCGGGAGGCTACAAACTTACGCACCTTATGCGGTTGATCCTGCTTTTGCCAGGGGTGGCGGCCCTGCAGGACCTGTTACAAGCTCAAAACGGCGAGCCCATGCTGACTATTCCGGTGAGGGGCGGGAATCGGTTTTCGCGCGTGCCACGCTAGCGCGTCTGATCGCGCCCTCCTAGAGCAAGACGCCGGTTGGCACGGAAAGTTTGCACGTTCGTTCGGATGTCGTACGAACTACGCCGCCGAGCGCTTGCCGCCCCGCTTCCGCTTCGGCGCCGGGCCCTTCGAGCGCCGGTCGGCGAGCAGCTCGGCCGCCCGCTCGATCGTGACGGTCTCGGGATCGTCGCCGCGCCGCAGGCTCGCATTCGTCTCGCCGTCGGTCACATAGGGGCCGAAACGGCCTTCCTTGAGCACGACCGGCTTCTCGCTGACCGGGATCGGGGCCGAGCTCGCGCAGCGGCGGCTTCGCCTGGCCGCGGCCGCGACGCTGCTTCGGCTTCGCGAGCAGGGCGAGCGCCTCCTCGAGCGTGATCGTGAAGAGCTGCTCCTCGCTCTCGAGCGAGCGCGACTCGGTGTCCTTCTTGACGTACGGGCCGTAGCGGCCGTT
>CAVUYY010000011.1:0-349007 GCA_963745775.1 uncultured Gaiellaceae bacterium
GGAAGCCGGAGCGACGCTCGTTCGGGTCGGGCTCCGGCTGGCCGATCGGCCGTTGCCGGTGCTCGGCGGGCTCGTCGCCGTCCAATGGCTCGCGCTCCTCGCATTCGCCCTGACCGTCCGCCACAACGGGCTCGTCTTCTACCAGGGCGGCGACCAGATCAACTACACGACGAACGCGTGGCTGCTCGGGAGCGGCTCCCTGCCGCCGGCGATCCTCGGCTGGGGCTGGCCGTTCGTGCTGCTCCCGTTCGGCTGGCTCGCCGAGAGCGACTACGTCTCGTTCCTGCCCTGGACGATCGGGCTCAACGTGCTCGTGCTCGGCCCGCTCGCGCTCGCGTGCGTCTACGCGCTCGCCGCCCGGATCGGGGGGCGGCTGCTCGGCCTCTGGGCCGCGGCGCTCTGGGTGGCGGCGCCGTATCTCGCGATCCCGTTCTTTCGCGCGGACTACCACGACCGCTACGTGGAGCAGTTTCTGCCGCAGGCGCTCGGGCTGACGGCACTCGCCGACTTTCCGTCGATGGTGTGCCTGCTGGTGGCGGCGTGGCTCGCCGTGCGCGCGCTCGATGCGGGTGACTGGACGAACGCCGCACTCGCGGGCCTCGCCGCCGGCTTCGCGGATCGCGATCAAGCCGGCGAACGTGCTCTTTCTCGTCGGGCCTGCGTTGCTCGTCCTGTTCGCGCGCCGCTTCCGGCTCGTCCTGCCCTACGCGGCGGGGCTCGGCCCGCCGCTCCTCGTCCTGCTCGTCTGGAAAGCGCGAGGTCTGGGAGATCTGCCGCTCTTCGCCTTCGATGAGGCGCGGGTGGCGGCCGGCGCGACGCTTGCGGCCCCGCTCGGCGTCAGCGTCGACGTTGGCCGCTACGTCGACCTCGACTGGACGAACTTCCGCAGCAACATGGCGCAGCTGCGCGAGTTCTTCTGGAGCGCGCGCGTGCTCCAGTGGCTGCCGTTCGCCGGCGCCTTTGCGGTCGCGCGCCGGTCGCTCCCGCTGATGGGGCTGGTCGCCGGCTGGTTCGCGGCGTTCCTCCTCGTCAAGGGAACGCCGCCGCAATCGACCGTCGAGAGCGGCAGCTTCTTCCGCCTCCTGATGCCGGCGTATCCGGCCTACTTCCTGCTCGGGGCGGCGTTGCCGTTGCTCGTCCCGGGCGTCGCGCGCCGCGTTCCGAAGCGGCTGCTCCCCAGGCGACCGGGCGCGATCTCCCGGCGCGTGCTCGCCGGGGCCGGGGTCGGGTTCGTCGTGCTGCCGCTACTCGTGATCTCGGTGGTGCGACCGCTCTCTCGGGAGGAGCCCGACGCGATCACGATCGGCTCGATTCTGACGCCCGTCGACCCGTCGATCGAGGTCGGTGTCCGGGCGGACGGAGCCCGCCGGACGCTCACATGGACGCATCGAGATTTCGGCGCGACCGAGGTCTTCTACCGAGTCTTCCGCACCGCCGCGGGCGGCGCCGACTTCGACTGCCTGGCCGAGGGCTCGCCGGATTGCCGACTCGAGATGCTGCCGCTCGGGACGACCCGGAAGCAGGCGTTCACCGATCTCTCGCCCCCCACGGACGCGCTCTACCGGGTCGGCGTCGCGACGAACTGGGCGAACGACTCCGAGGGCGGCGACGTGATCGCCCTGAGCCCGCCGCTCGCCGCGACCCCGTGAGGCCACGGTCCACGGCGCTCGAGGCGGGTGGCCTGCTCGGCCTGCTGCTCGCTGCGGCCGCGCTCTTCGCTCGCTCGCTCGAGCTCGGGGCGAGCTACGACGAGGGCGTCTACCTCGCGAGCGCGGAGGCGCTAGCCCGAGGCGGGGCGCTGGGCGAGGACGTCTTCGCTTCGCAGCCGCCCGGTTTCTACGTTCTCGTCCGGCTCGCGCTCCTCTTCCCCGGCGACTCCCTCGACGAAGTGCGCTCGGTCTTCCTCGGCCTGGCGGTGGTCGGCGTCGCCGGGGCCTGGGCGCTCGGCCGCGCGCTCGCCGGCCCGACGGGCGGGTTCCTCGCGGGAGCCGTACTGCTGACCGCACCGGCCTACGCGGCGGAGTCCGTTCGGGTCGCGGCCGACACAGCCTCGATCGCACTGGCGCTCGTCGCGCTTGCGCTGCTCGCGTGGGCGCTCCGGCGCGAGCTCGTACCGCTTGCCGTGCTTGCGGGAGCGGGGCTCGCGGCGGCGATCTCCGTCAAGCTCTTCGCCGCGACGGCGCTTGTGGCCGCAGTCGGCCTACTCGTTGGATTCCGCGCCGAACGGCGGCTCGTGATCGGCTGGCTCGCGGGCGGGCTCGCCGTCGGGGTCGCGCTCGCCGCGATCCACGCGAGTAGCCTCGGTGCGATCTGGGACGACGCCGTCCGGTTCCACGAGGAGGCGCGCGAGTACAGCGTCAGCCTCGACTCGAATGCCGACCGGCTCGCCGAGGTCTTCGTCCGGAGTGGGCTCGTCTATTTCTGGCTCGTGGTCGCCGGGCTCGTCACCTGGCTCGTTCGCCGCGCGCGCCCACGTCTTCTGCTGCCGCTCTGGCTCTGTGGGCTGGCTTCGGCTGCGTTCCTCGTCTGGCACCGGCCCCTGATCGACCACCATTTCGTCCTGATCGCCGCGTCCTTCGCCGTCCCCGCGGGCGCTGCCCTCCACCTCGAAGGGTTCTCGTCCCGGCGGGCGCGGATCACCGCGGCCGTGCTTGCGCTCGTTCTCGCCGCAGGCTACGCGCAGCAATGGCGCCGGATCGACCGGCTGCCAGGAGAAGATCCGCGGATCGCACCCGTCGTCGCGGCCGTGGTGGCGGCGACGGAGCCGGGCGAGCCGATCGTCTCCGACCTCCCGCTCGTCGCGTACCTCGCCGAGCGGCCGCTGCCGGGCGAACTCGTCGACACCTCGGTCGTCCGCTTCCGGTCGGGGTCGCTCGACGCGGCGTGCGTGCTGACCGCTGCCGACGCAGCGGGTGCGCGGCTCGTCGTCGCCGGGCGCGCGTTCCGGATTCATCCGGGCGTCCTCGTAGCGCTCCGGGCTCGCTTCCCCGAGCAGAGCCAAGTCGCCGGGATTACCTTTCTCGAGCGCTCTCCTGTTGCTGCTCGAGCAGCGCGACGCGCTGCGCCAGAATCGTGCTCTGATCGCTGAGCCGGGAGATCACCGTCGAGTAGTGGAGCAGCACGGCCAGGATGAAGACCGTCGCGACCGCGAAGAGGACGGCCGGCGGATAGGTCGAGACGCCGACCCAGCCGGCGATCGTGTTCAGGCCGCCGCGCCACGCGGAGAGAATCAGGAGGGCGACGCCCGTCGCGAGCCAGAGCAGCGCGTAGCGCTCGCGGAGGCGGCGGCTGCGGATCAGTTCGAAGACGATCAGGATCAGGAGGATCGAGGCGATCGACGCCGCGATCGAGATCCGGAGCGGCGTGCCTCCGCTCATCGGCCAACCTTCGGTTGGACATTCATGCGTCCTCCACCGGCACGGCCTTGCGCCGGAAGATGCCGACGAGGAGAGCCAGCGTCACCTTGAGCACGTAGTAGGCCGAGCGGAGCGCGGTGATCGATGACGAGCCGTGCTCGCGCTCCCGCATCTGCACCGGCACCTCGAGCAGGCGGAGACGGTGCTTGATCACCATCACCGTCGCCTCTACCTCGGGGTAGTCGTGCGGGTAGTCGTCGGCGAAGAGGCGGATCCCCTTCGCGTTCAGGGCCTGGAAGCCGGACGTCGTGTCCGTGACCTTCTGCCGAACGAGGAGCGAGACGAGCCGCGCGAAGAAGCGGATGCCGGCGCGGCGCGCGAGCGGCGGCTTGTAGGAATCGCCCGCATCTGCGAAGCGCGAGCCGACGACGATGTCTGCGTCCCCGCGCAGTACGGGCTCGATCAGCTTCGGCAGCTCCGACGGGTCGTGCTGGCCGTCCCCGTCGAGTCGGACCGCGAGCTCGTAGCCGTGCGCGAGCGCGTACATGAAGCCCGTCTGGACGGCGCCGCCGATCCCGAGATTGAACGGGAGCCGGACGACCGTTGCGCCCGCGGCGGCCGCGAGCTCGGCGGTGCGGTCTGCGGAGGCGTCGTCGATCACGACGACGTCGAGGTGGGGATCGAAGGAGCGGATCTCGGCGACGACCTGGCCGATCGCGCCTTCCTCGTCCCGCGCGGGAACGATCGCGATTCGCCGCGCGTCAGGCACGGGCCGCTGCTGGCGCGCCGGCGCCGACGAGCTCGAGGAGCTGCTGCGCGCGGCGGGCATAGGTGTGCTCGTCGAGGACTCGCTCGCGTGCGCGCGCGCCCATCGCCTCGGCCTGAGCGGGATCCGCGAGCAGCTCGCGGTAGGCGGCAAGCGCCTCGTCGGCGTTCTCGACGACGAGCAGCTCCTTGCCCGGCTCGAACCAGCGCTCGATCCCCGCGTGCGGGTTCGAGACGATCGTCGCGCCGCTCGCGGCCAGCTCGAAGGGGCGGCAGGTCGAGGAGGCGTCGACCGTCGCGTGCGAGCGGCGGGTGATGTTGAGGTTGATCCGGGCCTGCGAGATCGCGCGCGCGAACGTGTTGAACGGGACGTCGCCCATCGTCCATGCGCGCCCGGTGTCTCCTTGGAAGTCACGACCGCCGAGCGCAAACTCGAGCTCCGGCGCCGCGCGGCTCGGCTCGCCGACGAGCGCCGCCATCCACTCGCGCCGGAACTTGTCCCCGTAGCCGTAAAAGAAGACGTCGTGCACCTTCTCGACCTCGCGCGGCGCGAAGAACTCGGCGTCGGCGCCCCAGAAGACCGCCTCCGCGCGGCGCGCGCCGAGCTCGAGCAGGCGCGGCAGCCCGCCCTCGGAGTTCGAGACGACGAGGTCGTACTCCGACGGATCGGCGCCGTGGTAGTAGTTGAACCCCGTGTCCATCCCGCCGAACTCGGGCAGGCTCATCGGCACGTCGCCGTCGTAGAAGATCACCGGCACGCCGAATCGCTCGCGCAGGTAGGTCGGGATCCCGCGGAGGTGCGCCATCGGGACGGTGAAGACGATCACGGCGTCGACGTCGCGCTCGCGCTCCAGCACCTTCGTCAGGTGGCGCTTCCAGCGCGGGGTGACCCACCGCCAGATCGTCTCGCGCGTCGCCCGGTCGAGCCTCGTCTCCTCGGGGCGATCCTCGGCGCGGCGGAGGTAGCGGTCGCCCTTCAGCCGGGCGAGCCCGGCGCGCGCGGACGCGAAGCTCTCGCCTTCGTAGTAGGTCGGGTTCGGCGCCGTCCGCCACCAGGGTGACTCGACCGGCCGGCCGCGGTAGGGCGTCACGACGAGGTCGACGCCGACCTCGTACATCCCCTTCCAGAGCTGCCACCAGGCGGGGGTGCAGCCGTAGCGGAAGTCGAGGTCGACGGCGGACGCGACCGCGAGGATCTTCGGTGCTTTCACACGCGTGAGTCTAGGGAGCAGGGATGAAGGCGCTGTAAGCCCGGCCGAGCGGTCAGTACGCGCCGCGGCGGCCGAGCACCGCCGGGATCGTCTTGACGAGGATCGAGATGTCGAGCCAGATCGACCAGTTCTCGAGGTAGTAGAAGTCGAGCCGGACGAGATCGTCGAAGGAGAGGTTCGAGCGGCCCGAGATCTGCCAGAGGCCCGTGATTCCGGGCAGGACGAGGTAGCGCTTGCGGTGCCAGCCCGCCAGCATGTCGTAGTCGCGGAGTGGCAGCGGCCGTGGGCCGACGAGGCTCATCTCGCCGCGGAGCACGTTCAGCACCTGCGGCAGCTCGTCGAGGGAGAGCCGGCGGAGCACCGCGCCGACGCGCGTGACCCGAGGGTCGTCGCGGATCTTGAACAGCGCCCCCTCGGCCTCGTTCTGGCCTTCGAGCCGCGACTGCTGCCGCTCGGCGTCCTGCACCATCGTCCGGAACTTGAACATCGCGAACTCGTGCTCGCCGACGCCGACGCGCCGGTCGAGGTAGAAGACCGGGCCGCGGGAGTCGAGCTTGATCGCGGCGGCGATCGCGAGCCAGATCGGCAGCCCGAGGGTGACCACGAGCAGGCTGACGACGGTGTCGAACGTGCGCTTGACGATCCAGTCGGCGCCGGCGAGCACCGGCGGCCGGAGCTCGAAGAGCGGCGCGCCCTGACCCGGCACGTACTCGCCGCGCTGCACGAGCAGCTCGGTCGTCTTCGGCGCCAGCCGGACGCGGACACCGCGGCTGTGCGCGGCCTCGACGATCTCCAGCACGCGTTCCTCGTCGAGATCCGCCTCCGCGAGGATCAGCTCGTCCGCGCGCTCGCGCGAGAGGATCTCCGGCAGCTCCTCGAGCTCGCCGAGCAGGCGCAGGCCCGACTCGCCCCCGTGCGCGATCGCTCCGACGAACTCGTAGTCGATGTCGCCACGACCGCTCCCGAGGGTGCGGTGCAACGCCGCCAGCGCCTCTCCGTGACCGACGAGGATCACGCGCCTGCGCACGCCGGAGACGCGCAGCAGCTCGGCCGTAACCGACGCGTAGGCGGCGCGGAAGAGCCCGATCGTCACCGCGGTCAGGGCCGTCGCCGCCGGGATCAGGCCGGAGGTCGTGAACTGGTAGTCGGTGCCGATTCCGAACGCGAGCACGACGAGCGCGATCAGGACGAGCGAGGAGACCACCTTGCCGAGACCGGCGCGCCGCTCGCGGGAGGCGTAGAGGCCGGCCTGCCAGAAGACGAGCACGGTGATCGGGGCGAGGAAGGGAAGCCACGTCGACGGCCCTTCCCAGAGGAGCCCCCAGAGGATGTCCGTGTTCCCGTAGACGAGCTCGCGGAGCACGAGCGCGGCGTAGATCCCGAGCGCGAGCCCGGCGATGTCGAGCGTGGCGAGCGTCGCGATGCTGAGGAGCCGCCGGCCGAGCGTCCGGAGCGGCGCGGCAAGCAGCGCGTAGGGTCGGCCCGAGCGCACATCCGTGGGCGGCTCGATTCGATCGACCTGAGGCGGGTCGCCGCGCTCTGTCGAGAGCTGGGCCGGCGAGGTGGGCTCGAACGCCACGACAGGCCATTGTAGGGCCAGTCGCGGCTGCTTCTGCGCGTGGCACCAGATGGTTGCTGCCACGATCTCGCGCGCTCGGGGCGTGAGCTGGCGTGTCTGGGCCGCTCCCGGTCTGCCTGATCGGCCTGGCGGCCGCTCAGCCAGCCCGTCCGCTTCGCGTGCTCAGCCCGTCACCGATGCAACCAGCATCGGCGACGACCTGACCCCGCGCCCCAGAGCGGCCAGCTCACGCCCCGAGACGGACGATCTCATGGCAGCAACCATCTAGGGTTGGCCGTCGTGAGTATGCGCAGACGGAGCTTTCGCGGGCTCGCGGCAGCGCGACCGCCCGCCGACCGGATCTTCTTCCTCAGCCACTGGTTTCGCGGTCACAACAACCCGCGCTACGCCGAGCTCCTGCCGCGCCTGCACCGCGTCGACGCGTACCTCGCGATGATCTCCGACCGGCGCGCTCTTCGCGGCCTGCAATACCGGCTGCTGCTCCGTCCGCTCCGGCCGCGGCTCGAGCCGCGGCTCGTCCGGCTCGGGGCGAAGCGCTATCACGGCCTCTTCACCACCCACAACGAGCAGATTCCCTACTTCAGCGGGCCGATCGTCTCCGACGTCGACGATCCCCGCTTCACCGAGCGCGACGCGGCGCAGCTCGGCAGCCCGCAGGTGCAGGCGTACGTGGTCACCGAGGAGCGCGCAGCGCGCGCCTTCCAGGCGCTCGGGGTCGAGAAGCCGCACTACGTGATCCCGCAGGGCGTCGACTTCTCCTCGTTCCACCCGGAGGACGTCGAGACCGTCGCGCGGCGGTGGCGAGAGCCGGGCGACTTCGTCGTCGGCTACACGGCGGCCTGGCTGCTCGCTGCGAGCGACCGCGGCGGCGACAACCCGCTCTACAACGCCGAGCACCTGCTCGAGCTCTGGGCCGAGATCCGGGCTCGCGTCCCGCGCGCGAGGCTCTGGCTCCTCGGCGGTGCGAGCCCGGCGATCGAGGAGCGGGCTCGCGCGCTCGGCGGCGTCGTCGTCTTCGGGCGCGTGCCGCGGGAGCAGCTCCTGGCTCACGTCGCCAACTTCGATGTCGGCCTCTACCCGCGGACGAAGGATCAGGGGATCCAGTCGGTAAAGATCGCCGAGTACATGGGCGCCGGGGTGCCGACCGTGGCGTACGACTACGACGTGACGCAGGTCGTCGCGACCGCGGCGGCCGGTCTCCTCGTCGACTCGCCGCGGGAGTTCGTCGACGCCGTCGTCCGGCTGGCGGAGAACGATGCCGCGCGGGACGTGCTCGCCGAGACCGCGGGCGTCTACGGCCGCTCACTCGACTGGGCGGTTCTCGCCGAGCGCTACAACGAGATCCTCGACCGGCACATCGCCGTCCGCTAGCTCGGCGAGCCGATCGAGGTCGGTGGCGGTCCGGCGGCGGCCGAGCACCTCGAGCGCGAAGCGGAGAGCGAGCGCGCGGCGCCGGTCGAGCAGGTCGGTGTCGTGGAAGTAGACGTGAACGACCAGATCGGAGGGCCCGCGAACGCTCGCGGCCGCGCGCGCCGCCATCCCGAGCGAATGCGTCGTCGGAAGCTCGAGCAGCTCGCCCCCGTTGGGAAGCGCGAGCCGTCCGGGTGCATCGAGCGAGAGCCGCGGCGCTCCGTCGTCCAGGTACGGGGGTCGGAAGCTCGTCGCGGTGCAGTCGGCGTAGCCGAGCTCGGCGACGGCGCGGGCGACCGACTCGTCCATGTACCAGCCGCCGCCACAGAACAGCGTGGGGCGGAGGCCCTGCTCGCGGAGCCACGCGCCTTCGCGGCGGACGCGCTCGCCGGCGTCGCCCCCGCCTCGATCGAGACTGCTTGGCCGTGCGTGAGTCGGCGACGTCCAGTGCGTGTGGTGGCCGAGCGGACCGTGAGCGGCGGCCGTCCGCGCCCGTTCGAGCCAGATCGTCTCGTCCTCGCCGGTCTCGGGATCGGGAGGCCGCATCAGCGCCGCGATCCGGAATCCGCCGGGCCGAGCCGCCTGGAGCCGCGAGAAGCGCGCCCACACCCGGTCGTCCAGCGGTCGTTCGACGTGGCAGGAGGCCACCGCGTACCTTGTGGCCCAGATGTGCGGCATCGCCGGCCTAGTATCGCGGCACGCGCCGCCCGACCCAGCGCTCGTGGAGCGGATGATCGACGCGCTCCGTCATCGCGGTCCCGACGAGGGCGGCGTGGACGCGCTCGGCCGCTGCGTGCTCGGCCACCGGCGCCTGAAGGTGATCGACCTCGATACCGGCTCGCAGCCCGTGACGAACGAGCAGGGCGACGTCACCTGCGTCTTCAACGGCGAGCTCTACGAGTTCCGGGCGCTGCGCGAGGAGCTGGCCGCCCGAGGTCACCGGATCCCCGGTACGGGCGACACGCCCGTCATCCCGCACGCCTACGAGGAGCACGGGACGGCGTTTCCGCGAGCAGCTGCACGGGATGTTCGCGCTCGCGCTCTGGGACGCCTCGCGCGACCGGCTCGTGCTCGCGCGCGACCGGATCGGCAAGAAGCCGCTCCTCTACGCCGAGCTCCCGGACGGCACCCTCGCGTTCGCCTCGGAGTTGAAGGCGCTGCTGCGGCTGCCGGCGCTCGCGCGCGAGCTCGACCTCGACCAGCTCGACGCGTTTCTCGCGCTCCAGTACGTGCCAGGGCCGGCGACCGCGCTGCGTGGGGTGAAGAAGGTGCCGCCGGGTCACGTGCTCGTCTGGGAGAACGGCGCGATCACGGTCGAGCCGTACTGGACGCTGGAGGCGCGGCCGGTGGAGCGGACGGACGAGGAATGGCTCGAGCTCGTGCGCTCGACGGTCGGCGCCGCAGTGCGCCGCCGGCTGATCGCGGACGTGCCGTTGGGCGCGCTTCTCTCGGGCGGGATCGACTCGAGCATCGTCGTCGCGCTGATGGCGCAGGCGTCGGCCGAGCCGGTGCGCACGTTCACGATCGGCTTTCCGGACGCGCGTTACGACGAGCGGGAGTACGCGCGCGCCGTCGCCGAGCGCTACGGCACGCGGCATCAGGAGCTCGAGGTCGAGCTCGACGCGGCCGAGCTGCTGCCTCGGGTCGCGTGGGCCTTCGACGAGCCGTTCGGCGACGAGGCCGCTCTGCCGTCGCTGCTCGTCTCCGAGCTGGCGCGCGAGCACGTGACCGTGGCGCTCGCCGGCGACGGGGGCGACGAGGCGTTTGCGGGCTACGAGCGGTATCGGGCCCATGGGTTGGCGGCGGCGCTGGCGCGCGTGCCTGTCCTGCCGGGGCTTGGCGCGCGGGCGTTGCGGGCGCTCCCGTCGGGGCGCTCGGAGCCGCGATCGCCGGCCTTCCGAGCGGCCCGCCTAGCGGAGGTCGCGGCGTCGGGTGCTGGAGAGCGGTACGCGCGCCTGACGGAGGTCTTCTCGCCCGAGCAGCGCGGCCGGCTCTGGACGGACGAGGCGCGGCCGACGCTCTACGAGCCGCCGGCGCCCGCAGGCAGCGGGATCGGAGCACTCCAGCGGCACGACATCGAGACGTATCTCCCGGGCGACCTGCTCGTGAAGGCCGACCTCGCCTCGATGGCGCACTCGCTCGAGCTCCGCTCGCCGTTCCTCGACCACGAGGTGCTCGAGCTCGGGCTCTCGCTCCCGGACCGGCTGCGGCTGAAGGGGATGCAGGGCAAGGTCGCCCTGCGGAGGGCGTTCGCCGCGGACCTACCGCCCCGCGTCGCCGCCCGCGGCAAGACCGGATTCGGCGTTCCGCTCGGGCGCTGGTTTCGCGAGGACCTGCGCGAGCTCGCGTCCGACCTCCTGCTCGACCGCCGCGCACGCGACCGCGGCCACTTCCGGCCCGCGGAGGCGAAGCGGCTGCTGCACGAGCACGTCTCCGGCGAGCGCGACCACGGGCATCGCCTCTGGTGCCTGCTGATGCTCGAGCTCTGGCAGCGCTTCTACGTCGAGTCGGAGGCTCCGCCGGCCTCGGCGCTCGACACGCGCGTCGAGTCGCTCGCCGTCCACTGAGGTGTCCCGCACCCGCGCCTACGCGCTCGTCGCGGCCGTCTGCGCTCTGCCGCGGCTCGTCGTCGTCGCGATCGAGCGTGGCGAGATCCTGCTCGCCTACACGGAGAAGAGCGACGACTTCGCGCGCACGCTCGTCGCGAGCGGAACGGTCGGCTTCATCCCGGGCGTCCCCTCGGCGTACACGCAGCCGCTCTACACCTTCTTCCTCGCGCCGCTCTACTGGGTGTTCGGCCGGCACTGGCTCGTGGTCGGGCTCGCGCAGACGCTCGTCGCGGTCGCGACGGCGCTCATCGTCTACGAGATCGGGCGACGGATTGCGTCGCAGCGGGTGGGGATCGTGGCCGCGGCGCTCTCCACGCTCCACCCGTACCTCGTCTGGCACGACGTCCACGTCAACCGCGAGATCCTGGACACGCTGCTCGCCGCGGCGATCGTGCTCGCGACGCTGGTGGCCGCCGACAGGCTTGTGTTGTTTCAACACAAGCCTTCTCCGAGCGATGGAGCGGCGCCGATCGGCGGCGAGCTTGTGTTGGAAGCGCACAAGGTTTTCCGGCGGCGCGCCTGGCTGTGGGGAGCGATCCTCGGCGCGCTGCTCGGGCTCGCGATCCTCGGCAACTCGCGGCTCGTGCTCCTGCCGCTGGTCATCGTCGGCTACCTCGCGTGGCGACTGGGCTCGGCGCGGACGATCCTGACGCTGGGCGCTGCGGGCGCGGCAGGGATCGTGCTCGTCCTGGCGCCGTGGGTCGTGCGGAACGACATCTCCGTCGGCTGCTACGCGATCACGACCGACACCCGCGCGCTCTGGAAGGCGAACAACCCGGCGACGTACGACCTCCTCGCGGCGGGGAAGTGGATCGACGACGTCCCGAACATCCCCGGCGCGCAGCTCTCGCCCGAGTTCCAGGCGGCGATCTACGCCGACCGGGGCGAGCTGATCGAGGTCGACGAGTGCGCGCAGATGCGCTTCTACCGCGGGCTCGTCACCGACTTCTGGCGCGAGCAGCCCGGCGAGAAGGCGAGGCTGTCGGCGCAGGCGGCGGGGATGCTCTGGAATCCGACCTTCAGCGTCGAGCGCGAGGAGCGGAGCCAGGGGCTCGTCGGGGTCGCGAAGGACTGGGGCGAGCCGCTCTACATCGCCGCGATCTACGTCCTCGCCGTCGCCGGCCTCTTCCTCGTCTCGCGGGCGTTCGCCGTGCTCGCCGTTGCGCTCCTCGCCTACAACACGCTCGCGGCGATGGTCTTCGTCGGCAACGTCCGCTATCGCGTTCCATGGGACTTCCTGCTCGCGCTGCTCGCCGCCGTCGCGCTCGAGCGGCTGTGGCTGCGGTTGCGCACGCGATGAAGGTCGTCCACGTCCACAAGATGCGCGGGATCGGCGGCTCGGAGCGCCACCTCTTGACGCTGCTGCCGGCGCTGCGCGGGCGAGGAGTCGACGCGAGGTTCGTCGGGCTGGACGACCTCGACGGTTGGGATCCGCAGCCGTTCTACGACGAGCTCGACCGCGGCGAGGTGCCGTACGTTCGACTCCGCTCGGCACGCGGTCTCGGCCGCGCGGTCGGCAGGACAGATGTCCTCCATACGCACCTCGTCCACGCGGACGTGCTCGGCGCGCTCGTCCGTGGCAAACGCGCGCTCGTCTCGACGAAGCACAACGACGACCCGTTTCGCACCGGCCCGTTCCGCTTCGTCGAGCGGGCGATCACCCGCCGAGCGGCGCGGGTGATCTGCATCACCGAGGCGTTGCGCCGCTTCAACGTCGAGCGGGTCGGGCTGCCGGCGCGAGAAGCTCGTCGTCATCCCCTACGGCCTCGACGAGCCGCCGGCCGCCTGGGGCACGAACGAGCTCGAGCTCCCGGAGGGGAAGCTCGTCGTCGCGGTCTCGCGGCTCGTGCCGCAGAAGGGGCTCGACGTAGCCGTGGAGGCGATGGCGGGGATCGACGCGACGCTCGTCGTCCTCGGCGAGGGGCCGGAGCGCGAGCGGCTCGAGGCGCTCGCTCGCGCGCGCGGCGTCCGGCTGCTCCTCCCGGGCCGCGTCGGGGACGTGGCGGCGATACTCCGCCGCGCCGATCTCCTCGTCCATCCCGCCCGCTGGGAGGGCTTTGGGCTCGCGCTCCTCGAGGCGATGCTCTGCGAGCTCCCAGTAGTGGCAACCCGTGTCAGCTCGATCCCCGAGATCGTCGTCGACGGCGAGACCGGCGTGCTCGTCCCGCCCGACGATTCGCGTGCGCTCGGGGCGGCGCTCCAGCGCGTCCTCGCCGACCCGAGCGATCTCGGCGCCCGCGGCCTCGCCCGAGCCCGCGCCGAGTTCTCAGTTGCCGCGATGGCCGAGCGAACGTGCGCGGTCTACGGGCGCTTGGCGATGTAGAGGTCGAGAACGCGCTGGTTGGCGACGCGGATCGGGATGAGCGCGGCCATGTCGTCGAGCGGGTAGACGGCTGCCGGTCCTTCGGCGCCGTCCAGTCGCAGCTCGCCTCCGACCGCACGCGCGGCGAAACCGAAGTCGAGCACAGGCCCGAACGGCGTTCCATGTTGCAGGAACCGCGCGAGCTCTTCGGCAACCTCGATCTCGAGCCCCGTCTGCTCGCGCACGAGCCGAACAGCGGCGGACTCGGGTGTCTCGGCGTATTCCACGAGCCCACCAGGCAGAGACGCCGGGGCTTCCGGCGTCCCAGAGGGCGGGTGGACGAGGACGATGCCCGAGCCGACCTCGACGACTATGAGGACGCCGATCGGGTTCGTCGGATGGTACGCCCAGCCGCACTTCTCACAGATCGGGCGGATCCGCGAGTTGATCGCATCGGTGTGATCACGCAGCGACCCGGCGCATCGCGGGCAGTGGTTGTAGACCACGTGGCCGGGTGCGACCGTCCGGTAGTCGAGGACGCCCTCGCTTGCCTCGTCCATGCTCGAAGTTCCTCCTCCCGGGGTGTCGGAGTTGAGCATACGTTCGAGTCGGCGGAGCGGGATCCGAGAATGACCGCCGCTAACCGGCCAGCGACGCCCTGTAGAGCAGCTCCGTCCGGTCGGTACAGCGATCCTCGAGGAAGCGGCTGAGCGCCCGCTCGCGGCCGGCCGCTCCCATCGCTCTCGCCCGCTCCGGGTTCGACGCCAGCTCCACGATCGCGCGGGCGAGCGGCTCCGACTCGCCGGGCGCGACGAGCAACCCCGTGCGGCCGTCCTCGACCAGCTCGCCGAGGCCGCCGATCGCAGCGGCGATCACCGGCCGCGCGCGTTCCATCGCCTCGAGCGCGACCATCCCGAACCCCTCGCCGAGGGAGGGGACGACGCTGATCGCGGTCCGCTCGATCGCCGTCTGGATCGGGTTGACCTGGCCGAGAAAGCGCACGCTGTCCTCGATCCCGAGCTCGCGCGCGTACGCGCGCAGCGCCGGCTCGAGCGGGCCGCGGCCGGCGATCTCGAGCTCGAGCTCGGGGATCTCCGCGCGCGCATCGCGGAACGCCCGCAGGAGCACGAGGTGCCCCTTGATCGGGATCAGCCGGCCGACGCAGAGCAGGCGCGGCACGTCGCCGTCATAGGGCCGCGCATCGGGCTGGGGCTCGATCCCGTAGTGAACGATCTCGAACGTCTCCTCGGCGAAGCCCTCCGTTTCCTTCAGGTAGCGGGCGAGCCCGCGCGAGATCGCGATGTGGCGATGCGAGAGCGCGGCGATCGAGCGGTCGGCGAGCGCGAAGCCGCGACCCTCGCGAAACTCGTTGAAGCCGTGCTTCGTGCTCACCCGCACGGGCACGCGCGTCGCCGTCCCCGCAAGCTGGCCGTAGACGTCGCCGTGGACGAGGTGCGTGTGCAGGATCGTCGGCCGCTTCCGCCCCAGGTAGGCGCAGAGGCGGAGAAAGGCGGCCGGATCGACGTCGGCGCCGAGCGGGATCGCGTCGAGAGGCACTCCTTGCGAGCCGAGCGCACGCGCGAAGTCCCAGGCGCCCGGCTCGTGCTCGTGCAGCATCAGGAAGCGCACGTCCCAGCCCCGCTCGACGAGCGAGGGGAGGAGCGAGAGCAGGTGCGCCTCGGAGCCGGAGATCCCGGCGACCTTGGCGAGGTGGAGGACGCGGACGTTCTTCATCGGTTGACGACTCCAAGGACGCCGGCCGCCCACGAATCGACGGAGTGGCTCGCGACGGCGCGTTCGCGCAGGGTTCGGCCGATCGTTGCCCGCTCCTCTGCGCTCAGCGCCGCGAGCGCCCGGAGGCGGTCGGCGAGCTCGTCGACCGACTCGCGCTCGAAGCGAAGCCGCGGCTCGATCCCCGCGAAGAGCTCGTCGAAGGACGGGTTCGAGGCGAGCACGGGCAGACAGCTCCCGCAGGCTTCGTAGACCGCCTTGTCGGGAGCGCCGGCGCGCATGTTGTTGATCAGGAGGTCGGCGCCGGCGTGGAGCTCGCCGATCCGGTCGCGCGGGACCGGATCGTGGATCGCGGCGCGGCCGTCCAGCTCGAGCTCGCCGATCAGGCGCTCGAGCTCGGCGCGATGCGCGCGCTCCTCGTCGCTGCCGGAGGTGCCGTAGACGTCGAGTCGCGTCTCAGGTACCTCGCTGACGGCGCGAATGATCGTCTCGAGCCCCTTCGCCGGCGAGGTGCGGCCGAGGACGATCGCCCGCAGCTCGTCGCCGGCGGGATGCGGGCTGCACTCGAGCCCGGTGAAGTCGATCCCGTGGCCGAGCGGGACGAGCTTCGGCGTCTCGAGGGGAAACGAGCGCGTGTCGACGCTGAGCACGTTCGTCGACGCAGCCGTCGCCGCGCGGAGGAGCGGGCTCGCGCGCCAGTGCGCGAACCAGAGCAGGACGGGCACCCGGAGCGGGCGGGCAAGCGGAGCGGCCAACACCGCGTAGATCGGGCACATGTGGGCGAGCACGGCGTCGGCGCCGCGCAGCTCCGGCACGAGCGCGCGCGCGAAGCGGAGGCCGCGCGTCGCCTTGCTCCCGCCGCCGAACGTCTTGACGCGGCAGTTCGCGGGAAGCGAGCCCGGGACGGCGCCGAGAGAGAGAACGACGAGCTCGTCCACCTGCGCGGCGAGCGCGCGCAGCTTGGCGACAGTCGCGCCGAGGACCGGGTCGGCCGGATCGACCTGCTGGGTGACGAAGATGAGCTTCAAAACACGTCGAAGTCGCCGAGCTGGAACTGCCAGGGGCCGTCGAGGTTGCCTTCCGGACGCAGCCTCTTGGCGAGGACGCGGATCGGCTTCGGCGTCGGGACGAAGCCGGCCGCGAGGAAGGCTCCACGCTGCTCGGGCGGGACGAGCGCGATCGTCGGCCTCGCCGAGCCTGTCGCGCGCAGCAGTTGCTTGACCTCGCCGAGCGCGTGGCAGACGACCGCGACTCGGCCGCGGCTCGGCCGCCACGCGAGCAGCCCCGCGAGCGTGTCGCCTCGGAAGGCGCCCAGGATCCGGTACGCGCGCGGTGAGCGGAGGTACCGCCACTCGAGGAACGCTGCGTCCACGAGCTGGCCGTTCGCGGTCGCACCGAGCCGCTCCACCTCGGTCGGAACCCTGGTCAAGCTCTCGATCCGGAGCTCTCCGCGTCGGCTCGGGACTGCCGGTGGGCGCACCCAGATCCGGCCGCGCCAGAGCTCGCGCCAGCCGAGCCGCTCGAGGAAGATCGGGCGCGAGGCGTCGTTCGGGAAGGTGACGCCGAGCTCGCAGCCGCGAGCCGCCGCCTCCTCCTCGTTTGCGCGTTCGAGCCGGCCGAAGATGCCCTTGCCGCGCTCGGCGGGATCGGTTGCGACCTGGAGCGGCATCGCGACGATCTGCTCACGGCCGGCCGCCCGGCAACGGAGGAAGCTCAGTGATGCGAGCCCGACGGCGCGCTCGCCGTTTCGTTCCATGGTGAGCAAACCGGGGCCTGCCGGGTGTTCGTCGAACCACCATGCGAGCTCCCGCTGGTTCGGCCGCTCGCCCCACACCCGCTCGAGCAGGTCGAGCGCAGCCTCACGATCGCTCACTTGGACGACGTGCCGAGCGCCGCGTTCAGCGCCCGCCGCGCGTGCGTCCCGGCCACGGTGTCCTTGAGCGAGATCAGGTCGCAGGCGCCCTCGAGCACGAGCTCGAACGTGCGCGGGGGATAGGGCTCGACGTTGTAGCGCCGCAGCCGGAAGCGGTCGCTCGCCGGGCCGTTCGCCCCGGAGACGGACGTGAAGCCGAGGTCGTAGCCGGCCTGGCGGAGCAGGCTGAGGTGGACGGGCCGGTAGTGCGCTTCCGAGCCCTTGACGTAGGCGAACGCCCGCACCGGCCGGCCGAGCGCCTCCTCGAGGCGCAGCTTCGAGATCGCGATCTCGCGCGCCGACTCGTCGATCTCGAGCTCGGCGAGCGGCCGGTGCGAGATCCCGTGCGACTCGATCCGAACACCGGCCTGCTCGAGCTCGCGCAGCTCGCCCCAGTCGAGCGTGCGGTTGAGGATCCCGCGCGGGACGAGATGCTCGTCGTGGGGGAGCGGGCGCCGGTCGCCGACGTAGCCGAGCGGCGCGAAGAGCACCGCCGGGTAGCCGTGCTTCTGGAGCGCGGGCAGCGCGTTCTCGAGGTTGTCGCGGTAGCCGTCGTCGAACGTGATCAGGACGGCCTTCGGCGGCAGCGCGGCGCCGTCGACGTAGTGGGCGAGCACGGCGTCGAGCCCGACGACCGTGTAGCCGAACTCGGCGAGCAGCGCCATCTGCTCCGCGAAACGGCTCGTCGGCACGGTGACGGGGTTCTCGAGCTGGTCGTTGACCTTGTGGTACATGAGCACGCGCAGCGTCCGGTCGGCGGCTCCGTTCGTCGGTGCGAGCGTGGTCGTCGTCTCGCCGATCGTGCGGTAGACGGCGTTCTTCAGCAGCTGCTTGGCGCGCTCGGCTCTCACGCGGGAAGTCTAGTGACCCGCTCGACGAGCTCCCGCATGCGCGCGGCGAACTCCTGAGGCGTGGCGGCCCAGGTGCCGGCAGACCTGTGTGCCGCCTGGCCGAAACGGCCGGCGAGCTCCGGATCCGCGAGGACGCGGACGAGCGCGTCGGCGAGCGCCGGCGGGATCGTCCCGGCTCGACGAGCAGGCCGGTCTCGCCGTCGGTGACGACGTCGGGGATCCCGCCGACGCGGGTGCCGACGACGCCGCGGCCGCGGTGGAACGCCTCGACGAGAACACGGCCCATTCCCTCCGAGCGCGAGGGGAGGACGAGCAGCGTCGCCGCGTCGAGGGCTGCGGCGACCTCGCGCCGTCGAGAGCGATCGGCTCCACTCGATCCCCTCGCCGGCGGGCGCGGGCAGCGAGCCGGAGCCGACGACGTGCAGCCGCGCGCTCGGGATGCGCTCCCGCACCGTCGGCCACGCCTCGGCGAGCACGTCGATCGCCTTGTAGCGCTCGAGCACGCCGACGAAGAGCGCGGTCGGCGTCTCCGGCAACGGCGCCGGCGGGCCGAGGAACGGCTCGAGATCCATGTAGGCCGGGAACTCGGCGTCGGGCTCGCGGCCGGCCGCGCGGACGAGCCCGCTCGTATACCCCGAGATCGTGCGGATCCCGTCTGCGCGGCGGAGCCCGAGCCGCGCCAGCGCGTCCGCGAGCGGGTCGAGCAGCCGTCGCGCGCGTGAGCCGTAGAGCCGCGTCGGCGCGCGCCAGTCGCCGTGGACGTCGGCGATCACCTTCGCCGGCACTCGGGCCAGCGCCCGCGAGAGCAGGACGAGCGCGGTCTCCTGCAACCCCTGCGCGAGCACGGCGTCCGGGCGAAAGCTGCGGAGCTCGCGCGCCACCCGAAACGGGAGCGCGAGGTAGAAGCGCGAGCCCGTCGAGCCGCCGGATCGGGAACGGTGGCGCCAGCGCGAACCGCTCGTCGGTCGAGCGACCGGTACCCATCTGCCGCCAGTCGAGCTCGGCCGAGAGCGCGTCGAAGCGACGCTCGAGCGTTTCGCCGAGTGGGAACGCGAAGCGCGTGCGGCCGACGATCAGGAGCCCGGTTCATCGGCGCGACGCGCGCGACGAGCGCGGCGACGTTGTCGGCGTACTCGGCCGCGGTGTAACGCCACGGCTGCGAGTCCTCGAGCGCCTGCGCGCCGAGCCGCTCGGCGAGCGCGCGATCCGAGAGGAGCCGCACGAGCGCGTCCGCGATCCCCGCCACGTCGGCCGGCTCGACGAGGAAGCCGTTCTCGGCGTCGCGCACGGCATCGGGGATTCCGCCGACGCGGCCGCCGATCACCGCCCGTCCCCGGCAGAGCGCCTCGAGGATGACGCGCGGCGTCCCCTCCGAGCGGGAGGGGAGGAGCAGACACCACGCGTCGTCGAGTGCGCTCACCACCTCGGGCGTCGGCAAAGCCGCGTGCCACACCGTCTGCTCCGGGAGGTCGGCTACGAGCTGCTCGACGTCGGCGCGCATCGGCCCCTCGCCGACGAGAACGAGCCGCGCCGTCGGAACGCGAGGCGCGGCGAGCCGCCAGGCGGCGACGATCCCGTCCACGTTCTTGTAGCGCTGGAGGACGCCGACGAAGAGCGCGGTCGGACGCTCGGGGAGGGCGACTGTGGGTGGATCGGCGAAGGCCGACAGGTCGGTGTAGGTCGTGAACGTGGCAGCGGGCTCGACTCCGTGGCGGCGCGCGAGCTCGGTCGTGAACGGCGAGAGCGTGCGAACGGCGTCGGCGCGGCGGAGCGACCACGCGGCGAGCCGGTCGAGCACCGGCGCGAGCGGTTGCCGCGCCCGGGAGCCGTAGAGCCGGGCGAAGCTCGCCCAGTCGCCGTGCAGCTCGACGACGACCGGCACCCGCCGCCGCGCGAGTGCCCGGCCGGCGTAGGCGGCGGCCGCCTCGAACGGGCTCTGCGCGAGCACGACCGTCGGCTCGAAGTCGCTCAGCTCGCGAGCGATCCGGAAGGGCAGCCGGCCATAGAAGACGACGCCGTCGAGTGCGCGCGACGCCAGGGGGCGGTGGAGCCGGAACTCGGGACGGTCGGCTCGGTTGCCGCGCGTTCCGGTCGCGAGCACGCGGAGGTCGAGCCGCTCGCCGAGCGCGTCGAACTTGCGGGCGAGGCCCTCGGAGAGCGGGAAGCGATAGCGCGTCCGACCCACCATCAGCACGCGCGGCTTCACGAGCCTGCCGCCCGCAAGAGAATCCGCTCCAGCTCGCCGTAGACGCGCTCGGGTCGGAGATGGGCCACCGAGTCGGTGGCCTGCGAGCGCAGCCGCTCGCGCAGCTGCTCGTCCTCGAGATACCGCCGCAGCGCTTCTGCGAAGGCGCTCGGATCGCCCGGCGGCACGAGCAGCCCGTTCTCGCCGTCGCGAACGACCTCGGCCACGCCGCCGACCGCGGTTCCCAGCACCGGCGTCCCCACCGCGAGCGCCTCGACGACCGTGTGCGGAAAGTTCTCCCAGGCGGAGGTGAGCACAGCGGCGTCGGCCGCGGCGAACAGCTCGAGCACCTCGGTGCGGGTGCGGGCGCCGAGGAAGCGGACGCGGTCGCCGAGCTCGAGCTCCGTCGCCCGCGCCTCGAGCCGTTCCCGCTCGGGGCCGTCGCCGGCGAGCGCCAGGGTCGGCCCGTCGACCTGCGCCAGCGCCTCGAGCAGCACGTCGAGCGCCTTCTGCGCGTTGATCCGGCCGGC
Organism: uncultured Gaiellaceae bacterium; assembly: GCA_963745775.1. Classification (GTDB taxonomy): domain Bacteria; phylum Actinomycetota; class Thermoleophilia; order Gaiellales; family Gaiellaceae; genus Gaiellasilicea. The sequence goes on from CAVUYY010000011.1 coordinate 20,442, forward strand.
GAATGCGAGCAGCGGCGGCGCGAGGTCGAGCTCGCCCCGAACCTCGGCAGCCGCACGGAGCGCCGGTAGCGGCGGGATCGCGTTCGGGACGACCGTCACCTTCTCCGCCGCGAGCCCCCAGTCCAGCGACAGCTCGCGCAGGAAGGCGCTCGGGCAGACGACATGCGACGCGCGGCGGAGGGCGAGGTCGCGCGCGAGCCGGAGCGCTGCGATCCGCCGCCCACGGGCCTCCTGGAACTCGGCGAGAGAGCCGGCGAAGAGCCCCTGACGCTTCGCCCGCTCGTAGGCAGCGTCGGCCACGAGCTTCAGCACGAGCGGCCGCCGCGCGAGCGTGCTCCCGAGTCCCGCGCGCGAGATCATGCTGGTCGCATAGACGACGTCGGCCGAGCGCGCGCGCCGCGCGACCAGGGCGGCGACCCGCGCGTGCCGCACCCCGACGGGCGTGGAGCGAAGAACGGCGTGGATCGGAAAGTCCGGCGACTCCGGCGCGACGTCCGCGGTCGTCACAACCTCGACGCCATGGCCGCGAGAGCGCAGAAACGCGGCCAGCTCAGGCGCGTGGCTCGCCGGGCCGCCCACGTCCGGCGGCCAGATCCCGCTGACGACGAGGACGTTCATCGCTTCGACGCTACCTGGGTCAGCAGCTCTTCGAGCCTGCCGTAGATCCGCTCCGGACGCAGGTGCTCGACGGACGGCGCGGCCCCTTCTCGGAGGCGTGCCTGCAGCTCCGCATCCCCGAGGAAGCGGCGGAGCGCAGCGGCGAGCGCGGCCGGATCGCCGGCCGGGACGAGCAGCCCGTTCTCGCCGTCGCGCACGATCTCGGGGACGCCGCCGACGGCCGTCGCCACGACCGGAGTCCCAACCGCGAGCGCCTCGACGAGCGTGTGCGGGAAGTTCTCCCAGGCCGACGAGAGCACGGATGCATCGGCGGCGCGGAAGAGCCGCAGCACCTCGTCGCGGCCGAGCGCGCCGAGGAACCGCGCGCGCTCGCCGAGCCCGAGCTCGGTCGCCCGCCGCTCGAGCGCCGCGCGCTCCGGGCCGTCACCGGCCAGGAGCAGCGTGGCGCCGTCGAGCTCTGCGAGCGCGGCGAGCGCCACCTCCAGAGCCTTCGCTGGGCCCAGACGACCGGCGAACGCGAGTAGAGCGCCGTCGATTCCGAGCTCCGACCGCGCCTCCTCCCGCGTCGGCAGCTCGGGCAGCTCCGGCGTGGCGTTCTCGACGACGACGACGCGATCGGGCTCGAGCCCCCAGCCGAGCGCGTGCTCGCGCAGGTACGCGCTCGGGCAGACGACGAGCGAGGCACGGCGGAGCGCACCGTCTCGAAGCGTCCGCAACGCGCGCACCCGCGCGCCTCCGGCGAAGCGCTGGAAGCCGTCGAGATCGCCGGCGAAGAGCCCGAAGCGCCGAGCCCGCTCGTAGGCGGGGTCGTCGGTCAGCTTCACGACGACGGGCGCGCGCGCAACCCGCCCGCCGACCACGCCGCGGGTCAGCACCGAGTTCGACGTAGACGACGTCGGCCCTGCGCGCGAGCCGCGCCAGCCGCAGCGCGAACGCCGCGTGCCGAACGCCGGGCGGCAACGAACGGCCGATCCAGTGCACCGGATACGGCGCGGCCTCAGGCGCCGCCGAGGCCGTCGTCAGCACCTCCACCGAATGCCCGCCCGTGCGCAACCACGCCGCCAGCTCGGGCGAGTGGCTCGCCGGCCCGCCGACGTCCGGCGGCCAGATCCCGGTGACGATCAGAACCTTCATGCCGCATCCCGGGGGCGGATCCGCGCGAATACGACAGCCCACGCGAGCGCGAAGACGACCGTCGCGACGAGCGTCGCGGCGGCAGCCCCCGTCGCACCCCACTCGAGCGCCAGCACGACGACGAGCGGCAGCAGCACGGCGGTCTCGATCCCGTGCGTGACGAGGCGCAGGTTCGGCCGCCCGATCGCGACCGGGAGCGACTTCGTCCAGCCGATCGCGAGCTGGATCCCCGCGGCGACGAGGATGAGCCGGGCGGCATCGGTCGCGTCCAGGTAGCGCTCTCCGAAGACGAGCCGGATCAGGTCAGGCATCAGCCAGAAGAGGACGGGGACGACGACGAGCATCAGCGGCGTCGCGAGCAGCGTGTAGCGCCGGACGCCGGCAAGCACGCGCGCCTCGTCCCCGCGCTCCCAGTCGCGCGTCTGCTCGGTGAGCAGGATCAGCCGCACCGGGGAGCTCGCGGCCGCGAAACCGGACTGCGGCGCCTGCGCGATCCGGAAGAGGCCGACCTGGGTGGGGCCGGCCGCAACGCCGAGGAGGAGCGGCGCGAGAGCCGAGCGGAGCGAGAGCAATCCCGTCGCGGCGCTCGACTGGAGCACGAAGGCGACGATCCCCGGGCGGTCCTCGCCCAGCGGCTCTGCCGGCGCGCTCGGAAAGCGCCGGAACGCCGCGAGGCCGACAGCTCCGACGACGGCCGTGGCGACAGCCTGCGCGATCCCGATTGCGACGACCGTCTCGACGACGCCGAGCTGCGCCCCGATTACGATTGCGATCAGCCGCAGCCCCGTCGACACCGTCTGGAAGAGGCCGCGCAGGTCGTAGCGGCCGCGCAGGAGGAGCGCCGTCGCGGAGACGTTCTCCGGCGACTGGAGGAGCGGCAGCGGCGCGGCCGCGACGAAGGCCCAGGTCAGACCCTCACTGGAGAAGATCGTGTCCGCGATGGGTGCCAGCGTGAGGAGCGCGAGCCCGGCCAACGCTCCCCCGAGCAGCTTCAGCCGGAGCGCCGCGCGGAAGAGCCCGCGCAGGCGCCCCCACTGCTCCGACGAGGCGTAGCGGAAGCCGTACTTCGTCAGCGACTCCTCGACGGTCAGGTCGAGCAGGACCTGGAAGAACCCCACCGCGACGAAGACGGTCGCGAAGAGGCCGAAGTCCTCGATCGAGAGCGATCGCGCCGCCACGATCGTGCCGAGCACTCCGAGAGCGGTGGAGCCATAGAGGCCGGCGGCGGTCGCAAGACGGCGCAAAAAAAGCCGCGAGGGCATCTAGGCACGCCAGTATAGTTGCCGCGTTGACGGCCCTTTCCCGCACGGCTGCGCACGTCCGGCAACCGGCCGTCGCCCGACTCGGCGCGCTTCTCCTCGTCGCATCCGTCCCCGTGCTCCTGCTGCACGTGGACTACCAGCCGCAGGTCTCGCTCGCGCTCGGCGGCACCGACGCGTCGCTCAAGCTCTCGGATCTGGCGGTGCTCGCGGTCGTGGTCGCAGCAGTCGTCGCGCTCGCCCGCGAAGGGATCGGGCTGCTGCGTCCGGCGCTCGTCGTCCTGGCACCCGTCCTCGCGCTCCTGGCCTGGATCGGCGTGGGCGTCGTCGTCGGCGCCGTCTCGGACCGGCCGTATGCGACCGGAACGCATCTCGTGACGGCGGCCGGATTCCTCGAGTACGCGCTGCTCGCCCCGGCCGTGGCCGTGCTCGTGCGCACGCCCGACGCGCTCCGGCTCGTGCTCTGGACGCTCGTCGGCTGGCTCGCAGTACTCGACGTAGTCGGCCTCGCGCAGTTCGCCGGCCTCGGCCACGCGCCGGCGGGTGAGCGCCAACCGTCCTGGATCGGCTATCACGACTTCGCCGCAGCCGGCGCGACGACGCTCGCGATCGGGCTCGTCGCGATCGCGGTCGGCGAGCGCTGGCCGGTCGGACGGCTGCGCGAGGCCGCGTGCGCGACCGGCGCGCTCGGGCTCGTCCTCTCAGGCTCGGTCGGCGGAGCCCTCGGGCTCGTTGCGGCGGCGGCGCTCGTCGTCGGGGTCGCCGCCTCGCTCCGCTCGCTCACCGCGCGGCGCCTCGCCGCCGTCAGCGTGATCACGCTCGCGACCGTCCTGGGCGTCGTTGCGCTCCGCGGCGGCGACCTCGCCCAGTTCGGCCGCTTCGTCGGGCTCCTCGAAGCCCAGGAGACGACGAGCGCCGACGTCCAGACCTACTCGCACCGGACCCTGCTCGGCTACTTCGGCCTCCGGGTCTTCGCCGACCACCCGGTGGCGGGCTCCGGCTGGCAGGCGTCACAGGAGTTCGCGACGCTCGCCCCGTATCTCGCCGACGCGCGCCGCCGCTTCCCGGATGTCGCGGCGCAGGCGTTCCCTTCGCCCGCCGAGCCGTACGGGGTCCAGAACGCCTACGTGCAGGCGCTCGCGGATCTCGGCGCGATCGGCCTCGGTCTCTTGCTCGCGGCGCTCGCGATCCCGATCGTCGTCGGCGTCCGGGTCGCCCTCCGCCGGGCGGCGACGCCGGGGCCGGCGCTCGCCGGCGCGGCCGTCGTGCTCGCCTGCGCCGGCGCGTGGACGGCGCAAGGGCTCGTCGCCGGTCTTCCGCTCGACGCGCTCACCTGGTTCGGCGTCGGGCTCGTGGCCGTCACGGTCTCTCACACCTCTGACCGATGGCTGACTGGCCGGGCGCGACCCGGCGGAACCCGTCGGCGGCATCGGCGACCTACGCCGTCCGGGCGCCGCTCGCCCGCTGGCTGGAGCGCGAAGGCGCGGGTGCCGCAGGCAAGCGGGTGCTCGACGTCGGCTGCGGCGTCAAGCCGTACTACCCCTGGTTCGCCGGGGCGGCGAGCTATGTCGGCGTCGACGTCGTCGAGAATCCCGCCGCCGACCTGCTCGGTCCGGTCGAGGCGCTGCCGGTCGAAGACGGCTCCTTCGACCTCGTCCTCTGCAACCAGGTGCTCGAGCACTGCGACGACCCGGCGCAGGCCGTCCGCGAGCTCCGGCGGGCGGTTGCCTCCGGGGGGCGCGTGCTCGCTTCCACCCACGGAGTGCAGGTGTACCATCCCTCGCCCAACGACCTCTGGCGCTGGACGCATGCGGGGCTCGAGCGGCTCTTCCGCGAGAACGGGGACTGGGCGGAGCTCGAGGTGCGACCCGGAGCCGGGACGACCGCCTGCCTCGGAATGCTGCTCACCCACACCATCGAGCTCCTCGCCGGCCGCGCCAACCTGCGCCCAGCCGTGCGCCCGCTCGTCTGGGGAGTGAACCGAGCCGCCGAGGCGATCGACGGCCGGGTCGAGTCGCTCCGCGAGCCGATTCCGGGGACGATCTTCGCCAACTACCACGTCGTCGCGGTGGCGCCATGAGCCGCAAGGTTCTCGTCACCGGCGGCGGGGGCTTCATCGGGTCGAACCTCGTCCGCGGCCTGCTCGAGCGCGGCGACACGGTGCGGGTGCTCGACAACTTCGCGACCGGCAACCGGGACAACCTCGACGGGGTCGACGTCGAGGTGATCGAGGGCGAGCTCCGGAGCTACGAGCGCGTCCACAACGCCGTCCGCGGAGCCGAGGTGGTCTTCCATCTCGGCGCGCTCGGCTCGGTGCCGCGCTCGGTCCAGGATCCGCTGACGACGAGCGCCGTCAACGTCGAGGGGACGCTGAACGTGTTGCTCGCGGCCCGCGACGAGGGCGTCGGCCGCGTCGTCTACGCGTCGTCGTCGTCCGTCTACGGCTCTGCGGCGACGCTGCCCGCGCAGGAGGCGTCACCTGTCGATCCGATCTCGCCGTACGGGGTCGCGAAGCTCGCGGCCGAGCGCTACTGCGTCTCGTTCAGCCGGGTCTACGAATCGTTCGAGACCGTCGTGCTGCGCTACTTCAACGTCTTCGGGCCGCGGCAGAGCCCGCATTCGCAGTATGCGGCGGTCGTGCCGCTCTTCCTGACCGCGATCGCCGCCGGCGAGCCGCTGACGATCTTCGGCGACGGCGAGCAGTCACGCGATTTCACCTACGTGCAGAACGTCGTCGAGGCGAACCTCCGCGCGGCCGAGGCCAGCGGGGCGAACGGGCGGATCTTCAACGTGGCCGCCGGGTCGCCTCGTAGCGTCAACACGCTCGTCGAGACGATCAGCGAGCTGCTCGGCAAGCCGGCCGAGCGGCGCTTCGAGCCACCCCGCGCGGGCGACCTGCGCGACTCCTACGCCGACATCTCGGCCGCACGGGAGATCCTCGGCTGGGAGCCGACCGTCGACTTCGAGGACGGGCTCCGCCGAACTGCCGAATCCCTTGCCGGCTGAGTCGATCCGCGTCCTGCGCGTGATCGCGCGCCTGAACATGGGCGGCCCGGCGCTCCACGTCGCCTACCTCTCGGCGGGGCTCGCGGAGCGAGGCTACGAGACGACGCTCGTCGCCGGCTCGCTCGCGCGCGGCGAGGGCTCGATGGCGTATGTGGCGGAGGAGCTCGGCGTCGAGATCGTCAAGCTCGACGCGCTGTCGCGGGAGATCTCGCCGATCCGGGACGCGCTTTCGGTGCTTCGACTTGCCCGCCTGATCCGCGAGCAGCGGCCGCAGATCCTGCACACGCATACGGCGAAGGCGGGCACGGTGGGGCGTGTGGCGGCGCTCCTCGCAGGCTCCGCCCGGCCGCCGATCGTCGTCCACACGTTTCACGGCCATGTCCTCCACGGCTACTTCGGCCCGTTCAAGTCGCAGGCGTTTCGCCTGCTCGAGCGGCTGCTGGCGCGGATGACGACCCGGCTCGTCGCGGTCAGCCCGCAGGTGCGCGACGACCTCGTCTCGCTCGGGGTTGCGCCCGCTGAGAAGTTCAGCGTCGTCCGCCTGGGAATCGAGCTCGGCGAGCGCGTGCAGACCCAGGTGGCCGGTGCGGCCGCGCGCGCGAGGCTCGGGATCGCGCCGGATCGGTTCGTGGTCGGCTGGGTCGGGCGGATGACGGGCGTCAAGCGCACCGACGACGTGCTCGAGAGCGTCGCTCGACTGCGCGAAGGCGGCGTCGACGCGGCACTCCTGCTCGTCGGCGACGGGCCGGATCGCGACCACGTCGAGCAACGCGCGAGCGAGCTCGGGATCATCCGCAACTGCTTCTTCCTCGGCTACCAGGAGGACGTCTCGGACTGGTACCAGGCTTTCGACACGCTCATCCTGCCCTCGGCGAACGAGGGAACGCCGGTCGTCGTGATCGAGGCGCTCGCCTCCGGCTGCCCCGTCGTCGCGACGAGCGTGGGCGGCGTGCCCGACGTCGTCCGCGAGGGCATCGACGGCTTCCTCGTGCCGGCGGGAGACGTCGAGGCGCTCGTCGAACGGTTGGCCCAGCTCGCCGCCGATCCCGAGCTGCGGTCCCGGATGGGTGAGGCGGGCCGCGAAAGCGTTCCCGAGCGTTACGCCGTCGAGCGCCTGGTCGGCGACATCGACGAGCTGTATCGCTCCGCTGCCTCGCCTAGAGCGCCTTCCAGAAGAAGGTCGTCGGGCACGGCCGCCCATCCGGATAGAGCGCGTAGCCGGGGATCTCGCCGACCTTCGTCCAGCCGAGGCGTGCGTAGAGGCGGGCGGCATCGTCGCCGCTCACGGCGTCGAGGACGAGGAGCGTCTTGCCCTCCGCTCGCGCTTCCGTCTCGGCGACCGCCATCAGCAGCTCGGCGATCCCGCGTCTCCGGGCCGAGCGGTGGACGAGCAGCTTCGCGATCTCGGCGCGGTGCGGCTGGTTCGGCGGCAGCGCCAGGATCACCTGAACCGTGCCGACGAGCTCGTCGCCCGCGAACGCCGCGAGGATCAGTCGGCGCCCCTGCTCGGCCTCGGCCACGAAGCCCGCGAACGCCTCGCGCGCGTCCTCGACCGAGAACGGCGCCATGTAGCTGACGGAGGCACCTCCGGCGACGCAGTCGTGGAGGACTGCAGCGAGCGCGTCGAGGTGCTCGCGCGCCTCGTCCCCGTCGAGCCGGCGGATCTCGATCTGCTCGGTTGCGGCCACCGTGGTCAGTCTCGCAGTAGCGGCAGCGCGCACAGACGGGTGTAGGGTCGGCCGGGTGCGGCTGCTTGCGGCGTTTCTCGTTGCCGTCGTGCTCGCGTCCGTCGCGAGCGCGGCCTCGCCGGTTCGCTCGTTCGTTCGCTCGGCCGGGCCTGTGGATGCCCGCCGGACGATCGTGCTCGTCAACGGAGGGCCGGGCTACGACAGCCAGCAGATCTTTCGCGCCTTCAAGCGGCTCGCGTCGCCGACGCGCCGCGTAATCGCCTACGACCAGCGGGGGATCGGACGCACGCCGCCGCCGAGCTCGGTTCCCCACGACTACTCGCTCGACGCCTTCGTCGCGGATCTCGAGGCGCTTCGGATTCGCCTCGGCGTCCAGCGGATCGACCTGCTCGGCCATTCGTTCGGAGCGCTCGTCGCCTCCGCCTACACGGCGGCGCATCCCAACCGCGTGAGGTCGTTGATCCTGCATGCGGGCCTGCCGATGTCCGTGACGGCGCAGTACGAGGGCGACGCGAGGTTCGAGCGACGACTTGGGTTGCTGCAGCGCCGGAGTGTCGTCCCCGGATCCATGCCGGCGCTCTGTGCCGACCGCAGCCGCGCGCTGTTGCCCGTCTACCTCGGTGACCCTCGCCGGGCGGGTGCGATCGCGAAGGCGCTCGGGCCGTTCCGCTGCGACGACTCGGTAGCGGTCGTCGCGAACGAGGCGATCGTCTCCGACCCTCGCCGGCCCGCGCTCGAGCTCGCGCTCGCCCGCTATCGCGGGCCTGCGCTCGTCGTGATGGGCAGCCGCGACCCCTTCGGTGCAGCCTGGGCCGACGACAACGCCGCTCCTCTCCGCGGGGCCCAGGTGACGAAGAGGATCCTGCCGAACGCCGGCCACTATCTCTGGCTCGAGTCCGCCGCGCTCTATCCGACGCTCCGAGCGTTTCTCGCGACGAGCTAGCTGGAGCCACGCGAGCCTCGATCGGGTCAGTAGCTTTCTGGTCATGGTGACGGCAGAGGAGATTGCGGCGATCACGGTTTTCGAGGCGCTCGAGCTCGCCGACCGGGAGCGGCTGGCACGCGTGGCGGCCGATCTCACCCTGAGACCGGGCGAGTACGCGGTGCACGAGGGTGGCGAGCGGGCGCTCTTCGCCGTGCTCGAGGGTCGCATCGAGCCGATCAAGCGCGTCGACGGAATCGAGCGAGTCGTCGGCGCTCGCGCGCCCGGCGACATCTTCGGCGAGGTGCCGCTGACCCTCGGCACCGTCTTTCCGGTCGGGTTCCGCGCGGCCGAGCAGTCGCGCGTGCTGCGGATCGAGCCGCAGGACTACCACGCCGTCGCAGCCGTGGCGCCCGATGTCGCCAAGGAGGTCGGCCGGCTGGCCGGGCATCGGATGAGCGGTCCGGGCGGTCTGCAGGGGATCGCCGCCGACCCGCCGCCGCGGCGCGCGATCGTCGTCGGCTACCGCTGGGATCCGGAGACCACCGAGCTGCGGCGCTTCCTCGACCGGAACCAGATCACCTTCAGGTGGATCTCGCCCGATGCGCCCGACGCGGACGAGCAGTGGTGGGGTGGGCCGGTGCCGGCCGACGAGGACTGCCCGACGATCCGCATGGTCGACGGGAAGACCGTCGTGCGACCGACGCTCCGCCGCGCGGCCGAGTTGCTGGGGTTGACCACCGAGCCCGCGTCCGCGGAGTACGACGTCGTGATCGTCGGCGCAGGACCGGCCGGGCTCGCAGCCGCGGTCTACGGGGCCTCGGAGGGCCTGCACACGGTTGCGATCGAGCGGGAGGCGCCCGGCGGTCAGGCCGGCACGTCGTCGCAGATCGAGAACTATCTCGGCTTCCCGGCGGGAGTCTCGGGGGACGAGCTCGCGAGCCGCGCCTTGCAGCAGGCGCAGCGGCTCGGCGCCGAGATCCTCGTCACTCGCTGGATCACCCGGATCGACCCGGCGACGAAGCAGGTCTATCTCGACGGCGGCGACGTCCTTCGGGGGCGGACGATCATCGTTGCGTGCGGAGTCGCCTGGCGGAAGCTCGCGATCGAGGGCTTCGAGCGGCTCGCCGGGAAAGGCATCTCGTACGGCGCCGCTCGCAGCGAAGCGCCGAGCGCACACGGCCTGGACGTCCACATCGTGGGGGCCGGCAACTCGGCCGGGCAGGCGGCGCTTCACTTCGCCAGCCATGCAAAGAGCGTGACGATCATGTGCCGCGGCGAGTCGCTCGAGAAGAGCATGTCGAGCTATCTCGTCGACCAAGTGGCGGCGCGTTCGAATATCCGCACGGCCTTCCGGACCGAGGTCGTGGCCGCCCACGGCGAGCTGTCGCTCGAGGCGATCGACATCCGCAACGCGGAGACCGGCGAGACGAGCAGGCACGAGTCCGGTGGGCTCTACATCTTCATCGGAGCCGACGCCGAGACCGGCTGGCTCCCGGAGGAGATCGCGCTCGATTCCCGCGGCTACGTGCTCACGGGCTCGGATCTCTCGCCTCGCCGACCGCTGGGAGCTCGATCGGGATCCCTACCTCCTCGAGACGAGCGTCCCGGGAATCTTCGCGTGCGGCGACGTCCGCCTCGGTCCGGTGAAACGCGTCGCGGCGGCCGTCGGCGAGGGCAGCATGGCGATCGCCTTCGTCCACCAGTACCTCAAGGAAGCCGAAACCCGCGTCGGGTAGCGTCCGCGGCGATGGCCACCCGAGCTGCCGCCTGTCACTGCGGGCAACTCCGCCTCGAGGTCGACGGCGATCCGTTCGTCGTCTCCATCTGTCACTGCCTCGCCTGCCAGCGTCGGACCGGAAGCGCCTTCGGGATGCAGGCGGCGTTCAAGGCGGATCAAGTGCAGGTCGTCGGTCGCTTCAACGACTTCGCCCGAATCTCGGAGGAGGAAGACCAGAAGGAGCATGCCTTCCACTTCTGTCCGAACTGCGGCTCGCAGGTCTTCTACACGGAGCCGACGGAGCCGGACCTAGTCGTCGTCTCGGTCGGCTCGTTCGCCGACCCGACGTTCCCGCCGCCGACGGAGTCCGGTTACGACTCCAGCCGTCATCATTGGGTGACGCTGCCCGACACGGTCCAGCGGTACGACCCGGAGCTGTGGGAGCCGGCGCGGCCGCTCTACGAGGCCGGCAAGTATGCGGAGGCGGCGGATCGGGGTCGCGAGCTCCTGGAGGCCCACCCCAACCTGGCGTACCTCCACTACCAGGTGGCGTGCTGCGAGAGCCTCGCTGGCCGGACGACCGAATCGCTCGAGCATCTCCGCCAGGCGATCGAGAAGTGGGAGGGCTGCCGCGAGCTGGCCAGAGGGGATTCCGACTTCGACCGGATCCGCGGCGAGCTCGCGTTCGAGGAGCTCGTCGGCCGCTGACGCAAGCTCAGGGTCGTCAGAAGACGGTCGCCCAGTCGTCCTTGATGCTGACGATCGTCCAGCCGTTCGTCCCGGCGCGGTCAAGAGCCTGCTCGGCCCCGCTCGTGTAGTCGAACTCGCGCTCGGGGTCGTCGTGGAGGACGAGCAGGCGCAGGAATGGCTTGTCCTCGTGCCGGGTGAAGTCGAGCATCTGGATGTCCCCGTTCGAGTTCCCGGCCGCGAGGAGCGGGCGGCGCCCGATTCTGCTCCAGATCCGGATCGGCTTCTGCGCGCCGTCGTCGAGGACGTCGGCTTCGGCCTTGCGGGTGATCGCGCCGCCCCGGTCGCCGGGCACGTACTCGAGCGCGGTGGAGCTCCCGATCACCCGGTCGCGCGGGATCCCGTAGAGCTCCTGGCTGATCGGCCGCATGAAGTCGCGGCCGCCACCGGAGGCGATGTAGTTCGAGAACCCGTTCGCCTTCAGATAGCCGAGCAGCTCGACCATCGGCGCGTACCCGCACTCGAGGTAGCCGCGCCCGAGCGTCGGATGCTGCGTCGTGCGTAGGAACGAGTCGGCGAGCGCCTCGAAGTCGTCGACGTCGATCCCCGAGTGGGCCACGAGCACGCCACCGAGCAGCGTCCGGACGTTCGTGTCGTCGCCCGCGTAGTGCTCGGTCATCACCTGCCCCAGCCACTGGTAGTCCCGCTCGTACGCCGCCTTCCAGGGCTGGCGCTCGCGCAGCTCCGGATCCGCCTCCGCCATCTCGGCGAACCGCCGGAGGATGAAGTCGGCCTGGATCGGGAGCGGCTTCTCGCACCAGAGGGTGCCGTCGTTGTCGAAGACGGCGATCCGCTCCTCGACCGGCACGTCCTCCGACACGACGCGCTCGACGAAGTCGAGGAGCGACTGTCTCGCGGCGCCGTCGTTCCAACTCGTCAGCTCGTTCGGCATCCTGCGCTCGTCTCCGTCGGTCGCTCGACGGAAAAGTACCTCGGAAGCGGCTCTAGCCGGCGAGGCGCTGGAACGCGGCGAAGCTCGGTTTGCGGATCCCGCCCGTCGTCAGGAGGCCGGATTGCCAGCCCTCCTCGATCCGGGCGCGCGTCTCGTCGCGGAGCAGGAACCAGAGCATCATGTCGATCCGCGGATGGCGCCTCGCGATCCCGAAGGCCTGCGTCAGGTAGGTCGCCTGCTTCGCGAGGGTGACGCCGAAGATCGGATCGGGCGGGTTCGTCTGGTAGCCGTACTCGGTGATCCAGATCCGCTTGTTCCCGTAGAGCTTCGTCACCTCGAGGATCAGCAGGTTGATGTTGCCGAGCGTGATCGCCGTCGGCGCCTGGCCGCGCGAGGGCGTCGGAGGCGGCGTGGACGGGGTCTCGGACGGAGAGCCGTAGTAGGGGTGGTGCGCGTACGCGTCGAAGCCCGTCGCGCCCGCGAGCTTCATGCCCCGCAGGAACGCGATCGGGGACGAGCGCCGGCCGTGCCGAGTTCGGGTTGTTGTTCCCGCGGGGCGCCGTGACTCCGCAGGCGACCTTCGAGGCACCGACCGTCGTCACGCTGATCCCCTTGACGATCGCGTTGCAGATCTTCGCGTAGTCGATCGGGCTCTGCGGCGACGGAGCGGCCGGCGACCTTCCGGTACTGGGGGCGCAGGAAGGCGGGGTTGTTCGGCTCGTTCCAGGCGAGCCAGGAGCGGACGGAGGGGAGCAGCCGCCCATCGGCGCCGGGGTAGCGGCCGTTGTAGCGCCTCGCCGCGGCAGCTGCGAAGCGCTGCAGGTCGAGCGCGTTTCGCGGCACGACGTTGACGCCGGCGGCGGCGTTCGCCCACGGGGGTGTGCCGACGATCGAGAAGACGACCTTGATCCCGTACTGGGCCGCGTAGTTGACGGTCCGGTCGTAGGACGACCAGTCGTAGGCGGGGTCGGCCGGATTCGTGGGGTTCGCCGGCCGCCGCTTCGCGACGCCGCCCGCGCCGCCCCAGACGAGGTTGATCCGGATCAGCTGCGTCCGCAGCGTGCGGAGGACCGGAAAGACGGTGTCGGGATTGCCGTAGTGGATCTGGGCGTCGTCGAAGATCCCCCGCTGGAGGAACCGCGACGCGCTGGCCGACGGCACGGCGACACCCGCGGCCACGAGGAGCGAGGCCGCGACGTGCGCGAGCCTTCTACGCAATTGGAGCTTCTCGAGGCAGCGACGCGCGGAGCTTGCGGAGACCCTCGTCGAGCTCGATCGTCGGCTCCCAGCCGAGCACCTGGCGCGCACGCGTGATGTCCGGCTGGCGCACCTTCGGGTCGTCGACCGGCAGCGCCTCGAAGACGATCTCGCTCGTCGCCTCGAAGACCTCGATCACCTTCTCGGCGAGCTCGAGGAGCGTGAACTCGTTCGGGTTGCCGACGTTGACGGGCAAATGCTCGCCGCTCTCCTGGAGCAGGATCAGCCCGCGCACGAGATCGTCGACGTAGCAGAAGCTCCGCGTCTGAGAGCCGTCGCCGTAGACCGTGATCGGCTTCTGCTCGACCGCCTGGCGGACGAAGTTCGGGATCGCGCGCCCGTCGTAGGGGCGCATGCGCGGGCCGTAGGTGTTGAAGATCCGGACGATGCAGGTGTCCACGCCCTGCTGGCGGTGGTACGCCATCGTCAGCGCCTCGGCGTAGCGCTTCGCCTCGTCGTACACGCCGCGTGGGCCGATCGGGTTGACGTGACCCCAGTACGTCTCGGGCTGCGGGTGCACCTCCGGGTCGCCGTAGACCTCGGACGTCGAGGCGAGCAGGAAGCGCGCGCGCTTGAACTTGGCGAGGCCGAGCGCGTTGTGCGTCCCGTAGGAGCCGACCTTCAGCGTCTGCAAGGGCAGGCGCAGATAGTCGATCGGGCTGGCCGGGCTTGCGAGGTGGTAGACGAAGTCGATCGGCTCGTCGATCCTGATCGCGTGGGTCAGGTCGTGCGGGAGGAAGACGAAATCGCCCGACCGCATGTGCTCGATGTTCGCGAGCGAGCCGGTCTCGAGATTGTCGACGCAGATCACCCGGTGGCCGGCGGCGAGCAGCGCGTCGGACAGGTGCGACCCCAGGAAGCCGGCTCCGCCGGTGACAACGGACGTCGGCATTGCGCGGGATCGTACCGCCGCCCCCGGATCGCCAACCGGATTCTTACGATTTCCTAGCATCCGCGGCGGCCGCGGCGCCTCCTAGACTTCGAGCATGGCCGAGCCGAGCCGACGCGCGCTTCTCGCCGGGTTTCTCTCGATGCTCCTGCCGGGTGCGGGGCAGCTCTTCCAGGGCGCGCGGCGCCGCGGGCTCCTGCTGCTCGGCGCGACGGCGCTCATCCTGCTCGTCCTGCCGGCCGCCGTCGCGTGGCGCGGGCAGGCGGGACTGCCGGTGCTCGACCGGCGGCTCGTCGCGACCTTCCTGGTCGTCGATCTCGGCATCCTCGCGTTCCGCCTTTTCGCGGTGGTCGATGCAGCGCGCGGCGTCCGGACGGTGCTCGCGCGCGCCATGCTGGTCGCCCTCGTCGTCGCGAGAAAAATTCAGAGCTGATTCCGGGAAGATGAAGGCGATGACGACGCCGCGCACGTGGTGGATCGCGTTGGCCGCGCTCGCGGCGCTGCGGGTGGCGCTGCCGTTGCTCGTGCTCGCGGCGGAGGGCCGCGACCTCCCGGGTTTTCCGCGCTTCGATCTCGTCGAGGGCACGGGTGACGACGCCGGCTTCTACGCGGCGGCTCGGGAGTTCATGGCGGCTATAGCTCGAGTCCCGCTTGTATCGATGGCGCTGATCGCCGCGCTGCCGGTCACGAACGTGGCGGTCGGGATCAGGCTCCGGCGGCGAAAGGCGCTGCAGCCGTGGCTCGTCGTCGGGGCCGCCACGAGCGTGGCGCTGGCCGTGGCCGTCGTCGTGCTCGAGATGGAGCCGAGCGGCGCTGCCGTTTTAGGCTGGTCACTGGTCTGGGCGGCGCCGATGCTCCCGTATCGAGCGCTCGGACTACCGCTCGACTACGAGATCGCGTTCGCGTTCGCATTCCCGCTCGCTCTCGCCGCGAACGTCGTGGCGCTCGTCGCCACCGCGTACGCCGGTCTGTACGCGACCGGGAAGCGTGCGGTCGGGCTGATCGCGGCCGCGGCGCTCGCGGTCTGGCCGCTGCTCTCGGTGGTCGTGCGGGGCAGAGCGCCTGGGAGAACGGGACGTGGCTTGTCGATACCGGTCTCGCGCTCTACACGGAGCCGCTCTCGACGGCGCTCGTCGCGGTCGCCTGGCGTTGTTGCTCCGGCCGGAGAGGACCGATCTCCAGCTCGCGCTTGCCGGGGTTCTCCTGTCCTTCGCGACGCTCGTCAAGTTGACGAACGGCTTCGCGATCGCGCTCGCGGTGGTGCTCGTCGCGGGTTACCTCGGCGTGCATCGGGCGGTGCCGCTGGCCGCGGGAGGGCTCGCTTTCGTTCCCGCGCTCGTCGCTTACTGGCCGATCGGCTACGTCCAGGGCGAGAGCGGCCCCGACCTGCTTCCTCAGGACCCCTTCTCAATCGACTACGTCATTCGAAGCTGGAGCGAGTCGCTGCTCTTCTCGCCGCGCACGCTTGTGCTCCTGCTGCCCTTGGCGATCGTCGGCGTCATTGTCAGCAGACGTGGCTTGGCGCTCTGGCTCCTGCTGGCGTTCACGCTCGCCAATGCGGCCGTCTACAGCTTCTATCAGCCGACGTATCTGCATCCGCGCTTTCTGTTCGCGAGCTTGCCGGCGTTCTTCGTGCTGTTCGCCCAAGGCGGCCTGGCCGTGGCCGCCCGATCCCGGCCGAGATGAGCGAGCGGTGGGTCACTGCAGCCGTCGGTGTGCTCGTGGTCGCCGGGATCGCACTCAGGGTCTGGATCCTTGGCTCCGAGCTCGGAGCGCTCGACTCCGACGAAGCCGTCTGGGGTGTGATGCCCGACACATGCTCGACGGCGAGGTGACGGCGTTCTACTGGGGCCAGGGTTACGGCGGCACCCAGGAGACGCTGCTGACCGCGGGTGTGTTCGCTCTCGCCGGGCCGAGCGTGACCGCGCTCAGGATCGTCCCGCTGGCGCTGTTTGCGCTCGCAGCTGTGCTGACCTAGCGGGTCGGGATCCGGACGGTAGGGGAGCCGTACGCCCGCTTGGCGGCGGGGATCGTCTGGGTCTGGCCTGCCTATCTCGCGTGGAAGTCGACGCGCGCGCACGGTTTCTACGGGGTCGGGCTCGTGCTCGGCCTCCTCGTCGTACTGCTCGCGCTCCGCCTGTCCGAGCGTCGCGACCGCCGGGACGCCTTGCCGCTCGGACTCGGCTGGTGGGCGACTCCGCAGGTCGTCCTCCTGGCCGTCCCGACTCTCGGCTGGCTCGTGTGGCGGCGCCGAGGCACGCTCGCAGACACTTGGCTCATCGGCATCGCAGCGCTCCTCGGCGCACTGCCCTGGGTGGTCGCGAACGCGACCCACGACTGGTATTCGGTCGGCTTCGGTCCCGGGGGAGGAACCGTGGTGGACCGGCTCCACAACCTCGCGGTCGCGACGCTGCCCATGGCTCTCGGCCTGCGAATCCCGTTCACGCTCGACTGGGTGGCGGAGCGATCGGCGCGATGCTCTACATCGTTGCCTTGGTAGTGCTCACGATTGCGGTCGTTCGCGGGCGGCGTAGCCTCGGGCCGCTCCTCGTTGCCCTTGTGTTCTTGCCGGCGCTCTACGCCCTGTCGTCGTATGCGTCGCTCCAGACGGAGCCGCGCTACCTCGTTCTCCTCGGGCCTGCGTTCGCGTTGCTGGGAGCGACGGCCGTGCGGGCGTCGCGAGCGGCGGTCGCTCTGGCTTGCGTGCTCGCGGCCCTCTCGGCGGTAGGCGTGGCGTCCCTACAAAGGTCAGGCGCGTCGGTGTCCAGGCGGAAGGAGTTCCGGTTCCGGCCGACATTCAGCCGCTTCTGAACTTGCTCGAGCGTGCCGGTGTGCGCTATGCGTACGCCGACTGCTGGATCGCATGGCGCATCGTCTTCGAGAGCGGCGAGCGGATCGTCGCGGTGACGTCGGGAAGCAATCGCAACGAGCGTCGAGGCAATCGGGTGACACCTGTTCGCGGTGAGCTGGGGCGATATCCGCCCTTCTACGGCGGGTCGCGGCCAGCGCGGACCCGGCGTACATCTTCCTCGCCGGCGGGAACCGGGAGCGAGGCGTGCGCCCCCTGCTGCTCGAGGCCGGTTACGTGACCCGTCGCGTCGAGGGTTTCGTCGTGTATGCGCGCCGGCCGGCAGCGAGCTGACGGATGAGGAGAGCCACGACCGCGACCAGGATGAGGTTGCGGGCGAGCACGAGCCAGACGATCGGTTCCAGGGCGACCACGTCGCCGTAGCGCCCCTGACTCCATCCCTGTGTCAGCGCTAGTGCGCCCAGGAAGTAGCACGGCTGCGGCTCGTCCGTGGATTCCGCGCGCGAGCGGCACGATCGGGATCAGCCAGATCAGGTACTGCGGCGATAGCACCCTGCCGAAGGCGACGAACGCGGCGACGGCGCCCCCGACGCGCGCGGCGGGCTACGTCACGGTGCGGAGCTACGAGGTGCTCGAGACCGTCTTCGCCAAGGAGGAGCCGAACGACGTGCTCCCCTCGCAGGGGCTCTTCGTCTCGGCGCTCCAGCGGCCGCCGAAGCGCTATCCGGGGATCGCCGCGCCGCCGAGCGCGCCCAGGCCGGTCGCGGTAGCCGGACCTCGGTACGACTTGCCGCTCGGTGGCTCGAGCCGGGTCCTCGGCCGTCAGCCGGTGCAGGGCAAGCCGTGGACGACGATCCTCCTGCTGGGCACCGACGAGGGACCGGGCAACTCGGGCGCTCGGACGGACACGATGATCCTCGCCGCGATCCAGCACGGGACCGGCCGGGCGGTGGCCTTCGGGATCCCGCGGAACCTGGTCGAGGTGCCGCTCGGCGGCGCGCTCCCCGGAAAGCCGAAGCGCTTCGAGCAGCCGCTGAACGGACTCTACGGCTATGCGAGAGCGCTGCCCGGTTTCTTCCCGGGTGGCCGCGATCCCGGGTGCGACGGCACTCAAGCAGGCGGTCTCGAGCCTGCTCGGCGTCAGGGTCGACTACTACGCGCTCGTCAACCTGCGCGGCTTCGCCGATCTCGTCGACGGCGCTCGGCGGTGTCCGGATCCTCGTCAAGGAGCGGCTCGTCGACGAGGTGACGCGGCCGGCATGGGGCGAGCCGAAGCCTCGGATCGACGTCCAGCCCGGCCGCCGCTACCACTTCTACGGCCGCGAGGCGCTCGCCTACGTCCGCTCGCGCAAGGACTCGAACGACTACACGCGGATGGCGCGGCAGCGCTGCTTCCTCTCGCGCGATGGCCGACCAGCTCGACCCGGTGCGGGTGCTCCGGAACTTCCCCGGCACTGGCGCGGACGGTCGAGACGGAACGTGTCGACGGACGTACCGCTGCGGCGGCTCCCGGCGCTGATCCGGCTCGTCGGGGGAATCGACCCGAAGGAGACGCTGACGGAGACCTTCGGCGCGCGACTACATCGCGAGCCGCCGGAAGCTCGACAACTATCCGCTCCCGAAGCTCGGCCTGATGCGGACGGCAGTGCGGGAGGCGATCCTCGACCCGGAGCGCGCGAGCGCCGAACGGGGACTCGTGTCGGCCGGCAAGAGCTGCTGAACTCTCGGCGAGAAGACGCCCACTAGAGAAGCCTCACGAGCGCTCCAGCGATGACGAGAACCGCTAGGGCGATCGCGACGACCCACAGACTCCTCGTCAACGTGCGCTGGCGACGGCGCGAAGACCTTCCGGGTTCGAGAAGCCGCATCTAACGCGGAGGCTCGATGCAGCGGACTTCAGGCGTCGTCTGACCGCGACCTTGCGCATCGACGGGGCCAATCGCGCTGATTGCCCCACGCTTGCAAGCAGCCACTGATCCCGATGCAGATGCCCGTGCGAGCAGCAGAATCGCAGCGAGCAGCATCCCAACGAGGATGAGGGTCAGTAGCCAGGGAACACCACGCCGCAGCGCTCGGCGCCCTCGCCGACCCGCATCTACAACGCCGACCCCTCGGTTTCCCCGCAGTTTCACCGCGTGAGCAACGAGTTTGCAACCTAGATGGATACGGCTTGCGAACCGTGGCGATTAGCACTCTGAGTGAGCCACTCAGCGGAGCTCCTTGTTCGACTCCATGTCGAACCACATCGCGAACAGCGTGAACTGGCTGCCCGAGATCAGGAGTAACGCGACGAGGACGATCGTCGGCGTCGTGATCTCGTTGCCCATGAAGCGGAGCACGACCTCGATCGCGCCGAGGAGGAGACCGAACGCGGTCATCAGGATTCCGAGCGCGTAGAAGAAGACGAGCGGGTGGAAGTCGCGGATCACGTACTTCTCCCGCAGCCGCCAGAAGAAGCCCTTGACGAGAAGCCACGAGATCCGCGGCACGACCTTGCGGATCTTGATCCCGGAGCGCTCGCCGACGCCGTAGATCGGCCGCGAAGGGATGTCGCGGACGCGCGCGTTCGAGACGTTCAGGTGCACGAGCATGTCGTTCGGGAAGCCGTAGCGCGCGTAGAGCGCGCCGAGGTCGAGCGAGCGCAGCGTCGCGAGCGAGATCGCGGTGTAGCCCGCCTGCGAGTCGGCGACGTGCCAGTAGCCCGAGGCGACCTTGGTCAGCAGCGAGAGGATCGCGTTCCCGAGGTAGCGCGAGCGGGGGATGAGCTGCCACGCCTCGCCCGAGACGAGCCGGTTCGCCTTCGCGTAGTCGACCTCCCTGCGCGCGACCGGCTCGACGAGCGTCGCGAGCTCCGCCGGATCCATCTGGTTGTCGGCGGCCATCACGACGGTGACGTCGATTTCCTCGGCGATCGCCTGCCGGTACCCGGTGACGATCGCGGCGCCGACGCCGGCGTTCCGCTCGTGGACGATCACCTCGACGCGCGGGTCGCCGACGGCGCGCGCCCGCTCGGCTGTGGCGTCGGCCGACGCGTCGTCGACGACGTAGATCCGGTCGACGAGCTCCGGGATCCCGCGCAGCGTCTCGGCGACGAGGTGCTCCTCCTCGAAGGCTGGAACCACGACCGCGACGCGCTGACCGTCGAGCATGCTCAGGCCGCGCTGCGTCGAGCGAGCACGCTGTCCGCCATCAACGCCGCCACGCAACCGAGCAAGAGCCCGATCAGGCCGCCGACGAGCGCGGCGTTCCGGCCGCTCCGCGCGGTCGACTTGGCGGCGACGGCCGGCTCGACGACGCGGCTCATCTCCACGCGCTCGGCGAGCGAGAGGAGCTGCCGGGCCTGGAGGAGGTCGGTCTGAACGGTGCCGCGCCGCTGCTCGGCGAAGCCGATCGTCGAGTTGATGTTCGTGAGCAGGAGCAGGCGCTCGGCCAGCGGCAGGTCGTTGCTCGCGAGGATCTCGGTCTGCTGGGCGGTGGCCGCCGAGATCCGGCGGTTGATCTGCTCGAGCTCGCGGTTGTCGTTCTCGATCTGGTCGTTCAGCACCTCGACCTTGTCGTTCACGTAGTCGGAGACGCCCGAGGTCACCCGCAGTCCGAGAGCGTTCGCGGCGGCGGCGACCTTGCCCCGCGCGCTGCCCTTGACGCTGATCTCGACGAGCGGCGTCTGCAGGCGGGACTGGCCGGCGCTGACGATCGGTGTCGAGCTGACGTTGCCGCGGAGCGCGCCGACGGGGATCCCGCTCTTCCGCGAGGCGTCGCGTAGCGCCGCCTCCGAGCGGATGATCTCGCCGACCGTGCGCGGGTTCGTCGCGAGGCTCTGGATCTGGCCGCCGCCCTGCGGGGTGAACGGCTGGCCGAGGAAGATCAGCGTCTCGGCCTTGTAGACGCTGCCGCCGCCGAGCGCGAGCGCGAAGCCGACGACGAGTCCGAGCACGAGCCCGAGCACGGGCAGCCACCAGCGAGCTGCGATCCGGCTCCACGCCGAGCGGAGGTCGACCTCGCGTTCTGCGTCGGGATCCGTCGGATTCACGCGGGCGACTCTATCTCGCGCTCCGACGCCGCCCATTCCCACTGGGCGCGCAGGCCGGTGGCCAGCGGCGTCTCCGGCTGCCAGCCGAGCTCGGCGCGAATCCGCGTGGTGTCCGCCTTCGTCCGCCGCTGGTCGCCCGCCACCGCCTCCTCGCGGCGGACGTCGAGCTCCCGTCCGGCGATCGACTCGAGCAGCGCGATCGTCGCGTTCATCGTCGCCTCCTCGCCGCCGCCGACGTTGTAGGTCGCGCCGGTCGGCGCGCGCTCCATCGCGAGGACGGACGCCGCGACGACGTCGGCCACGAAGGTGAAGCTGCGGCTCTGCTCGCCGTCGCCGAAGAGCGCGAACGGCTCGCCGGAGGCGAGCGCGTCGAGGATCCGCGGGAACGCCATGTCCGGGCGCTGCCGCGGCCCGTAGGCGTTGAAGTAGCGGAGCACGACGGCGTCGAGCCCGAAGCTGGTCGTGTACGCCCGCGCCAGGTGCTCGCAGGCGAGCTTCGTGATCCCGTACGGCGAGACGGGTCGCGGCGGCACGTCCTCGGCCGTCGGATAGCGCTCCGCCTCGCCGTAGATCGAGGAGGAGGAGGCGAAGACGACGCGAGCGCCGGCGGCCGCCGCCGCCTCGAAGACGCGCTGGCTCGCGAGCACGTTCCGCTCGACGTAGAGCGGGAAGACGTCGCCGAAGCTGCGGACGCCCGGCTGGCCGGCGAGGTGGAAGACACCGTCGAAGCCGGTGAAGTCGAGCTCGTCGCGGGCGAGGTCGAGGCGACTGAACTGTCAACGCGCGGGCGTTCCGCTCCTTCAGCGCAGGGTCGTAGTAGTCGGTGAACGAGTCGATCCCGACGACCTCGTGCCCAGCGGCCTGGAGCGCCTCCGCGAGGTGCGAGCCGATGAATCCGGCGGCTCCGGTGACGGCGTATCTCATCGCTCAACCATCCCATAGACCCGCGCGAGCCCGACGAGATAGAGCCGGTCGCGGTCTGCGACGACGGGCGTGTACTTGCCGTCCTCGAACGTCCAGAGCACCTTGCCGTTGCGCGCGTCGAGGGCGTAGGTGCGCTCCTTCAGCGTCGCGAAGTAGACGACGCCGTCGATCACGGTCGGCGAGCCGGAGATCTCCCCGTTCGCGCGGAAGCTCCAGACGGTGTCGCCGGTGGCGGCGTCGAGCGCCACGAAGCGGCCGCTGTAGGAGCCGGCGTAGACCTTCTTTCGCCAGGTCGCCGGCGAGGAGTAGACGAACCCGCCGGTGCCCTGCGACCAGATCAGCTTCCCGGTGGTCGCCCCGAACGAGTAGACCTTGCCGTCGGTCGAGCCGATGTAGACGCGGCCGTAAGCGAGCGCCGGCGTCGAGTAGAACTGGCCGCGCCCGCCGAGCCGGTCCTGCGAGCGCGTCCGCCAGATCACCTTGCCGCTGGTGGGATCGAGCGCGTACAGGAAGCCCTGGTACGTGGCCGCGTAGAGGCGGTTGCCGGAGAGGGAGACGGCGCCCTTGATCCGGCCCTTTCCCTGGAACGTCCAGCGGACGCTGCCCGTGCGCTCATCGAGCGCGTAGACGCGACCTCGCCAGTCGCCGACGTAAACGAGCCCGTTTGCGACGAGCGGGGACGACTCGGTCGGCCCGAGCCGCGTCCGCCAGCGGATCTTCCCGAAGCCCGCGGCGAACGCGATCACCTCGCCCTCGAGCCGGCCTGCGTTCCGATCGCTGTTGCAGGGCGGCCGGTTCAGGAACGCTTGGAAGACGGTGCCGGCGTGGACGGCGGGCGAGGCGGCGACGCAGCGGCCGATGGGCCGCTTCCAGGCGCGCTTGCCGGTCTTCGCGTTGACCGCGAACATCATCCCGGAGTTGTTCGAGAAGTAGAGGCGGCCGTACGCGATCGCCGGCGGGAACTCGAGCAGGTTGCGCGCCCTGAACATCCAGGCGCGCCGGAAGGGCGGGCGCAGGCCGAAGGAGGCGACGCGCTGGCGCTCGGCGTCGTAGCCGTAGGTCGGCCAGACGACCTCGAGCTTCGCCTGCTGGGGTGGCTTCGGCGGGGGCGGTGGCTCCTCGGCCGGCTCCTCGGTGACGACGAACTCCTCGGTCGAGGAGCCGCGGACGTCTTCGGCCGCGCGCCGCTTCTGGAGCACGTACGCGCCGCCGATCCCGAGCGCGACGAGCAGCAGCGCCACGACGGCCGCCACCACGCGCTTCACCGCTCCTCGACCGCCCAGATCCGCGAGTAGCCGTGGAGCAGGAGCCGCTTGCCGTTCCCCGAGACCGGGACGTACTCGCCGTGCGGGAAGCGGAGGACGACGCGACCGGTCTTCGCCCGGACGCCCGTGATCCGGCCGTAGGTGCTGCCCGCGTAGGCGATGCCGGCGACGACGACCGCGGCCCCGGACACCGGCCCGCCGGCGGCGACAGACCAGAGGACGCGGCCGGAGCTCGCGGCGACGCTGTAGAAGCGGCCGTTGTAGGAGCCGAAGAAGACACGTCCCGCCCAGACGGCGGGGGACGAGTAGACGTACGAGCCGGTCGAGACGCGCCAGAGATAGCGCCCGCCCGTCGTGAAGGCGGTCAGGCTGCCGCCGGTCGACGACGGGACGAAGACCCGACCGCCGCTGACCGCCGGCGTTCCGTAGATCCGGCCGTTCACCCTGCTCGTGAACCTGACCTTTCCGGACGTGGTCGAAATGGCGATCAGCCGGCCGGCGTAGTCGCCGATGTAGAGCGTCTTGCCGGCGAGCGCGGCGCTCGAGGTGATCTTCGCTCCCATCGACTGCCGCCAGCGGAGCTTGCGCCGCTTCAGGTCGAGCGCGTAGATCCGCCCGTTCCAGGCGCCGAAGTAGTCGATCCCGTTCGCGATCACCGGCGAGGACTCGATCGGCGAGCCGACGCGGTACGACCAGCGGAGCCGGCCGTTGCGCCGGTCGAGCACGCGCACGACTCCGTCCATCCCGTGGACGACGACGTTCGCGTCCGTGACGGCCGGCGAGGAGGCCATCTTCCCGCCGGGCGGGTCGTACTTCCAGACGACCTTGCCGTTCCGCATCGAGACGGCGTAGATCGTCCCCTTGTAGTTCCCGATGTAGGCGACGCCCTCGTAGACGACCGCGGGAAACTCGATCAGCGAGCCGAGCCCGCGCGACCAGACCACCTTGAACGGCGGCTTGATCGAGATCTCGGCGTGCGTGCTCGTGCGCTGGGCGTTGGCGCCGAACATCGTCCACTGGAGCGCCTCGCGGTAGAGCCGGGCCGTGACCTGGCGGCGCTGCTTGAAGGGCATCCGGACGGTGCGCGTCGCGTAGCCGGGCTTCGAGATCCGGACCTCGAGCGCCGTTCTGTGCTTGATCCTGACCGCGGCGAGCCCGCGCGTGTTCGCGTAGTCGGCGCGCTTCCCGATCACGACCCGGGCGCCCTGCAGGCGCCTGTGCGTGTCGCCGTCGACGACGGTCACGAGCACCTTCGTCCGCTGCGGCTTCTTCGCGGGCCGCTTGATCGGCTTCTCCGCGACCGTCGGGGGCGGCGCGGCGGCCTCTTCCTCGAACAGGTCGTCCGGAATGGACGCGCACGCCGAGACCAGGGCCACGAGGGCCACGACTGTCGCGAGGTGGCGGGTCACGCCTCGCCGGGCTCGCTGGCGATCGGCTCTGGAAGCTCTTCGGCGAACGGTTCCAGGCTACCGCCGGGCCCGGAGGTCAGACACAGATGCGAGAAGAAGCGCGTCATCACGACGCCGGCGCGGAACTCGCCGAGGCGGGGCTCGGGCCGCTCGCCCTCGGCGAGCTGGAGCGCGAGCTCGGGATAGCGGCTGCCCGCTGCGAGCGGGAGCGGAAAGCCGCCACCGAAGCGGGGGTTGACGTCGGTGACGGGCAGGGAGCCATCTGGCTCGCGGAAGCACTGGACGTTCGCCGGGCCGACGATCCCGGCCGTCTCGGCGACGCGGGCGGCATGCGCGATCAGCTCCTCGTCGTGGATCGTCGCGCCCTTGATCGACTCGCCGCCCTTCGACTGGATCATCGTCCGCGGGATCGCGTTCAGGCAGCGGCTCTCGAGGTCGCAGAAGAGGTCGACCGAGAACTCCTCGCCGCGGCAGCACTCCTGCACGAACGAGGCGACCGTCGTGTAGCCGAGGAAGAAGTCGAGCTCGCCGCGATCGTGCGCGCGGTAGATATGACGCGAGCCGAACCCCTCCCGCACCTTGACGAGGAGTGGATAGCGCGCGTCGTCGGGCACGTCGTCGGGCAGCCAGCTTCGCGGGCTCGGGATCCCGCGGCTCTCGAAGAAGGTGTGGGCCAGGTACTTGTCGCCCATCGTCTCGCAGACCTCCGGCTCGGGCACGAGCGCCAGTGCCGGCTCGAGGATGCCGCGCGAGCGCGAGAGCAGGAGCTGGTCGAGGTCGGTGAGCGGGACGACGAGCTTGACGTCGTACTCCTCGACGAGCTCCGCGAGCGCCGGGACGTAGGCCGGATCCTCGACTCGCGGCACGAGCTCGAAGTGATCCGCGTGCCAGAGCGCGGGAGCGAGCGGGTCGAGGTCGGTGGCGATCGTCGTCGCGCCCGCGCGACCGAAGGCCGAGACGATGTCGACGCGCTGCCCGGCGCAGGTGAAGAGCACGGCTGTCACGGTGCGCAGGGTAGCCCGCACCGCGGCTTGTCTCTCTAGAGTCGCGCGCGTGACCTCGCTACCGCCCTCGGCGACCCGCGTGCTCGACGAGGTGCGGGCTGCAGGGCTCGACCTGGCGCGCGTGCCGGGGAGCGCCGCGAAGATCCGCCTGATCCTCGACCTGCGTGCCGAGCTGGGGGAGAGCGGCACGCTCCGCGTTCTCGACGTCGGCTGCGGCGGGCTGAGCCAGCCGCTCAACGTCTGGGAGCCGCTCGTTCCGTTTGCCGAGCGGCTGGACGTGCACGGCGTCGACATCGACCACCTCGAGCCGACGCGGCGGCGGGCGGCGGAGCTCGGCCTCCAGATGACGCTTCGGCAGGCGAGTGTGCTCGACCTGGCGGAGACGTTCGGGGAGGCGTCGTTCGACGCGGTCGTGAGCACACAGGTGCTCGAGCACGTTCCGGAATGGATCGAAGCGCTCCGCCAGATGCACGACGTCCTCCGTCCGGGCGGGCGCCTCTTCCTCACGTGCGACTCCGGCGATCTCGGTCGGGGGCCGGCGGATCGAGGCAGGCTCGCCGGCAAGCGCGCCTTCTCGCGTCTCGTCGGGCGAGCTCCCGCGGCGGCACGGATCCTCCGGCCGCTCGCAAGTGGCGAGTGGGAGCGCGGGCAACGGCTCGAGGAGCTCGGGGTCGGCGCCCGCTCGGTCGGCTTCCAGCTCGAGTTGCTCGAGCGCTACGCGCTCCGCGATCTGAAGGACGTCCGCGGCGAGGTGGGCGCCCGGGTCCTGGCGCTCGCGTTCGAGGAGGCGCTGCGGGAGGAAACGGACACGACCCCCTTCGCGCACCTCTACCGGATCCTCTACCTCCGCGCGCGGCGCGCGCCCTGACGGCTCAGCCGCGCCAGCCGCCCGTCTCGCCCTTGTAGGTGCCGCCGAAGAGAGCGAGCGGCGTGCGGAGGAGGATCAGCAGGTCGGTCTTCCAGCTCCGGTGGTCGACGTACCAGAGGTCGAGCTCGATCCGCTCCTCCCAGGGGAGGGTGGCGCGGCCGTGGATCTGCGCCCAGCCGGTGATCCCCGGGCGGACCTCGAGCCGGCGGCGCTGGCGCTCGTCGTACTGCTCGACCTGGTAGCGAAGGGTCGGGCGCGGGCCGATCAGGCTCATCTCGCCGCGGACGACGTTCCAGAGCTGCGGCAGCTCGTCGAGCGAGGTGCGGCGGAGGAAGCGGCCGATTCGCGTGATCCGCGAGTCGCCCACGGCAACCGCGTACCCGGCTCCCTGCCGCTCGGCGCCGACGATCATCGTCCGCAGCTTCAGCAGCTCGAAGTCGCGGCCGTCGCGGCCGACTCGGGCCTGCCGATAGAGGACAGGCCCGCGGTCGTCGAGCTTGACGGCGAGCGCGGAGGCGGCGAGGAGCGGGCTCGTCAGCACGAGGCCCGTGCCGGCGATCGCGACGTCGAGCGCGCGATTCACGTCCCGAGTCGCCGCCGTGCCGCGCTCGGAGCCGACCGGAGCAACTCGAGCATGAGTGGAACCGACATCGCAGGAGGTTGGCGCGAACCGCAGTGGCCAGGGCGTCGGCGACCGAGTCAAGCTCAACCGCCGGGTTCTTCATTGGATATCCGCCAATCGGGTCGCGTCCCCTTCGTCGCGCGGCGGGGTCCACGTCGCCGGGACCCCGCGGCGGAGGTAGTTCCAGAGCGCGACGAGCGTCGCCCAGGTGACGAGGACGTAGTAGCGCGCCAGCCCGACGCCGAGCGCGGCGGCCGCCAGCAGGAGGAGCTGGCCCGCGAGAGCCGCCTGGTAGAGCCAGCCCTCGCCGACGAGCGCGATGGACGCCGCCAGCAGCACGACGTGGAGCACGCCGCTCCCGTAGCGGAGGACGCGATGGGAGATCACCGCCGCGAGATAGCCCGGCGGGAGCCGCTTCAGCATCGAGCCGCGCAGCGCGATCTCCCAGCAGTGCTCGAACATCCGCACCTTGCGCCGGTACTCGGTCTCGTTCGTCGGCGTCGGCTTCTCGGAAGCGCGCGCCGCCGGGTCGTAGATCGCGCGCCGGCCGGCTTGCACCATCCGGTAGGGAAACGAGAGGTCGTGGCCCCACTTCGGATCGACCTCGACGTAGTCCGAGCGGCGAACCGCGTAGATCGAGCCGTTGCCGCCGGTGATCGAGCCGAGCCGCGACTCGGCGGCGCGCTGCGCGAGCTCGTAGCGCCAGTAGACGCCCTCGCGGTTCGAGCCGTCGGCGGTCTCGAGCACGAGCCGGCCGCAGACGTAGGCGACCTCCGGATCGGCAAAGCTGCGGACGAGCAGGCGAAGAGCATCGGGCGCCCAGGTCGCGTTCGCGTCCGAGAAGGCGACGAGCTCGCTCGTCGGTCTCACGAACGGCGCGGTTCTGCGCTGCCACCTTGCCGCCGCGCTCGTTCACGATCAGCCGCACGCGCGGCGCGAAGCGCTTCGACGAGCTCGTGCGTGCGGTCGGACGACGCGTCGGAGGCGACGACGAGCTCGAGCTTCTCGGCGGGATAGTCGAGCGCGAGCAGGTTCTCGAGCCGCCGCTCGATCGCGGCCTCCTCGTTGTAGGCGGCGACGATCACCGTCACCGTCGGCTCGATCGGCTCGGCTCGCACCGGCCGCGCGCCGCACGCGCGCGAGCAGGCCGACGGCGAGCGGATACAGCGCGTGCGTCCAGACGAGGGCGCCGAGCGCGAGATCCAGAAGGCGGCCTTGACCGCGATCACGCCACGAGCTCCTGCAGGAGCGCGCGGTAGCGGCCGATCGCGACCGCGCGGTCCGCCTCCTCGACGACGTAGGCGCGGCCGCGCGCCCCCATCTCGTCGAGCTCGTCCCGGCGCGAGCGCAGCTCGCGGATCGCGTCGGCGAGGAGCTCCGGCCGACCCGGCGGGATCACGAGCCCGCAACCGACGCCCTCGACCACCTGCGCCGTCTCGCTCTCCGGATCGGCGGCGACGATCACCGGCCGCCCGGCCGAGAGGATCCCGTAGAGCCGGCTCGGGACGACGTAGCCCGAGAGCCCGCTGCCGAGACCGACGACGTGGACGTCCGCGCTCGAGAGCGACTGCGGGAGCGCCTCGCGCGGCTGGTAGGGGAGGAACTGGACGGCCTCGACCTCGAGCAGCTTCGCCAGGGCGACGAGCTCCTCGTGCCGCGCGCCGAAGCCGACGATCAGGATCCTCAGGTCGTCGAGGTCGCGCAGGAAGCGTGGCCGAGCGGACGAGGCTGTCGAGGTTCTGCGCGTGGCCGACGTTGCCCGAGTGCATGACGACGAACCTGTCCGACAAGCCGGCGCTTGCGCGCCCACGGGTTGTCGCGAGGCTGCGGCGTGATCGCATCCGTGTCGACCCAGTTCGGGATCACGCTCAGCCGGCCGGCCGGCGCTCCCTTTTCCTCGAGCCGATCCCGCATCGTCTCGCCGATCGCCACGACCCGATCCGCCCGCTTCAGATAGAGGCCGACGAGCGCCCGGAGGAGGCCGATCAGAACGGGGTTCTCGAGCCGCTTCAGCTCCAGCGCGATCTCGGGGAAGACGTCCTCGCTGATCACGACGAGCGGCGCGCCGAAGCGGCGGGCGACCGCGAGCGCGATGTCGCCGACCATCGGGGGATCGGTCATGCAGAGGACGACGTCGGGACGCGGACCGCGCAGCGCCTGCGCCAGCCCGCGGCCGAGGTAGGTGAGGTAGTTCGCGCGCGCGGGCGGCGAGCTTCGAGCGCTCGAACGAGGTCGAGGGGACGCGCACGATCTCGACGCCGTTCCGGACGGCGCGGCGGGGCTCGTGCTCGTGGCCGTGGAGGATCCCGGTGACGACTCGGACGTCGTAGTCGGCGGCGAGCGCCTCGCAGAGCTCGGTCAGCAGGTGCGCCGTCGCCTCGACGCCCGGCCAGTAGTACTGGTTGAGGACGAGCAGGCGTGGCCGGCGGGTCGCGTCCATGCGGGCAAGGCTAACGTCTGGCCGGTGCGCATCCTCTTCGCCACGCCCGCCCACTGGCCGGCGGTCGGGTTCGGCGGCCCGATCTGGGTCGCGCGCGAGCTCACCGAGGGGCTCGCCGCTCGCGGACACGAGGTCGACGTGGTCACGACGTCGCTCCGCTCGATCGGCGCTCCGCCGGCGGAGAGGCTGAGGACGCGGAAGCGTGTCGAGGCAGGCGTTCGGATTCACGAGCTCGCGACGCCGCTCCGCTACCGCTGGATGGGGGTGACGCCGAGCCTGCCGCTCGTGCTTCGCTCGCTCCCCCGGCCGGACGTCGTCCACGTCTTCGGCTACCGCGATTTCGTCACGACGGTGACCGCGGCGTGGGCACGGACGCGCTCGCTCCCGTACGTCTTCGAGCCGCTCGACATGTACGTCCGGCGCTACCGCAACGTGCCGCTGAAGCGCGGCTTCGACAGGTTGCTCGGCGAGCCCGTCGCGCGCGGCGCCGAGCTCGTCGTCGCGGTCTCGGAGCTCGAGCGGGCGGAGCTCGTCGAGGCCGGGCTCGACCGGCTCGCGGTCGTCGTCCGGCCGAACGGCTTTCCCCGCGCCACACGACGAGCGCGGGACGGCGCTGCGGGATCGCCTCGGGATCGGGCCGGAGGTGCCGCTCGTCCTGAACGTCGGCCGCGTCAGCTTCAAGAAGGGGCTCGATCTGCTGCTCGAGGCGATGGCCGGGATCCCGGACGCGCACGTCGCGATCGTCGGCCCGGACGACGGCGACGGCACGTATGCCCGCCTCGAGGCCCTCGCGAGCGCGGCCGGAGCTCGCGGGCCGCGTCCACCTCCTGCCGCCGTTCGACGAGCGCCAGCCCCGCGAGCTGTACGGCGAGGCGGACGTCTTCGTCCTCCCGTCGCGGAACGAGAGCTTCGGGATGGTCGCGGCCGAGGCGGCCGCCGCGGGGACGCCGGTCGTGCTCACCGATCGGTGCGGCGTCGCCTCGCTGCTCGGCGAGGACGCCGCGCATGATCGTGCCGCCCGAGGTGGAGCCGCTGCGCGAGGCGATCGCGCGCGTGCTCTCGCCGACGCCGAGCTTCGGGCGCGGCTCGGGCGCCGGCGGCCGCGACGTCGCGCGGCGCGTCTCGTGGGCGTCGGTCGTGGCGCAGCAGGTCGAGCTCTACCGGCGGGCAATCGAGTCGGGCGCGCGCCGTGATCGATCTCGCCGTTCTCGGCGCGGATCCCCGGTTCGGCGGCGGCGGCGCCGCGCTGGTCGAGGCGTTCCTCGAGGGCGCCCGCGCGCTCGGCCGCTCGCCCGAGCTCCTCTTCTCCCCGCATCCCACCTTCGACGGCAGGCGGTGGACGCTCGACCGGGTCGAGGCGATCAGGCAGCTCCGCTCGGGCCTCCGGCACGCCGCCGGCGCGAAGGAGGCGACCTCGCTCTGGGTCGCCGGCCCCGCTCGCGACACACGGGCTCGCCGCGCCGCCCGCCGGATCGCGCCTACGGCTGCTGGCTCGCGACGACGCTCGACGACGAGTGGGCGGCGCGGGCGCGCGGGCTCGATCGCGGGCGTCGGCTCGCGCAGCGAATCAACGCGCTCGTCCTGCGCCGGCTCGAGCGGCGCCTGATCCGCGAGGCGGCGCGCGTCTACGCGATCAGCCCCGCCTCGCGGGCGGCGATCGCGGCTGCCGCGGAGCGTGACGAGGCCGAGATCGGGATCCTGCCGATCCCCGTCGACGTCGACGCGCTCGCGCCCGAGCCGGACGAGACCTGGCTCGCCCGGCTCGAGGCCCCGACGCTCGCGTTCGTCGGCCGCGCCGACGACCCGCGCAAGAACCTGCCGCTCCTGCTCGACGCGCTGCCGCTGATTCGCGCGCGCGTCCCGGGGACGAGGCTGCGGCTGATCGGACGACCTCCGGCGCGCGTGCCCGAGGGCGTCGACGCGCTCGGCCTCGTCGACTCGATCGCCGAGCCCCTGCGCGAGTCGACGCTCTTCGTCCTCCCCTCGTGGCAGGAGGGGTTCGGGATCGTCGCGGCCGAGGCGCTCGCCTGCGGCGTGCCCGGTGGTGACGACCCCGTCGGGCGGCCCCGAGCAGCTCGTGCGCGACTCGGGCGGCGGTCGCGTCCTCTCCGGCTTCGAGCGTCGAGGAGCTCGCGGAGACCGTCTCGGCCCTGCTCGGAGGACGTTGCTACCCTCGGGCGGATGCGAGCCGCGGGCCGGGAGTACGTCGTCGCGCGAGCACTCGCCCGACCGCTTTCGCTCCCTCCTCGCGGACGCGCTCCGCGCCGTCGACAGGCGCTACGTGCGCTTCCTCTTCACGACGCTCCAGACCTACGAGAGCGAGTTCTACGGCACCGTCGGCGCCGAGCTCGAGCGCCGCGGTCACGAGTCGGCGCACATCAGCGTCTCGCGCCGAGCAGCCCGGCTCCTGCGCGAACGCGGGCTCGAGGCGCGCTGCCTGCTCGATTCGATGGACGAGCCGGCCGAACCTCGAGGCGGAGGTGCGCCGGATCGAGGCGACCTACCCGATCCCGCACATCCGTGAGGTCTACTACGCCGATCGCGTGAACGCCGGCAAGCCGGAGGAGTGGGCGATCCGCCGCACCGTCCGCCACTTCCGCGCGCTCGAGCGGCTCGTCGACGAGCTGCGGCCGGACGTGCTCGTGCCCGAGGTCGGGAACGAGACGATCCGCGTCGTCGACGCACCTGATCGGCCTGCGAGCGCGGGATCCCGGTGCTCTTCCTCCTCTACACGATCTTCCCGAACCCGCTCCGCCTCTCCGTGGACACCCTGCACGCGCCGATCGTCGAGCAGGACGAGCTGCGCGAGCTGTCGCCCGAGGAGCGCGAGGAGGTCGAGGCGTTCCGGCGCGCGTTCACCGAGCGGGCGACGCCGATCCGCGAGTACCGGCGCTGGCCGGTCGAGCGGCGGCGCGCGGAGCTCTTCCTCGACCACGTCCGGCGCAAGCGCGGCGAGGACGCCGACAACGAGTACCTCGAGCCGTGGCGCCTGCTCGGGACGAACGTCGCCGAGACGTCCGGGCGCGGGCGGCGCGGCCGTTCTACGACGACCTCGAGGGCGCGCGGCCGTTCGTCTACTTCCCGCTCCACGTCACCGACGACTACAAGATCCGGAAGGTGATCCCGCACACGCGAGGATCAGGCCTCGCTCGTCGAGCAGGTCGCGGACGCGCTGCCTCCCGGCTACGACCTCGTCCTGAAGGAGCATCCGATGTCGGTCGGCCGGAACTCGCTGGCGCTCCTGCGGCGGCTGCGCAGCCGGCCGAACGTCCGGCTCGTCGGCGCCGCACACGTCCTCGCACGAGCTGATCCGCCGCGCCGAGGCGGATCGCCGTGATCAGCTCGACCGTCGGGCTCGAGGCGCTGCTCTACGAGAAGCCCGTGCTCACGCTCGGGCAGCCGTTCTACTCCGGCTACGGGATCACGCTCGACGTCGACTCGTTCCGCGAGATCCGCGCGAAGGTGCCGGAGCTGCTGCGCTTCCGCCCGACCCCGAGACGATCCGCCGCTTCCTCCACGCCGCGATGCGCCGCTGCGTTCCGGGCGCGCCCGTCCTCGTCGACCGCTCGGACGAGAACGCGGTGCGGCTCGCCGGCTCGCTCGAGGAGGCCGCGAAGGCGGCGCTCGCCGAGCGGGAGCCGACGCGCGCGTGATCGCTCTCTTCTGGGACATCGACGGGACGCTGCTGACGACGGCGCGCGCCGGCGTGTTCTCGCTCGAGGCGGCGCTCGAGGAGGTGAGCGGCGTGCGCACGAGCCTCCAGGGGATGGCGACTGCGGGCATGACCGACTACTCGATCGCCGAGGCGGCGCTCGCGCGCGTCGGCCACGCCACGGACGAGGAGACGGTGCAGCGCTTCCTCCGGATCCACGGCGAGCAGCTGGCGGGGTTCCTCCACAAGCGCGAGGGCGAAGTGCTGCCGGGCGTGCGCGAGGTGCTGGAGGATCTGGACGGCCGCGACGACGTCGCCAACCTGCTCCTCACCGGGCAACACGGAGGCCGGCGCGAACGCGAAGCTCGCCCACTACGGGCTCGCCGGCTTCTTCCGCCTCGGCGGCGCCTTCTCCGTCGGCCCGGGCGAGCGGGCCGAGATCGCCCGCCGCGCGCTCCCGTTCGCGAACGGCGCCGACGCGTTCGTGATCGGCGACACGCCTGCCGACATCGCGTGCGGCGAGGCGATCGAGGCGCGGACGATCGCGGTCGCGACGGGCTCCTACACCGCCTCGCGAGCTCGCCGAGCACGAGCCGTGGCTCGTGCTCGAGCGGCTGCCGGAGCCCGAGCGGTTCCGGCAGCTCATCGGCATCTAGGCTCGTTCGAAGATGCCGTACCAGACCCCGGGGAGCGGAACGCCGTCGCGCTCGCGGTGCTCCTCGACGAGGGAGTAGCCGGCCCGGCCGAGCTCCGCCAGAACGGCGTCGGTCAGCTCGGACTCGATCTCGACGAGCACCGAGCGAAGCTCCGGCCGGGCGAGGACGGTGCCGGCGCCCGCGAGGACTGCGACCTCGCCGCCGTCGACGTCGAGCTTGAGGAGTGTGGGTGGCGTCACCCCGAACGTGTCGACGACCTGGTCGAGCGTGTGCACGAGGACGGGCTGACGGTATGCCGCCGGCCGCATCGGCGCCGTCGAGGAGGTGGAGGGCGCTGCCGGCGCGGAGGTCGCTGTAGTCGAGGGTGGCCGTACGCGACGACTCGCCGAGGACGAGCGGGAGCGGCATGACCCGCTGCTCGAGCCCGTTCAGGAGGACGTTGTCGCAGAGCGCCGCGAAGTTCGCGTAGCCCGGCTCGACCGCGACGACCTCCCCTAGCTCGCCGAGGAGGCGGGCCGCCAGAAGGGAATAGACGCCGACGTTGGCGCCGACGTCCCAGACGACGTCCCCGGGACGGACGGTGCGCTCGAGCCAGCGACCGTCCACGGCTCCTTCGCGACCGACTCGACCCGGAGGCGGGCGGTCGGCCTCGTTCGTGACCCGGATCCGCACATCGAGCGTGGGATGGTCGACGCGGACGACCTTCTGCGCGAGCGCGCGGCGGATCTTCAACCGGCGATAGGCCTCCTGCGAGCCCGGGATCGCGCCGCGCGAGCCGGTGCAGGAGACCGCGTTCCCGCGCCATCGGGAGAGCCTACTTACCCCGCCGGTACCCTCCCGCCGTGCCTGACCGCCCGCCTCGGATCCTCTTCTTCCTCTACCACGCGGGCTATCTCCGCCACTACGCGGAGCCGCTCCGGCTGCTGGCGCGCGAGGGAGCCGTCGTCCACCTCGCCTTCACGCTCGTCGAGAAGGACGCCGGAGACATCGCCCTCGCGGAGCGGCTCGCGGCCGAGTTCCCCGCGGTCACGTTCGGGCCCGCTCCCGTCCGCGCCTACTTCGACGGCTGGCGCCGGACGAGCACGCTCGTGCGCGCGTTCACCGACCTCGCTCGCTACATGCACCCGCGCTACGCCGAGGCGCCCGCCCTGCGCGCCCGGATGGCGGCGAAGATCAGGCTCCAGGTCCAGTTCGGGAAGAGCGACCCGGTGAGCAGCTAGCTGGTCACGTCGATCGTCGACTGGCTGGCCCGTCGCTCCGACGCCGCGAGCGCGCGACGCACGCTTCGGTTCCTCGCCGCCTGCGAGACCGCGATCCCGACCAGCGCGCGGATCGACGCCTACGTCGCTCGTTCGACCCAGACGTCGTGCTCGCGACGCCGCTCGTCGAGTACGCCTCGAACCAGGTCGACTACCTGAAGAGCGCGCGCCGGCTCGGCGTCGCGACCGGGGCCTGTATCGCGAGCTGGGACAACCTCACGAACAAGGGGATGCTCCGCTTCACGCCGGATCGGGTGTTCGTCTGGAACGAGGTGCAGCGGCGCGAGCTCGAGGAGCTGCACGGGATCGACGGCGGGCGCGCCGTCGTGACGGGCGCCCAGAAGTTCGACGAGTGGTTCCAGCGCTCGCCGAGCCGGACGCCGGAAGAGTTCAAGCGCCGGGTCGGCGTCGGGCCGGAGGCGCCCTTCCTCCTCTACGTCTGCTCGTCCCTCTTCATCGCGCCCGACGAGGTCTCGTTCGTCCGCCGCTGGGTCGGTGCCCTTCGGGCCGATCCGCGCTTCGCGGCCGAGCGGCTCGGGATCGTCGTCCGCCCGCATCCGCAGAACCTCGCGCAGTGGCCGGGGTCGACCTCGCGGAGCTGCAGAACGTCGTCGTCTGGCCTCCCGGCGGCGCGCAGCCCGACGCGGGCGAGGCACGGGCCGACTTCTTCGACTCGCTCGCCCATGCCGCCGCGGTCGTCGGCGTCAACACGAGCGTGATGATCGAGGCGGCGATCGTCGGCCGCAGCGTGCTCACGCTCCTCGACCCCGACTTCGCGGCGACCCAGGAGGGGACGCTGCACTTCCACTACCTCCTCCGCGAGAACGGCGGCTTCCTCGAGATCGCCCGCTCGCTGGACGAGCACCGCGAGCAGCTCGGCAGGTGCTGGCGGGCGGCGAAGCGGAGCGCGAGCGGTCAGCGGTTCATCGGCTCGTTCGTCCGCCCGCACGGGGTCGACGTCGCCGCGGCGCCGCTCGTCGCCGCCGCGATCGCCGAGCTCGCGCGCGAGCTCCGGCACCGCAGCCGTCACTCGGCTTGAGCGGCCGGCTGCTCCGGCTCGCTCTGCTCGTGCCGACCGTGATGGCGACCGTCTCGACGGTCGTCGGGCTCGTGATTCATCGGGTCCCGCGCCGCTCGGCAACGAGGCAGCGTCGCGGCCGGCGCTGGCGCGACCGACGCTAGGCCAGGCTGCGCTTAAGCGGCGTGTCAGCGCTGGCGGCTCCGACGAAACCGCGCAGTGCCAACCGAGCGGGGCAAGCCCGGCCGGTGCGCGAGGGGCGGCGACGGGCCTGCTGCAGCCGTTTCCTCGATCGTCCGACGACCCGCGGAAGAGCCGCGCTCTCGAGCCCATGTGGACGGACGAACGCGACCAGGAACGCCTCCCTCCGCACGGCCTCGTCGCCCTCGCCTGCCACGGCAGCGGCCAGATTCGCTCGGTGGGCGTCGTACGACTCGGCAGCGCGCACGACCCCGCCGCCGACCTCGAGGAGGTAGTCGAAGTGAAAGGCGTCGCGTTGCGAGTTGGCGAACGCGGGATCCAGCACGGTGTGGACGCCGCGACCGACGAGGCGGCCTCGATCATCGCGGTCGTGTTGATCCCGACCACGGCCGCGCTGTGGAAAATCGAGTCCAAGAAATCGGCGCGCGTCTCCTCGTCGACCGGCATCGACACAGCTTCGCGCGGCCATACGGCAACGCCCTCAAGGCCGTCGAAGGGGCCCTCACCCACTGCTCGTTCCGCCGCGGATGGGGCCGGACCAGAAGCTGGACGTCACGGAGCCGCGCGTCCCCCGTAGCTCCGGGATCCAGACGTCCCGCAGGTATCGGCCTCGGTCATCCCTCCCGGGGAAGAGCGCTCCCCCGACAAAGAGAGATAGGACCCGTCGGCCGCAGGCCGACGCGTGCAAGGAACACCTCGCGCGGGCGCGGCTTCCGGTCGAACCACTGGTCGAACGAGGGGCGCCGGTGATCACGACCCGGTCGTGGGTGGATCCCGTGCAGTCGCGCGGCCTCGTCGTACTGGAACCCATTCCAGACGACACGCGGTCCGGGGCCTCGCGGAGGTGTTGCTTGCTCGAGAAATTGTCCCAGCTTGCGATGCACATACACGTCGGGAATGCCGAGCTCCGAGCAGCCCGGACGTATCCGAATGCCGTCCGCCCGGCATCAGGTGCGGAGCAATCACGAGGACGTCGGCCGCGAGAGCGGAGAGCTCGCGCGCCAGCTCTTCGCTGACGGGGGCGAGCCGTCTATGGCCTCGACCACCCCGGTCAGGGGGCGCACGCACGAGCCGTCCTCATCGGCCGGGGAACCGCACCGAGCCTGCGACTCCCTAGCCCGGTGCGCTTGTCCGCCCGGGCGATCTGCTCGACCGGGCCGACGAAATCGGGACCTCGAAAGGACAGCAGGTCGGCGATGCGCCGGAAGGGCCTGGAAGCGCGCCCAGGGTTCGCGGTAGAGCGTGCTCGTCAGCGCCCACGCGAAGCCCGGCTAGCCTCGATCCCGCGAGCCATTAGCGCTCCCGGTCCGTGTAGGCTCGCGCTCGTGCAGGAGGTGGACTCAATGACCACGGGCAAGCAGACCCCGGATCAGGGGTCGAAGAGCCGCGCGTAGCCGAGGCTCCGTAGCAAAGGAAACCCGAAGCCTTGGTTCGTGAGTCGACATGATGCCCGAGGTCGGCGACACCCTATGCGGGTTCGAGCTCCGAGGCCAGGTGGAGCTGCTTCTGGATCCGCGGCCGCCGGCCGGCGAGGACGTCGGCGATCTGCCCGCCCGCGCGTGCCGTCGCCGAACAGCGTGGTCGCGCTCGTAGCGGCCGTGCTCGATCTGGTCGCGGATCGCGTCGGCGATCTCGTCCGGCGTCGTGCCCGACGTCGACGACGTTCGCGCCGCGCTCGCGGTCCTGCTGCCGGGTGCCGACGGTGACCGCCGGCGTGCCGAGGAACGCGCCCTCGCGCAGCGCCGCCGACGAGTTGCCGACCATGCACGGCGCAGTGCGCCATCAGCCGGACGAAGATCTCCGGCGGCAGGTTGCGGAAGAAGTGGAAGCCGTGCGCGCGGCCGCGTCTCGCGGAACAGGCGGATGCCCTTGGCGACCTGCTCCGAGCCGGCGTCGACGTTGGGCCAGAAGACGAGCGCCTGCATGTCCGATCGCGCGACCGCCTCGAGCGTCGCGTTGATCTGCGTCGAGGCCCTGCGCCGTACTCGGTCGTCACCGGGTGCTGCATCATCAGCACGAAGGGCTCGCTCGGGGTCGATCGCGCGAGCCGGCGCCGCCGAAGTGCTCGAGAGCGCGTCGCGCGCGCAGCCCGAGGTCGGTCTGCGGCGACGAGGTCGATCGACGGGCAGCCGAGGTTGAACACCGGCGCGGGTCCTCGCCCATCGCGATCACGCGCTGCGGCCGACAGCTCGGTGGCCGGGAAGTGCAGGTGCGCGAGCTTCGTGACGGCGTGGCGCACGCTCTCGTCGATCGAGCCGGAGACCTCGCCGCCCTGGGTGTGCGCGACCGGGATGTTCATGTAGGCCGCCGCGATCGCGGTCGCGATCGTCTCGAAGCGGTCGGCGACCGTGACGACGATGTCGGGCTGCAGCAGCTCGAACACCGTCGGCAGCTCGAGCAGGCCGAGCCCGGTCGACTTCGCCATCGTCGTCGGCGTCTCGCCCTCGATGATGAAGCGGACGTCGCGTCGGGCTCGAAGCCGTCGCGCGCCATCACGTCGACGGCGTTGCCGAAGCGCTCGAGCACGAGCGAGGCGCCGGCGACGACCTGGAGCTCGAGCTCGGGGTGCGCCTCGCACGGCCGCCAGCACGGTCTTGATCCGGGCGTAGTTGGCGCGGCTGGCGACGACGACGCAGACCTTGCGGCGCTCAGCCAAGGTCGCCTCCTCGACGAGCGCGTTCGCGGCGATCGTCGCGGGCGGCGCGGCGGCCGACGACCTCGCCGAGCCGGAGCGCGGGGATCCCGTTGCCTGGGCGCTTCGTGGTCAGCATCTCGGCCGTCGAGCACGCGTGCCGGCGGGGATCGCGGCCGCGGCGTGACGACGCTCTTCTCGAACGTCGCGCGGGCCGGGTCGAGCGCCGGGTCGCGCTGCTTCTCGCGCGGTGCCGAGCGCGGCCTCGACCTGGCGGACGCCCGTCGACCAGCCGCGCGAGCTCCTCCGGCGTCGAGCGACGCGTGGTGGTCGGGCCCGTACAGCCGCTTCGAGAGCGTGAAGTGCTTCTCGATCGCCGAGGCGCCGAGCGCGACGGCCGCGATCGAGGTGTGGATGTCCGGCGTGTGGTCGGACAGCCCGAACGGGACGTCCGAAGCGCTCGCCCATCGCGGGCATCGCGCGCAGGTTGACCTGCTCCGGCGGGCACGGGATAGGCCGACGTGCACTGCAGCACGAGGACGTCGCCGCCGCCTCGCGCAGCGATCTCCATCGCGCGCTCGACGTCCTCGAGCCCGGCCATCCCGGTCGAGAGCAGCACGGGCTTGCCGGTCGCCGCGATCGCCTCGAGCAGCGGCGGGTTCGTCACCTCGCCCGAGGCGATCTTGTAGAGCGGGACGCCGATCTCCTCGAGCAGATCGACGGCCTCGACCGAGAACGGGGACGAGAAGAAGAGCAGGCCGCGCTCCTCGGCGTGCGCCTTCAGCCGCCGGTGCTCGTCGGCGGAGAGCTCCATCCGCTTCGTGAACTCCCAGCGCGGCTCGTCGAAGTGCGGCGGCGTCGGCGTCGACGGGTGCATCTCGGCCTCGGCGATGTGCGTCTGGAACTTGACGGCGCCCGCACCCGCCTCGGCGGCCGCGTCGATCAGCCGCTCCGCCTGATGGACGCTGCCGTCGTGGTTGTTGCCGATCTCGGCGATGACGAGCGCAGGCGAGCCGGGGCCCACGGATCTCGTGCCGACGGCATCGAGCACTGTAGCGCCGCCCTCGGCCTGCGGTTCCCGGCGGTAGCCTCGGCCCGTGAGCCGACCGCATATTCCCGCTGCTCGTCGCGCCGCGCGCTGCGTCGTCGTGCGGGGCCGAGGCGGTGCAAGCGCTCCACGTCTTCCCGGTCAACCACAACAAGCCGCGTGTGACCTGACAGCTGAAGCTCGCGCTCCTCGGCTGCCAGCGCTGCGGGCTCGTCTTCTCGTACCCGACGCCGACGCGAGGCGGAGCTCGACGCGTACTACCGCGGCTCCGAGGGCGAGGGCTGGGACGATAGGATCGCGGACGAGACCGAGGCGCTGGCCGTGCAAGCTGGTCGCAAGAGAGTCAGCAACGACGCTGACTCGCGCTGCTCGCAGCAAACGCCGGCCGCTATCGGAGCACCCGGTCGCCGAGCGCTCGACTTCGGTTGCGGGATCGGCGGCTGGCTGGACGCTCTCGCGGCCGACGGTTGGGAGACGACAGGGATCGAGCCGGGTGTCAGCGCCGCGACCGCAATGGCTGCGCGGCACGGATCCTCGTGGAGGGCCGGCCGAGCGCGTCGTTCGATCTCGTCGTGCTCCATCACACGCTCGAGCACCTGCCCGACCCGCGCGCGATGCTGCGCGCTGGCGCGGCGACGCTCCCGGCGGTCTGGGATTCTCGGTGCCGAACCTCGCGAGGCTCGGCGAGCACCGCGACTTCGACTACATGGCGAGCGACAAGCACATCTTCTCCTTCACGCGCGGCTCGCTCCGATCGCTGCTCGCGCTCGCCGGCTTCGAGCTCGTCGCCCATTCCAACGAGCCCGCGGCATGAGCCGACGAGCGGCCCGAGCCCGAAGAGGCTCATCTGCGTGGGCGTGCGGGCGCGGAGCGCCGCTGCCGCTCCCGACGGAGCCGCTCGAGCTGCGCGCTCGCGGCCCTCGCCGCCTATGGCGCGGGGCTGCCGGAGCCCGATGCGCGCGGCTGCCGGTCGGCTCCGCGGCGCGTGCTACGTCGCTCGGCGCTGCAGCCGGCGGAAGGCTGCTCGACAGGAACTGGGCGAAGGCGAGGTCGCGGGCGTGTCGATGTCGAGCGAGCGCTCGGCCGGCATCACGTAACCGCGCGAAGTCCTCTCGCGGAGCAGCCGGCCCGCGTCGAGCACCTCGCGCCGGCTGAGAGGTAGACCGAGCCGTTCCGCATCCAGAGCTCGGGCAGACCTGGGACGGCGTCAGGCCGTCCTCCTCGAGGTACGGGAGCAGCCGGTCTCCGTCGAGCAGCTTCAGCTTGAGTGGGTGCAGGCCGGCCTCGACGCGTGACGACCGAGACCACCGAGGCGGCGCCGCTGTGCTCGAGCAGCGCGACCGCGCCGGCGAGGTCCTCCGGCGCGGTGAACGGCGAGGTCGCCTGAACGACCGCGACCGCGTCGAACGTCGTCCTGCTCGAGCTCGTCGAGCGCGTGGCGGACGACGTCGAACGAGTCGAGCGCGTCGTCGGTCGCGAGCTCGGCGGGCCGGTCGAGCGCGACCACGTCGAGAGCCCTCCGCCTCGCGCGAGGATCTCGGCGTCCTCGCGTGCGAGAGCGCGACCGCCTCGAAGCAGCCGGCCGCGAGCGCCGTGTCGAGAGCGCGGCGCACGAGCGTGCGCCCGCCGAGCACGGCGAGGTTCTTCCGCGGGACCCGCTGCGAGCCGCCGCGCGCCGGGACGACGGCGAGGATCCTCAGGCCGCTCCGCGCGCAGGCGCCAGAGCTCGGCGAGAAAGGCGCGCGGCGGCGAGCTCGAGCGGCGCCCAGTCCGGCTCGACCGGCTCCACCGGGGCGAGCAGGAAGCCCCAGTGGCCGTCAGTCGGAAAGCCGCTCGGCGACCGGCGCGAGGCCCGCTGAGCTCGAAGTACGCGAGCGCGGTCGCCCGTGTCAGGGAGAACGGGTGATCGATCTTGACGGCGGCCTCGATCGAGCCCACGCGCCGGACCATGAAGTCGACGTCGAGCACGTCGACGAAGAGCGCGGCCGTTCGCGGCAAGCGCCCGCGGAGCGAGCGCAGCGTCGCCGCCACGTCGAGCAGATGGTCGATCGTCTGGCAGAGAAGCATCAGGTCAAAGGTCCGCCCGCCGAGATCGGACGTCCTCCGCGAAGCCGCGATCGTCTCCATGCCCTCCGCGGCCGACGGCGAGCTCGTCCGGCGCCGGATCGAGCACGGTGGCCTCCCTGCCGAAGGCGTCCCGGAGGCGCCGGCGACGACGCCCGTCGAGCCGCCGACGTCGAGCACAGTCGCGGCGTGGCCGGGAAGCGACGCCCGAGGAAGCGACGAGCTCCGCGGCGTAGGCGCGCTGTTCGTCCTGGACGGTCTCGGCGTCGATCCGCCGCCCGTGGTAGGCGCTGACGAGCGGCCGGTAGGCGGACTCGTAGAAGCTCGCGTACTCCCGACGGTCAGGCGCGGCGACAGGAAGCCCAGGCCGCAGCGGGCACAGACCCGCAGGGCGGCGGGATAGCCGTAGCGGTCGCTGCGGGAGGCCTCGACGAGCCGCGTCGAGCCGCAGAGGTTGCACACGCCACCACCTCGCGCGCCCGCGCGCCGTAGTCGAAGCCGACCGCGCGGATTCGCGCTGCTCGATCCGTCACGGGCGCACCCACGCGGGCGAGCGTAGGCCTGCTGACCAGCCGTCTTCCCGGCTGCTTCCAGTCCGGTGAGAGGCGCGCGAAGCTAGCTGCGCACGACCCGCGGGCCAGTCCGAGGTGGGCCGGCGCCACCGCAGCGCGCGGCCTCCTCCACCGCCGATGCGGCGAGCGGAGCGGCCGAGTCGCGAGTCCGTGCGGCCTGACGAAGTGCTCGAGGAAGCGCTCGATCCGCTGGCGTGCAGCTCCGGCTCCGTGAGCACGGCCGCGAGCTGGTCTGGTGCTCGTCGAGGTCCGCGCGGTGACGAGGGGACCCTCGGCGCCGGTGAGGTGCGCGAAGTGGAGCGTCCCCTCCTGTCTGCCCCGGAAGGCATCGGTAACGAGGGTGAACGACGGCCGCCGCAGGACGCGGCCTCGACCAGCGCGCTCGTGTTGATCCCGAAGACGCCCTCCGCGTGGTAGAGCGTGTCGAAGTAGTCCGCGCGCTTAGCCTCGTCGGTCGGGGAGGCCCCCCCGCGCGGCCAGATCGCGACCCGCTCGTCCGACGGCTAGAAGCTGCCCAGCCCGCGCGTTCTGCGGATGGGGCCGGATCAGGACGCCGAGCTCCCGCACCGCCGGGCGCGGGCTCCGGCGGAGCGCCCGATCCACTCCCGCACGAAAGCCGTTTCGTCGCCGGCGATGAACGCGACGATCCCGCGTAGAGGAGGTACGGCCCGGCCGGGAGGCCAGCTCGGCGAGCAACATCTCGCGCACGGTCGGACTCCCAGTCGAACCAGTGGTCGTAGGCGTGCG
Source organism: uncultured Gaiellaceae bacterium (assembly GCA_963745775.1). Taxonomy (GTDB): domain Bacteria; phylum Actinomycetota; class Thermoleophilia; order Gaiellales; family Gaiellaceae; genus Gaiellasilicea. The sequence continues at coordinate 63,794 of CAVUYY010000011.1, forward strand.
CCCCGCCCACGCGGACCCGCTCTCGGGGCACGCCGTGGAAGCCGACGGCTTCGTCCGCCTGGGCCTCGTTCCAGACGATGTCAGCGTCGGGATGTTCTTGAGCACGCCCTTGTTGGTCAGGTTGTCCCAGCTCGCGACCGGTAGGACGGTCGGCACCCCGAGCTCGGCGGCGATGCGATCCAGTCGCTCTGCCTCGAACCCAGCCCGACGAGCGGCGACACGAGCACGACGTCCGGCTCGGCCTCGACCAGCTGCGCCGTGCGCCCGTCGATCGGAACCGGTCCTCGAGCCGGCGGAGAGCGGATACGAGACGACGCGCCTGCGGGGAGGCGACAGGGTCGTCGCCTCGGACCAGGCCGCGGGGCCCGCTCTCGCGCCCGCGCTCGCAGCTCGGCGGCGTCCTGGAACGCGGGCTCGAGATAGCGCAGGTAGTCGAGGCCGTGGCGGAACGCCGTACGTGCGCCAGCCATTCGTCGTCGCGTGGCTGTCGTGGCCGTGCGTGAACCACGGATACCGCAACGCGAGTGCCTCGAGCACGCGCCCCCGCCGGGCAGCAGCTCGCCGCTGCTTCTCGACGACGACATGTACCTGGTGACCATGTTCCAGGAGCTCCTCGAGAAAGCTCGCGAAAAGGCGGTCGAAGTTCGCTGCCAGGACAAAGAAGAGGATTCGAAGGCGCGGCACGAGCAGCGTTACCCTACTTCCGTGACGTCGTCGTCTTCGGCGTGCCTGTGCGGAACGGCGAGAGGTGGCTTGCCGAGGCGCTCGACTCGCTGCTCTCGCAGACGTCGGCCGCGGCGGATCGTCGTCGTCGACGACTGCTCGAGCGACGGCACGGCCGCGATCCTGGCGCTATGTCGAACAGGCGCGATCGCCTGCGTCCGCAGCGAGGAGCGGCTCGGGCTCGTCGAGGCCTGGCGGCGGGCCTACGGGGAGGCGCGGAGGCACGCCCGTCCGCGCCGTACTTCGCCTGGGGGAGCGACCACGACCGCTGGGAGCCGACTGGCTCGCGTCGCTCGCAGCCGAGCTCGACGCGCATCCCGAGGCGGTGCTCGCCTATCCGCTCGTGCAGCGGATCGGCGAGGAGGGCGAGCGCTGCGAACGCCCGCGCGTCCGTTCGACACGCTCGGGGTCACCGATCCGCTCGAGCGGCTGCGGCGACCGCGCGGGGGATGGGGCCGGCGACATGATCTACGGCCTCCATCGCGTCGAGGCGCTCGAGCGTGCGGGCGGCTTTCCGCCGACGCTCCTCCCGGACCGGCTGCTGCTCGGGCGGCTGGCGCTGGAGGGCCGTTCGTCCAGGTCGAGCGGGTGCTCTGGTCGCGCCGCTACCGCGAGGGCGTCAGGCCGACGCTCTCGCGACAGCGGCGGACGCTCTTTCCCGGCCGGACCGCCGCCGCATACGGCCCCTGGTTGGCCTGGCACGTGCTCTGGTTCTTCCGCTCTCTGCCCGCCGAGGGAGAGGTCGGCCGGATCCGCGGCGCCGGCACGTACGGCGTGACCGCGCACCGGGCCGTGGCCCGGCAGCGGCGCCTCAGCCGGCAGCGCCGGCGCCGCCGTGCGGTGAAGGCGCGCCGAGCGCAAGGCATGCTTGGAGCGTGACGCCGCCCCCGCCCAGGACGATCCCGTCGTCGTCGAAGGTCTCTCGAAGTGCTTCCACGGGCTGACCGAGCGGCCTTCGACGCGCCGACGCCGCTCCTGACCCGCGTCTTCAGGGGCCGGCGCGATCCGGGGATCGAGGAGGAGACCGAGGACGAGGAGGACGAGGTCGAGGACAAGTTCGCGGGGCTTGCGGAGGAGGCGCCGACGAGACCTGGGCGCTCCGCGACGTCTCGTTCAGGCTTGGCCGCGGGGAAGTGGTCGGCCTCGTCGGCGGGCCTGGATCCGGGAAGACGACCCTGCTCCGCCTGCTCACCGGCGCGACGCCAGCGAGCGGGCCGTGCGTACGTCCGGGGGTCGTGCCGCCGCTGATCCAGGTCTCCACCCAGTTCCTGCAGCCGGCGTTCTCGCCGAGGCAGAACGTCGCCCTGGCGGGGGCGATCGCCGGGCTCGGAAGCGGCAGGCGCTGGCGCGGGTCGATGAGGTGACCGAGGTGCTCGGCGTCACGGGGGCGACGATGCGGAAGAACTCGACAGCCGGGCCGCTCAAGCTGGCCCTCTCGGCCGCCCTCTGCCTCGGCACCGACGTCGTCTTCCTCGACGATCCCTTCGCCGTCGAGAACCGGGACTTCCAGGAACGCTGTGCAGAGGCGATCCGGCGGCGGGCCCGGGAGGGAACGACGATCGTCCTCGACTCGCGCGACCGGGATCGCCTGAGCGCGCTCTGCACGCGGCGCTGTGGCTCCCGGGCGGCACGCTCGTCGGGCAGGGCCCGATCGAGGAGATCCTGCGACGCTCGGACGCGGCGACGCGTGCGGAGCGCGGCGCCGGGCCTGCGCTCCCAGAGGGAGCGAGGGGATTCGACGCGAGGGCGGCGATCGGGAACGTCTCCTGCGCGGCGATGCCGGGCGATCGAGGTCGTCGTGCAGCTCGAGCTCGCGCGGCCGCTCTCGGTCCAGGTCGGGATCGGGCTCGAGAGCGCGACGGGACGAGGCTCTGGTTCGAGCAGCCCGAAGCGGTCGCCTGCCCCCGGAGCGGGCAGTACGCGTTCGTGCTCCGGCCTCTGCGCCGCCCGGCGCATACACCGGACGGGTGGAGTCGCGGATGATGAGCGACGCAGAGGAGTCCATCCTCGGTCTCCGGCCTGCTCGCGTTCTCGAACGGCGGGGGCGAGTGGCCGCGGTTGCGACGGCGCGGACGGGTGGCAGCCGCGCGAGGGCAGCTGGGAGACGCTCGTGCACTAGTCTGCTCTGCCGGCGGCGGAGCCCGCGCCGCGGGCGCAGCCGCCGGCTCAGCCTGCGGTCACGGCCGTGCAGGACGTCGACCTCGCGGCGATCGAAGAGCCAGAGGCCGGGAACCCAGATCACGAACACCCAGAACAGGGTCACGAGCACCGCGTCAGAGCTCAGCTCGTGCGAGGGGAAGAGGCCGTCCTTGACCATCTCGATCGCACCCGTCAGCGGATTCAGCTCCGCGACCGGACGCCACTTCTCGGGCACCGCGGACAGCGGATAGATGACGGGCGTCAGGAAATAGAGGAACCCGAGGACGTAGCCGATCCCGAACCGGACATCTCTCGCCCGGGCGCCCGCTGCCGAGGTCAGCAGCCCGATCCCGAGCCCGAAGAGCAGCAACAGGAGCAGTCCCGCAGGGACGAGCAGCGTGTGGATCCCGATCTCGACGTACCAGTAGTCGGCGCGGATGTAGTAGTAGAGGACACCGACGATCGCGAAGACGCGATGATCGCGAACTCGAGCAGAGCCGGGATCGCCGCCGAGACGATCAGGGTCAGCTTGGGGACGTAGACCCGCGGCAGGAGCTTGCGGTTCAGCTCGAGGCTTCGGGTCGACCAGTAGGCCGCCTCGAAGAAGAGCGCCAGGCCGCGGTCGAGACGACGAAGAACAGCGGGTAGGGCGTGTCCCGGTGGAGATCCCGATCAGCCCTCCGAAGACGAGGATCCGCGTCGCGAGCATCAGCGCGGGCCGGAGCGGGAGCCAGAGCAGGCCGAGCCAGGTCCGTGCGAACCGCTTCTGGATGAAGCGGACTCCGAAGAACGGGACGAGCAGCCGATAGCGCCAGAACTCGACGGCGAGCGGCCGGAAGCCGGAGCGCCGCGGGTTGATCTCGAGCGCTCGTCCGGGCGTGTCGCGCGGGCGCTCTTCGGGGGTCTGGCGACGTCCTCGATCTGCTCCGATGACTCGATCACGCCCGCGTTACCGTAGCTTCTTCCTTCCGCGGCGGAGGATCGTCCGCAGGCGGCTCAACTGCGCCGAGGCCGCTGCGGAACGGCTCGACGAGTGTGGCGAGCGTCAGTGGCGTGAGCCTCTGCGGTCGCGACGGTCGTGTGGCGGGCGCGGACGTCGGCGTGCGCTCGCTCCCCCAGCGCGCGTCGAAGCTCGGCGTCGGCGACGAGCGCCAAGAGCTTCTCGCGCCAGTCGGCCGGGTTCCTCGCGAGAACCGTTGCGCCCGTCTTCGATCACGCGCGCGAACTCCTCCGTTGCTGCTCGCGACGACCGGAACCCCACGAGACCTGCCTCGAGGTACTTGATCGAGCTCTTCGCCTCGGCGAACCGGTTACCTAGCTCCAGCGGGGATATAGCGAGTCCGCCCGCGCGAAGAGTTCCGGCAGCTCGTCGAAAGGGCAGCGCTCGAGGCGCTCGATCCGGCTCGCGAAGGCCGAGAAGCGGTCGTCGAGAGTTAGCGGCCCGACGACGAGCAGTCGCGCGGTGGGAACGGCGTCAGCGCCTCGAGCACCCCCGCCGCCGCCTCAAGGAAGTCGACGTCGTGGCTCGCCGTGCCGCTGAAGTAGCCGATCGTGACCGCTCCCTGCTCGGGCGCGCCCGCGCGGCCAACGCGTCGTCGGCGGCCGCGACCATCCCGCCCGAGACGACGTTCGGGACGACTGCGACGCGTGGGTTGAGCGCTCCTGGCCGCGCGGGCCAGGGCATCGGTGCTGACGAAAACGCCGTCGCTAGCCGCGAGCGCGCGCCGCCGGAGCTCGAGCTTCTCCTCCCGCTCGGCCTGCGGGAGCTTGGTCATCCATGGGAACCGATCGGCGAGCGCGGGGTCAGAAAATCAGATCGTCGGTGTCGTAGAGCACCGGCGATCGAGCGGCGTCGTGCCTCGCGGGCGATGCGCTCGAGCTTCGAGCCGGCCGGAACGCGGTGGAGGATGAACAGGTCGTGGCGATCGCCAGCGCCCTCGAGCGCCGCCTTCCGGAAGGGGAGGATCTCACCGCTGCGCCGACCTGCTCGAGCGACTCGGCCCGGTGCTCGCAGCGGTAGCGACGAGAGCCTCCGCCGGTGCCGAGACGATCGCGATCCGCGCGCCGGCGAGCACGCCCGCGTCCACGCTCAGGCCCGCAGGAGCTCGACTCAGACACGCTCCACGAGACTGCCGCGTCGAGCCCGTGCGCGCGCAGGACCTCGTCGTTCGTGCCGCACTCGGGGACCCCGTCGACGCCCACGAGGCGCGTGCGGGCGGCGGCCTCCGGCGCGGACGCGGCGAACGCGTTGAGCACCGCCTCGCCCTGGCCGCCGGGGAGGACGTGGTTGTCGAGGCAGACGATCGTGCCCGGCGCGTGCTCGGCGAGCCAGGCGCCGTCGATCGCCGCGCAGCCACGGCAGCGCGATCAGGCCCCAGCCGTCGAGCGCGTCGCACGCCGCCCACGCCTGGGAGACGAGCACGGGGCCGGTGCAGACGAACGTTCCTGCCTCGCCCTCGCGCAGGACGGTGCCGCGGCCCTCGACGAGCTCGGCGGCGGGCGGATCGAAGCCGAGCGGCCAGGGCGGCGAGACGAGCCGGAGATAGACGGGGCCGTCGGCCTCGTGCACGGCCCACTCGACCGCGCGCCGAACCTCGGCTCTCGCAGTACGGCTCGATCGCCGCCAGCCCCGGAACCGAGCCCATCAGCGCGATGTCGCGCACCGACTGGTGCGAGTGGCCGGGCCCGCCGGGGACGATCCCGGCGAGCGAGCCGTGGTAGAGCACCTTCGTCCCCTCGCTCGCGTTGTTGAAGACCTGCTCGGCCGCGCGCGGGGTCAGGAAGCACGCGAACGAGTGGCAGACGGGGAGGAGCCCCGCGAGCGCCATCGCCCCGGCCTGCGAGACCAGGTCCTGCTCGGCGATCCCGCACTCGAAGAAGCGCTCCGGGAAGCGCTCCTGGAACGGGACGAGCCCGGTGTCGAGCCGCAGGTCGCCGTCGAGGGCCACGAGCGACGGCTCGCGTTCCGCCGCTGCGACGAGCGCCTCCCCGTATGCGTGGATCAGCCGTTGCGGGCGCTCGGGCGGCGTTCGCCGCGGCGACTCGCGCGTCTCGAGCCGGAGCTCGTCCGCTCCGATCCCGGCGAGCCGCGCGTTCAGCCGCTCGATCAGCTCGGCGAGCGCCTGCGCGTAGGCCGCGGGGCCAGGCGCGCCGGAGTGGAAGTCGTAGAGCGCCGTCTCCTCCTGGGGGAGGGCGTGCGGCTCCATGAAGCCGACTCCCGCTCCCTTGAGCGTGTCCGCGACGAGGAGCTTCGGCCGGTCGGGGGCGCTGTCCGCGCAACTCGGTCAACGTCGTCGAGAAGGCGTCGAGATCGTGTCCGTCACACCGTGCGACCGCCCAGCCGAAGGCCGCGACCTTGCGCTCGAGCTCGCCGAGGTCGCTGACCTGCGAGACCCACGTATCCGACTGCAGCTTGTTGTGGTCGACGATCACCGTGATCTCGCCGAGCCCGCGGTTCGCCGTGGGCTGGAGCGACTCCCAGAACTGGCCCTCCTGGAGCTCGCCGTCGCCCGTGAGCACGTAGACGTCGCCGCGCCGCCCGGCGAGGCGGTCGGCCAGCACGAAACCGCGCGCCTTCGAGATCCCCATCCCGAGCGAGCCCGTGTTCGTCACCACCTGCGGCGTCGTCAGGACGTCCGGGTGGCCGGGCAGGCCGCCCAGCGTGCGAAGAGCGAAGAGCTTGTCGAACGGGAGCCGGCCGAGCCCGATCAGGATCGCGTAGAGGCCCGGCGCGTCGTGGCCCTTCGAGGAGAAGTAGCGGTCGCCCTCGCCGAGCACCTCGAGCTGGAGCCACGAGACGATGTCCATGGAGCTGAAGCTCGTGCCGATGTGACCCGAGCCGGCGTGCTCGATCATCGTCAGCGTGTTGATTCGGCACGCGTCCGCGAAGGCCGCGACCCGATCCGTGGGCGCGACGTCGAGCGCGCGGATCCGCGCGAACTCGGAGAAAGGGACGTACGAGAGCACGGGTCGTCGAGCGTACAGAGCTAGGCTTGTTGCCGGTGCGGCTCTCCCGACGCCAGCTCGTCGACCTCGACAGCCTGGACGATCCGCGGATCGCGGACGCTGCCGCGCGGAGCCCGCTCGTTCGCGGCCCCGCCTTCTCGGAGCACGCCGACGAAGCCGAGCTCGAGTTCAGGGAGGAGCACGAGCCCTACGACGGCCTCGAGGTCGCCGAGATCTTCTTCCGCCGGAAGCGGGTGCTCGACTATCTCGACTTCGCCCTCGCGCGCACCGGGATCGAGCCGGCAGGCTCCGTCGTCGAGCTCGGGGCCGGCTCGTGCTGGCTGAGCGCGGCGCTCTCGTGCTTCCCGGCGGTCGAACGGGTAGTCGCGGTCGAGTTCTCCGAGCGCCGGCTCGTCTCGTTCGCCCCGGTCTCGCTCGCCCTGCTCGAGGCTCCGGCGGAGAAGGTCGAGCGGCGGGTCGCGGACTTCTACCGGCACGGCCTCGAGCCGCGAAGCGCCGATCTGGTGGTGCTCGACGCGGCCTTTCACCATGCCTCCGAGCCACGGCGGCTGGCCGAGTCGTCTTCGACCTGACGAGACCGGGCGGATCGGCCCTGCTCCTGCGTGAGCCGACGCTGACGCTCCTAACCCGCAGCCGCACCCACGGGATCGAGGCGGCTCACGGCGACTTCGAGCACGAGTATCGGCGCGCCGAGTACGTGGACTTTCTCGAGGAAGCCGGCTTCAAGGCCCGCAGCGTCGGCGTGCGCTGGTTCCATGCGAGCGGGCTCCGTCGTGCGCTCTACCGCCCGCCGCTGACCTGGCTCAGCGGCCCGCTCCGCGGCCAGTACGCCTACGTCGGCGGGAAGCCGTTTACCTGAGGGAGCTCGGCCTCGCCGCTCGCGGCCAGCCGCTCGGCGCGCTCGAAGTCGTCCGGGTAGTCGATCGTCAGCCCCTCGTAGCCCTCGGTCAGGAACGGCGCCACGCGCGCGCCGGCGATCGACGGCTCTCCGTCGAGAACTCGCGACCAGGCCAGCTCGAGGCTCGAGTTCTGGACGTGGATCTGCGGCAGTGCCTGGTACTGCATCGAGTGCAGGGGGACCCCTCGCGCGGGCTGGTCGAGGAGCGGGCGCATCAGGTCGCCGTCCAGGATCCACATCTTGCCGGGGTGCTGGCGGACGAGCTCGACGGCGCGGATCGAATCCGCCCGCTCGCCGAGCTCGACGAGCCGAGCGAAGGCGCGGCGGATCGTCGCGGCGGTGCGAAACGGGCTCGTCGGACGAAGGATCCCGAAGATCTCCTCGTCGCGACCGGCCATCGCGAGCGTCACCCATTCGACGTCCGGCGAGGTCGACGTCGCGAGCTCGGCGGGGCGGAGCTCTGGGACCTCGGCGCCGTAGCGGCGCGCGACCGCCGCGATCTCCTCCGAGTCCGTGGAGACGAGGATCGCGCCGAAGACGCCGCTCTCGCGCGCCGCCGCGATCGAATAGGCGAGGAGCGGATGGCCGGCGAGCTCGCGCACGTTCTTGCCGGGAACGCGCTCCGAGCCGGCGCGCGCCGGGATCAGGGCGACCGCCGAGGGGTTCACACCGCTCTGCCGGGTCGTGGGTGACGTAGACCGTCTTCCAGTCGGAGTAGACGTCGAGCGCCTCGGTGCCGGGCTCGCGCCAGCCGGTGCCCGAGTCGCGCTGGCCGCCGAAGGGGACGTGCGGCTCGAAGCCGTAGGTCGGCCCGTTCACCTGGACGCCGCCGGCGACGATCCGGCTGACGAACTCGTTGCCGCGGTGGATGCTCGACGTCCAGATCGCGGCGGTCAGCCCGTACGGGCTCGCATTCGCGAGCGCGAGCGCCTCCTCGAAGTCGCCGACGCGATGCAGGGTCGTGATCGGGCCGAAGAGCTCCGTGGTCGAGAGCTCGGCGTCCTCGGCCACGTCCTCGACGATCGTCGGGCCGATGTAGAAGCCGCCGTCGTAGTCCCGGCCGGTCAGCCGCTCGCCGCCGGTGAGCACGGTCGCGCCGGCGGCGCGCGCCCGCTCCACGGCGTCGAGCATGTTCTGGAGCTGGCGTTCGTTGATCACCGGGCCGAAGTCGTGCTCGTCCGTCGAGCCGACTCGCTGCGCCCGCGTGCGCTCGAGCAGGAGCTCGCGGAAGCGGTCGTAGACCGCGTCGAACACGATCAGGCGCGAGCCCGCCGCGCAGCGCTGGCCCGCGTTCGAGAAGGCCGAGAGCACAGCCGTCTCCGCCGCCCGCTCCAGGTCGGCGTCGTCGCAGACGACGAGCGGGTTCTTGCCGCCGAGCTCCAGGCAGACCTTGGCGAGCCGCTTTCCGGCCGTTTCCGCGATCAGCCGTCCGACTTCGGTCGAGCCGGTGAACGAGACGACGGCGACGCGCGGATCCTCGACGAGCGGCTGGCCGGTCTCCGGGCCGAAGCCCTGGACGACGTTCAGCACGCCCGCCGGCAGGCCGGCCTCCGCCGCGAGGCGCGCGAAGAGCACCGGCGTCTCGGGGGTGTCCTCGGAAGCCTTCAGCACGGCGGCGTTGCCGCAGAGGAGCGCGGGAAAGACCTTCCAGGCGACGTTCGCGATCGGCGTGTTCGCGGCGATGATCAGCCCGGCGACGCCGAGCGGCTGGCGGATGGTCATGGCGTGGCGGTTCGGAGTCGCGCTCGGCATCGTCTTGCCGTAGAAGCGGCGGCCCTCGCCGGCCATGAAGTAGCCGAGCTCGATCGCGCCGTCGGTCTCGCCCCTCGCGTCCTTCGGCGACTTGCCGGTCTCGGCGGCGACGAGCGCGGCGACCTCGTCGCGATCCCGCTCGAGGAGCTGGGCGATCCGGCGGAGGATCCGGCCGCGCTCCTCGACGGGGCGCGCCGCCCAGTCCGGCTGCGCGCGGACAGCCGCCCGGATCGCCGCCTCGACGTCCGTCGCCTCCGAGCGCGCGACCGTCGAGAGCACCTCGCCCGTCGCCGGCGCGAGCTTCTCGAAGGTGGCGCCGTTCGCGGCCGACCGCTCCTCGCCGCCGATCACGTTGGGAACGTCGACCGTCATGCCGTGAAGCCGCCGTCCACGCGCAGCTCGTGGCCCGTCACGTAGCGGGATTCGTCCGAGGCGAGGAAGAGGAGCGGGCCGGCGAGATCGGCTCCCTCCGCGAGCCGTCCGAGCGGCGTCCGGGCCGTGAACTTGCGCAGGAACTCCGGATCCTGGCCGCCGAGGACGCCGCCGGGCGAGAGCGCGTTCACCCGCACGCCCGCCGGCCCCCAGAGCCGGGCGAAGTAGCGGGTCAGGCCGAGCACACCGGCCTTCGAGGCGCCGTAGGCCGGCGGCTTCAGGAACGGCGGCTCGAGGTCGAGATGGTCGTACATGCGCGGGTCGGGGGCGATCGTCGCGTAGAGCGAGCCGATGTTGACGATCGAGCCGCGTCCGGCGTCGCGCATCGCCGAGCCGAAGACCTGAGTCACGAGGAAGGTGCCGGCGAGGTTGACCTCGAGGACGCGCCGGAAATCGTCGAACGGGACGTCCTCGATCGCGACGCCGCCTGCATCGCCGCTCGGCGGCTGGTCGATCCCCGCGTTGTTGACGAGCACGTCGGGCGCGCCGAGCCGCTCCCGCAGCTCGAGCAGCGCCTCGCGATCCGTGACGTCCGCGACCTCGACCGACTCGGCGCCTTCGATCTTGCCGCCGCGGACGTCGACGCCGACGACGCGAGCGCCCGCGCCCGCGAGAGCCGCGATCCAGACGGGGCCGAGCTTGCCCGACGCTCCTGTGACGAGCGCGAGCCGGCCGGAGAGGTCAGGCGTCAACGCGGGAGAGCACGCCGGCGACCGGCAGCGGCTCCTCGAGCAGCTCGAACGTCAGCGTCTCGTCCTCGAGCACCGGCCGCCGCAGGGTCGCGCCGAGCACGCGCTCCAGCTCGTACGGCGGCAGCCCGTCGCCGGGAGACTTGAACGCGACGTCGCCGTCCTCGAGCACATGGCCGGCGGGCAGATCGCGGGCGGCGACGAGCTTCTTGCCCATCTTGGTCGCGGGCGCGACCTCGCTCGCGTGCACGTTCTTCGTCCCGTCGCCGAGCGCCACCTTCGTCCGCCGCAGGTCGCGCACCAGCTTGCGCAGGCCGGGCGGCTCGAGCGAGAAGACGTGGTCGGTCCCCTTCAGCGCCCGGTTCAGGGTGAAGTGCTTCTCGACGATCCGGGAGCCGAGCACGAAGGCAGCGACCGCCATCGCGATCCCGTTGTCGTGGCTCGAGAAGCCGACGACCGTCTCCGGAAACTCTGCTCGATAGGTGCCGATCACGCCGAGGTCGAGCTCGTCCCACTCGGCCGGGTAGCCCGCTGTGCACTGGAGGACGGCGATCTGGTCGTTCTCGGAGGCCAGCGTGTCGTGCGCGCGCCGGACGTCGTCCATCGTGCCGCCGCCGGTGGAGAAGATCACGGGCTTGCCGATCCGGGCCACGTGGCGGAGGAGCGGCGTGTTCGTCAGGTCGCCCGACGCGAGCTTGTACGCGGGCATGTCGAGCTCCGCGAGGAAGTCCGCGCTGACGAAGTCGAAGGCGGTCGCGAAGAAGGTGATCCCGAGCTCCGCGCAGTACGCCTGCAGCTCCACGTACTCGGCGCGGCCGAACTCGAGCGCCTCGCGATGCTCGCCGTAGGTCGTGCCGTAGCTGTTCTCGTTCTCGTACGGCTTCGCGTAGGCCTCGCGGGTGTAGAGGCCGCGGTTGTCGCGCTTCTGCAGCTTGACCGCGTGCGCGCCCGCCTCCTGCGCAGCCTTGAAGAGCGCCTTCGCCTGCTCGACCGAGCCCTGGTGGTTGTGGCCGATCTCGGCGATCACGTAGCACTCGGTGTCCTCGCCGATCTCGACTCCGTCGAGGACGATCCGGTGCGCGTCGTGTGCTGAGCCCACTGCGCTCACCGTTCTACCAGAGTCGCGCGCAGGCGCTGCAGGTCGGCGTCGACGAGCAGGTGGACGAGCCCGCGAAAGTCGACCGAGGGCTCCCAGCCGAGCCGCTCGCGCGCCTTGGTCGGGTCGCCGACGAGGTTGTGGAGCTCGGCCTTGCCGCGGCGGAGCGAGTCGTCGACCTCGACGTGCTCGCGCCAGTCGAGTCCCACGTGCTCGAAGGCGCACTCGACCAGATCGCGGACGGAGTGCGTGACGCCGCTCGCGATCACGTAGTCGTCGGGCTCGTCCTGCTGGAGGATCAGGCTCATCGCGCGGACGTAGTCGCCGGCGTAGCCCCAGTCGCGGCGCGCGTCGAGGTCGCCGAGCCGGAGCGTCCGCTCGAGGCCGAGCGAGATCCGGGCGGCGCCGTCCGCGACCTTGCGAGGCAGGAAGTCGAGCGGGCGTCGCGGCGACTCGTGGTTGAAGAGGATTCCCGAGGAGGCGTGCAGGCCGTAGCGGCGCCGATAGGAGCGGACGATGAAGAACGAGTACGCCTTCGCCGCGCCGTACGGGGTCACGGGCATGACCGGCGTCTCCTCCGTCTGGGGCGAGGTCAGCGGATCGCCGAAGATCTCGCTCGACGCCGCCTGGTAGACGCGAGCGGTGGGGGCGGCGCGACGGACGCTCTCGAGCAGCGCGGTCGCTCCGACGGCGGCGAACTCGGCGGTCAGCACCGGCTGCTCCCACGACATCGGCACGAACGACGGCGCGGCGAGGTTGTAGACCTCGTCGGGCCGGGCGGTCTCGAGCGCGCGCACGAGCGAGAGCTCGTCGAGAAGGTCGGCCTGGATCAGCTCGACGCGATCGCGAACGGCGTCGAGGTTCTCGTAGCGCTCGGAGGTGGCGCGACGGACGACGCCGTAGACCTCGTAGCCCTGGTCGAGCAGGAGCTCGGCGAGGAGCGAACCGTCCTGTCCGGCCACACCGGTGATCAGCGCGCGCTTGCTCATCGGCGCACAGTCTGCTCGTACAGGGAGACGACGGCGGCGGTAGCGGTCGACCAGGAGAGGTTGGCCTCGACGTGCGCGCGCGCCGCAGTGCCCAGGCGCTCCCGCAGGCCGGCGTCGGCGAGGAGGCGCTGGATCGCCTCGCGCAGCGCCGCCGGATCGCCCGGCGGGACGAGCAGGCCGTTCTCGCCGTCGCGGATCGCGTCGGGGAGCCCCCCGACCGCCGTCGCGACGACGGGCCGTCCGTAGGCCATCGCCTCTCGTGCGGTCATGCCGACGCCTTCTCGGCGCGAAGGCACGCAGACGACCGCGGCCCGCTCGTAGTACGCGCCCACCTGCGCCGGCGGCACGAAGCCGATCGCCTCGGGGACGGCGACAGGGCCGGAGCCGACGATCGCGCGCGGGAGCCCCTCGGTCGCCTCGAGGAAGTCCTCGATCCCCTTCTCCGGCGAGAGCCTGCCGACGAAGAGGACGTGCGGCGGCTCCGCCGGTGGCGCGGGATCGGGTGGGAGCTCCACGCCCGCCGGGAGCAGCGCGACCTCGCGCGCACCGAGCTCCCGCGCGGCGTCGACGAGCGCGTTCGACGCGCCGACCACGATGCGAGCCCGCTGCAGGATCGGCCGCGCGAGCCACGGCGCGCGGCGGGCGAGCTCGACGTCCGTCCCCCAGAGCTGGACGAGGAACGGCTTGCCGGCGAACGCGGCGACGAGCCCGGAGGGGAGCCAGTGGGCGTGGACGAGGTCGGCGTCGCGCGACGCGCGGCGCGCTGCGCGCACGAACCCGGCCAGGAAGAGCGGCAGCGCGAGCACGAGCCACGGCCGGCGGCGGAGGTTGCCGACGATCCCGTGCCCGTAGGCGATCCCGAAGTGGCGGAAGTCAGCGGGCGAGACGACCTCGACGTCGATCCCGGCGGCCCGAACGTGCTCGACCGCGTCCCGCACGAAGTGACCGGCAACGTCGTCCGCATGGCGCGGATACGAGGTCGTCAGGACGACGACCTTCAGGAGAGCCTCCGGCCGAAGACGATCGGCGCGGCGAGCACGAGCGTCGCGAACGCGTAGAAGTAGTAGAAGGACATGGTCAGGTAGAAGGCGTTCGCGGCGATCGTCCCGACGAGCGCGGCGGTCAGCCCCCAGGCGAGGGAACGAACCCGCGGCGAGGCGAGCCGGCGCCCGATCTCCCGCAGCAGGCCGAGCCGGCGGAAGAGGTACCAGAGGAACGCGACGAAGAGCAGCGTCCCGGCGATCCCGGTCTCGACGATCGTCGCGACGTAGAACGAGTGCGGCCCGAAGTTCGTCCGGCCGGTGACGAACTCGTAGTAGACGGAGAAGTTGTTCAGCCCGAGCCCGAAGAGCGGATTCGAGGCCAGGACGTCCGGGATGAAGTCGTAGACGGCGAAGTGGGTCGAGTTGCCGCGCGCGGAGGTGTCGACGCGCGACTCGAGCACCGTCCGGAAGAACTCCCAGCGGGTGGCCAGCACGCCGAGCAGGACGAGCCCGACGCCGGCGAGCGGGAGCAGCAGCTCGCGCGAGCCGAGCTTGTGCCGGTAGGGGATCGCCAGCACCGCGAGCCCGGCGGCGAGGCCGAGCAGGCCGCTCCGGGAGAGCGTCGCCAGCTCGACGAGGAGCAGGAACGAGAGCACGAGCGCGAGTGGAAGGCGCAGCCGGTGGCCGCGCTCGAGCCGGAGGTAGAGCGGCGTCAGGACGAGCAGAGCCACCACGAGCTCGATCCCGAGGTGGTTCGGGTCGCCCGTGAGCGCGTTCGGGCGATAGACGTCCTGGCCCTCGATCGCGCCGTAGACGTTGATCTGGCTCGCCCCGCCGGTGATCGGCGAGAGCAGCGACTGGTCGAGGTTGATCCCGGCGACCTCCGCCGCGGCGAGCTGGACGATCCCGTAGAGCGCATTCGCGACGATCCCGAGCGTGAAGATCGAGAGCGTCCACCAGTAGAAGCGCTCGGCGCGGCGGGCGAGATAGGCGATCCCGGCGACGAGGAAGAGGAAGTGGAGGAGGAACTTGACCATTCCCTTCGCCCACTGCGCAAGCGCCTGCTCGGTGTCGAGGTTGAAGAATCCGATCAGGTAGACGAGGAAGAAGGCGACGAAGAAGCCGGCCGCGATCGCGGCGCCGTAGGCGAAGCGGCGGTCGCCGACCGCGAGTCGGCCGCCCGCGAAGGCGACGAGGAAGAGCGCGGTGAGGACGTCGGAGAGGCTGAGCGTGCCGGCGACCTCCCACTGCAGCTTCGCGAACGTGACCGTGAAGATCGTCGCGAAGAAGAGGGCGTCGGTGATCCGGCCGGGTCTGCTGATCGCGGGGCTCACAGCGAGCGCAGGAGCTCGGCGAGCTCCTCGGCGCGGGCGCGCCGCGAGAGCCGGTACCTCGTCTCTTCGGCGAGCTCGACCGTCGGCAGGCCGCCGTTCCGGAACCGCGCGACGAGCCCGTCGAGCGCTTCGCGGAGCGCGGGGACGTCGTCGGGTGGCGCGATCACGCCCGCGCCGGTCTCGCGGATCAGGTCGGCTGCCGCGCCGTCCGGCGGAACGGCGGCGAGGATCGGCCGCTCGGCGGCGAGGTACTCGAAGACCTTCCCCGAGAGGACGCCCTTGCCGCGGCCGGACGCCTCGGGGATCAGGAGCAGGAGCGCGTCGGAGTCGCGCTGCAGCTCGAGCGCGGTCTGGCGCGACGCATAGGGGATCAGCTCGAGGCGGTCGCCCAGCTCGAGACGCTTCGCCCACTCGTAGTCGGCCGCGCGGAAGTCACCGAGGAAGCGCACGACGACGTCCTCGTGGCCCGACTCGGCGAGCGCGGTCAGGAACGGGCGCGGGTCGCGCTTGCCGAAGAAGCTGCCGGTGTGGGTGATCCGGAAGCGCTTGCCGGGCGTGTACGGGAGACCCGCGAAGTCGTCGAAGTCGCAGCCGTTCGAGATCGTCGCCACGCGGCCGCGCGGCTCGAAGCCGCGAGCCTCGTCCGCGATCGCCTCCGAGACGCAGGTGATCGCGTCGGCCCGGCGGGCGACGAGGTGGGCGACGCCGTCCGAGACCTTCTCCTTCGCGCGGACGGCGAGGCTGTCGGTGCGGCGGTGCGGATGCGCGACGAGCGAGTCGCGGAGGTCGGCGACCCACTTCGCTCCCGTCGCGCGCTGGACGGCGGCGCCGACGAGGTGGATCGAGTTCGGCGGCGAGGTCGTGAGCACGACGTCGATCCCCTCGCTGCGGGCGATCCGGATCGCGGCGGGAATCGCGGTCAGGTTCCAGCTCACGTTCTCGTCGGGAACGAGCAGGCGGCGCGAGGCCAGCTTCGCGAGCACGAGCGCGCGGCCGACGCCCTCCTTGCCGTGCAGCTCCTCGGCGGGCTTGCGTCCCTTCGGCCCGACGTAGCGCGCGCGGTGCACCCAGGCCTGCGTCGGCGCGCGCAGGTCGGCGTCCTCGTGGATCCACTTCGGGTCGTCCGGCGCGAGCACGTGCGTCTCGATCCCGAGCGCGGGCAGGTACTGCGCGAACTTGAGCGGCCGCTGGACCCCGCCGCCCCCGGCCGGCGGCCAGTAGAGGGTGACGAGGAGGAGCTTCACCGTGTTGATGCTAGTGGGCTCGATGCTACTGAGCCGGCGAGCCGAGTCGGTAGAGCGTGAAGCGGTCGTCGCGGTGGGCGACGGGAAGCTGTGGGGCGAGGTCGAAGCGTTCGCGGTCGACGACGAGCCAGCCCGCCCCGGCGGCGCGCGGGATCGCGAGGTTGCCGGTGCGGAAGAACTCGCGGTTCTCGCGCCGGCGCTCGTAGGGTCGGTTGGCCTCCGTGTCGGCGACGTGGCCGGGCGGGGCGGCTGCGACGTAGACCGGCGCCTCGGCGGCGATTCGGTAGCTCGTCTCGAGGTCGGAGAAGACGACCGCGCCGGGCGGCACCTCCTCGCGCAGCGCCTCGACCAGCCCGGCGGTGAGCGGGCTCGGCGGCCGTGCGTCCGAGGCGCTCCAGTTCCAGGCGGCGTGGATCGCGACGGGGAGGACGAAGAGCGCAGCCGCGGTGGCGACGAGCGCGGAAGGAGCTTGTGGTGTTTCAACACAAGCGTCCTCCTCTCCCGCTTGCTTGCGAGAGTTCGAGCGCCCCGAACGGAGCTTGTGGTGTTTCAACACAAGCCCTCCGACGAGCGCGAGCGCTCCTCCGACGGCGGCGATCCAGGTCGCGAGAGCAGGCCCGCCGCTCACGAGGCGGTAGCCGAAGTCCCCCGGATAGAGGAGCTGAAGCGCGATTCCGGCTCCGAGCGCGACCGGCAGCAGCGCGAGCCTTAGGTAGCCGGCGAGCACGAGCAGCCCGCCGGCGAACGCGAACGCAAAGGGGAGGAAGCCCGCTGCGCGGCGGGACTGGGAGAGCGAGACGACGTCCGAGAACGGCACGAAGAGCGCCGGCACGAGCAGCACCAGGAAGATCGCGAGCGAGCCGCCGAGCACGTATGCCGCCCAGCGCCGACGCAGAGCCAGCCCCGCGAGGGGCACGCAGAGGAGCGCCGCGACCGCCACCGCACCCGAGCGGCCGAAGACCTCGGGCGCGAGCCGGTAGCTCGTCTCCGAGAACACGTCGAGCTGGCCCTCGTACTGGCGCAGCGCGCGCTCGAGCTCGTCGGCGGCCGGGCGCACCGATCTCGTCTCGCGCACGACGGGCAGGAGCCACGCGAGGTAGAGCCCGGCCGGGACGACGAGCGCGGCGAGCGCCGCTGCGATCGCTCTCGCCTCGCTTCGCACGACGAGCACGCGCACGACGAGGAAGCCGGCGAACGGAAGCCAGAGGAAGACCGCGTAGGTGGGATGGACGACGGCGAGCACGAGCCCGGCGGCCGCGGTCGAGGCGAGCAGCGCGCGCGAAGGCCGCGCCGCGGCTGCGATCGCCAGCGCCAGCGCGGCCGGGACGAGGAGCTGCCGCGAAGCCGTCGCCGGCAGCCCGAGCGCCGTGTACGCGCCGCCGCCGTTCGGCGCGAGCGCCGTGATCCCGACCTGCGCGAAGACGACCGCGACCGCCGGCCCCACACGCCGGAAGAGCGCCCAACCCGCCTCGTACGCCACGAGCAGCGCCAGCGGCGCGAGCACCGACGCCTCGTGGAGGACGACGTCTGCCGGATCGACGAAGGCCACGCGAGCGACGAGAGCCAGGAAGCCGTGCCAGAGCGGGAACGCATAACCGGGGTGGAGACCGCCGTCGGCGAACTCGTTCACCGAGTCGAGCGAGAGCGAGCCGAAGGCGTCGAGCTTGCGCACGCGCGCAAGGTGGAAGAGCCCGTCGCCGCCGATCTCGCCGGCAACCGACCAGAGCAGGAGGCCCAGGAGGGCGCCCGCGCCGAAGACCCACCAGCGGCCCGGAACCCGCTCGGCTTGCGGTGCGCGCAGGCCGGCGGCGAGCGCGACGATTCCGACCGCGATCAGCAGCCCGATCGTCAACGCCAGGGAGCCGCCGACGAGAAAGGTGACCGCGAGCGCGCCGAAGACGGCAGCAAGCGCCCAGGCGAGCGTCGCCGAGGCCGAGCGCAATCCGAGCGCGCGAGCGATCGCGAAGCCGGGAGCCAGCACGATCGCGGTCGCGAGCGCGAGCCGCAGCAGTGTCATCGGCGCTGCATTGTCGAGGCCCAGCCCGGTTTCGAGCAGCTCCGGAACCGAGCCCGAGCCGAGCCAGGCGGCTCCGTCGCGATACATCCTGCCCCGCTCGCTGCGGAAGAGCGCGCCGCGCAGGAGCAACGACGCCCGCAGCAGCCTTCGCGCCCACTCGGCCTGGCCTAGGCCCCGGTGCTTGGCGAAGAAGCGAAGGTGCCCGCGCAGGTTCTCGCGGTAGAGCCGGCCGCCGTGCGAGGCGCCGCCGACATGGACGCACTCCGCTCCGGGAAAGAAGAGCACCTTCCAGCCGGCCTGCGCGAACCGGTAGCACCAGTCCGTCTCCTCGCTGAAGAGGAAGAAGTCCTCGTCGAGCCCCCCGACCGCGTCGACCGCCTCCCGCCGCGCGAGCAGGCACGCGCCCATCACGACCTCCGCCTCGAAGACGCGGTCGTGCTCGAAGCCGCCGGCGTAGAACCCGTTCAGCGCCTGCGAGCGCGGCGCCAGCTTGCGCAGGAAGAAGTACTCCGTCGCCAGCCGCCAGAGCGTCGGAAATCCGCGCACCGAGCGCTGGAGCGTCCCGTCGGGATTCGAGAGCCGCGGCCCCACGATCGCGGCGTCCGGGTGCCTGTCGGCGAACTCGACGAGCCGTTCGAGGGACCCCTCCGTCAGCCACGCGTCGGCGTTCAGGATCAGGACGTAGCGGCCCGAGGCAACCTCGAGCCCCGCGTTCCAGCCGGCCGCAAGCCCGAGGTTCTCGCGCTCGAGGACGCTCGCCTCGGGAAAGAGCGCGCGGACGACGTCGGCGGTCCCGTCCGTCGAGCCGTTGTCGACGACGATCGTCTGCTCGCCGCGAACGCTCTCGAGGCACTGCTCGATCCACGGCAGCGCGTTGTGGGTGACGACGACGACGCTCGCGTCAGGCATGGCTGGCGCTCGGGCGGCCGCGCACTCCCTCCCAGAGCAGGATCGCGCCGCCCGGCAGCGCCAGCGCGATCGTGACGAGGAAGAAGAGGAAGCCGGCGGCGAAGGCCGCGTCCGCGTCGACCCCGACGCTGCCGAGGAAGCTGACGAAGAACGCCTCGCGGACGGCGAAGCCGTTGAGCGTGAACGGGACGAGGAGGACGAGGAAGAAGAGCGGCCCCATCACGTAGTAGATCCGCGGCGAGAGGTCGATCCCGACCGCGCGCGCCGTCGCCCAGATCGCGAGAATGCGCACCGCCTGGACGGCGATCGTGAGCGCGAAGACTCCAGCCAGCAGGCCGGTGTGGTCGCGGAAGACGTGCACGCCCTCGTAGACGGCAGCGGACCGGTCGTTCCAGCCGCAGCCGCCGGAGCAGCGGGGTCGCGCGGCGGAGCAGCGGCCGCGCCGCGCGCGAGAAGAAGACGAAGGCGAGCACGATCGTCCCGAGCACGAAGGCGCCCTCGAGCCAGAGGTAGGCGCCGACGTCGTAGCGGCCGACCGCGAGCACGAAGCCGACCGCGCCGAGCAGGACGGTCGCAGCGCCGCCGAGCGCCCGCTCGAGCAGGACGATCGCGCTGATCCCGCCGAGCCGCGCCGGATGCCGGCGCGACGTCTCGAGGATCCTGACCGCGTCGCCGCCGAGCGAGGTCGGCAGGATCTGACCCGCCGTGTAGGCGACGAGGTAGGCCCGCGTCAGCCAGCGCAGCCGCTCCCGCATTCCCTGCGACGCGAGCAGCCACTGCCAGCGGAGCGCCATCGGCACCGTCGTCAGGATCATGATCGCGACGGCGAGCGCGAACCACCACGGGTTTGCGTCCCGGAGCACGTCGGCCGTCGTGCCGAGGTCGACCTTCCAGACGAGATAGGCGATCGCGAGACCTGTGAAGAGGATCGTCGCCAGGGGGCGCAGCAGGCGCCTCATGCGACGCGGTCGTGAATCCGGTGCAGTGCCTCGAGCACGTCGGCGATGTCTGCCTCCGAATGCGCCGGCGAGAGCGGCAGCGAGAGGATCTCGTCGCCCGCGCGCTCGGCCACCGGAAGCCGCTGCTGCTCCGGAAAGCGCTCCCGGTACCAGGTGAGGCGGTGCACCGGCAGGAAGTGGATCGAGGTCGAGATCCGCTCCTCGCCGAGCGACGCGCTGGAGCTCGTCGCGCGTGAGCCCGAACCGCTCGGCGTCGACGCGGACGACGTAGAGGTGGAGCGCGTGCGTGTCGCGTGGGTCGCGCGCGAGCGGCTCGATCCCGTCGAGCCCGGCGAGGCCGTCGTCGTAGAGCTCGAACTGGCGCTGACGGCGGGCGGTGTGCTCGGGGAGCTTGTCGAGCTGGACGAGCGCGATCGCCGCGAGCACGTCCGAGAGGTTCGCCTTGTAGCCCGGCACCGTGATGTCGTAGAGCGAGCCGTCGCCGCGCCGCATCAGGCGCAGGTTCCGGATCGCGTCGGCGACGGCGTCGTCGTTCGTCGAGACGAGCCCGCCTTCGCCGGCGGCGATGTTCTTCGTCGCGTAGAGCGAGAAGCAGGTCGCGGTCGAGAGGCCGCCGAGCTTGCGCCCGCGATAGGCGCTCTCGGCGGCGTGCGCCGCGTCCTCGATCACCGGGATCCCGAGCTCCCAGATCGGGTCGAGGTCGCACGGCTGCCCGGCGAGGTGGACCGGCATGATCGCCTTCGTCCGCTCCGTGACGGCGGCTGCGACGGCCGCCGGGTCGATGTTCAGGTCGCCCTCGCGGACGTCGACGAAGACCGGCGTCGCGCCCGTGTGGACGATCACGTTCGCGGTCGCCGGCCAGGTGATCGGGGTCGTGATCACCTCGTCGCCGGCACCGATGCCGAGCGCGACGAGCGCGAGGTGCATCGCGGCGGTGCCCGACGCGACGGCGAGCACGTGCTTCGCCTCGAGGTACTCGGCCATCCGCTCCTCGAGCAGCGCCGCCCGCGGCCCGGTCGTCAGCCAGCCCGAGCGGAGCGCGTCGGCGACGGCCTCGATCTCCTCCTCGCCGATCGCGGGAGGCTGGAAGCCGAGCTGTGTCTCTCTGGTCATACGACGTGCGAAGCGTATTGCGCCGGCCGCCCGGCGAGCGCGCTCGAGCGCGTCGTCGCGGCTCTCGCCCGTCGCGAGGATCGCGCCGGCCCGGTCGGCGCCGCGCAGGAGCGGCCCGAAGCGCCAGCCGGGCGATCGGTAGATCCGAACCTCCGCGACGCCCTCGACGGCCTCGGCCTCCTCCACGCCTTCGACGGCCTGCAGCTCCCCTTCGGGCGCGACGAGGAAGAGGACGCACGCGCCGCCGACCAGACTTTGTGTTGAAACAACACTTGGCACTCTTCCCAGCGCGAAATCGAGCGCGAGGTCGTTGAGCGAGACGCCGGTCGCGAGCTCGCAGAGCTCGGCGTCGTGACCGCCACCGAGCCGCGCGGCCAGCTCGACCACGCGGGGTCCGTCCTCGCCGACCCGAATCTGCGTATAGGTCGGCCCGTTCCGGATCCCGAGCGCCTCGGCCGCGGCCCGAGCGGCAGCGACGAGAGCTTGTGTTGTTTCAACACTAAGTCTCGCCGGCCAGGCGTGGGCGAGCGCGACCCCGAACGCCGGCGGCTCGGCGGTCAGCCTGTCAGTGATGGTCAGGGGATGGAAGACGCCGTCGAGCGAGACTGCGTTCACGGTCACCTCCGGCCCCTCGACGTACTCCTCGGCGATGAAGGTGCCGTTGCGCGAGGCGGCGCGGGCCGTCTCGATCGCGGCCGGGAGATCCGCCTCGTTGCGCACCAGCGTCAGTCCCCGCTGGCCCTGCCGGTCGGGCGCCTTGACGACACAGGGAACGCGCGGCTCGGCGAGCACGCGCGGCTGCGGCAGCCCGGCGGCGGCGAAGCGGTCGCGCTGGCGCGACTTCGAGGTCGCGAGCACGGCGGTCGCCCCGTCGATCGGGTGCGGCAGCCCGAGCCGCTCGGCGAGGCGCGCGGCGATCCCCACGGTCCAGTCCGCGCCGGGAGAGATGACGCCGTCGATCCGGTGAGCGCGCGCCAGCCGGTCGACAGCGGACTCGTCCTCCGTCGAGACGACGGCGCGGGTGTCGGCGTAGCGGAAGCCCGGCGCTGCGGGATCGCGATCGACTGCGAGCACGTGCAGGTCGCGCTCGCGCGCTGCGCGCAGGAGCCCGAGCTGCGCCGCTCCGGCGCCTAGAACGAGGAGACGCGGTCGCGCTCGAGGACTTCCCGCCACCACGCCTCGTTCTCGCGATACCACGCGACCGTCCGCTCGAGCCCGGCCTCGAAGCTCGTGCGCGCCCGAAAGCCCGTCAGCCGCTCGAGCTTCTCGGTCGAGCCGATGTGCCGGTCGACCTGGCCGAGGCGCTCCTCCACGTGGATCTTCTCGACGTCGCGGCCCACGGCCGCGAGCACGGCGTCGGCGACGTCGGCGACGGAGATGTCGATCCCGGTCGCGACGTTCACGACCTCGCCCGCCAGCGCGTCGATGTCCGCCGCGATGATCGCCTCGATCGCCTCCGCGTCGTCGTCGACGTAGAGCCAGTCGCGGCTCGCGTGACCGTCGCCGTGGATCGTCAGCGCCTCGCCGGCCAGCGCCTGCGTGATGAAGCGCGGGATCACCTTCTCGGGATGCTGCCGCGGCCCGTAGTTGTTGAACGGGCGGACGATCACGATCGGAAGCCCGTAGGTGACGAAGTACGAGTAGGCGAGCCGGTCACCGCCCGCCTTCGTCGCGGCGTACGGCGAGCGCGGGTTCAGCGGGTGCTCCTCGTCCATCGGCGCGCATTCCGCCGTGCCGTAGACCTCGCTCGACGAGATCAGGATGAAACGCTCGACGGGCGCGCGACGAATCGCGTCGAGCAGGATCTGCGTCCCTTCGACGTTCGTCGTCACGAACTCGGAGGCGCCTTCCTCGATCGACTTCTCCACGTGCGACTCGGCGGCCGCGTTCACGATCACGTCGACCTCGGCGACCACCTTCGCCATCAGCTCGGCGTCGCGGATGTCGCCGTGCACGAACGAGAGTCGCTCGTGCCCCATCACGTCGGCGAGGTTCTCGAGGTTGCCGGCGTAGGTGAGCGCGTCGAGCGAGACGACCTCGTAGGCCGTGTGCGCCAGCAGGTGGCGGATGAAGTTGGACGAGATGAACCCGGCGCCGCCGGTGACCAGAACGCGCTTACTCAAAGCTCCCTCTCGATCGAGTAGAACGGCCGGCCTTCGACCTCGCGCTGGATTCTGCCCAGATACTCGCCGACGAGGGCGAGGATGAAGCCCTGGATCCCGAGCACGAAGAGCACGGCGACGCCGCCGAGGAGTGGGCCGGGAAAGTCCTCGCGGGCGATCCAGAACCAGATCCCGTACGCGAGCAGGACGGTTGCGAGGAGCGAGCAGACGGCGCCGAGCGCGATCCCGATCCACTGGATCGGCTGCGGCCAGAAGCCGGCGAGCACGTGCAGCGCGAGCCGCGTCAGGCGGAGCGGGGAGTACCGGGAGCTCCCGGCGCGGGCGGCGTGACCGACGTCGACCTCGACCACCGAGGCGCCGCCGGAGAGGATCAGCGCCTTCGTGAACTTTTGCTTCCCGATCGCGCCGAGCATCGGGGTGACGGCCGTGCGACGGTAGGCGTTGAAGGCGCAGCCGAAGTCGGCGATCTCCACGCCGGTGAAACGGCGGAGCATCCCGTTGATCAGGCGCGAGGGAAGAGTGCGGCCCCAGGAGTCGTGGCGCGCGGCGCGCCGGCCGCTTGCGACGTCCGTCCCGTCGGCGAGCGCGGCGACGAGCTTCGGGATGTCCTCGGGCTGGTTCTGGAGGTCGCCGTCCATCGTCACGACGATCTCGCCGCGGGCGCGCGCCAGACCGGCGTGCATCGCGGGGTGCTGGCCGAAGTTGCGCTTGAAGCGGACGGCGCGGACGCGCGGGTCGGCCGCGTGCAGCCGCTCGACGATCGGCCAGGTGCCGTCGCGCGAGCCGTCGTCGACGAAGATCAGCTCGTAGGAGCGGTCGCCGAGCGTCGCGACGATGCGCCGGTACAGCTCCTCGAGCGTGCGCCTCCTCGTCGTAGAGCGTGACGACGATCGAGAGCTCCGGCGCCGGCCACGTCTCGTGGGCGGCGCTGTCGCGAGGCTCGGTGAGGAGGTCGATCTCGGCCATCGCACCTCGGAGCGTACCGCGCAGTGCGTGCCGTCCTCCGCGCTGCCTACCGTCAGCCGCGATGACCGCTCCGCTCCTCGCGAAGCTCGGCGGCGGTTTCGCGCTCGCCGGGATCGCCGCGGTGTTCGTGCCGCGCCTCGGTGACGCGGACGCGGAGCTCCCCGCGCTCGCGACTCTCCTCGCGACTGGGGTCGTCGTCGGCGCGCTGACCACGGGTGCGCTCTACCTCGGCCTGACGCGCGACCTCGGTCTGCCTCAGGCGGTGGCGCTCTACGCCGTCGGCTACAACGCGCTGGTCGTCCTCGTCAAGTTCGTGCTCAGTCCCCGCGGCCTGTACGAGGTGAGCGAGGAGGGCAGGTACGAGGCGTTCGTCGATCCGAGCACGACCGGCGGAGCGATCTTCGTCGCCGCGTCGGTCTTCGTGCTCTACGCGCTCGCGCTCTTCGTCATCTACCGCGTCTGCCGCCGCCGCCTCGGACGGGCGCCGACGAGCTGGAAGCGCGTGCTGGTCGTGGCTGCGCTGGCAGCGGCACTCCTCTTCGCCACCGGCGGGCTGCCGCTCCTTCTCGCCTTCGGGGGCCTCGAGTACGTGGGCTTCGTGCTCGGGTCCGGGGTCTCGCTCCTCGTTGCGCTTGCCCTCGCCGGAGCCGTCTCGCTCGCGGGGATCGCCTTTCGGGAGACGGCCGTCCGCGCCAGCCTGCTCGGCGACGCGGCTCTGCTGCTGAACGTCTTCTGGGTCGCGCTCGCGTTCCTCGCCCTCTACCACGCCCTCTGGGTCGTGTACGTGCTCGTGCTGACGACGATCTGGCCGCTGAAGGTGATCACGCCGAAGTGAGCTCGCTGCCTGCGCTTTCCCTGCGACTCCTGCGCTTCCGGGTGGCTGCAATGGTCTGGACGTTCATGTTGCTCGGCGCCGCCTGGCCCGACGGGTTGCCCGCGTTCTCCGTGGATCTGCTCTGCGGCCGCTCTGGCGCTGGCGGCGAGCTATGTCGCGGCCACGTCGGTGAACGACATCGCAGACGCCGACGTCGACCGGATCAACCACCCCGGCGATCGCGCGCGGCCACTCGTCACGGGCGACGCGTGCGAGCGCGATCTCTGGCGGCTGCATCTGCTCGCGTGTGCGACCGCTCTCGGTGCCGCCGCGCCGCTCGGCTGGACCGCCGTCGGCGTCGTCGCCGGCTCGCTCGCGGTCGGGATCGCCTACTCGCTGCCGCCGCTCCGCGTCTCGTATCGCACCTGGCTCGCACCGCTCCTCCTCTCGGTCGCGTACGTGCCGGTGCCGTTCGCTCTCGGCGTGCTCGCTTCGGGGCGGCAGGTTGGTCGCGGAGACGTCGTGCTCGCAGCCGCGCTCTCGGTGCTCTTCCTCGCGAGAATCGTGCTCAAGGACTATCGCGACCGCGCCGGCGACGCCCGTTACGGCAAGCCGACGCTCCTGCTCCGGTTCGGCTCGACGGTGACGTGCGCCGCGAGCCTGGCGGCTCTCGTCCTCGCGAATGCGCTTCTCTTCGCCGCCGTGCAGCCGCCGCTGGCGCTCGCCGTTCCGCTCGAGGCGCTGCTCGTGGGAATCGCCGTGCTGCTCCTTCGGCTGCACCGCGCGCGAGACTCCCGCGAGGAGCAGATCGCGATCGGGCTCGGCGCCCGGCTCGGGAACGGCGTCCTCATCTGCCTACTCGCCTGGCTCGTACTCGGCGGCGAAGGCGCGACGGACGCCGCGCGCGCTGTGGTCGTCTGGTCGCTCGCGGCGCTCTTCCTCGCCGGCACGGCCGCGCTCGCCGCGCGGCCCGAGCGGGTCGTGATCGGCTACAAGGGCTGAGATGAGGTGGCAGCCGGGAGATGCCATCGTGCGGCGGGACGTCTGGCACGGTGACGTCTTCTTCGGCTGGGGCGGGATCGTCGTGCACGACACCGACGATCTGCTGGCGCTCTACATGCCGGAGGGAGCGCCGCTCGCTTTCGCCGCTGACTTCTTCGGCGAGCCGCACCCGTGGAGCGGGCGCGACCGGTGGTACGGACACGGCGTCGTCCAGCTCCACCGTCCCGGTGCGATGCACTCCGTGTGGGTGTTCTGGGAAGGGCCGGCGCGCCGGTTCGCCGGCTGGTACGTGAATCTCGAGGAACCCTGGCGCCGTACCCTGCTCGGCTTCGACACCCAGGATCTCGAGCTCGACATCGTGGTCTCGCCGGACGGCACGTGGAGCTTCAAGGACGACGAGCAACTCGACCCGTGGATCGTGCGCGGCCGTTGGACGCGCGACGAGATCGCCGCGATCCGGGCCGAAGGCGCCCGTCTGGGCGCCGAGCTCGACGCCGGTCGCCGCTGGTGGAGCGAGGAGTGGGCCGCCTGGAAGCCCGACCCGGCCTGGACGCCGCCGGTGTTGCCCGAAGGTTGGGATGCGATCTAGCGACGACGCCGTCTGGCGCGACGTCCATCGCGGCCGGGTCTGGCGGGCTCAGGCATGCCGGATCGTGGCGGAGACAGCCGAGGTGGTTGCGCTTTGGATCCCCGCCGGCTCGCCCGCGAAGGTTCCCGGCGGCGGTCTCCGCATCCCCGGCGACGACTGGACGCTCGTCGACACCGCCCCGCGCGCCGCTCAGCTCTGCGTCGCACGTCCCGGCCGGGCCCACTCGATCTACGTCTTCTGGGACTCCGCGTGGGAGCTCGATCACTGGTACGTGAACTTCGAGCGCCCGCTGCGCCGCTCCCCCGTCGGCTTCGACACCTTCGACGAGAAGCTCGACCTGATCGTCGCACCCGACGGCACGCACCGCTGGAAGGACGAGGACGAGCTCGAACAGGCCGCCGCGCTCGGGCTGCTCGACGAGGAGGCTGTCCGCGCAGAGGCTCGGCGCGTGCTCGAAGAGTGGCCGTTCCCGACGGGCTGGGAGGACTGGCGCCCCGATCCGGCCTGGCCGCTCCCGGTGCTTCCCGAGGGTTGGGACGTGGTCTAGCTGCGACGCAGCCCTGGACGTGTCCGCAACGGACGTGTCCCAGGGACAGTCCCTGGGACACGTCTCGAACGGACGGCTCAGGCCGCTTCCGCCAGCGCGCCGACGGATTGCTCCTCGCGCTTGCGGCCCGGGATCAGGAACGCGGCGAGAGCGCCGAGGCCGACGACCACGCCGCCGAGCACGAGCGCCGGGTTCATCCCGTCCACGAAGGCTTGGCTGGTCTCGTATCCCCCGAAGCTCACGAAGACGGACGCCAGCACGGCGACGCCGAAGACGCCGCCCAGCTCGCGGATCGCGTTGTTGGCGCCCGAGGCCTGGCCCTCCTCCTCGGGGCGCACGGCCGAGAGGACGATGTTCGCCATCGGGGCGAAGAAGAGCGACATCCCGATCCCGGCGAGCACGAACGGAGCGATCAGCGTCGAGTACGCCACCGTCGGCGTCGAGACGAGGCCGAGCCAGACGAGCGAGCCCGCCTGGAGGGTCAGCCCGATCCCCACGAGCGTCTTCCCCGGGATGCGGTCCGACATGGCGCCGGCGATCGGAGCGATGAACATCGGCGCGAGCGTCCACGGCAGGATCCTCAGGCCGGCGCCGAGCGGTGAGTACCCCTGCACCGTCTGGAAGAACTGCGAGAGCAGGAAGATCGAGCCGAACATCCCGAAGAACATGAAGAGCGACGCGACATTTGCGAGCGCGAACGACGGCTTGCGGAAGAAGCGCATCGGCAGCATCGGCGCCGCCGTCCGCAGCTCCCAGGCGACGAACGCGGCCACGAGCACGAGGCCGAGTGCGAGCGAGGCGACGATCTCGGGGCTGGTCCAGCCCTGGCCGTTCCCGCGGATCAGGCCCCACACGATTCCGAACAGCCCGGCGCTCGCGAGCCCGAGCCCGGGCAGGTCGAGCCTCCCGCCCGGCCCGTAGGTCTCCTGCAGGCGGGTGAGCGCGAGCGGGATCAGGAGCAGGCCGATCGGCACGTTCAGCCAGAAGATCCACTGCCACGAGAGCCCCTGGACGACGGCGCCGCCGACCACCGGCCCGAAGGCGACCGCGAGACCGCTGATCCCGCCCCAGGCGCCGAGCGCGAGCCCGCGCTTCTCCTTCGGTACCGCCGCGCTCAGGATCGTCAGGGTGAGCGGCATCACGATCGCGCCACCGAGACCCTGGAGCGCGCGCGCCAGGTTCAGCAGCTCGACGGTCGGCGCGAGCGCCGCCGCGACCGAGCCGAGCGTGAAGACGCCGACCCCGATCGCGAAGACCCGCCGGCGGCCGAAGCGGTCGCCGAGAGCCGCACCGGTCAGGAGGAGCACCGCGAAGGTGAGCGTGTAGGCGTTCACCGTCCACTCGAGGCTCTCGAGCGAGGCGTCGAGGTCTTCCCGGATCACGGGGATCGCCGTCGTCACGACCAGGTTGTCCAGGGTGACCATGAAGAGGGCGATCGAGGTGATCGCGAACGTCCACAGCGTCTTCGTTCGAGCAGTCATCTCAACTCCTTACGGTGAAGTAAGCGGTTACTACCGTAGTAGACGAAATAAAAAGAGCAACCACAGTGCGGTTATCCGTCCTCTTTGCAGCCGGCGATCAGCCGGTCGCCCCAGGGGGTCGGGTCGACGTCGAGCTTCATCGCCATCGTGATCGTGAGCAGCATGCCCTTCGCGAAGAAGGCGCTGACCTCCGGCGGGCTCATCTCCGAGCGTTGCTCGATCAGCTCGACGAGGTCGCGCCACACCCGGCGGACGTTCGCGCGGATGTCGTCGTCGTCGCAGTCCGAGAAGCACTGGAGCATCAGGAGCACCCGGTCGCGATCGGTCATCAGCTCGGTATACGCCTCGCCCATCGCGTCGAGAGCCTCCTTGCCCGTCGTCCCGCGCGAGGCGCGCTCGAAGAGCGTGTAGGTGTCTTCCATCTTCCGGCTCGTCGTCTCGAGGTAGAGGCCCTTCTTCGTCCCGAAGAGGCGGAAGAGGTACGGCTGCGAGATTCCCGCCTGCTTGGCGATCTCGTCCGTGGAGGCGCCGTGGAGGCCCTTCTGGGCGAACTCGTGCGCCGCAGCCTCGTACACCGCCTCGCGCCGCTCGTCCGCCGTCTGTCTCGTCGCCGTGGTGCTCATCGGTAGTAAGTGTTCACTAACAACGACTGCGTGTCAAGCGAAGCGCGCGACGCCTTCGGCGACGCGATCGAGCTCGGCATCCGTCAGCTGCGAGTGGAGCGGGAGCGCGAGCGCCCGCGCGAACGCCGCGTCCGCGCCCGGGAACGGTCCCTGATCGCGGTAGGCAGAGAGGTGGTGGAGCGCGTAGGTGCCGATCTGGACCTCGATTCCCTCGGCGCGCAGCGCTGCCAGCGCCTCGTCGCGCCGGTCGAGCCGGACCACGTAGGCCTGCCAGCCGTGCGTGTCGCCCTCGTCTGCGTCGGGCAGCTCGACGACGCCGGCGAGCCGCTCGGCATACGCGGCCGCGATCCGCGTCCGCTCCGCGAGCAGCTCGTCCAGCCGGCGGAGCTGCGGAATCCCGAGCGCGCAGAGCACGTCCGCGAGCCGGTAGTTCGTGGAGGGCTCGGCGATGTCCGAATCCGGGTCGAGCCCGTGGTGGCGGAGCCGCCGGATCGACGCGGCGAGCTCCGCGTCGTTCGTCGTCACCGCGCCGCCCTCGCCCGTCGTCACGATCTTGCGCGGGTGGAACGAGAGACAGCCCATCGCCCCGAGTCCGCCGCACGGCATTCCCTGCCAGCAAGCGCCGAGCGCTCCGGCGGCATCCTCGAGCAGCACGATCTCCGGCGAGACCGCGTCCTGGAGCGCGGCCCAGTCGAGCGGCCGGCCGAACAGGTGAACCGCGAGCACCGCCTTCGTCCGCGCGGTCACAGCCTCGTAGACGCGCTCGAGGTCGAGGTTGAACGTGTCCGGGTCGACGTCGACGAGCACGGCCTTCGCTCCGGCCAGCCGGACGACGTTCGCCGTCGCCGGGAAGGTGTAGGCCGGGACGATCACCTCGTCGCGCTGCCCATCCGAACCTGGTCCGATCCCGAGCGCGAGCACGGCCAAGTGCAACGCAGCCGTCCCGTTCGAGACGGCGACGGCGTGCTCGACTCCGCACGCGGCGGCGACGAGCTCCTCGAGCTCCGCCACCTTCGGCCCCATCGTCAGGTTCCCGGAGCGGAGAACCTCGGCCACCTCCGCCAGCTCGTCTTCACCGACGTCGGGCTGCGCGAGCCGAATGTCGCTCAAGCGAGTGCGGGCTTGCGCTCGCGATACCACGCGATCGTCTTGGCGAGCCCCTCGTCGAGATCGACCTTCGCGTCGAAGCCGAGCACGTCGCGCGCCTTCTCGACGTTCGGGATCCGCAGCTCGACGTCCGCGTAGTGAAGCGGCTGGAAGACGATCTCGACGTCGGCCTCGGTCAGCCGCCGGATCCGCTGCGCGAGGTCGTAGATCGTCACCGTCGAGCGCGTGTTGCCGATGTTGAACGCCTGGCCGACGGCATCGGGATGCTCGAGGCAGCGGAGCGTGCCCTCGACCATGTCGTCGACGTAGCACCACGCTCGGATCTGCGAGCCGTCGCCGTGGATCACGAGGTCGCGGCCCTCGAGCGCGTTCTCGATGAACGCGCGAATCGCGCCCCCGCCGATCTGGCCGGGGCCGAAGACGTTGAAGGGGTGAACCGTGACCGCGGGCAGGCCGAGCTCGTCGTGGTAGGCGTGCGACATGTGCTCGCCGGCGAGCTTCGAGACCGCGTAGGTCCAGCGTGCCTCGCCGACCGAGCCGATCGTCGAGACCTGCCCCTCGTGGACGCGGAACGCGTGGGTGCCGAAGACCTCGCTCGTCGAGAAGTCGACGAATCGCTCGACGCTGTCGAGCGTCGAGAGCGCCGCCTCGAGCACGTTGTAGGTGCCGATCACGTTGACGCGCATCACGCGCACCGGGCTCCTGAGCACGTCGTCGACGCCCGCGATCGCGGCGCAGTGGACGATGTGCGTCGCGCCGCGCGCGAGCTCCTTCATCGCGTCGAGATCGAGGATGTCCGCCTGATGGAAGGTGAAGTTCGGGTGGTCGGCGAGCGGCGTGCCGCCGAGCGCATCGCGATGCAGGTTGTCGGCGGCGATCACCTCGTTCGAGTCGACGAGCCTTCGCGCGAGCGTCGTCCCGATGAAGCCGGCGCCGCCTGTGACGAAGATTCGCTTGCCCTGGAGAGACACGCGGCGAGTCTAGCGCCGCTACCGTTTCCTCCATGGGCATCGCGCTGATTTCGACCGTGCTCGCGCTCGCCGCGCCGGCTCAGGCGTCGGACGAGTTGCGTGTGACGTACTGGGCTCAGGGACGGGAGCGAGGAACACCCCAGCGCTGGACGCTCCGCTGCAGACCCGCCGGAGGGACGCTGCCCCGGGCGTCCGGCGCCTGCGCGAAGCTCGCGGCGATGCGAAGGCCCTTCGAGCCGATCCCGAGCGACCGCGCCTGCACCGAGATCTACGGCGGCCCGCAGGAGGCGATCGTCGCGGGCACCTACGAGGGCCGGCGGATCTGGATTCGGCTCGGCCGAGCCAACGGCTGCGAGATCTCGCGCTTCGACCGGCTTCGCTTTCTCCTGCCCGCCTACGCCGAGGGCGGTCCGTGAGGCTCCTGGTCGTGGTGGTGGCCGCGCTCGCGCTCGCGGGTTGCGGAGGCGGCGACGAGGGAGAGGACGGAGGCGGCACGATCGACCTGCGCGTGACCGTCTATCCGAACGGCGTCGGCGGCGACTCGACCACGTGGACGCTCCAGTGCGAGCCCACCGGCGGCGATCACCCGGATCGCGATGCGGCCTGCGCCCGGCTCGCGGCGCTCGACGATCCGTTCGGGAAGATCAAGCCGGTGCCGCGGTGCGACGAGATCCCGGGCGCGAGCCCGGAGGTCGCCGTGATCGAAGGCAGCTTCCGCGGGCGCACGATCGACGAGCGCTTCGACCGCTCGAGCGGCTGCGTGTTCGAGCGGTGGGATCGGCTCGGCCCCGTCTTCCCGACCGGCTTCTAGACGACCGAATAGCATCGCGCGGTGTCCACGGTCCTCTTCGTCGGCGCGGGCCGGCATCAGCGGCGCGCGATCCAGCGCGCGCAGGAGCTCGGGCTGCGGGTGGTCGCGGTCGACCGGAACGCCGACGCGCCGGGACTTCAGGTCGCCGACGTGGCCGAGGCAGTCGATTTCACGGATGTGAGCGCGGTCACCGAGGTCGCACGACGGCACGCGGTCGACGGCGTCCTGACCGTCTCCGCCGACCGGGCCGTGCCGGTCGTCGCTGCCGTCGCCGAGGCGCTCGGCCTGCCGGGGATCGGCGTCGAGACGGCGCATCTGATGACGCACAAGATCGCGATGCGCCGGACGCTCGCCGACGCCGGCGTGCCGCAGCCGCGGTTCGCGGCGGCGCGGGATCTGGCGAGCGCACGAGCCGCTCTGGACAACGTGGGCGTGCCGGCGGTGCTGAAGCCCGTCGACTCCGGCGGCCAGCGCGGGATCTTCTACCTCGAGTCGGCGGACGACCTCGACGCCCATCTCCACGCGGCGCTCGCGGCCTCGCCGACCGAGGAGGCGATCGTCGAGAGCTTCCACGACGGCCTCGAGCTGAACGGAATCGTGATCGCGCGCGACGGCGAGGCGATCCCGCTCACGCTCTCGGACCGGCTGCGGCCACCGGGGATCGGCTTCGGCGTCGGCTGGATCCACGTCTACCCCGCTTCGATCTACGGCGACGTGCTGGCGGAGGCAGAGCGGGTTGCGACGAGCGCGGTGCGCGCGCTCGGGCTCCGGGACGGGATCGCCTTCCCCCAGCTGATCGTCTCCGACGACGGGTCGGTGCGCGTGGTCGAGGTCGCAGCACGGATTCCGGGCGGTCAGATGGCCGATCTCGTCCGGCACGCGGTGGGCGTCGACCTGGTGGAGGTCGCGCTGCGGCAGGCGCTCGGAGAGCAGATTCCGGACGAGCTCGTGCTGCCGCGCTTCGTGCAGCCGCTCGCGATCCGCTTCCTCACCGCGCAGCCAGGGCCGCTGCCGACCGGAAAGGTGGCGCGGATCGGCTCGCTCGAGCCCGTGCTCGCGGCGGACGGTGTCGTCCAGGCGGACACGTATCTCCAGGAGGGCGAGACGATCAGGCCGGTGCGACTCGACGGCGACCGCCGCGGTTACGTGATCGCGACCGCCAACACGTCGGTCGAGGCGCTGCAGCGGGCGGAAGCAGCCGCGCGGCTGCTGGAGGTGGAGGTCGAATGAGCTGCGCCTTCGATCTCGCCCACTACCGCGAGCTGCTCGAGGCGGCGAAGGCTGGCGGCTACCGATTCGCGTTCTTCGAGGGCGCTCCGGCCGACGGCGATCTGATCCTGCGCCACGACGTCGACCTCTCGCTCGACGCGGCTCTCCGGATGGCGGAGCTCGAGGCGGAGGCCGGCGCCGCCGCGACCTATTTCCTGATGACGGGCTCGGTCTTCTACAACCTCTCCTCGCCGGAGGGCGAGCGCGCGCTCGAGCGGCTGCGGGAGCTTGGGCATCGCGTAGGGCTGCACGCGGTCTATCCGCGGCTCGAGCTGGACGACCGCTTCGAGCGCGTCGTCGCCTGGCACAACCCCGACCCGGAGTACATGCGCGCGCCGATCGAGGGGGCGATCAACGTGATGGAGTCGCCGTGGTTCGACCCGGAGACCTACCGCTCGGACTCGAACCAGCACTGGCGCTCCGGCTGCCCGCACGAGGAGCTGCGCGACGGCGCCTTCCCGTGGCTCCAGCTCCTCACCCACCCCGAGATCTGGGTCTATCCGGGCGAGCGGATGGGCCAGACGATGCGCGCGATGCTCGAGGAGGAGAAGGAGCGTCGTCTCGACCAGCTCGCCGAGGACCGGATCGACCTCTCGTGAAGGAGATCACTGTTCTCGTCTCCGCGTCCGGCGCGCCGGGGACGGCGGCGCTGCTGAAGGGGTTGCGGGCGAACGGCGAGCGGACCGTCCGGCTCGTCGGCACCGACATGAGCGAGCGCTCGATCGGCCGCCACCTCTGCGACGCGTTCCACCTCGTCCCGGCCGGCTCGGATCCCGGCTTCGCGGACGCGATCCTCGACGTCGTCGAGCGCGAGGGCGTCGACTGCGTCCTGCCGCAGTCGTCCTTCGACCTCGAGGGGCTCGCCGCGCACCGCGATCGCTTTCCGGTTCCGGTGCTCGTCTCGAGTCCCGACACGATCCATCGCTCGAACGACAAGGCCGAGACCTACGCGCTGCTGCAGCGGCTCGGGATCACCGGGCCGGACTTCCGGCGAGTCAACGGCGCGCGCGAGGTCGAGGCGGCGGCGCGCGAGCTCGGCTACCCCGACCGCGCCGTCTGCTTCAAGCCCGTCTTCTCGTCCGGCTCGCGCGGCTTCCGGATCCTCGATCCGACGGTCGACCGCGCGCACCAGCTCCTGAACGAGCGGCCCGGGTCGGTGGCGATGCGGCTCGAGGAGGCGGTCGAGCTCCTCCCCGACGAGGGCGGCCCGGATCTACTGGTGATGGAGCTCGCGACGGGCGGCGAGCGGACGATCGACGGGATCGCGGACGGCGAGCGCGTCGTCCTCGGCCATCCGAAGACACGCGAGGCGATGCGAGCGGGGCTCGCGATGTACTTCGTCACCCTCGAGGACGAGGCGCTCATGGAGACCGCCGACCGGCTCGTCGCCGAGCTCGCGATCGAGCACTTCTTCAACATCCAGCTCGTCGGCGAGCACGTGATCGAGATCAACCCGCGGATCTCGACGATCGTCTACCAGGACGACCTCAACCTGCCCTACCTCGGTGTCAAGCGGGCGCTCGGCGAGATCTCCGACGAGGAGCTCGTGGCGCTGCGCGGGCGCGTGAGGCCGGGCCGGACGGCGCTCCGCTACTTCGACCAGGTCGAGTGGGACGCCTGAGCTAGCGGTCGATCGAGTTGTACTTCCGCACGGCGAGCGGCGCGAAGACGACCAGCAGCCCGACCGTCCAGATAATCGAGAGCAGGAACGCATGCTCGCCCGGGAACCCCGACGTGAACGGATTCGGGTTCCCGAAGAGCTCGCGGGTCGCGGCCGTGAGCGCGCTGAACGGGTTCCACTCGGCGATCGGCTGCAGCCAGTCCGGCAGCGTCTCGGTCGGGACGAAGGCGTTCGAGAGGAACGTGAGCGGGAAGATGATCAGGAAGCCGAGCTGCTGTCCGACCTCGACCGAGGGCACGAGCAGGCCGATCAGGACGCCGATCCAGGCCATCGCGAAGGTGAAGAAGAGCATCAGCGCCACCGCGAGCAGGAAGTCGCCGACGTTCGTGTGGACGCGCCAGCCGACGACGAGGCCCGTGGCCATCAGGACCACGAGGATGCCCGCGTTGTAGACGACGTCGGAGACGGTGCGGCCGCTCAGCACCGCGGAACGCGCCATCGGCAGCGAGCGGAAGCGGTCGATCAGGCCCTTCGCCAGGTCGTCGGTCATCGCGATCGCCGTGGTGATCGACGCGAAGCCGAGCGTCTGGATGAAGATCCCGGGCATCAGGTACTCGCGATACGAGCCGCCACCCGGAAGCGGGATCGCGCCGCCGAAGACGTACGCGAAGAGCAGCACGAACATGATCGACTGGAGGATCGCGAAGATCGCGAGCTCCGGAATCCGCGGCACCCGCTTCAGGTTCCGCCACGTCATGATCAGGCCGTCGCTGACCGCCGCCTGGACGCCGCTCATGCCGCTTCCTCGCCCGGCAGCTCCTCGGCGGCGTGGCCGGTGAGCGAGAGAAAGACGTCGTCGAGCGTCGGCCGGCGGAGCGCGATGTCGTCGATCTTGATCGCCGCCTCTCCCAGCTGACGTACGACCTCGACGAGCTGCGTCGCGCCACCGTCGGCCGCGATCGTGAGCCGGCGCGTGTGCTCCTCGGCGGTCGAATGGCCGTCGGGCGCGAGGAGCTGGGCGGCCCGGCTCAGGTTCCCGAGCTCGTGGACGACCACCTCGATCCGCTCGCCGCCCACCTGCGACTTGAGCTGGTCGCTCGTGCCGCGCGCGATGATCCTGCCCTTGTCGACCACCGCGATCTCGTTTGCGAGCTCGTCGGCCTCCTCCAGGTACTGCGTCGTCAGGAGGAGCGTCCCGCCCTCGCGGACCTGCGCCCGGATCACGTCCCACATTCCGAGCCTGCTCCGCGGATCGAGCCCGGTGGTCGGCTCGTCGAGGAACAGGAGGCGCGGCCGGCCGATCAGCGCGCTGGCGAGATCGAGTCGCCGCCGCATCCCGCCCGAGTACGTCTTCGCGACCCGGTCGGCGGCCTCGTCGAGGAGGAAGCGCTCGAGCAGCTCGTCGGCACGGCTTCGCGCCTCGGCGTTCGAGAGCTGGTAGAGGCGGCCGAACATCCAGAGGTTCTCGCGTCCGGTCAGGTTCTCGTCGACGGCCGCGTACTGGCCGGAGAGGCCGATCGTGCGGCGAACCGCCTGCGCGTCGCGGACGACGTCGAGCCCCGCCACGCGCGCGGTTCCCGCGTCCGCGCGCAGCAGCGTGGCGAGGATCCGCACCGTCGTCGTCTTGCCGGCGCCGTTCGGGCCGAGCAGGCCGAGCACGGTTCCCTCCTCCACCTCGAGGTCGACCCCGTCGAGCGCGCGCACCTCGTTCTTGCGCGAGCGGTAGACCTTCACGAGCCCCTCGGCTTCGATCGCTGCCATCTCGCCAGGCTACGTGACGCCCGTATCCTCGCCCGCGATGAGCGATCCGCGCCGGCTCCGCGTCGTCCACTGCCCCGTGAACACCGCCGGCGTGCCGTGGGCGAACGTCCAGGCCCTGCGGCGGCGCGGCGTCGACGCGCGGCTCGTCGTCTTCGAGCGCTACAAGCTCCATCCCGAGGCGGACTGGTCGCTCGAGCTCTCCGGCGGGCTCGCCCGGCGGCAGTCGCGGCAGTGGGCGGCGCTCGCGCGGCTCCTCCCTCGGACGGACGTCTTCCACTTCGTCTTCGGGCTGACGCTCGTGCCGCAGTCGCTCCAGTTTCCGCTTCTCCGTGCAGCCCGGAGGAAGTCCGTCATGCACTACCTCGGCTCCGACATCCGCGGCAAGACGCCGGAGCAGCTCGCGCCCGGGCGGAAAGCCGACGCCCGGATCGTCGGCTCCTACGACGCGATCCGCTGGGTGCCGGACGCGGAGGTGATTCCGCCGGGGATCGATTTGACGCGGATCGAGCCTGCGCCGCCGTCGGATCGCAAGCGCCCGCTGATCGTCCACGCGCCCTCGCACCGCGGCCGCAAGGGAACCGAGCACGTCGTCGCCGCGTGCGACGGGCTCGAC
The DNA here is from genome assembly GCA_963745775.1 of uncultured Gaiellaceae bacterium. Classification (GTDB taxonomy): domain Bacteria; phylum Actinomycetota; class Thermoleophilia; order Gaiellales; family Gaiellaceae; genus Gaiellasilicea. The sequence continues at coordinate 101,335 of CAVUYY010000011.1, forward strand.
GCCGACCTCGAGCTCGTCGAAGGGCTGCACCACGACGAGGCGTTCGAGCGCTACCGCGCCGCCGACATCGTCGTCGACCAACTCAACGCCGGCTGGTACGGACTCTTCGCGATCGAGGCGATGGCGCTCGGCAAACCGGTCGTCACGTTTCTCCACGACGAGGCGGTGCGCAGCACGGAGGACGCGTTCGGCGTCCGCGTCCCGATCGTGAACGCGACGAAGGAGAGCTTGCGCGAGCAGCTCCGGCCGCTCGTCGCCTCCGCCGACGAGCGGCGCCGGCTCGGCGCGGCCTCACGCGCCTATGTCGAGCAGGTGCACGACCTCGAGCAGGCGACCGACCGCCTGCTCGCTCTCTACGCTCGTCTCTGATGACGTCGCTCGGCGCGCAGATGCGCAGGCTCGGCAAGCACTCGGCGATCTACGGGCTCGGCGGGATCGTCTCCCGCGTCATCGCCGTCTTCCTGCTCCCGCTGTACACGCGCTACCTGGAGCCGGCCGACTTCGGCGCCGTCGGCCTCCTCGTCGGCCTCTCCGCGGTCGTCGTCACGATCCTTCGCGCCGGGATCTCGAGCGCGTTCTTCCGCTTCTACTTCGACGCGAAGGACACCGCCGGACGGCTGCTCGTGCTCCGCACCTCGTTCTGGTTCACGATGGCGAGCGCGACAGCCGGGCTCGTGGCCGGGGTGCTGCTCGCGGAGCCGCTCGCCGACCTGCTCCTGCTCGACGACGCGAACCTCGTCCGGGCCGCGTTCGTCGGGATCTGGGCGCAGATGAACTACGAGCAGCTGACCGCGCTCTTCCGCGTCGAGGAGCGCTCGGGCCTCTTCGTCGCCGCGAGCCTCGCCAACATCGCCGTCACCGTCGCGGCGACGCTCGTTCTCGTCGTCTCCTACGACCAGGGCGCGCTCGGGGTGATCGTCGGCAACTTCCTCGGCACCCTCGTCGTCTACCTCGCGCTCCTCGGCTACCGGCGCGCCCAGCTCGGCCTCCAGCTCTCGCGGCCGCTGCTGCGCGAGATGAACCGCTTCGGGATCCCGCTCGTGCCGTCGGCGCTCGCCCTGATCGCGCTCAACTTCGGCGATCGCTTCTTCCTGAACGAGCTCGTCGGCACCGCCGAGGTCGGGCGCTACGAGCTCGGGGTGCGGATCGCCTCGGCGATGGTGCTCCTGATCACGGCATTCCGGATGGCCTGGCCCGCCTTCGCCTACTCGATCGAGGACGACGACGAGGCGAAGCGGACCTACGCCTTCGTGCTCACCTATTTCGTCGCCGCCGCGTCGTGGCTGGCGCTCGCGCTCGGGCTCCTCTCGCCGTGGCTCGTACGCCTGCTCGCGACGCCGGAGTACTACGAGGGCGGGCGGGTCGTGGCGCTGCTCGCCTTCGGCGGGGTCGCGTTCGCGGGCTACATCGTGATGGCGATCGGCGTGGGGCGCGCCAAGCGGACGCAGTTCAACTGGGTGATCACGGGCGCCGCAGCCGCAATCAGCGTCGTCCTCAACCTCCTGCTCGTGCCGCGGTACGAGCTGATCGGCTCCGGAATCGCGGCCGCGAGCGCCTACACGGCGATGTTCCTCGGGATGTGCTGGTACGCGCAGCGGGTCTTCCCGACGCCGTATCAGTGGCGCCGCGTCGCGACCGCGGCCGGCGGCGCGGTCGCGCTGACGGTCCTCGGCAAGCTCCTCGACGTGCCGCTCGCGGCGGCAATCGCCCTGATCGCCGCGTACCCGCTCGTCCTGCTCCTGCTCGGCTTCGCGCTGCCGGCCGAGCGGGCGCGGCTGCGATCTGCACTGCGGGCATAGACTGCGCGCATGAAAGTCGTGCTGCAGGGTCGGCTTGCCCAGGCGGCCGGGAAGTACGGCGAGCACGCACCGATGGCAGCCGTCTGCTGCAACGCCTGCCGTACCTGCGCGACGACGAACGTCGCCGCCCTCGGCCTGGCCGCCGCCGGCGGGATCGTTGCCGGGTTGGCTCGCCTCAGCCGGCGATCAGACGCGTCGCAGCGCTGACCCGAGCCCGCGCCGGGAGGAAGAGTCGCAATTGCCACGTCGGACGGTCCGAAGGACACGTCTGGGGACAGTCCCCGGACGTGTCTGAAGACGACGCGACCGAAAGGTGGTGGAGGGCGCGCCCGGCCCGCTCCGTCGCACAGCTTGAGCGCGAACCGCTCCGCGGCGAGGTGCGGCCCGCGCCGCAGCTCGAGCGAGCCGGCGCTCCACGACCAGGCCGCGACGCTCCGCGCCGCGGACGACCGCTCCGCGAACGCGGCGTCCCAGCGCAGATGCCCGTGCAGGTGCTCGACGCGGCTCTCGACCTCCGCCTCCGGGCGCCCCTCGTGGTTCGCGAGGTGGATCGCGAGCATCGTCTGGGCGAACTCGAGCCGCTGCCGCGCGCCGCCGGCGCGCCGCGCCACCAGCCCGCGCTCGGGCGCGAGCAGCCAGCCGAGGACGAAGAAGACGCCGGACATCGTCGCCATCGAGCCGGCGATCGAGGCGTCGAGGAGCATAGGCGAGCCAGTAGCCGGCGACGCCGCTAGCCGCGCCGATGCGGCGGCCAGGACGAGCAGCCGCGCAGGCCGTCGGTGAGCAGGTAGGCGGTCGCCGGCGGTGCGATCATCAGCGCGACGACGAGGATCGAGCCGACCGCGTCGAAGGCGCCGACCGCGGTCAGCGAGACCAGGCTCATCAGGCCGTACTGGACGAGCGCGGGCGTGAAGCCGAGCGCGACCGCGAGCGCCGGATCGAAGGTCGCGAGCTTCAGCTCCTTCCAGAAGACCGCGATCGCAGCGATGTTGAGGACGAGGATCGCGCTCATCAGGACCAGCGAGACGGGCCGAAGTCCCAGCCCCAGAAGACGAGCCGGTCGAACGGCGCGAACGCGAGCTCGCCGAGCAGGACCGCGTCGATGTCGAGGTGGACGCCGTCCGGCGTAGCGCGAGATCAGGATCACGCCGATCGAGAAAGCGCGGGGAAGACGAGCCCGATCGCCGCGTCCTCGCGCACCAGGCCGCGTGCGCTCGAGCGTCGACACGAGCACGACGGTGAGCGAGCCCGACGGCGGCGGCGCCGACGAGAGCAGCGGCGAGGTGAGTCGCCCGTACGAAGAAGCCGAGCACGATCCCGAGCAGGATCGAGTGGCTGATCGCGTCGCTCGACGAGCGCCAGCCAGCGGAGGACGAGGAACGACGCCCGGCAGCGCGCAGGCGACGGCGACGACGACCGCGATGAGCTGGATCTCGATCTGACCGCGAAGTCACGCGCGTCTCCCGTCCGCGCCGCCTCGGCGCGACCGCGCTCGGTAAGCGCCCAGTCGTCGCCGACGTCGGCGCACGAGCCCGCTGCTGCTCGAGCTCCGGCGAGCGCTCCGCTCGAGCGCCGCCCGACATCACCGCCGAGCACGGCGGCCGAGTGGGCGTGCGTCGCCGTCGACTGCTGCGCGCTCGAGCGTCCATCAGGTCGTCGAGCACCGCCGCCAGGCGCAGCGCCGCCGGTCGCGCCGCGCCGCGACCTCGCGCCAGAGCAGGCCGCGGCTCGGCGCGAACAGCGAGCGAGACCAGCACGATCGCGCTGGCGCAGAGGACGATCGTCGGTCCGGTCGGCAGCCGCTCCGCCTCGGCGCGAGACGACGGCGCCGACACGCCGGCGCGCGGCGCCGAACAGCCCGGCGAGCAGCGCCACCATGCCGAGCCGGTCGGTCCACTGCCGCGCCGCCGCGGCCGGGCGCGATCGACCATCGCCGCTCATCAGCACGACGCCGACCGTCTGCAGGCCGATCACGATCGCGACCACGAGCAGCGCGGTCAGCAGCGACGTCGAGCGCGCGCATCGGGCAGCCGAGGTGGCGCCGAAGTCGGGGTCGAAGCAGAGCAGCTTGAACTCCTTCCAGACGAGCAGCATCAGCGCCAGCGCCACCGCGCCCAGCACGGCCATGCGTGAGCACGTCGCTCGAGCAGCGTCGGCCGCCTGGCCGAAGAGGAAGCTGGTCGAGCCCGGCCTGGGTGGCGTCGGGCAGCTGCTGGATAAAGGTCAGCAGCACGAGCCCGAAGCCGAAGAAGACCGAGAGCACGATGCCCGAGCGCGCTGTCGTACTTGATCCGCGTCGTCGCGGACGATGCCCATCACGAGCAGCGTCGCCGAGCCAGCCGGCGAGCGCCGCGCCGAGCGACGCAGCACGAGCGGCGCCTTGCTGCCGGTGAGCAGGAAGGCGAGCGCGACGCCCGGCAGCGCGGCGTGCGAGATCGCGTCGCCGACCAGGCTCTGCCGGCGCAGCACGGCGAAGCGTGCCGAGCGCGCCGCTCGATCGACGCCCGAGCGAGCGCCGAGCCGAGCGACGACGGTCGCGCAGCGTGTAGTCGGTCAGAAGCAGCGTCGGATCAGCGTCGACGCTCAGCGCTCGTTCGCGCCGTCGGCGCCGCTCCGTAGCCGTCGCGGCTACGAGAAGCGCGCCGGCCGCCGTAGGTCCGCCGCAGGTTCTCGTCGGTGAAGACCTCGTCGACCGGGCCGCTGGCGATCAGGCGCACGTTGAGCAGCGTCACCCAGTCGAAGTACTCGGGCACCGTCTGCAGGTCGTGATGGACCGCGACGACGGTCTTGCCCGGCGCGCGCAGCTCGCGCAGCAGCTCGACGATCGCCCGCTCGGTCGTCGCGTCGACGCCCTGGAACGGCTCGTCCATGAAGTAGACCTCGGCGTCCTGGACCAGCGCCCGCGCCAGGAAGACGCGCTGCTGCTGGCCGCCGGAGAGCTGGCTGATCTGCCGGCCGGCGAAGTCCGCCATGCCGACCTGCTCCAGCGCCTCCAGCGCCGCCTCGCGCTCGCGCCTCGCCGGGCCGGCGCAACCAGCCGAGCGCGCCGTAGCGGCCCATCAGCACCACGTCGAGCACGCTGGTCGGGAAAGTCCCAGTCGACGCTGCCGCGCTGCGGCACATAGCCGACCAGGCGCGCGCTGCTCGGCGTACGGCTCGCCGAAGATCGAGCACCTGGCCGGCCACCGGCCTGACCAGCCCGAGGATCGCCTTGATCAGCGTCGTCTTGCCGGCGCCGTTCGGCCCGACGATCGCCATCAGCACGCCCTGCGGCACCGTCGAGGTCGACGTCCCACAGCACCGGCTGCTCGCGGTAGGCGACCGTCAGGTCGGTCGACCTCGATCGCCGGTGCAGTCGCTCGATCGGTCGCTGCCGATCCGCGCGAGCGCCCTCGACGATGCGTGTCGACGTTGTGCCGCACCATGCCGATGTAGGTGCCCTCCGGCGTGCCCGGGTCGCCCATCGCGTCGGAGAAGAGCTCGCCGCCGATCTGCGACGTCGTAGCCGCGGCGCCGCACCGCCTCCTGCACCGCCTCGATCGTGCGCGGCGACACGGACGACTCGACGAAGATCGGCCGGGATCTCGCGCTCGGCGATGAAGTCGGCCAGCGCCTGCACGTCGCCGGCGCCCGCCTCGGTGGCGGTGCTAGATCCCCTGCAGCCCGCGCACCTCGAACCCGTAGCCCGGCCGAAGTAGCCGAAGGCGTCGTGCGCGGTGATGAGCACGCGCTGCTCCTCCGGGGATGCGCTGCGCCTGCTCGCGCGACGTAGCGCGTCGAGCGTCGTCGAGCTCGGCCAGGTAGGCCGTCGGCGTTCGCGCGGTAGAGTCGCGGCGCTGCCGGGATCGAGCGCCGCGAGCCGCGTCGCGCATCTGCTCGACGGCGTAGCTCCAGAGCTCGACGTCGAACCAGACGTGCGGGTCGTACTGGCCCTGGAACTGCGGCCGGCGTCAGCAAGCGGCCTTCGCGGGATCGCGTCCGTGACGGCCTGGGTGGCGCGCTGGTCGGCGATCTGCTCGAGGACGTCCGCCATCTTCGCCTCGAGGTGGAGCCCGCCGTAGAAGATCGACGTCCGCGCGCTCGAGCCGGCGCACGTCGCCCTCGCTCGCCTTGTAGAGGTGCGGGTCGACGCCCGGGCCCATCAGCGCCGTCGACCTCGACCCGCTCGCCGCCGACCCGCTCGACGGCGTCGCCGATCATCCCGATCGTCGCGACGACCTGGATCGTCTCGCCGTCGAGAGCACGCTGCTCACGCACCTCGACCGGGCCACACCCGGCGAGGAGCAGGGCGGCCACGAGCGAGAGCAGAAGTTTAGGCATGGCTAAACTTTACCTGGATCTGTTCGGCATATGGTTCGAGCGTGAACGCTCCGCTCCACGACGAGTGCCGACCCGCTCGCTGAAGCCGGCTCGCACGTTCGGCGCCCGCCAGGTTCGGGCGCTGGCGCACCCACTGCGGATGCGGATGCTCGACTCGCTGCGCGACGGGCCTGCGACCGCCTCGATACTCGCGCGCGACCTCGGCGAGTCGAGCGGCGCGACGAGCTATCACCTGCGCGCACTCGAGGCCGCCGAGCTCGTGATCGAGGATCTCAGCCGCCGCAAGGGCCGCGAGCGCTGGTGGATGCGGAACCCCGCGCGCTCCGGGTTGATCTCGAGCGTCCCGGCGGACGACGCCGAGTACGGGGCGGCGCTGGCGCAGCTCGAGAGCGTGATCCTCTCCCGTGACGAGGAGGCGTTGAACCGCTACCTCGCCGCGCGCGAGCGCTACAGCGAGGAGTGGCAGGAGGCGGCGTTCATCGGCGGTTGGCTCGCCTACGCGACCCGCGAGGAGGTCGAGGAGCTGTCGGCGCTGGTCGTCCAGTGGCTGAGCGACCGCCGCCGGCCGGAGTCGGAGCGGCCGAAGGATGCCGTGCTGACCTACGTCACCTACCGCGCGATGCCGCAGCAGCCGCCCGATCAGGATCAGGGCAGCGGCACGTAACCGAACTCCGGCTTCGCGCCGAGCTGGCGGACGTCGCTCGACGCCGGGTCGAGCTCGTTCGGCGAGAACGTCGGCTCGATCGTCACCTCGACGCGGAACGGCACCGTCGCCGGGATCAGGAGCTCCGGCGGGCCGACCACCTTGCACTGATGGAGGACGGCGCGCCGCTCGTGGAGGACCCGGCCGAGCGTCGGCTGCTTGTTCGGCCCGACGACGACCGTGCCGACCTTGACGACCACGTTGCCCGGCTTGTCGGGGCCGCACGAGGCGACGCGCGAGAGGACCACCTTCGCGAAGCCCCTCGGGTTGTCGGCCGTCGTGAACTGGTTGAAGGCCGCCGTGCCGCCCATCCAGCCGTCGCCCGTCACCCCGGCGCGCGAGGAGGTCAGGCGCAGAGGGCCGTCGAGCCGGTAGAGCTGGAGCGAGCCGTGCGGCTCTCCGACTCGCGTTCCGGCGAGGTTGGCGTCGTTCTCCGCGACGATCCAGCGGTAGCCCGGGTCGGGTGCGAGGCTCCCGTCGGCGTTGCCGAGATCGGGCGACAGCGTCGGGCCCGGCCCTGGCGCCGAGCCGTCGAGGCTCCAGACCTGCTTCAGAGAGCGGTTCCAGAACTCGAGCAGGTGGATCCCGTTCGCGTCGTCGACCGCTTCGCCGAGGTAGAGCGCCGGCTCGCCGCCCGTCGCCCGGTCGAGCCAGTCGACGGGCTGCGGCGCATTCGCGTGGAGGCGGCGGGCGAAGTCGTTGTGACCCTCCGCGGCATAGACCTGGGCGGTCACGTTCCAGCCGATGACGAGCACGCCGATGACGGCAGCGAGCTGCGCCGCTCGTCGGCCTCGGACGACGCCTCGGGCGACGAGCAGCGCCACCGAGAGCAGCAGCACGACAACGAGCGCCTGCTCGATGCGCTCGCCGTCCCAACGCCAGACGCGATTCGGCAGCGCGGCGATCGCGAGCCCCGGTGCGTCGTAGTAGGGGTACTTGTCGAGCTCGAGCGGCGTCGTCAGGAGCAGGTAGAGGGCGACGACGGTTACGCCGGCCAGCACGACGAACCGCCGGCCGGGCCGCTCGAGCACGAGGGCGGTGCCGGCGAAGAGGAGCGGCGCGACGTAGATCAGGTTGCGCTCGACGGTGACGGTGCCGAACTCGGTCGAGATGTAGGCGGCCTTGATCGCCGTGTAGAGGCCGAAGGTGAAGAACGCGGCCAGCGACGTGAGCACGAAGGCGCGCACGTTTCGGTCTGGGTCGCGGCCTCGCGTGAGCACTGCGGTGAGGCCGGCGACGAAGGGGAGGACGCCGATCCCGATCACGAGAGCCCCGAGCGCGCGCAGGCCGTAGTCGAACATCCGCTCCTTGTAGAAGCCGGTGGCGCGGTACCACTCCTCGGAGCGGTGGCCGAGGAAGGCGCTGAGCGCGAGTGCAGCACCGATCGCCAGCAGGACGAGGCCCACCCAGTCCGCGCGCGACCACTGCTCGCGGCGGCGCCGGAACGAGGGATGCTCCCAGCCCGCGGCGGCGAGCGCGAGCCCGAAAACGGGGATGCAGGATCGCGAGCTGCGCGCGCACGAGCACCGCCAGCAGGCAGACGAGCGCGGCGGTCGCGATCGTCCAGAGCGTCGGCCGGGCGAGTGCGCGCGCGATCAGCCACAGGGCCGTCGTCGCGACGGGATAGGCGAGCGGCTCCTCGACGAGGAAGGGCGCGTAGGAGAGCGCCGGGATCGCGGCCGCCGCCACCGCCGCGCCCAGCGCCCACGGCTTCGAGACGATCGTCCGAGCGAGCGCGTAGGCGGGGAAGATCGTCGCCGTCATCACGAGCACGCCGATGAACTTCGCGGCCTCATACGCGCTCGCCGTGTCGTCGATCCACCAGGCCGGCGCGACGAGGAACGAGTGGAGGGTCTGGAAGCCGTAGGGAACACCGCGCCGTGCGGCTTCGCCCGTCTCCGCGATCGAGCGGGAGATCTGGGCGAACTCGAGCTCGTCGGTGAAGATCGTCGGCGAGTCGCGCCGGCTCGCCTGCCAGGCGTAGAGGCAGCAGAGGAGGACGTAGGCGAGGACGAGCGGAAGCGCGTCGAGGGCGCGTTCGAGCGGCCGCCTCTCGGCGGTCTCGGCCGGAGCGGAGGATGTCACTCTGCGATCGCCTCGACGAGGCTGGGCGGCGCCACCGTCGTGTCGCGCCGGACGAACCGGCAGGGGACGCCGGCGCCGGTGCAGGCGTCGAGCACGGGCTGGAGCCGCTCGACGGGCGCGTCCGGAATCGAGACGAGCACCTCGTCCAGGCCGGGCACGAAGCGCTCCGCCTCGTCGAGGTCGCCGATCACGATCACGCCCTGGATCCGGCGCCGCCGCAGCCGGACGTTGTCGTCGAGGAAGCCGATCACGCGCTCGCCGGCCGTCTCCTGCAGCTCGCGGGCGAGGCTGCGGCCCGAACGGCCCGCGCCGACGACGAGCACGCGCCTGCCGCCGCGATCCCGGAGCTGCGGCAGCGCTCGCAGGACGAGCCGCGAGCCGGAGACGAGGACGAAGCAGAGGAGCGCGTCGACGACGAAGATCTCCCACGGAAACTCCTTCAGCGGCCTTGTCGCGGCGAGAAGTCCGAGCGCCACGGGCGCCGAGACGAAGGTCGCGGCCGCGATCGAGGCGAGGTCGCGCGCGCCGGCGTAGCGCCAGATCCGCCTGTAGACGCCGAAGCCGACGAAGGCGACGTAGCGCGTGCCGAGCAGGATCGGCATGGCGGCGACGAAGACCTGGCGCTGGTAGCCCGTGCCCAGGCCGTCCACGAAGAGGAGGTAGGCGACGCTGAACGAGATCAGGATCGCCGCGAAGTCGGTCACGACCTCGACGAGCCGGCGGGTCTGGAGGAGCGCCGGCGACGCGGTCAGCTCCTGCTCGCCGCGGCGGCTGCGCTCCTCGAGGTCGGCGAGCACGCTCGCGAACTGAACGAGCAGGACGAAGGTCAGGAGGACGCCGACGATCGTCACCCGCGGGTCGTCGAGGATGTTGTAGGCGACGCCGGTCGCCCCGATCGCCGTCGCGACCGCCGCCAGCAGCGCCACGGCCTTCGTCTCGGACATCCCGTAGTAGACGAGCCGGTGCGAGGCGTGGTCGCGGCCGCCCTGGGTGACCGGCCGCCGCTCGACCAGGCGGACGACCGTGACGAGCGTGGTGTCGAGGATCGGCACCGCGAGGACGAGGAGCGGCAGCAGGATCGTCGTCACCGTCGTTCCCGCGACCTTCCAGCTCGAGGAGAGCGCCAGCGAGGCGAGCGCGAAGCCGAGTACCTGGCTGCCCGAGTCGCCCATGAAGACCGAGGCGGCCCGGCCAGGGCGGAGGTTGAAGGGCAGGAACCCGATGCAGGCGGCGCCGAGCGCGAGCGCGAGCACCAGCACCACGCGGTTCGGATGCTCGGTCACGGCGTCGAGCGCGTAGTAGGCGCACGCGATCGCGGCAAGCGTGGCCGCGAGCCCGTCCATGTTGTCGAGCAGGTTGAAGGCGTTCGTGATCCCGACGAGCCAGACGAGCGCGATCGCGGTCGCCAGCACGTCGTTGTCGACGATCTCGACCGAGAGTCCGCTCGCGAGGACGATCGCCGCCGCGCCGAACTGGGCGCCGAGCTTCGCGATCGGGCTGAGCGTGAAGAGGTCGTCGGCGAGCCCGGCGGCGAAGAGGAGGGTGCAGCCGCCGAGCACGCCGAGGAGCTCGGAGCTCGCGTCGACCGCGCCGATCGCGATCGCAAGCAGGACCCCGGCTGCGAAGCCGAGGAAGATCCCGACGCCGCCGAAGCTCGGCGTCGCAGCCTCGTGCCAGCGCTCCCCCGACGGAACCGCGACGAGCCGCCCGCCCACGAGCCGACCTGCAGTGGAGGAGCGAAGCAGCGTCCAGAGGACGAGGACTGCGACGGCGAAGGCCGCGATCGCGACGGCAGCGCTCACAGCGGCAGAGCGTAGTCCGGCCCGGTTAGGGCTTTGTGTGGGGGCACGGGTTCTAGACTAAATCCCCCGGTGGCTACCTACCTCGATCTCTACCGCTACCGCGAGCTCTTCGGGAGCCTCTTCCGGCGCGACCTGCGGGCGAAGTACAAGGGCTCCGTGCTCGGCCTCGCGTGGTCGCTCGCGCATCCGCTCCTCCTGATGCTCGTCTACCTCCTCGTCTTCAGCGTGATGCTGAAGATCCAGGCGGCCGACTACGAGCACTACTGGCTCTTCCTGCTCGCCGGACTGCCGGTGTGGGTCTTCTTCTCGACCTCGCTCCAGGCGGCCTCGCGGAGCCTGATCGAGAACGCGAACCTGATCCGGAAGGTGCGCTTCCCCCGCCAGCTCGTACCGCTCTCGATCGTCGCGACCCAGCTCGTCAGCTTCGGCGTGATGCTCGCGATCGTGATCGCGCTCAGCCTCGTCTACGTGCCGGAGGCGCGCGACACGGTCTGGCTCTCGATCCCGCTCGCCGCGCTCGCCGTCTGTCTCGTCACCGGGGTCTCGCTCGCGGTCGCGTCGCTGAACGCGCTCTACCGCGACGTCGAGCACCTCGTGGCGGCGCTGCTCCTGCCGTGGTTCTTCCTCACCCCGATCCTCTACTCGCTCGACAACATCCCGGGGGTGAGCGACTACCCGCTCCTGATCGACTTCGTCCACTACGTCAACTTCCTGACGCCCGCGGTCGAGGCGATCCGCGATCCGATCTTCTTCGGCACGCCGCCCGCGGCCGGAGACGCGATCTACCTCGCGGTCTCGGCGGTCGTCGCGCTCGCGCTCGGCTCGTTCGTCTTCAGCCGCGTCGACGATCGCGTCGCAGTCGAAGTGTGATCCGGCCGTCGTAGAGCCAGGGCTCGTCGCCGGGGACGCAGGCGGGTAGACCGAGGTGCTCGCTCGGCTCGCCGTCGAGCAGCGAGGGGAGGAGGAGCGGGTGCGGGAAGGCTGGATTGCGCCCGCCGCCCGGGGCCCAGGGACGCAGCGCCCGTTCGCGGCTCGCGATCGAGCCGCCGACCGCGGCGAACCCCTCAGCGTGCGCGTCGAGGATCCGGCGCGACCAGTCGGGCGCGGGAAGCGCGCCGGCGACGAGGTGGGCCGTGGCGACGGAATCCTCCTCGACCAGCGGCTCCTCCTGAGCGGCGAGCGCGGCGGCCGTCTCCTCGTCGGAGTCGCCGTGGACGACGACCGCGAGCCGCCGCTCGTCGATCCGCGGCCGCACGTCGACGGGCAGCTCGAGCGGCGTCGAGCCGATCTCGGCGAACCAGAAGCGGTACTCCTCGACGAGGTCGAAGGCGAGCCGGTAGGGGCCGGGCGGCTGCGGGACGGCGAGCTCCAGCTCGAGCTCGACGGTCTCGCCGGGCTCGACCGGATGAGCGAAGGCCGTGCGCGGCCCGTCCCAGACGATCGCGTTGCCGCGGTCGTCGAGCCAGTGGTAGGAGAGCTGGACGCCCGCGTCGTCGCGTGAGCGCCACGTGGCCGAGCCGGCGTTCTCGAGCCGGACGCGCGCCACTGCCCTTCGTACCCGCTCGGAGCTCGGGGAGCGCGTAGGCGAGCCAGCGAACCGCGAGCGGTCCGCTCGGAACATGGTGCTCGCCGACCGTCTTCATCGCGGAGCTAGCCTACTGCCGTGCCCGAGCCGCTCCTCGTCCGCGCAGCCAGGCTCGAGCCCGTCGAACGGACGCCCGTGTGGTTCATGCGCCAGGCCGGTCGCTCGCTCCCCGAGTACCGCGAGATCCGGAAGACGCACACCCTCTTCGAGGTCTGCCAGGAGCCCGAGCTCTGCGCCGAGGTGACGCTGCAGCCCGTGCGCCGCCACGACGTCGACGCGGCCGTGATGTTCGCGGACATCATGCTGCCGCTCCTCGGGATGGGCGTCGACGTCGAGCTCGTCGAGAACGTCGGGCCGGTGATCGCAGAGCCGATCCGGACGGCGGCCGATGTCGAGCGGCTGACGACCCCGGATCCGGAGGAGTCGGTTCCGTTCATCCTCGAGGCGGTCCGGATCGTGCGCCGCGAGCTTCGCCCCGACCAGGCCGTGATCGGCTTCTGCGGCGGCCCCTTCACCGTCGCCGGTTACCTGATCGAGGGCAAGCCGAGCCGCGAGTTCCTCCAGGTGAAGCGGCTGATGTACGCGCACTCCGAGGTGTGGCATGCGCTGATGGAGAAGCTGACCGTCGCCTTCTCCTCCTACATCCAGGCGAAGGTGCGCGCCGGCTCCGACGTGATCCAGCTCTTCGACTCCTGGGTCGGCGCGCTCTCGCCCGCCGACTACGAGGAGTTCGTGCAGCCGTACTCGGCGCGGATCCTGGCGGCGGTCGACTGCCCGACGATCCACTTCGGCACCGGCACCGCGACGCTCCTCCGCCAGATGGCCGACGCCGGCGGCGACGTGATCGGGCTCGACTGGCGGATCCCGCTCGACTGGGGCTGGGACGTCGTCGGCGACGATCGAGGCGTGCAGGGGAACCTCGACGGAGCCCTCCTCTTCGGCCCGTGGGAGCGGGTCGAGCGCGCGACCCTCGACGTGCTCGCGCGCGCCGCCGGACGGCCCGGCCACATCTTCAACCTCGGCCACGGCGTCATGCCGGACACGGACCCCGACGTGCTCGGCCGGCTCCGCGCGTTCGTCCACGAGCAGACCGCCCGCGTTCCGGCATGAGCCGCGTCGCGGTGGTGCTGATGGCGTACGGCTCGCCGGACCGGATCGAGGACGTGCCCGCCTACTACGCCGACATCCGCGGCGGCCGGCCGATCCGCCCGGAGCTCCTGGACGACCTCGTCGCGCGCTACCGGCGGCTCGGGATCGAGGAGTCGAACCCGCTGAACGAGATCACCGAGGCGACGCGCGCCGGGCTCGAAGCAGAGCTCGGCGTTCCCGTCTTCACCGGGATGCGCCACTGGCAGCCGCGGATCGCCGACGCGGCAGAGCGCGCGATCGAAGGCGGAGCCGAGGCGATCGTCGGGCTCGTGCTGGCGCCGCACTACTCCTCGATGTCGATCGGGAAGTACCGAGCGTTGCTCGAGGACGCGGTCGGCAACCGAGCCGAGCTGCGCTTCGTCGAGCGCTGGGGCGACGAGCCGGGCTTCGTCGAGCTGCTCGCCGAGCGCCTTGCGACGGTCTGCGACAACGATTCGCACGTCGTCTTCACGGCGCACTCGCTCCCGGCACGCATCGTCGACGAAGGCGATCCCTACGTGGACGAGCTGAACGCGACGGCCGAGGCGGTCGCCCGGCGCGCAGGGCTCGACCGCTGGTCGTTCTCGTTCCAGAGCGAGTCGCCGACGGGCGAGCCCTGGCTCGGGCCGGACATCCTCGACCACCTCGATGCGCTGGCCGCGCAGGGCGTCCGAGACGTCGTCATCTGCCCGGTCGGCTTCGTCGCCGACCACCTCGAGATCCGCTGGGATCTCGATACCGAGGCCGTCGAGCGCGCGCAGGAGCTCGGGCTCGAGCTGCGGCGGATCGAGATGCCGAACGCCGACCCCGCCTTCGTGCGCGTGCTGGCGGGCCTGGTTCGCCGCGCCCTCGCTGTACCGTCCAAGGTGTGAGAACGGGAGAGATCCGCGTCGAGGCGGCCTCGCGCCGCTTCCGTGTCCACGCGCGCGAGGCCCGCACGCTGAAGGAGCTCTTCGTCCTCCGAGGCCGCACCGAGCCGACCGACGTCTGGGCGCTGCGCGACGTCTCGCTCCACGTCGAGCCCGGCGAGGCGGTCGGCCTGATCGGGCGCAACGGCTCCGGCAAGTCGACGCTCCTGCGCCTGATCGCGGGGATCATCAAGCCGACCTCGGGGCAGGTCGCCGCCGGCGGCCGGATCGGCTCGTTGCTCGAGCTCGGCGCCGGCTTCCATCCGGACTTCAGCGGGCGCGAGAACGTCTTCCTGAACGGCGCCATCTACGGGCTCCGGAAGGCCGAGATCCGCGAGCGGTTCGACGAGATCGTCGCGTTCGCCGAGCTCGAGGACTCGATCGACAGGCCGGTGCGAACCTATTCGTCGGGGATGTACATGCGGCTCGGCTTCGCGATCGCCGCCCACCTCGACGCCGACGTGCTCCTGCTGGACGAGGTCTTCGCGGTCGGCGACGAGGCCTTCCAGCGCAAGTGCTTCGGCAAGATCTTCGAGTTCAAGCAACGCGGCGGCACGATCGTCTTCGTCTCGCACGACGCGACCCAGGTCGAGCGCCTCTGCGAGCGGGCCGTGCTCCTGCGGGACGGCGGCGTCGAGCTCTCAGGCCCGACCCACGACGCGCTCGTCCGCTACCGGCGCGTGCTCGCCGCCGAGTCCGATCCCGCCGAGCGCGCCGCCGGCCTGCGCGAGTGGGGCACGGGCGAGGCGACGATCGTCTCTGCCGAGCTGCTCGGGGCGGACGGGGAGGAGCGGCAGCAGTTCCTCGGTGGCGAGGCGCTCTCTCTGCGCCTGCGGATCGACGCCGCTGTCGCGGTCGAGCCGCCGACGCTGCAACTGGAGCTGCGCGACGACGGCGGGCTACTGGTCGCCTCAGACAGGGTCGACACCGCGCCGCTCGGCTGGGGAAGCGGCTCGGGCGAGCGGCTGCTTCGCTACGACGTCGAGCGGCTGCCGCTCTCGGACGGGCGTTTCCACCTCCGGCTCGGCCTCGGCGATTCCTCCGGCGAGCGCGTCCTCCACTGGCTCGACGACGCGCTCGGCTTCCTCGTCTATCCCTCCGGCGAGGAGCGGGGGGTGGTGCGCCTGGAAGGGAGCTGGTCGCTCGAGCAGAAATCGGCAGCGCAGATGAAGGACGCCCCGTGAGCACCCGCACCTGTCCCGACTGGCCGACGCTGATGGAGCTCGCGCCGGAGCTCCAGTTCAAGCACTACACCGTCGCCGAGGCGCAGCTCCCGGTCGAGGTGCTGACGACGATCACGCACGTCTCGCTCTCCGACGTCGCGATCTGCTGCGACCTCGAGCATCACGTCTTCTACGCGGAGCACACCGAGCCCGAGGTGGCCGAGGCGCTGCTCGCGACCCACTGGTTCGAGGTGCGCGAGTACGGCGCCCGGGGTCCGGGCGCTACCGCGGCGTAAGGAGCTCCCCGAGCGGGAGCGTGTTGAGGACGTCGCCGGTGCGCGCGCCGCCGCGCCGCGCCGTTCCGACCGAGAGCGCCATGTTGCGGAGCCCGCGCACGGAGTGGGCGTCGGTCGAGCAAACGATCTTCACGCCGGCGGCGAGTGCGCGGCGGACGTGCGTGCCGGAGAGGTCGAGCCTGTCGGGCAGGCCGTTCACCTCCAGCGCGACGCCGGTCTCGAGCGCAACCTCGAAGACGT
Source organism: uncultured Gaiellaceae bacterium (assembly GCA_963745775.1). Classification (GTDB taxonomy): domain Bacteria; phylum Actinomycetota; class Thermoleophilia; order Gaiellales; family Gaiellaceae; genus Gaiellasilicea. The sequence continues at coordinate 117,364 of CAVUYY010000011.1, forward strand.
GGTCGAGATCGAGTGCGTTCTCCGGGCGGTGGTTGAGGATCCGGCCGAGCGGATGCGAGAGGCACGACGCTGCCGTTGTCGTCGCCGCATGTCGCATGGCCTCGACGACGCGCGCCGTCAGCTCGGCGGCCGGTGCGCGCTGGCCGGCGTGGAGGCTGATCTGCACCCACTCGAGCTCGCGCGAGAACGTCGTCGGGGAGGTCGAGCGAGCCGTCGGGGAGGATGTCGCACTCGCTGCCACGGAGGATGCGGAACGGCGCGAGCTCCTCGTTCGCGACGGCGATCTCCTCGGCCTGGCGCCGCAGCCCGTCGGCATCGAGGCCTTCGACGACGCGGACGGCCTTCGTGTGGTCGCAGATCGCGATGTACTCGTAGCCGAGCTCGCGCGCCGCGAGCCCGAGCTCGAGCACGGTCGCCTTTCCGTCCGAGGCCGTCGAGTGCATGTGGAGGTCGCCGCGCACATGCTCGAGCTCGAGCAGATCTGGCGGGGGGTCGGCCGCTTCCAGCTCACGCAGCTCGGGTGGCCGGAACGGACACCTGATGTAGGTGTACACCTCCACCTCGGTGGCCCTTTCGGGCAGGGGGCCGAGGCTCGCCACGTATTCCGGCGAGCCCGTTGCCTCGAGTAGCGCGGTTCCGAAGCCCCCGGCCTCGGCTGCGATCACCTCCACCGGAATCCCTTCGACGGTGACGCCGACGGCGCGGTTGTCTTCCCGCTCGAGAACGGAGACGATCTGGGGCAGCCGCTCGAGCTCGAGGAGCGCGCCGGTACTCGGCACGACGACGGCGAGGCGCGTCGAGAGGTCGCAGAAGCGCCGCGGATCACCGGCAGGCTCGCCGCCGAGCGCCGCTGCGATCTCGTCGACGAGAGCTCGGGCGCGATTGAGCGTCAGCCCGTGCCGCGGCCTCACCTCATGGCGGAGCCCGGCGAGCCCCTCGCGGATCCTCGTGGCCGTCTTCGGACCGATCCCCGGAACGCGCTCGAGACGATCCGGTTCGACGGCTCGCAGCTCCTCGAGCGTCCTCACGTCGAGGGCCGAGCCGAGCTCGCGCATTCGTTTCGGCGAGAGCCCGAGCAGCCGGCCGACGGCGACGAGCTCGGGCATCACTTCCGACTCGAGCTGGCGCAGCTCCTCCAGCTCGCCCGTCTCGACCAGCTCGCGCAGGCGTGCCTCGATCCCCGGTCCGATCCCTCGAAGCTCGCGCGCCCGTCCCGCACGCACGACCGCCGCGACGTCGGCCGGCGTCGTCCGGATCAGCTCGGCCGCCCGCCGGTAGGCACGGGTCGTGTAGAAGCTCGAGCCGTTCAGCTCGAGCAGCGCGGCGAAGGCGTCGAGCCGCTCGGCAATCCTGGCGTTATCCACCCGGGGATAGTCTCTCGTGAGTCATGGCGCCAATCGTGATCCCGTTTCGCGGCCTCGCAGGCAAGCAGCGGATCGACGCACCGGACGAGCTCCGCGAGCAGCTCGCGCTCGCGATGCTCGGCGACGTGGTCAACACCTGCGTCGCCACCGACCGAACGGTCGTCGTCACACGCGACGACGACGGAATGCGGCTCGCCGAGGAGCTCGGGGCCGACCTCGTGGACGACCCGGGGGGAGGCCAAGGGGCAGCCGTAGCCGCCGGGCTAGCCGAGCTTCCCGATCGGCCGGCGCTCGTGGTCAACGCCGATCTCCCGTGCGCCGTCCCACGCGACGTGCGCACGCTCGCGGACGTCGCCGAGCTCGGCGCCTTCGGGATCGTCGAGGCCGACGACGGGACGACGAACGCGCTCGCCCTGCCCCGGCCGAAGCTCTTCGCGCCGCTCTACGGCGCCGGCAGCGCCGCCCGTTTCCGCGACCACGCCGCGACGCTCCGCTACGAGACGTCCACCGCCGCGATCCCGAACCTCGTCGACGACGTCGATACCCGCGCCGATCTCGAGCGACTGGCGCTCCGGGTCGGGCCGCGGACGCAGGCGGCGCTCGGCGCGCTGAGGGAGCTGTGAGGGTCGCGCTGCTCTCCGGGGGCGTCGGCGGCGCCCGGTTCGCGCGCGGCCTGACAGCGGCGATCGACCCCTCGGACGTGACCGTGATCGGCAACGTCGGCGACGACCTCGAGGTGCTCGGGATGGCCGTCTCGCCGGACCTCGACAGCATCCTCTACGCGCTCGCCGGGCTGAACGACGAGGAGCGCGGCTGGGGACGCGAGGACGAGAGCTGGCGCGCGCTCGAGACGGTGTCGGCGCTCGGCGGCGAGGACTGGTTCCGGCTCGGCGACCGCGACCTCGGGCTTCATCTCGTCCGCACGCAGGCGCTGCGGTCGGGCGAGTCGCTGTCCAAGGTCACCGCGCGGCTCGCGCGCGCGCTCGGGCTCGAGACGACGATCCTGCCGGCGACCGACGACCGCCAGCGCACCTGGATCGACACGCCCGCCGGCAGCTTCCCCTTCCAGGAGTGGTTCGTCGCGCGCGGCCATCGGGACGAGGTCGACGGCGTCCGCTTCGAGGGCGAGTGCGTGGCCGCGCCCGGGGTGCTCGAGGCGCTCGGCGGCGCGCAGGCGATCGTGATCGCGCCGAGCAACCCGTACGTGAGCATCTGGCCGATCCTCGCGGTGGCCGGCATCCGCGACGCGCTCGTCGCGCGCAGCGTCCCCTGCGTCGCAGTCAGCCCGATCGTCGGTGGAAGAGCGGTGAAGGGGCCGGCCGACCGGATGCTCGCGCGCATGGCGGGCGGCACCGCACCGGAACACGTCGGCTCCTGTTACGAAGGACTGATCGACGCGCTCGTCGTCGACGAGGCGGATCCGACCGGGCCGCTCGCGATCCGCTCGGTCGTGACGCAGACGCTGATGACCGACCTCGCGGCGTCGCGCCGCCTCGCGGAGACGGTCCTCAGGGCGGCCGCGTGAAGGTCGCAGTCGTGGGCGGCACCGGGAGCTTCGGCCAGGCGGTCGCGAAGCGGCTGGTCGCCGCCGGGATCGAGATCGCGATCGGCTCCCGGGACGCCGCGCGGGCCCGCCAGGCCGCCGAGCCGCTCGGGGCCGAGGGTGCGACGAACGAGGAGGCCGTCCGCGGCGTCGACCTCGTGCTGTTCGCGGTCAAGTCGGAGGCGGCTGTCGAGACCGCCCGCGAGCTGAGCGGCGCGATCGGCCGAACCCCGGTGCTCTCGGTCTGTGCCGAGCTCAGCTTCGGGCCTGGCGGAGTGAAGCCGACGCCGGAAGCGACCTCGATCGCAGAGCGGATGGGCGCCGAGCTCGATGGCCCGGTCGTCGCCGGCCTCCATTCGCTGGCCGCAGCGAGCCTCGCCGACGAGCCGCCGGACGAGGACGCGCTCGTCTGCGGCGACGACGCCGACGCGAAGGCGCTCGCGCTCGATCTGGCCGCCCGCCTCGTCTCCGGCCGAGCCGTCGACGCGGGCCCGCTCGCAAGCGCCCGCGCGCTGGAGGGGATGACCGCCGTGATCGTGAACGTGAACAAGCGCTACAAGGCGCACGCGGGTTTGCGCGTCACCGGCCTGTCCGAGCGGTGAGCCGCGGCTACCGCGTCTTCGGGCTCGAAGGTATCCCCGAGGTCGAGCCCGGCGACGATCTCGCGGCGTTGCTGGCGGAGGCGGCTGCGCGCTCGGGCGGGCTCGAGAGCGGCGACGTCGTCGTGGTCGCGCAGAAGGTCGTCTCCAAGGCCGAAGGCCGGATCGCGCGGCTCGACGAGATCGACCCCTCGGAGCGGGCGCGCGAGCTCGCCGGCGATCGCGACCCGCGCCACGTCCAGGCGATCCTCGACGAGACCGAGCGGATCGTCCGCTCGCGGCCGCCGCTCCTGATCTCCGAGACGCGGCACGGGTTCGTCTGCGCCTCGGCCGGCGTCGACGCGTCGAACGCCAAGGGCGCCGGCACCGTGATCCTGCTCCCGCTCGACCCGGACGCCTCCGCGGCACAACTGCGCGCCGATCTCCGCGAGCGCAGCGGCGCCGAGGTTGGCGTCGTCGTGAGCGACTCGTTCGGCCGCGCCTGGCGCCAGGGCACGACAGGAGTCGCGCTCGGCGCCGCCGGAGTGACCGCTGTGCTCGACCTGAACGGCCGGAGCGACGAGGCGGGCTACGAGCTCCAAGGGACGCAGCTCGCGATCGCCGACGAGCTCGCGGCCGCCGCGGAGCTCGTGCTCGGCAAGCTCGAGCGCGTGCCTGCCGCCGTGATCCGGGGGCTTCGCGTGGCCGGCAACGGCACCGGCCAGGACCTCGTGATGCCGCCCGAGCGCGACCTCTTCCGCTAGGCGCGCGAGCGCGGCCAGGCGCGCCCCCACCACCGGCGCGAACTTGAAGCCGTGCCCGCTGCAGGCCGAGCCGACGACGATCCGGCCGTGCCGCTCCAGGACGAAGCTCTCGTCGGGCGTGTTCGTGTAGAGGCACGTCTCGAGCGCGCCCAGCGGCGTCGCGCCACGGAAGCGCTTCGTCACCCACTCGGCCGTCCAGCGGGCGATCTCGGCCTCCGGAGCGCCCGGCTCGTCGGGATCGGCGACGGCTCCGGTGTGGTGGATCCCGGCCTTCAGTCCGACGTCCGGCGCGACGAGCGCGTAGCCGAGCTGTCCCGGACCAGCCCCTTCGGCGAAGTCGATCAGCGAGGGCACCGGCTCGTCGGGCTCGAGCGAGAAGTAGGAGACCGTCTCGCGCGTCGAGGTCACGTCGAGCTCGATTCCATGCGGCTCGAGCAGAGCCTGCGCCCAGGAGCCGGCCGTGACGACGACCACGCCGGCCCGGATCGAGACGCCGCCGCCGGAAACCGTCACGCCGGTCTCGTCCGGCTCGAGCGCCTCGATGCGCGTCTCCTCGAGCACCTGAGCCCCGGCCGCCGCAGCCGAGGCGTGCAGCGCGGCGAGCGCCGCGTCGGCGCGGACGATTCCCCCGTCTGCCTGGAAGAGCCCGGTCTCGCCGGTGCCGACGTCCAGTGGAAAGCGCCGCGCGATCTCGTTCCCGCCGAGGATCTCGAACGCGATCCCCGTTTCTGCGAGCGCGTCCCGATTCGGCCTCCAGTCGCCGAGATCGAGCGACCCGTGCCGCTCGATCAGCGTCTCGCCAGCCTCGGCCTCGAGCTCGCCCCAGAGCGGGACAGCCTCCTGCGCGAGCCGCACCCAGCGGGCGTCGGGATAGGAGAGCCGGAAGATCCGAGAGCGCCCGTGGCTCGAGCCTCGGGCGTGGCCGACCCGAAACTGCTCCACGAGGGCGACGGCCCGGCCGGCCCTGCGCGAGCCCGCGCGCCGTCGCGAGCCCCATCACGCCGGCGCCGACGACGACGATCTCGACGTCCAGGCGGCGCATCCGACGACCTTACAAAGAGCGCGTCGCCGGAGGTCGAAAACAGCCCGGCCGTTCTCGGCGGAGCAGGCGTTATGTGAGCGTGGCGACTAGCTCGATCCGGTTACCGAACGGATCGTGGACATAGCTTCGACGCACGCCGGGAATGGCGTCGTCTTCGACGGCTTCGACCCCCGACCGGCGGAGGCTCGCGAGCAGCGCGTCGTAGCCGGCGACGTGGAATGCTGGATGCGCCTTGCGCGCCGGCGAGAACCCCTCCTCGACTCCGAGATGCACCTCCTGATCGCCGCAGCGGAACCAGACCCCGCCACGCGACCTCAGCGACTCGGGCTTCTCGATCTCCTCGAGCCCGAGAAGCTCGCCGTAGAACGCGCGCGCCGCCTGCTCGCAGCCGGCGGGAGCGGCGAGCTGGACGTGGTCGAGCCCGGTCAGCACCTGCCGGACGGTAGATGAAGCGGCCGACGATCCTCCGCGAGGCGATGGTGGCGACGAGCCATCCGCTCGCCACGAGCGCGGGCGTCCGCGCGCTCGAGCGCGGCGGCAACGCGGTCGACGCCGCGCTCGCAGCGGCGGCGATGCTCTGCGTCGCCGAGCCCGGGCACACGGGGATCGGCGGCGATCTCTTCGCGCAGCTCTGGTGGGAGGGCGAGCTCGTCGGCCTGAACGGCTCGGGTCGCTCTCCGGCGGAGCTTCCCGAGAACGCAGTCGCCGAGGAGTCCGGGCCGCGCTCGGTGACGGTTCCCGGCGCCGTTCGCGCCTGGGCCGATCTCGCGGACCGGTTCGGGCAAGCTCGGCCTCGACGCGGCGCTCGCCGGCGCGGTCGACGCGGCTGAGCGAGGCGTCGCAGCTACGGAGCGCGTCGCCCTGCACTGGGCTTCGACCAGCCGTGCGCCCAGGCCGGTGCCGGCGCGCGGTGAGGTCTATCGCCTGCCTGAGCTCGCCGCCACGCTCCGCCTGCTCGCGTCGGAGGGGCCGGAGGCGTTCTATCGCGGGCGGGTGGCCGAGCAGATCGCCGCGGTGTCGTGGCTCGCCGAGGCCGATCTCGCCGCTCATGCCTCCGAGTGGGTCGAGCCGCTGCGACTCGCGCTATCGCGGCGTCGAGGTCTGCGAGCTGCCGCCGAACGGCCAGGGCGCGGCCGCGCTGATCGCGCTCGGCCTGCTCGAGGGGCTGCCCGACACGCTGCACAGCCGGATCGAGGCGACGAAGCTCGCGCTCGCCGACGCCTACGGTCAGGTCGCGGATGCGCCGCTGCCCGCGTTTCTGCTCGATCCGGAGCACCTGGCTGCGCGGCGTTCGCTCGTCGTGCCCGATCGCGCGCTCGAGCCGGAGCCCTCGCGGCCGCCGCGCGGCGGCACGACCTACCTCTGCGCGGTCGACGGCGACCGCAACGCCGTCTCGCTGATCCAGTCGACCTACTACCACTGGGGCTCCGGCGTGCTCGCGGGCGACACGGGGATCGTGCTCCAGAACCGGGCGTGGGGCTTCTCGGCGGAGCCGGGACATCCGAACCGGCTGCAGCCGAGGCAGCGGCCGTTCCACACGATCATCCCCGGGCTCCTGCTCCGCGACGGCGAGTTGTGGGGCCCGTTCGGCGTGATGGGCGGCGCGATGCAGGCGCAGGGACACCTCCAGCTCGTGCACGCGCTCGTCGATCGCGGCCTCGACCCGCAGCGCGCGCTCGACGCGCCTCGCTTCCGGGTCGACGGCGGGCGGCGCGTGGCGCTCGAGCCCGGCCTGGCGGCGGAGCTCGGCGAGCTGCGCAGGCTCGGGCACGACGCGGTCCGTAGCCGCCGACGAGCACGACTTCGGGGTCGGCCAGTGCGTGCTGCGTCGAGGACGAGGCGCTCGTCGGCGGCTCGGACGGCCGCGGCGACGGGGCCGCAGGCGGTTTCTAGCGCCGGATGAAGATCGTCGTCGCGCCCGATTCGTTCGCCGGCACGCTGTCGGCCGTAGACGCCGCCGCTGCGATCGCGCGCAGGCTGGCACTCCGTTCGAGCCCGACGACGAGCTCGTGCTCGTACCGATGTCGGACGGCGGCGACGGCCTGATCGACGTGGTCGGGGGCGCCGTCGCGCAGGCGACGCGGCGCCAGGTCGAGGTGCTGGACGCGCGCGGCCGCGCGGTGACGGCGGCCTGGCTCGCGCTTCCGGATGGGCGCGCGCTGATCGAGTCCGCCCAGGCCTGTGGGCTCGCCCGGCTGTCCGCGTCCGAGCGCGATCCGGCGAGTGCGACCTCGTTCGGCGTCGGCCAGCTCCTGCTCGCGGCGCGGGCCGCCGGCCACGTCGAGCTGGTCGTCGGGCTCGGCGGGAGCGCGACCATGGACGGTGGGGCAGGAGCGGTCGTCGCCCTCGGCCATCGGGTCGAGCGTCACGCGGGCGAGCTCGTGCAGGTGGAGCGTGGCGCGATGCTCGGCGCTTCGATCGCACTGGCTGCGGACGTCGACTCGCCGCTGCTCGGCCCGGACGGCGCCGCTCGTTTCGCTCGGCAGAAGGGTGCGACCGACGAGCAGCTTCCGACGCTCACGCGCGCCCTCGAGCGCTTCGCCGACGTCGTCGAGCGCGATCTCGACGGCGGCCCCTGGCGCGATCTTCCCGGCGCGGGTGCCGCGGGCGGGCTCGGCTTCGGCCTCGCCGCCTTCTGCGGCGCGCGGATCGTGCCGGGGGCGCCGCTCGTCGCCGAGCTGGTCGAGCTGGAGCGGAAGCTCGACGGCGCGTCGATCGTCGTCACCGGCGAGGGGGCGCTCGACAGCCAGACCGGCGCCGGCAAGGTTCCGAGCCTTCGTGCTCGGCCTCGCCCGCCGGCGAGGCTCGAAGGTCTACGCGATCGCCGGCAGGGTCGAGGACGGCGCGGGCGATCCGTTCGATGCGGTCGCAGCGCTCGGCCCCGAAGGTCTGCGGCGACCGGCCGAGCGCCTCGCGGCCTGCGCGGCCGAGCTCGCCCGCTCGCTCTAGCGTCGACGGCGAGCTTCGGTGGACATGTCCGAACGCGGCGTGTCCGAGGGACTGTCCCTGGGACACGTCCATTTCCGACAGCCCGAGGCGTTCACTCGAGCTCGAGCCGCTCGATCCTGGCGCTGCCGTCGTCGTCGAGGTCGACGACCACGTAGACCGGGCCGCTCGCCAGCGCTCGCTCGATCTCCCTGGCGCGGCCTGCGCTCGCGAAGTACGTCTCGATCCCGTACTCGACCTCCACCTCGGTGCCGGCGTCGGCGTCGCGGCGCGCGCGTCCGCAGATCGCCTCCCTGCCCCCGGGCAGCCCGGCGACGGCGGAGCCACCCCGCCATTCGTCGCCCGTCTCGCGCAACGGGGTGCAGATCCGGTCGCCTCGCGCGACGTCGAAGTTGACCGGCAGCGACGAGACGTCGTAACGAAGGACCACGTAGTTCCCGCGGAAGACGTCGAGAGGATCGACCGGCTGCGCTCGCAGCCGAATCTCCTGCCCGAACGCGAGATCGGCTGCGGCGAGGCCGGCCAGCGCGAGCGGCACGGCGAGCTGAGCCAGCACGACCGCGAGGAGCGCCAGCTTCCGGCGCGGGCTCATGTGCTCATCCCGGCGAGGAGGTGCTTGCGCTGGCGCTCGAGCAGATACGCGATCGCGAGGATCAGGAGCCCAGCTCCGATCAGGCCGGCCGAGCGCGGGAGGGCCGACCAGAAGAAATCGAAGTACCGGCCGATCAGGTCGATTGCGACGAAGGCGACGCCGACGTTGACGAGCCACGGCTCGTCGTTGACGTAGCCGGCGTAGATCGCGCCGAGCACGACTGCCGCGAGAAGGAGGTTGAAGAGCAGCGCGTAGACCGTGCCGCTCCCACCGACGAGCACCGCGACGAGCAGGCCGCCGACCGCGATCGCGAGCGCCGCCGACTCGAAGAGGGCCGTTCGACGGCGGGTCGATGCGAGCGCCGCGGCGCTCGCGAGCGCGAGACCGGCGAGCAGCCCGAGACCGACCTTCAGACCGACGCCGGCCACCTCGCTTGCGTTCCCGAGCTCGTCGGCCGGCTCGACGAAGGTGAAGACGAAGAGCCCGGTCAGAGCGAGCAGCAGCCCGAGTCGTCGAGCGGGCGGCGCGAATGCGTCGACCACGAACCAGTCCCCTGGGAGCCGCTCGCGCGCGGCGGTGCCGAGGCCGTAGAGCGCGCAGCCGTAGAAGACCGCGACGACCGGCGCGGCGGCCCAGCTGTCCCAGGAGTCCTCGATTGCGGTTCCGAGCTCGAAGCCGACCCAACCGGTGAAGATCAGGAGCGCCGCCGAGGCGACCGCGTGCGAGCGGACGACGAGCGCGGTCGCGACGGCGCCGAGCGCCCAGATCAGGAGCGCGAGCGGGTCGTGCGCCTCGACGTTGTACATCTGCCCGACGAGGAAGAGCGCGGAGCCGAAGAGGATCACGCCGAGCAGATAGAGCGCTTCCCCGATTCGCGGCGACCGGTCGGTTCGCTCACGGAGCTGGTAGGCGCCGGCGTACGAGGCGGCGATGGCGCCGGTGAGGAGCGCGAGCCGCACGCCGTGGGAGAGCTCCTCCCAGTTCGCAGCGAAGAAACCGATCACGCCGAGGCCGACGGCGACCGCGCCGATCACGGAGAGCGCCGTGACCGCGCGGTTCCGCGGCTCCTCTCCCGCCGGGGCGCCGGCCTTCGCGTACCTCTCGCGAAGCGCGACGGCCTGCTCCGCCGAGACGAGCCCTTCGGCGACCCAGGCTTTGCTCTCGCGGGCTAGCCGGTCGCTGAAGAGCGCTCCGCCACGGGGTCACGCTAGCGAGGCGGTGTGGCGGTTGCATCGGGCCGCCCGCGATGGACGGCCCGATGTCGTTTCGAGGTCGTTCCCGCGTGCGACTCGAATCAGTCGCGGGCTCCTTCGCGCGCCGGCCGCAAGAAGCGGTTGACGGCCCGGTCGGCGATCCGCTCGCCGTGCCTCGTTCCGGTCTCCACCGCGTCGCGGAAGTGGAAGCCGACGTAGATGCGCGAGACCGCGTTCTCGTCGGCCGCTTGGGAGAAGCTCGTGAACTGACGCAGAGTCGGGGACGCGTCATCGCACGTCTCGCCCGCCGGCAGCGTGTAGCTGCAGGCCGAGAAGCTCATCCGGTCGGTGTGGAAGAACCGCTTCAGGACTTGCGCCGCGGCTCCCCCTTCCACAGCGTGCCCCGAGTCGTAGTCCGGGATCGGCGGTGTCTCCAGCAATGGAGTCCACGTCGGATCGGCGCTGGTCGCCGGGTTGCCGTCGCTGGAGGCGAGCCGGATCGCGGTCACCGGTCGCCAGAAGCGGTAGTGGTACTTCGCGTCCCAGGTGCCGATGTAGCCGTCCGTCAGGGCCATGTTCAGGAGCCCGAACAGTCGCGCGCTCTCCCAGAGATCGATTCCCTCCGCATCCGCGACCGTCCGGGCGATCCGGTTCCACCCGAGCGGCGAGCTCTCGACCCAGAACAGGGCGATCTCGGTCTGATCTGCCGTGCGCTCGCTGGGAGTGATCACATCGTCGCCGCCGAGGCGCTTGACCTCGTTGACGTCCGCGGCGTACTTGCGACTGTCCAGCGCATACGGGGGGCCCGGGACGGAACTGCGAGCTGTCCTCCAGGACGAAGGGTGTGAGGTCCTCGCCCAGACCGCGGCGCGAAGGCGAACGGCGTGCCCGGCGTGTAGCGGTACTCGCCCGGCGCCGTGCCCTCCTGGTAGTTCGGATCGATCGAGCACCGTGTCGTAGCCGTCCTCGGAGCGCAGGGCCAGAATTGCTGCAGCAGCTGCGTGTCCCAGGGCGACGCCTCGCGTCTTGGCTGTCCCGTTGGGGATCGCCCCGAGCGCGGTTGCGTAGTCGGCTTCCACGCTGGCGATCCCGGCACTGATGCAATCGGCGGGAAGGAAGAAGGAGAACGAGCCGAGAGTAGGGACGAGAACGTCGCGGGCCGCCGCCGCGACAGCGGCTTCGGGCGACGCCCCGGGTGCCGCGGGAAGGCTCGCTGCGTACGGGCGCGAGCGACGGTCGATGGCGTTCAGGGCGTCGTGGATCGCCACGTGCATGATCGCGTACATGCGTGCTTCCTGAGGCCCGTAGCCCCCGATGAAGCACGCAGCGATCGCGGCCTCGCCGGCATTCGCATTCCAGGCAGTGACGGCGTTCGTCTGCGATGCCTGCTCGGATGCCGCGGCAGTGGTGCAGGAACATTCCGGCCGCCAGGCAGACGGCAAGGAAGAGCAGTCGAAGCTTGGGCAACTGACGGATCACGTTCATCGTTCGCCTCCTCGGATCGGGTCCGACACCATGCTTCGCCCGACCGCCGGTGGAGTCCATACGTGATTCGGCGTATGCTTCGAGTGGCAGTGCCTGCACTCGCGCGTGGTGACGCGGAGCGGCTGCTCCGCTTCGTCGGCGAGGCCGAGAGCCTTGGCGGCGACCAGCCCTTCACCGGCGATCTGCTTGTCGAATTGGGGCGGCTCGTCGAGGCCGACTCGGATCTTCTACCAGGAGCACGACTGCGTACCGCGGCCGCCACTTGCTCGTCGAGGTTCAACGGACAGGTGACGACCAGGACGTTGTACTACATCGAGGAATTATGCGTCCTCTATCTGGAGACCCCCATCCGACAGCGACGCCGGCGAGGAAACTTCGGCGCCCTCAAGCTCTCGGACTTCCAGACCCGAGGCGAGCTGCACCGAACTCCGTTTCTACGACGTCGTGCTCCGGCAGTACGGCTTCGAACACGAGCTCGAGATCGACATCCCTTCCCCGCCGTTGCCACTGGAAGACGTTCTTCTTCGACCGGGCCGAGCGAGCATTCAGCGAGCGCGACCGGCTCGTGCTCGACCTTCTCCAGCCCCATCTCGCCCGGCTCTGGGAGGCCGCGAGGACGCGCCGCGAGCTGGCGGCAGCCCTCGTCGGTCTCGACCAGGCTGAGGCGCACGAATCCCGCGGGGTGATCCTCCTCGGCGCCCGTGGCGAGGTCGAGTACGCCTCCGAGCCGGCGCGGCGGCTCTTGCGCGAGTTCGCCCCTGACGAGTCGCTTGTCGAATGGCTCGAGTGGGGATCGCGGCAGCCGTTCGTCCACCATTTCGGCGATCGACGGCTGATCGTCGAGCGAGTCGGCGACGCACTCCTCCTGGAGGAGCCGCCTCCCGACCTCGGCCTGACCGCACGCGAGCGCGAGGTGCTCACGTGGGTCGCGCGCGGCAAGACGAACATCGAGATCGCGCAACTTCTCTGGCTCGCGCCCAGCACTGTCAGCAAACACCTCGAGAACGTCTACGCCAAGCTCGGCGTCACCACCCGGACGGCCGCCGTCGCGCGCTTCCTGGGCGCGGTCGACGGGTTGAGAATCGTTTCTCCCGAGCGCTACGACCAGGGATAGGGCGAGTGCGAGACGGGGTGGAGGTCGCCCGTCGCGAAGCGCTCGAAGCGGAAGGGGTAGAGGAGCTGCGAGTGCTCGCCGACGAGCACCTTCGCGACCTCGCGCCCGACGCCGATCATCTTGTAGCCGTGGTTCGAATCGAGCACGCCGTAGACGTTCGGCCGGAGGTAGTCGAAGACAGGGAACTTGTCGGCGGTGAAGGCGCCGACGCCGCCCGAGCGCGCATCCTTGTAGAGCCCGCGGCAACCCTCGAAGCGGCTCATCGCGTGCGAGAGCCCGGCGCACCACATGTCCGCGAAGTCGGGGTCGACGTCCGTTGTCGAGGGATACGGGTCGAGCTCGACGTCGCTCTCGACGACGAGCGGCGAGGCGCCGCCCTGGAGGCGCTTGACCCAACCCGAAGAGCGGTGGCTGGCTCGAGGTCGTCTGCGGGCCGATGTTCAGCGGCAAGAGCGAGGAGATGATCCGCAGACTGCGCCGCGCGGAGATCGCCTCGCAGAGCGTCGTGATCTTCAAGCCGGGGATCGACGACCGCTATGACGCCACCGACGTCGTCAGCCACGCGGGGATCCGAATGCGCGCGATGCCGGTCGGCTCGGTCGCCGAGCTCGTCGAGCACGCTGAGGGGTTCGAGGTCGTCGGGATCGACGAGGCGCAGTTCTTCGAGCACGCGATCGTCGGCGCGGCGCTCGCGCTTGCCGACGGCGGCGCGCGCGTGATCGCAGCCGGCCTCGACCAGGACTTCCGGCGACTCCCGTTCGGGCCGATGCCCGAACTGCTCGCACACGCCGAGTTCGTCGACAAGCTCCAGGCCGTCTGTCACCGCTGCGGCGGCGGCGCGACGACGACGCAGCGGCTGGTCGACGGCAGGCCAGCTCCGTATTCCGGCGCGACGATCGTGGTGGGCGCGAACGAGCAGTACGAGGCGCGCTGCCGCGACTGCCACGAGGCCGGCACGGCTGAAGCCGGTACAGCCCTCGTGACAGTCGCAGCGTAGGCGCAGCTTCTAGGTCACCTTGTTGGCCTTGAGGAAGGCCCGGGCGACCGACGCGGCCGACTTCTTGTCGAGCGCGACCGCCTTGTTCATCGCGATCATCGCCCGCAGCGTCAGCAGTGAGTTGACCTTGTTCAGCGTGCTCGTCAGGGTCGAGCCGTACTCGCTGACGAGCTTCTTCGACAGCACGGGCGCGACCTGCTGGAAGCCGAACATGTTCCGCGGCTCCTGCAGGACGACGTACTTGCTCGAGATCAGCTGCGGGTCGGTAGTGAAGATGCCGGCCGCCTCGACCTTGCCCTGGCTCAGGAGCGTGTATGAGCTGATGCCGGCGAGCGGCGTGAACTCCACGTTCTTGACCCCGTAGCGGCTCGCGAGCTGCGGCAGCCAGCGCGTCTCGAACTCCGGGAACGCCGCCAGCGTCAGGTCGGGCACCTTGCGCAGGTCACCGACCGTCTTCAGCCCGTACTTCGACGCCGTCGTCCGCAGCACCGCGATCCCGTCGCGGTCCTGGAACGGCGTCGCCTTCAAGAGTGTCTGACCCCGCTTCTCGTACAGCGCCTTCGCCGCCCGGTAGGTGCCGAGGGCGGACTTCGGCAGCGTCGTCTTCTTGAACGTGACCGCGAGCATGATCCCGGTGTACTCCGGATAGAGCGTGACGCGGCCGCTCCGCAGTGAAGCGTCGATCAGCTCGGTCGAGCCGATGTTCTCCTTGTACTGCACCTTCAGCCCCTTCGCCTCCAGGGCCTGCTTGTAGAGCTGCCCGAGCACGTACTGCTCGGGGAAGTTCTTCGTCCCGATGATGATCGGTGTCGCCTGCCCCTTCTCGAGCGCGGCCGGCGCCGCCGCGGCTCCACCGAGCACGAGCGCGACTCCGAGGGCGACCGCGAAGGCCGCCTTGGCGGCCCGGCGATTGTGCTTCCTGATCATTACCCCACCTCCCTGTCGTGGATCCACCCGGTTAGACGACCGGGCGCACATCCGGTTCGAACGTCGGAACCTCTTCTTTCAATCCTGCGGGCGTCAGCCACCGTTGCAGGACGCCGAGCGCGCGCGTCGGCGGCAAGCGCGAGCAGCGAGACGCAAATCGCGGCGGCCACGAGTCCTTCGACGTCATACGCAGCCTGGTTCACGAGGATCTCGCCGAGGCCGCTGCCGCCTGCGATCGCGGCGATCGTGGCGGTCGCGACGACGAAGACGGCCGCGGTGCGGATCCCGACGAAGAGCAGCGGCAGCGCGAGCGGCAGCTCGACGCGCCACAGCACCTGGGAGGGCGTCATCCCCATCCCTTTCGCAGCCTCGACCGCGTCCCGGTCGACCTCGTCGACTGCGACGTACGCGTTGGTCAGGATCGGCGGCACGGCGAGCACCACGAGCGCGAGCATGACGGTCGTGAAGCCGATGCCGAGGAAGATGAAGCCGACCGCGATCACGACGAGAGTCGGCAGTGCCCGGCCGATGTTCGCGACGTTGACCGCCACCAGCGAGCCGCGATGGAGGTGGCCGAGGGCGATGCCGAGGGGGACGGCGATCGCGATCGCGACGAGCAGCGCCACAGCCGAGAGGACGATGTGCTCCAAGCGTCTTCTCGAGCAGCAGGTCGCGCTCGTCGACGATGAACTGGAGGCTGTCGACGAAGACGTCGAGCGCGGCGACGATCACGTCACCCTCCTGGCCGAGGCCCACGGCGTCACCGCCCGCTGCGCGAGGACGAGCAGAACGTCGGCGAGGATCGCGAGGCCGACCGCCAGGGCACCGGCAGCGATGATCTCCGTCCGGAAGTCGAGCCGGAGTGCGCCGAGAATCGGACCGCCGAGGCCCTCGGAGACGACGAACGCGGCCACGGTCGCGAGGGCGATCGTCGAGACGACGGCGATCCGCAGCCCGGCGATTATCGCCGGCAGCGCCAGCGGCAGCTCGACACGCCAGAGGGTCTGGTTCGGGGTCAAGCCCATCCCTCGCGCGGCCTCGAGCACCTCGGGCGGAGCCGAGCGGAGCCCGGCGAGGTTGTTGCGGAAGAGGATCAGGAGCGTGTAGCCGACGAGCGCGATCTCGACCGTCGTCACGGTCAGCCCGGTGACGGGCACGAGCAGCTGGAAGAGCGCGAGGCTCGGGATCGTGTAGATCACCGCTGAGAAGAACGCAACCGGCCGCTCGACGTGGCGGAAGCGGTGGGCGAGGAGCGCCGCGACCAGCGAGAGCACGAAGCCGACGCCGACCGCGATCACGGTCAGCTTGATGTGATCGACGAGCGCCGGCTGGAGCACCGGGTCCCAGTTCTCGCGCACCCAGTCGGTGCAGAAGAGCCGGTTCTCGGCGACGCAGTCGCTTGCCTCGCCGAAGTCGGGGATGACGGGCTCGGCCACTACCGCAGCAGCTCCGTCAGCCGGTCGAGCGTCAACTGCTTGCGCGTCCCGTCGCCGGACTCGACGACGACCGCGCGGGCGCCGTCGGTCAGCATCGCGGAGAGCGCGTCGCGGAGCGTCGTCTGGCCGTCGAGCAGCGGCCCGACTGCGCCGTTCGCAGGCTCGAGCTCGACCTCGTCGAGCTTGGTGAGCGAGAGCCGCTTCAGGCCTCGGTCGGCGCCGACGAACCGGGCGACGAAGTCGTCCTCCGGGTGGGCGAGCAGCTGCTCGGGCGTGTCGTACTGGGCAAGGACGCCGCCCTCGCGCAGGATCGCGATCCGGTCGCCGACGAGGATCGCCTCGTCGATGTCGTGGGTGACGAAGATGATCGTCTTGCGCAGCTCCTGCTGGATCCGAAGCAGCTCGTTCTGGAGCCTCGTCCGCGTGATCGGGTCGAGGGCGCCGAAGGGCTCGTCCATCAGCATCAGCGGCGGGTCGGCGGCGAGGGCGCGCGCGAGCCCGACCCGCTGGCGCTCGCCGCCTGAGAGCTGCGAGGCGTAGCGGGAGCGGTAGTCGCGCGCGGGCAGGTCGACGAGGTCGAGCAGCTCGTCGGTGCGCTCTTCCGTCTCGCGCTTCGACCAGCCGAGCAGCTTCGGCACGGTCGCCACGTTCTCGGCGACGGTCATGTGCGGGAAGAGTCCGACCTGCTGGATCACGTAGCCGATCCCGCGGCGCAGCGCCGTCTCGTCGAGTGCGTTGACGCTCGTGCCGTCGACGCGGACATCGCCAGAGGTGAGCTCGACGAGCCGGTTGACGAGCTTCATCGCCGTCGTCTTCCCCCCGCCCGAGGGGCCGACCAGGCAGCAGACCTCACCGGCCGGAATCGTCATCGAGAGATCGTCGACCGCCGGTGTTGCGCGGCCGGCGTACCGCTTGGTCGCGTGATCGAAGACGATCTCGACCGCTTGACGCGGGGCCCTCACTGATCGAAGCCTAGACGCTGGTAGGTTCGCCGGGAGTGGCCGACGTCGCCTACATCCCCGGCGAGGCCGGGCGCGAGCGGCGACCCGCGATCGGCTACGCGATGGTGATCTCGGCGGCGCTTCTCTTCGCGCTGAACGGGACGGTCTCGAAGGTTGTGCTCCAGTCCGGGATCTCGTCGCTCGAGCTGACGCAGGTGCGCGCGACCGGCGCCTTCCTCGGCTTCGCGCTCGTGCTCCTCCTGACCCGCCGCGAGAGCTTACGGCTGACCCGGCGCGAGGTGCCCTATTCTGATCGTCTTCGGGATCGCGGGAGTGGCGCTCGTGCAGTGGCTCTACTTTGTCTCGATCGGCCGGCTGCCGATCGGGATTGCGCTCCTGATCGAGTACATCGCGCCGATCCTGATCGCGCTCTGCACGTCTACGTCTCCCAAACAGACCGCGGCGAGATCCTGATCGGGGCCGAGATCGAGCCGTACACCGCTTACCGCGGCACGAGCACGTTCCCCTTCCTCGAGTACTCGGCGCGCCACGCGCTCGAGCTCTTCCCGCAGCTCGAGAGCGCCCGCGTCCTCCGCCAGTGGACGGGGCTCTGCGACATCAGCCCCGACTTCAGTCCGATCCTCGGCATCACCGAGCTCGACGGCTTCCTCGTCTCCGCCGGCTGGGGCACCTACGGCTTCAAGGCCGCGCCGATCGTCGGGACGACGCTCGCCGAGCTCGTCGCGACGAAGCGAACGCCGCCGCTGATCGCGCCCTTTGCGCTCGAGCGCTTCTCGACCGATACGCTCGTCTCCGAGCTGGCCGCGGCGGCCGTCTCCCACTGATGACAGACCGAGATGCCCTCCAGCCTCGAGATCGCGCAGGCCGCGCAGCTCCGGCCGATCGCCGAGCTCGCGGAGGAGGCCGGCCTGCTGCCCGAGGAGGTCGAGCAGTACGGCCGGCACAAGGCGAAGATCGATCTCTCTGTGCTCGAGCGGCTCGCGGACCGTCCCGACGGGAAGCTGATCTGCGTCACCGCGATCACACCGACGAAGGCGGGCGAGGGGAAGACGACGACCTCCGTCGCGCTCACCCAGGGCCTCGGCGCGATCGGCAAGAGCCCGGTGCTCTGCCTGCGCGAGGCGTCGGTCGGGCCCGGTCTTCGGGATCAAGGGCGGCGCGGCCGGCGGCGGCTACGCGCAGGTCGTGCCGATGGAGGACCTGAACCTCCACTTCACCGGCGACCTCCACGCGATCGGCGCCGCGAACAACCTGCTCGCCGCCATCCTCGAGTCGCACCTCCTCCACGGGAACGCGCTCGGGATCGACCCGCTCTCGATCAGCTGGCGCCGCTGCGTCGACATGAACGACCGGGCGCTCCGGCAGATCGCGGTCGGGCTCGGCGGCCGCGCGAACGGCTACGTCCGCGAGACCGGCTTCGACATCACCGCCGCCTCGGAGGTGATGGCGATCGTCGCCGTCGCCCGCGACCTCTTCGACCTGCGCCGGCGGCTCGGCGCGATCACGGTCGGCCACTCGTTCGCCGGCGAGCCGATCACCGCCGAGGCGCTGAACGCCGCCGGCGCGATGACGGTGCTCCTCAAGGACGCGCTGAAGCCGAACCTCGTCCAGACGCTCGAGGGCCAGCCGGCGCTCGTCCACTGCGGCCCGTTCGCGAACATCGCCCACGGCAACAACTCGCTCGTCGCCGACCTCGTCGCGCTCAAGCTCGGCGACTACGTCGTCACGGAGAGCGGCTTCGGCTCGGACATGGGGATGGAGAAGTTCCTCAACATCGTCTGCCGGGCGGGCGGGCTCTCGCCGAGCGCGGTCGTCCTCGTCGCCACCGTGCGCGCGCTCGAGCACCACGGCGGCGAGCCGGACGGCGGCCCGGCGGCGATCGAGCGCGGCGCCGCGAACCTCCGCCGTCACCTCGAGATCGTCCACTCCTTCGGCCTCAAGGCCGTCGTCGCCGTCAACCGCTTCCCCGGCGACACGGACGAGGAGGTCGAGCTCGTCCGCCGGCTCGCGCTCGACTACGGCGCCCACGCGGCCGAGCTGAACGAGGGCTTCGAGCGCGGCGGCCCGGGCGCGGCGGCGCTCGCCGAGGCGGTCGTCGACGCGACTCGCGACGCGCCGGCCTTCGACCACACGTACCCGATCGACGGCGCCGATCGAGGAGAAGATCCGAGCGATCGCGACCAGGGTCTACGGCGCCGACGACATCTACGTCCTGAAGACGGCGCGGGACAAGATCGACGCGTTCACCGCGGCGGGCCTCGACCGGCTGCCGATCTGCATGGCGAAGACGCACCTCTCGCTCTCGCACGACGCGGCCCTCGCGAACGCACCCGAGGGCTTCACCGTCACAGTCCGGGACATCCGCGCCTACACCGGCGCGGGCTGGCTCGTCGCCCTCTGCGGCGACATGCAGACGATGCCCGGGCTCGCCGCGCGGCCCGCCGCGTTCACCGTCGACATCGACGAGGACGGCAAGACAGTCGGCTTGTTCTGAGTACGATTCCGGCGATGCGGATCGCGGCTTGTCTCGTCGCCCTGCTCGCGCTCACGGCCGCGGTTTCGGCCAGCGCCCGCACGGACGCGAACGGGATTCCGGCCTACGTCGACGGCTACGCGAAGTGGCCGAAGCTGAACGCGAAGCCGATCCTCGGCGGCTCGTCGGCGCATCAGGGGACGAAGAACGTCTACGCGAGCAAGCGGAAGACGGGCGTGAACTATCCCGTCGGCGCGATCGTCGTCAAGACGGCGCGGCCGCCTGGGAAGCAGTGGCTCTCGCTCGTCGCGACGATGCGGAAGATCCGCGGCACGCGAACGGCGGCTGGCGCTGGGAGGAGTTCACGCGCTCCTCGCCGACGGCGCGCTTCACGAAGGTCGCGTTCCCGGAGTCGGGCTGCGCCGCCTGCCACATGCAGGCGAAGGCGAACGACTACGTGTTCACGCGCCGCTAGCTTCGACGAGCCCGAGCATCCGGACGATCGCGGCGACGACGAGATCCGGCGCGTCCCGCATCACGTTGTGCGAGCTTCCGGCCGCGAAGACCGACTCTCGAGCGCTGCTCTCGGCCACGAACGCCGCATGCGCCTCGCGCATCGCCGTCGCGCTCGCCGGCGTCGCCGCCCAGGAATGCTCGGCGACGATGTCGACGATCGGAAGACTCGCGGGAATCGCGACCGATCGGAGCCGCGCGGCGGTGGCCGGATAGGCCTCCATGATCGGGATCAGCGTCGCCGCGAGCTCCGGCGCCTGCTCCCGCAGCTGCTCGTACTGCGGCCGGTACTCGGCGAGGATCGAGCGCGACCTCGGCCTCGGTGAAGAACGCGGGGATGTTGGCGTCGACCAGAACGAGCCCGGCCACGCGCTCGTCCAGCGAGGCCAGCAGCAGGCTGATGAAGCCGCCGTAGGAATGCGCCGCCAGCACGATCGGGCCGTCGATCCCGCAACTCGTCAGAGCCGAGCGCAGCGCCTCGACCTCGTCGTCGATCGAGTACGGCTGAGGAGCCGGCTCGCTGCGCCCCATCCCGGCCCGGTCGTAGAGAAAGGTTCTCGCTCCGGCCGCTCGGATGCGCGGAGCGATCTCCGCCCAGACGCCCGAGTCGCTGCCATTCCCGGTCTCGAACGCGACCGTCACCTCACCGGCGCCTTCGACCTCGACCCAGATCCGATACCCGCCGACCTCGACATGGTCGTTCGTACGAGGGGCCAAGCCGGAGATCGTACGCGCTCGTGAACGTGAAAACGGATCGCGCGGCCCGGTCAGCGGGCGGCGACCGAAGACGTCGCCGCCCGAATGGCTCCCCGGCTCGGCGATATCTCCAGCCGGACGTCTATCACTCCTTCAAGCCCCGTGCCGGGAGTGGCACTTCTGTTCTCTTCAGCGAGCGCGTCCCCAGTCGGGTGAGAAGTTGATGTCGGTCTTGGTCACACGGCGAATGCCCGTGCCGTCGATGCGAAGGGCGAAGACGGCGGGATACGCGCTGCCTGGAGAGAACCTGCTGAAGGTGATCCAGTTCCCGTCCGGCGAGAACGAGCCGAGCTCCACGATCTTCGGCGCTGGGTAGCGGGTCAGCTGCGTCAGGCCGCTGCCGTCGGGGTGGATGGTGTAGATGTTGCCGTGCTGATCCTTGGCCCCGGCAACACGGAAGAGGATCAGCTCGCCGTCCGGAGACCAGTCCAGGCGTCCGCCACCGTTGAGGCTCCAGGGCGTGAGCTGGCGCTGCCCCGACCCGTCGGCGTTGATCACGAAGATTGCTCGCCCATTGGCCGGCTCGCCCAGCTTCGAGTTGCGGACAGCGAAAACGAGCTGCTTGCCGTTCGGCGACCACGCCGCGGCCCCGACGACCGCCGAGAAGGGCTTCGCAGCCGTGATCCGGGTGAGCGAACGTGCCGCGCCTCCGCCCGCGTTCATCAAGAAAATCTCGGTGCGCTCGATCTGGTCGTTCTCGACGCGTCCCCAGCCTCGCGAGTACGCGATCTGCTTACCGGTGGGCGACCACGCTGGATCGCCGCGATCGTCGCAGCACGGGCCGAGGCGTCTGAGCCCGGTTCCGCTCGCGTTGACGCTCCACACCTGACAGCTCTGGACGCAGCGCATGAACGCGATCTTCGAGCCGTCGGGCGACCAGTCCGGCTGGCTGTCCAGCATCTCGCCTCGTGGATGCGTCAGCTTGCGCTCGCCGGTGCCGTCCGCGTTGACCACGAACAGGCTGCGGTAGTGCCTGAAGACGATCTGCCCGTTCTTGCCAGGGCCGGTCGCGTCTGCGACCACGGCCGTGGCGCCGGTTGCCACAACAAGCGCGAGAACGATCGCGAGCACCGTTCTCGGCCGCCGTATGTCACTGCGCTCTCGCTTGCTCATCCTCACTCCTTGACTAGGTGTGACGGGGCGGTCGTCAGACAGCCCCGCTCGAACGCATACGACCGTTAGGTCAGGGCCGCGACGATCAGTGCACAGCCGGGCGGGTGCTGCCCCGTCTCCCTCGTGACTTCGAACGACAGGAAATCGCCGGTTGCCGAGTCGAAGGTCACCAGGAACTCGATGAGACCGACGCTGAGTACGATCACCGGCCCGTTCGGAAGCTTGATCCCGGGCGCCTGCCCGCGATTGGTGGCGATGACGGAATAGGTGCCGTCGCCGTTGTCGATCGGAGCGCTACTTGTCCTCAGCCCCGTGCTCCGGATCTCGATCGACTTGCCGCTCTCCGTCGCCGTGAAGAGCGTCGTGATGTTGAGGTTCGTGATCGACGCGCCGCTTTCGTCTTCCTTGTAGTGCGCGACGACCCTGTCGACGCTGGTGCCGTCGATCCCGCACCAGTTGTCGTCGTACGGGTCGCTCGTGAAGTTGGCGTGCTCGTTGACGACCGGCGCCGCCGCCACCGCAACCGCGGCGAACACCAGGGCTCCGATCAACATCGCAGTCCACGATCCGATGAAGAATCTCTTGCTCATACCTTGCCTCCGTTCTGCCATTGGTCTAGAGAGATGCGTGGTTCGATTGGGCTAGCCGGCGCTCGGGATGAACCCGACTCGCTTCAGCGCCGCCCAGGCGACCGCGGCCGCTTTCGCGTTCCCTTCCAGGGAGAAGTGGTGGAGGTCCATCGAGATCCACTCGCGCCGGTCGACGACGCGCCCGAAGGCGCCACCGTCGTAGCGGCACGTGACCACGGCCTTGCAGGCGGTCGCGACCGCCGCCTCGTAGCGGTGGATCACGGCTTCAAGGTAGGCGAGCTGCTTCGGGCGGATGGCTCCGTTTGCGTCGATGAAGTCGCACGGCCCGCTCCGCGTCTGCCCCCGCTAGCCTGAGGCGCTGCTTGATCGTCAACGCCTTGGCGTGAGTCGTGGCGCTGCCGAACTGGCTGACGACGAAGATGCGAGCCTCCGGCAAGCCGGTGGCGAGCACTTCGAGCACGCGGGCGAACGCCGCCTGGAACGGCTTGTGACTGACGGTGTCGCAGCGGATGTCGTTGTCGATCCCCTGGACGACGACGAGCTCCGGCGTCGGCTTCAGCCCCACCGCCTTCTTCGCCTGCAGCAGCATCGACGCGGCGTCGGCCCCGTTGATGGCGAGATTGAACTTGTTCCCTCGAATCGCCGGATTGCGCGCGAGGATGCGCGAGTAGAGGCTCTGAACGACAGGGCTGTCGCCGGTCACCCAGGAGCTGTGGGGCCAATTCGTGCGAGGTCCCTTGACCCCGGAGCCGTTCGTGTCCGAGTGGCCGATGGCGGCGATCGAGCTCGGCCACGTCGCAGCGCTCGTGCACGGCTGGGCGTCGTCTCGAGCCCCACCGCGGACGGCCGCGACGGACACCGCGACGAGGCAGGCGAAGCCGACGATGACGCGCGGTTCGGGTGAGACAGAGTGGACATCGTGCCTCCTGTCTTCGATTCCGTCTTCGATCGTGAAAGCGGCGCGCTACCGGGGCGCTACCGAACGGCTACCGTCCGCCGGTGCTCGAGTTCCGGATCCTCGGCCCGCTCGAGGTCGTCGGGCCCGACGGGCCGATCCAGCTCGGCGGGCCGAAGCAGCGGGCGACGCTCGCGATCCTGCTCCTGAACGCGAACCGGGTCGTCTCGATCGACCGGCTCGCCGACGAGCTCTACGCCGGCCGCGCGCCCGTGACAGCGGCGACGCAGGTGCACCGCCAGATCTCGGAGCTTCGCAAGCTGCTCGGCGAGGAGGCGAGGCTCGAGACCCGGGCGCCCGGCTACGTCCTCCACGTCGGCGGCGAGCAGCTCGACCTGAGGCGATTCGAGCGACTGACCGAGGAAGCCGGGCAGGCGCTGGCCCGCGGCGAGGCCGAGACGGGCGTTCGAGCTGCAGCGCGAGGCACTCGGCGCTCTGGCGCGGCCCGGCGCTCGTCAGATCTCGAGCGCGAGCCGTTCGCCCGGTGGCGGCCGGGCGGCTGGAGGAGATCCTGCTGGTGGCGCTCGAGCAACGCGTCGACGCGGAGCTCGCCCTCGGCCGCCATCGGGAGCTCGTCGGAGAGCTCGACGAGCTGGCGGCGCAGCACCCGCTCCACGAGCCGTTCGCGCTGCGGCTCATGCTCGCCCTGTACCGGTCGGGCCGCCAGGGAGATGCGCTCGAGGTCTATCGCCGCACGCGGGCGACGTTGAGCGACGGGTTCGGAATCGAGCCCGGTCGCAAGCTGCACGAGCTCGAGCGTGCGATCCTGAATCAGGATCCCGCCCTTCAGCTGGGCGACCAGGAGCAGTCGCGTCACCGGACCGATTCGTGCTCGTCCTTCCTTCGAGCGACGAACGGCTCGAGGCCCTGCTCGCCGTGGCCGAGCCGCTTGCGGAACTCCCCGGGCGGGCGTTGCTGATCGCGCGACTGCTCCCGGACGAGACCTCGCTCGCGTCGACGGCGGCCGGGCTCAACCTTCGGCGCGCCTCACTCGGCGTCGAGGCGAGAACCGCGGCGTTCACCACTGTCGACCCGGTCGCCGACGCGGTGCGGCTGGCCTCGGCGTACGACGTCAGGCTCGTCCTGCTGGACGCGGCTGAGCTCGACGCGGTAAGCACTGCCCGAGGATGTCGCTTCGATCGTCGAGCGGGCGCCGGCCGACGTCGGCCTGCTCAGCGGCGTCGAGGTGGACTGGGAGTCCGGCGACGGCGTCTGCGTCCCGTTCGCAGGCGGCGAGCACGACTGGGCGGCGCTCGAGCTGGGCGCCTGGCTCGCGTCGAGCCGCGGGACGGCGCTTCGCCTGCTCGGGATCAGGGCTGACGCCCGCGACGGCCGCCGAGACGCGAGCCGCCTCCTGGCCGACGCCTCGATCTCGGTGCAGCGGGCGATCGGCGTCGATGCCCGTCCCTCAGCTCGTCGATCCCGATCCGGCCGCGCTCGTCGAGGCGGCCGAGACCGCGACGATCGTGGTGACGGGACTGCCCGCGAGCTGGCGCAGGGACGGGCTCCGCGAGGCACGGCGGGCGCTCGTTCGGCGGTCGCGCCCGACGCTGCTCGTGCACAGCGGCCCTCGACCGAGCGGACTCGCTCCAGCCGGCAGCCGCACCCGCTTCACGTGGACGATCGAGAGCCCGCATCTAGCGGCAGGGAGTCTCGACTGCGGCGACGAAGTTCGCCCAGCCCTGGCTGTCGCTTGCGCGCCGTGTTGGGCAGCGATCCTCTGTAGAGAC
The DNA here is from genome assembly GCA_963745775.1 of uncultured Gaiellaceae bacterium. Lineage (GTDB taxonomy): Bacteria > Actinomycetota > Thermoleophilia > Gaiellales > Gaiellaceae > Gaiellasilicea. The sequence continues at coordinate 142,437 of CAVUYY010000011.1, forward strand.
GCGACGGCCGAGATCGTTCGTCAGATCCTGCGTGCGCGAAGATCAGGTTCGGACCGACGACGTACGACGGTCACCGCCGCCTCGGCGGGATCGTGCGGGTGGGCTGCACAGCCGTCGCCGTATGCCTGCTTCATCTCGTCGATCGTCGAGCACGGCCCGATTCCGGCGGCCGTGCGGTGCTCCCTGTTCCAGGTCGTGATGATGTCGGCACGCTCGGGACTCTGCGCGGAAATAGACGCCGACCTGCGGGCTGACCGAACGTGAGTCCCGGGATCGGCGGATCCGACTCCGTCAGCACGAGTTCCTTGTAGCCGCCGAAGCGCTGCTGGTAGAACGCCTTCGGTCGGCCGAGCACGACGCCTGCGATGGAGGTCTGGGTGATCGCCGGCGCGTCCGTGCCGCCGGGGTCTCTCGCGAGTCGTTACGAACGCGGCGATCGCGGCGGCCGCCGCGGCGAGCAGCGCGACGGTCGCGACGACCGCTCGCCGGCGACGGCGCGAGCGGCGGGCGTACGGCTTGCCGGCGAGCGCCGCCCGAGCGGCCGCAACGAGCTCCCCGCAACTCGCGTACCTGCTCCTCGGCCTCCTTCGCGAGCGCGGTCGCGATCACGCCGTCGAGCGCCTCCGGGAGCTCGGGCCTCAGGTCGGTGAGCCGTGGCGGCGGGTCATTCAAATGGGCGTAGACGAGCGCGAGCTCGCTCTCGCGCTCGAACGGGCGCTCGCCGGTCAGACACTCGTAGAGCACACAGCCGAGCGAGTAGACGTCGGCGCGGCCGTCGACCGGACGACCAGCGATCTGCTCGGGCGGAACGTAGTCGAGCGTGCCGACGAAGCCGCGGTCGCCGGTCAGGCTGCTGACCGAGGAGACGTGCCGGGCGAGGCCGAAGTCGCAGACGAAGGCATGCTCGCCGTCGGCAACGGTCGAGACGAGGATGTTGGCCGGCTTGATGTCGCGATGAACGAGGTCGGCCGCGTGCGCAGCGTCGAGGGCGTCGGCGACCTGCGCGATCAGGTTCATCGTCCGGGCCGGCTCGAGCGGGCCGTCGCGGCGGAGCAGCTCGCGGAGGTCGTAGCCCTCCACGTAGGCCATCGCCAGATAGAGCCGACCGTCCTCCTCGCCGAAGCTCAGGATCGGGACGACGTGAGGATGGTCGAGGCTCGCGGCGAGCTCCGCCTCCCGCATGAACCGCTGGCGAAAGCGCTCGTCCTCGGAGAGCTCCGGGGTGAGGAGCTTCAGCGCGACGCGCTGCCCAGGTCTTCGTGTCCACCGCCAGGTAGACGGCGCCCGTTGCTCCGCTGCCCGATCAGCGACTCCACGCGAAAGCCGGCGAGGATGTCCCGGTGCCGACGCTCGACTGCATCGCTTGCCGTCAGCTTGGCACGCGGCTTCGCGCATTTACCAGCGCCGGCAGGAGGCCGTAACAAGCACGGCCTCCTGCTGCACGCCCGAGGTCACTGAGGGCGAGGAGCCAGGGTCGGCCCGGTCGAGCGCAGGTGCGTGCGGAGCCACTCGAGCCTGAGCCGGCGGTCGCGGCGGTTCTCCAGCCTCGTCGTCTCGGCGCGATCTGCCGAGCGCCAGTCGCGCTTCAGCTCGGAGTGCCGCTCGGCGGCGAGCTGGCGGCTGCGTGTCGGTGTCGCGGTAGAGCATGTCGTTCCCTTCCGATGAGCCGTTGGCGGCCCACCTTCGCGGCGAGTCGTCTCGTCGCGGTCGTGGTGTGAGCCCAGGATCAAGGTGGGCGGTAAGAGCGAGGCAAGCGGGCGGTAAACGGTCGGCTACGTCGCTCCGCCAGACCCCTGCTCGACCCAAACCAGCCGCGCCGTGGCACCGGAAGCCGCGGCGAGCGGCGGTCGTCTGGTGGTCATGACCGTCCGAGCTCGCTCCGTACTCGCCGCGCTGGCCTTCTGTCTCGCGATCTCCGGAACGGCGATCGCAGCCGATCGGCCGCCAGACGACGAACGGCTCGCTCCCGCGGTGGCGCAGACGAAGCGGATCGCGCGCGAGGTCGAGTCGCGCCACCGGCTTCCGGGCGGCGGGCGGCTCGCGATCGTCGAGGTGACGACCATGCTCGGCGTCTCGACGCTCGAGACGTTCGACCCGAGCGACTGGAGCGGCCGGAGCATCGAAACGGACAACGGCATCTACGTCGCCCTCTGCGGAGGCGGACGACGGCACTGCGCCATGAGCGAGCTGGGTGGCGCCGGCGACGCGGTGGTCGCGCGCCGGCAGGCCGTCGAGCTCGCGCGCCGAACGCTCGCCGAGACGCAGCTCGACCTCGTCGTCGTCGCGCTCCCACAACGCTCGACGCGGCTGCTGCTCGTCTTCGAGCGCGGGCGGCTCGACCTCGCCGACCAGGGGACAGACGTCGAGCGTGGTCGACCGGTTGACGCGAGACAGGCTCTACGCGACCGCTGGGCTGATCCCCTTCTCGGACACCGAGGACAGCCTCGCGCTCGTGAAGCTGCGCGCACGTCGCTGAGGCTTGACGCAGGAGCCTTCGCACACGAACATATGTTCGTGACAGGGGAAGCGACGATCCTCCACGCCGACCTGGACGCGTTCTACGCGTCGGTCGAGCAGCGGGACGATCCTCGGCTTCGCGGCAGGCCCGTGATCGTCGGGAGCTGGGTCGTTCTCGCGGCGAGCTACGAGGCGAAGGCCTTCGGCGTACGAACCGCAATGAGCGGCTCGCGCGCCCGCAGGCTCTGCCCGCAGGCATCCGTCGTGAAGCCTCGGATGTCCGCCTACTCGGAGGCGAGCAAGGCGGTCTTCGCCGTCTTCGAGGACACGACCCCGCTCGTCGAAGGGCTCTCGATCGACGAGGCGTTCCTCGACGTGCGCGGGCTCGAGCGGCTCGCCGGCTCGCCGAGCGAGATCGCCGTGCGGCTGCGCCGGAACGTCCTCGAGCAGGTCGGCCTGCCCATCACCGTCGGCGTCGCGCGGACGAAGTTCCTCGCCAAGGTGGCGAGCGCCGTCGCGAAGCCGGACGGCCTCCTCGTCGTACCGCCCGAACGCGAGCTCGACTTCCTCCACCCGCTTCCCGTCGGGCGGCTCTGGGGCGTCGGCCCCGTGACGGCCGGCAAGCTCGAGAGCCGCGGGATCACGACCGTCGGCCAGGTCGCTCTGCTCGACGAGACGTCGCTGATGTCGATGCTCGGACGAGCGTCGGGCCGGCATCTCCACGCGCTCGCGCACAACCGCGATCCCCGGCCGGTGCACGTCGGCCGGCGCCGCCGCTCGATCGGCTCGCAGCGCGCGCTCGGACGCTCGTCCCGATCGCGCGACGCCGTGGAGGCAACGCTGATCGCGCTCGTCGACCGCGTCACCCGGCGGCTTCGCACGGCCCGGCGAGTCGCCCGCACCGTCGTCCTCCGGCTTCGCTTCGACGACTTCTCCCGCGCGACGCGCTCGCAGACGCTGCCGCAGGCAACCGCCGAGACCGCGACCATCCTCGTGACGGCACAAGGACTCCTGGCGGCGGCGCTGCCGCTGATCGAGCGGCGCGGGCTCACGCTCGTCGGGATCGCGCTCGCAAATCTGGAGGACGACTCGGCGATCCAGCTCGCGCTGCCGTTCGCCCGCCAGAGCCGGAGCGACCTCGACGCCGCGCTCGACGAGGTGCGGCGGAGGTACGGCGTCGATGCGGTCACGCGGGCCGTGCTGCTCGGCCGCGACCAGGGCTTCTCGGTACCGCTCCTCCCGGACTGATCGTCAGGCGCGCTTGCCGTCGAGGTACTGCAGGAGCTCGTGCGCGGCGAGCTCGATCTCCTTGTGTCGCCACTCGGCGGCCCGGTACTGGCACGCGACGAGGCCCATCCGGTGGACGCGGCGGAAGTCGCCGTAGACGAACCCGTAGCGCGCCTTCGTCTCGTCGGTCGCACCCTCCGTGAGCCCGAGATGCCAGGCGGCGTAGTCGTCCCAGCCGTGCGCCTCGAGGTACGCGTTCTCGTCGTCCGCGCTCGGCTGCGCCTCGCCCCACTCGCTTCGGAGCACGTACTGGCGCGCGTCGATCAGCCGCTTCGCGTGCGCCACGGCGCGCGGATTCACCGAGTACGAGGCCACGGCCTCAGTGTGGCCGAGTCGGGCCGGCCCGACTCAGCTCCTGCTGCCGCAGCTCGATCCGCCTGATCTTGCCCGTGAGCGTCTTCGGCAGATCGGGGACGAACTCGATCAGCCGGGGATAGGCGTAGGCCGACAGCCGCTGACGAACGAACGCCTTGAGCTCCTCGGCGAGCTCGTCCGACGGCTCGTGCGAGTCGGCGAGGACGACGAAGGCCTTGACGACGTTTCCGCGGAGCTCGTCCGGTGACGCCACCGCGGCGGCCTCTCGAACCGCTGGATGCTCGAGGCAGACGGACTCGACCTCGAACGGGCCGATCCGATAGCCGGCCGCGATGATCACGTCGTCGGCGCGCCCCTCGAACCAGACATACCCGTCCTCGTCCTGGGAGGCCGCGTCCTTCGTGTGGAACCAGTCGCCGCCGAACGCCTCGTCAGTGTCCGCTGGGCGGTTCCAGTACCCGAGCGGGTAATGCGGATTCGACCGAGCCCGCAAACAGATCTCACCCCGTTCGCCTGTCGGCACCGGCTGCTCGTCCTCGTCGAGAATCGCCACGTCCCAACCGGGCATCGGCTTGCCCATCGAGCCTTCGCGAACGTCCAGGAACGGGTAGTTCGCGACGAGCGGATACGACTCGGTGAGCCCGTAGTAGTCGAGCACGGTGACGCCGTACTGCTCGCGGAACCAGCGGATCGCCTCCGGGTTCAGCGGCTCTCCGGCCGAGCACACTCGCCGGAAGCGCTGCGGGTAGCGCGTTCCCGCATTCGCGATCCCCATCATCGCGCGCATCGCCGTCGGCGTCGTGAAGACGTTCGTCACCTCGTTCCGGCTCAGGAAATCGAGCTGCTTGTGCGGATCGAATCCCGCCTCGCGCCGGTAGACGCACTGCACGGCGCCGAGCCGCCACGGCCCGAGCAGCGGCGCGATCCCGGCTGCCCAGGCCCACTCGCCCATGCCGTGGAAGCGCTCGCCGTCCTCGACCTCGTGGCAGTAGCGGAACTCCTCGTGCCCGAGGATGTAGCGATGCGCGTGAACGATTCCCTTCGCGAGCCCGGTCGTCCCGGACGTGTAGTAGAGCTGGGCCGGATCCTCCGCCGACGTGTCGCAGGTGACGGCCTCAGTCGACGCCCCCGCGAGCGTGTCGGGCTCGAGCACGAGCGCCTCCGGCGCCCACGGCTGGGCAAAACGACCCACGTGCTCGGCGTCGCACACGACGAGGCGCGCGCCTGAGTCCTCGAGCCGGTGCTGGACGGCGTCGTCCCCGTAGAGCACCGACATCGCGAGCAGGATCGCGCCGAGCTTCCAGACGCCGAAGAAGATCGCGGCCGCCTCCGGCGTCGCGGGGAGAACGACGGCGACGCGATCGCCTCGCTCGACGCCGCAATCGGCAAGGGTGTGTGCCGCCTGGTTCGCGAGATCCTGAAGCTCTCCCCAGGTGAGCGTGCGCGTCGAGCCGTCGAAGCTCTCCCAGACGAGGGCGAGCTTCTCGCGAGGGTGCTTGTCGCAGACGTCCGCCGCGATGTTGTAGCGCGCTGGCACGTCCCAGCGGTGCGACGACCGAAGCGACTCATACGTGTGCGGATTCACCGGCGCCACATTCTCTCATAGGCCGACGAGTTGACATCGAGCCGGCGTGGCGCGAACGTCAGGGAATGAAGCTCGTCGCGGCGGCCGTGATCATCGCGCTGGCGCTCGCGTCCTCCGCGGCCGCGGTCGACGAGCCCGGCGCCTTCGGCATGGCCCAGCGCGGCACCCTGAAGGTGGTCGCGGGAGTGCTCCTGTCCGAGCGCGGGGGAGAGATGAAGGGCGTCTGGCTCGACGGGAAACGGGGCTGCCTCGACCGGCGCACGCTCCGCGTGGCGATCCAGATCGACCTGGTCTCGCCGGCCGGGAAGACGACGCGGATCCGGCGCTCGCGCACCGGCTTCGTCGACAACTGCGCCGAGGGCGGCCCGAACTTCGGCTTCGACCTCGTCCCTCGGACGCTCGGGATGGGCTGCGCGAACGGCCGCTGGCGGCCGGGGCGCTATTCGCTGACGACGAAGGTGACGCACGTCGCCTCGGGCCTGATCGCCCAGGCGAGCCTCTACCGCCAGGTCACCAGACGGTGCTGAGCGGCTAAGCCCGCAGCACGATCTCGACGGCGGTGCCGCGTCCCGGCTGGGAGCGGAGCGTGAACAGTCCCTCGATCGTCTCCGCCCGCCGGCGCATGTTCTTCAGCCCCTGACCCGCTGCGGCGTCCGCACCGTCGAAGCCGACCCCGTCGTCGCTCACCCGTACGAGCCGGCGGCCGGCGTGCTCGCCGATCCAGACCTCGGCCCGGCGCGCCCCCGCGTGCTTGCGCGCGTTCGCGAGCCCCTCCTGGACGATCCGGAAGATCTCGATCTGCTCGTCGGGCGCGAGCAGCAGCTCCCGTTCGATCTCGAGATCGACCTCGAGGACGCCGTCGGCGGTCAGGAACTCGACGTACCGCCGGAGCGCCGCGTCGAACGGCGCGCTGCCGCTTGCAGACGACAGCGCCAGCACCGCGAACCGCGCCTCTTGCTGCGCCGCCACAGATGCCTCCTTCAGCTTCGGCAGCATCCCCTCGAGCGGCGGCCCCCGACTCGAGCATGCTCACGTGTGTCGAGATCGCGAAGAGATACTGCGCGAGCCCGTCGTGGATCTCGCGGGCCACGCGGGCCCGTTCCTCTGCGACCGCCCGTCCGAGCTCCGCGGCGCGAATCGCCCGCCAGACGCCGACGAGCAGGATTCCGTAGGCGACGACGCGCAGGAAGTCGCCCTGCGAGACGACGTCGCTCGAGAGCTTTGGTGTGAGCACGTAGTTGAGCTCGGCGAACAGCGTCATCGTCGCCCCGAGAGCGAGCCAGCTGTCGAGGTCCTCTCCGTGCCGGCGATAGCGAATCGCGAAGCCGAGCCCGGCGAGCAGAGCCAGGAGCGCGAGGAACGAGAGCGTCAGCGTCACCTCGAACGGCCGGCTCCCACCGCTGCTCGGGTCGAGCGGCGAGAGCGACGACCCAGCGCCGTTCAGCGAGACCCAGAGCGCGAGCAGGCCGAGCGCGACGACCGCGAGTCCGGCGACGAGGGCGCGCCGCCGCAGGGAAACCCTCGGCCCGGGCACGATGGGCGCGAGCGCGATCAGGACGGCGGCGAGAAGTCGAGAGCCGAGCGCCGCCCACGCCTCCACCGGCCCTTGCGGCTCGCCTCCGAGCAGCGGAACGACCGAGAAGGCGAGCGTGCCGATTCCGGCGACGCAGAACCCGGCGGCGAGCAGCAGGTCGAGAAGCCGCCCTTCCACCTGGAAGCGGGCTGCCGCCAGGATCGCGACGATCGTCGCCGCGAGCACGACGGCCGTGTCGAGAACCAGCCGCCCCTCCGGCAACACATAGGTACTCCGCAACGAAGGATTCGTCAGGAAGAACGCCGTCGCCGAGCCGAGCAGCGCGACGAGGAACAGCGCGCCGACGACCCACGCCTCGAAAGGCTCTCTGGCGTTCTCGCCCACATCACGCTCATCGGCAGGCGCTTCCCTGCCGATGAGGGGAAACGATGACCGAGCGCGTACTCGTGGTCGACGACCATCCCCTCACCCGGGATGCTCTTTCCTCCCTGCTCGTCCAGGGCGGCTTCGACGTCGTGGGCGAGGCTGCCGACGGTGCGGAGGCGCTCGAGCTCGCCGAGCGCCACCAGCCGGATCTCGTCCTGCTCGACCTCTCGATGCCGGGCGTCGGCGGCCTGGCCGCGCTTCCACAGCTTCGCACTGCCGCACCGCGCTGCGAGGTCGTCGTGCTGACGGCGTCCGGCACCGAGGAGAACCTGCTCGCGGCCGTGCGCGGCGGCGCGGCCGGTTATCTGCTGAAGAGCGAGCCGCCCGATCGGATCGTCGCCTTCCTGCGAGGTGTCGCGCAGGGAGAGGCCGCTTTGTCCGGGCAGGTCGCGAGGCGGCTGCTCGACCAGGTTCGCACCGGCGCGCACCTCGACGGCGGCATTCCAGACTCGATCGCCGAGGCGCTCTCCGCGCGCGAGCTCGAGGTGCTGCTCCTGCTCGACGACCACCTCGCCACGGACGAGATCGCGACGCGGCTCTTCATCTCGGAGCACACCGTCCGCTCGCACGTCAAGAGCCTCCTGCGCAAGCTCGGCGTCTCCTCGCGTCGCGAGGCGCTCGAGCGGCTCTCGCTCGCGCGCGGCTAACCCCCGGAGAAGCCCGCGTGCGCCGCGGCCACGAGCCGCGGCAGCGTCGCGAGGTTGTAGCCGCCCTCGAGCACGGCGGCGAAGCGCGGCGCGAGCTTCCTGCAAGCGGCTCCGAGCGTGCGGAACGCGGCGTCGGTCAGCTCGAGCCCGCCGAGCGGATCCTCCTCGTGGGCGTCGAAGCCGGCCGAGACGAGGAGGAGGTCCGGGGCGAATGCCAGCACCGCCGGCACGACGCGATCCTCGAAGACGGCGAGATACCCGGCGTCGCCGGTGCCTGCGGGCAGCGGCAGGTTCAGCGTCGTCTCGTCGCTCGATCCGGGCCCGCCCGAACCCGGATAGAACGGCCACTGGTGCAGCGAGACGAAGAGGACGGAGTCGTCGTCGCGAAAGACCGCCTCGGTGCCGTTCCCGTGATGGACGTCGAAGTCGACGATCGCGACGCGGGCGACGCTGAGCTCCGCCTGGGCGTACCTGGCCGCGATCGCGACGTTGTTGACGAGGCAGAAGCCCATCGCGCGCTCGGGCAGCGCATGGTGACCGGGCGGGCGCACGAGCGCGAAGCCGCCGCGATCCACGGCCTCGAGCGCGATCCCGGCGGCGAGCCGCGCCGCCCGCCACGAGGTCTCGCTGGCGAGCGTGTCGCCGTCGAGCTGGGTCGGCTCGCGTGATCTCGCGCAGCCGCGCGAGGTACGCCGGAGAGTGCACCCGCGCCAGCTGCTCCTCGCTCGCGAGCCGCTCGACGGTCACGCCGCCCAGCTCCGCGAGCCGCTCCTGCCGCTCCGGATGCGATCCGGTCGAATGCAACCGGGCGAGCTCCGGATTCGTCAGGAGCTCGACGCTGCCTCCAGCGCGGCGAGCCGCTCCGAGAGCCGGCGCAGCCCCCACTCGCCCGTGAGCTCGGCTGCACGGCCCCACGTCGGCGTCTGATCCTCGAGCGGCGGCAGCGGCGCGGCCGCGTCCATCGTCGCGATTCGCCGGTAGAGCCGCAGCGCCTCGGCCTCGGCGGCGAACCGCCCGTCGGCGAGCGCGGCCTCGAGGTCGTCGTACTGTCGAAGGAGATCCGCCGCCGTCTTCGCGCCGACACCGCGCGCTCCCGGGATCTTGTCGGACGGATCGCCGCGGAGCGCGATGAAGTCGGGCACCTGCTTCGGCTCGACGCCGTAGATCTCGCGAACCTCCGCCGGCCCGATCCGGGCCAGCGCGCCGCCGCCGCGCTGCGGCTGCAGGATCGTCGTCCGCTCGCTCGCGAGCTGGTACATGTCGCGGTCGCCGCTCGCCACGAGCGTCAGCCCGCCGCGCGCCTCCTCGTGAGCGACGGCCGCGGCGAGGAAGTCGTCCGCCTCGAAGCCGTCGCCCTTGCCGTTCGCGAGCCCCATCGCCTCGACGAGCTGCGGCGCCAGGTCGAGCTGCTCGAGCAGCTCGGCGTCGAACTCCCGGCCGCCCTGGTAGCTCTCGAGCTCGAGATGACGGTAGGTCGGGACGGTGAGCGTGTCCCACGCGACGAGCATCGCTCGCGGCGACTCCTCCTCCCAGAGCCGGACGAGCAGGTTCCCGACGCCGGTGAGCAGTCCCGCCGGCCCTCCGTCGGCGCGCCGGATCGACTTCGGCAGCGCGTGGTAGGAGCGGTGCGCGAACGAGTCGCCGTCGACGGCGAGCAGCGGCTTCACGCCCGCGCCTCCAGCTCATCGATCGCCGCCATCAGCCGTTCGGTCGCCACCTGCGCGGCGTCTTCGTGCCCTGAGAGATCGTCGAGCCGGATCGGGGCGCCATACGCAACCCGGAGCTGCGCGAGCCTCGCAAGCCGATCGGTGCCGACGATTCCGGCCGGCACGAGCGGCACGCCGGCGTCAAGCGCGATCCGGGCAGCCCCCGTGTGCGCGCGCGCCTCGTAGCGTTTCCGCAGGCCCTTCGTGCGCCGCGTGCCCTCGGGGAACATGACCACGATGTGCCCTGCACGACAGAGCTCGATCGCGGTCTCGATCGCCTCCAGGTCCCGCTCACCCCGGCGGACGGGAAACGCGCCGCAGGCGACGATGAGCTGCTTCAGGGGCGTGAAGAAGAGCTCGGACTTCCCCATGAAGCGGAGAAACCGGCGCGGGTAGAGGGGTAGACCGAGCACCCAGGGATCGAAGTTCGAGTTGTGATTCGCGGCGAGCACGTAGCCGCCTCCGGGCAGGTTTTCGAGCCCGCGCGACCGTAACCGGAACAGCGTCTTGACGAGCGGCCAGCTCACCCCGCCGATCAGGAGATACGGCGCGCTCGGGCGGGGCTCGGACGGGGCTCCGCGGGCATCAGTCGTCGTTTCCCAGCCGCGACCAGATCTCCACGTCCTCGCGGACGCCGGGTTTCACGTACGTCGAGCGCAGGACGCCCTCGCGTTCGTAGCCACACCGCTCTGCAACCCGCTTGGACGCCTCGTTCTCGACGCTGATCAGCAGCTCGAGCCGAACGCCCCGAGCTCGGAGAGGGCCCAGTCGGTGAGCAGGCGAAGCCCCTCGGTGGCGACGCCGCGCCCCCTCGCCTCCCGGCGACGATGTAACCGAGCTCGGCCGTTCGCGCCTCGAGGTCGATCGCCGGCACGAGGGCGAGCCCCAGAAACGTCGCGTCGGGAAGGGCCTCGATCGCAAATCCTTCCCGCGATTGGTCGCGTCGACCCTCCTCGTAGCGGCCGATCCACCGGGCGGGGAAGTCGATCGGCACGGGCTCTGGGATCCGGGTGAAGCGCAGCACTGCGGGATCTGCAACAAGGCGGCGAACGCCGTCGAGATGCGCGGTGGACAGCGGCTCGAGGCGGATCTCGGACACGGCTCGACTGTACGGGATCGCTCTTCGTCAGCCCGTAGCAGGCACCGTCCGCGTGGGGAGAGTCGACGGGTGCCGGCGCTATGGTGTCCCGCGTGGCAGCCAAGTCCAGCAGCGGCGGAGTGCGTCGGCTCGTGATCGTCGAGTCGCCCGCGAAGGCGAAGACGATCGCCGGTTATCTCGGCAACGGCTATGTCGTCGAGTCGAGCATCGGCCATATCCGCGACCTTCCGAACCGCGCTTCGGACGTTCCGAAGGAGAAGCGCGAGAAGTACGGGACACTCGGCGTCGCGATCGATTCCGACTTCGAGCCGTTCTACCTCGTCGACGCGGACAAGAAGCAGCGGGTGGCCGATCTCAAGCGGAAGCTGAAGGACGCGGACGAGCTCTACCTCGCGACGGACGAGGATCGCGAGGGGGAGGCGATCGCCTGGCACCTGCTCGAGGTCCTGCAGCCGAAGATCCCGGTCCGTCGGATGGTCTTCCACGAGATCACGAAGGACGCGATCACGAGGGCGCTCGGCGAGACGCGCGAGGTCGACCAGCGGCTCGTCGACGCACAGGAGACACGCCGCATCCTCGACCGGCTCTACGGCTACGAGGTCTCGCCCGTGCTCTGGAAGAAGGTGATGCCGAGGCTCTCCGCCGGCCGCGTCCAGTCGGTCGCCGTCCGCCTCGTCGTCGAGCGCGAGCGTGAGCGGCGCGCCTTCGTCTCGGCCGGTTACTGGGACATCAAGGGGCTCTTCGACCCAGGCAAGTTCGAAGCGCGGTTGGTTGCCGTCGACGGCAGGCGCGTCGCTCAGGGTCGCGACTTCGCCCAGGACGGGACGCTGAAGCCGAAGGACGCAGTCGTCCTCGACGAGCCGAAGGCCCGGGCTCTCGCGGAGTCATTTGCCGCCTCGACGTTCACGCTCCGCTCGGCCGAGGAGAAGCCGTACACGCGCCGCCCCGCCGCGCCGTTCATGACCTCGACGCTGCAGCAGGAGGCGAGCCGAAAGCTCCGGTTCGGCGCTCAGACCACGATGCGGGTCGCCCAGCGGCTCTACGACAACGGCTACATCACGTACATGCGCACCGACTCGACCACGCTCTCGGAGTCGGCGCTCAGGGCCGCGCGCAGCCAGGCAGCCGAGCTGTACGGCGCCGAGTACGTCCCCGAGGCTCCGCGCCGCTACGAGCGCAAGGTCAAGAACGCGCAGGAGGCGCACGAGGCGATTCGCCCTGCAGGCGACAGCTTTCGCACGCCGAGGCAGGTCGCGGGCGAGTTGAGCCGCGACGAGCTTGCGCTCTACGAGCTCGTCTGGAAGCGGACGGTCGCCTCGCAGATGCACGACGCGCGCGGAGTCACGCTCTCGCTTCGGCTCGGCGCGACAGAGGACGGAACGGACATCGAGTTCGGGGCGTCGGGAACCGCGATCACCTTCCGCGGCTTTCTCGCCGCGTACGAGGAATCGACCGACGACGAGACGGCGGCCGAGCGGGACGAGGAACGCCGGCTTCCTCATCTCGCGGTCGGCGACGAGCTCCAGGCCCTCGAGCTCGAGCCCGAGGGCCACGCGACGACTCCGCCCGCGCGCTACACCGAGGCGAGCCTCGTCCAGGCGCTCGAGGAGCGCGGAATCGGTCGCCCGTCCACCTACGCCTCGATCATGAGCACGATTCTCGACCGGGGTTACGTGTTCAAGCGCGGCACCGCGCTCGTCCCGGCCTTCCTCGCCTTCGCCGTGATCTCGCTGCTCGAGCAGCATTTCGGCCAGCTCGTCGACTATCAGTTCACGGCGCGGATGGAGGACGATCTCGACCGGATCGCCGCCGGAGACGAGGCGCGGCTGGACTGGCTTCGCGCCTTCTACTTCGGCGCGGCCGACGACGTGGGGCTGAAGGCGCTCGTCTCGGATATCGACGACATCGACGCGCGCGCCGTCAACACGCTTCCGCTCGGCGACGGGATCGCGCTCAGAGTCGGCCGCTACGGGCCGTACGTCGAGCGCGGCGAGGAGCGCGCGAGCGTCCCGGAGGATCTTGCGCCCGACGAGCTCACCATTGCGAAGGCCGAGGAGCTCCTGGCGGCTCCGAGCAGCGACCGCTCGCTTGGCGTGCACCCCGAGTCGCAGCGGGAGCTCGTCGCCCGGACTGGACGCTACGGCCCCTACGTCACCGAGGTGCTCGAGGAGGGCTCGAAGGAAAAGCCGCGCACGTCGTCGCTCTTCAAGACGATGTCGCCCGAGAGCGTCACGCTCGAAGATGCCGTCCGGCTGCTCACCCTTCCGCGCGTGCTCGGAACGGATCCCGCCGGCGCGGAGGTCACGGCTCAGAACGGGAAGTACGGCCCCTACGTGAAGCGGGACGCCGATTCCCGCTCGCTCGACTCGGAGGAGCAGCTCCTGACGATCTCGCTCGAGGAGGCGCTTGCGCTGCTCGCCCAGCCGAAGCCGCGACGAGGCCGGGGAGAGGCGAAGCCGCCGCTCAAGGAGCTGGGCCCGGATCCGATCTCGGGGAAGCCGATGCTCGTCAAGGAAGGTCGTTTCGGCCCTTACGTCACCGATGGGGAGACCAATGCGAGCCTGCGTCGAGGCGACGATCCCGAGTCGATTACGGTCGAGCGCGGGTCCGAGTTGCTGGCCGACCGACGCTCCCGCGGGCCTGCCCCGAAGCGAAAGACCCGATCGCCGCGCTCGCGCGCCTGACCTGCTCCGACGTGCCGACGAAAGCGCAAACTTTCGGCGTCGAAACGCCGTCTAGAACAGTACGGGTGCACCCAGACGCGCTAGGCTCGCTTGCGCGGACGAGCCCGATCGGCGCCCGACCATGGAATACCTCGAACGACATGCACGTTGGAGCTTGTGACATCAGCTCCGGGGCGCTTCCCCTGGCAAAAGCAGGGATCAGGCCGTAAGGTGAGGAAGTTTGTTGCTATCCCGCGAGGAAGAATGCGAAGGGACTGACGTTTCGATTTGACGCAGAGCCAGCTGAACGAATTGATCGAGTCCGACCAGGTCAAGGCGCTCGTCGAGCGCTCGGAGGAGCGGGGCTTCATCGAGCCGACCGAGCTCGAGGCGTTCGTGCTCGAGCACGATCTGAACGACGAGGAGACCGAGCAGCTCACCCGCGAGCTCGAGACCCTCGGTCTCGAGCTGGGGCAGCCGCCCGCCGGCGCCGCGAAGGCCGCCGCCAAGGAGGACAAGGACGAGAAGGAGGAGAAGGCCGCCGTCGCGGAGGCCACCGTCACGACCGGCGCTGCCGACAGCCTGCAGCTCTTCCTCGCCGACGTCGGCCGTCACAAGCTCCTGACCGCCCACGACGAGGTCGTGCTCGCGAAGGCGATCGAGCGCGGCGACCCCGTCGCCAAGCGTCGGATGATCGAATCGAACCTCCGGCTCGTCGTCTCGATCGCGAAGGGGTACCGCGGGCTCGGCGTCCCGTTCCTGGATCTGATCCAGGAAGGCACTCTGGGCCTCAACCGTGCGGTCGAGAAGTTCGACTGGCGGCGCGGCTTCAAGTTCTCCACGTACGCGACCTGGTGGATTCGCCAGTCGGTGCAGCGCGCGGTCGCGAACCACGCGCGGACGATCCGCGTTCCGGTGCACGTCGTCGAGCGGCAGCAGAAGCTCTCGCGGGCGGCGCGGCGGCTCGAGGTCGAGCTCGGCCGCGAAGCCACGAAGCTCGAGCTCGCGGAGGCGACCGGCCTGCCGATCCAGCACGTCGAAGAGGCGCTCGGCGCGGCTCACGCGTCCGTCTCGCTGAACCAGACGGTCGGCGCCGACGACGAGGGCGAGCTCGGCGACCTGTTCGCCGACCGCGAGGCCGCGGATCCGTTCGAGGAGGCCGAGGAGTCGCTGCGCAAGCAGGGCGTCCGGCGGGCGCTCGACGCGCTTCCGGAGCGCGAGCGCCGGATCCTCGAGCTGCGCTTCGGCTTCGAGGGCGAGCCCTGGACGCTCGAGGCGATCGGGCACGAGCTCGATCTGACGCGCGAGCGCGTCCGTCAGCTCGAGGGCCAGGCGCTCTCGAGGCTGGCAGCGCTGCGCGATCTCGCCAGTCTCGCGGCGTAACTCGTCGTAGCTCCTAGCGCAGGGCGAGGGCGGCCAGTGGTCGCCCTCGTCGTGCGACGCAGCCACGTTCGCTTCCCGCACAGGCCGGGGATACACTCACGCTTCACACAAGTTGATTCGAACGAAGGGAGACATCTTGAGGACGAAGTGGCACTGGATGCTGCTGATCCTCGTTGCCGGCGTACTCGCTCTGGCTGCGGGTTGCGGTGGCGACGACGACGAGGAAGGGGCCGGGACGACGGACAGCGGTGGGGCCAGTGGCGGCACGCTCGTCTTCGCCGGTGCATCCGATCCCGTTTCCCTCGACCCGGCGCTCGTGAGCGACGGCGAGTCGATCCGCCCGATCACGCAGATCTTCGAGACGCTCGTCGCGCTCGAGCCAGGCGGCACGGATCTCGTGCCGGGGCTTGCGACGAGCTGGGAGGTCGCAGAGGACGCGAAGTCGATTACGTTCACCCTCGAGGAGGACGTCAAGTTCCACGACGGCACCGACTTCAACGCCGAGGCCGTCTGCTTCAACTTCGACCGCTGGTACAACTTCACCGGCGCCGCCCAGAGCGCGAGTGCCTCCTACTACTGGCAGGCGACGTTCGGCGGCTACGCGAAGAACACCGCAGAGAACGAAGGGCTCGGCGAGAGCCTCTACGCGAGCTGCGAGGCCACCGACGCGACGACCGCGGTCATCAACCTGACCAAGCCGTCCGCCTCCGTCCTCGGCGCGCTGGCCCTGCAGGCGTTCGCGATCGCGAGCCCGGAGGCGCTCGAGGAGTTCAAGGCCGACGAGGGCACGCTCGACGAGGACACCGGCTTCCAGCCGACGGGCACGTTCGGAACCGAACAGCCGATCGGCACCGGCCCGTTCAAGCTCGAGTCGTGGCAGATCGGCGACCGGCTGACGCTCGTTCGTAACGAGGACTACTGGGACGAAGCGGGGAAGGCCAAGCTCGACAAGCTGATCATCCGGCCGATCTCCGACAACGCCGCCCGGCTCCAGGCCCTCCAGACCGGCGAGATCCAGGGCTACGACCTGGTCGAGCCGCAGGACGTGCCGACGATCGAGGGCGACGAGGAGTTGCAGATCCTCGAGCGGCCGGCGTTCAACGTCGCCTACGTGACGATCAACCACAAGGTGAAGCCGTTCGACCAGCTCGAGGTGCGGCAGGCGGTCGCACACGGGCTCGACCGGCAGGCTGTCGTGGACAACTTCTACGGCGGTCGCGGAGTCGTGGCGAAGCAGTTCATGCCGCCGAGCCTCCCGGGCTACGCCGACGACGTGACGGAGTACCCGTACGACCCGGCGAAGGCGAAGAGCCTGCTCCAGAAGGCCGGCCTGACGCTGCCGGTCGAGGTCGAGTTCTGGTACCCGACCGACGTCTCGCGGCCGTACATGCCCGACCCGAAGCGGAACTTCGAGGCGTTCGCGGCCAGCCTGAACAAGTCCGGCTTCAAGGTCGTCCCGAAGAGCGCGCCGTGGCGGCCGGACTACCTCGGGCGCGTCGACACCGGCAAGGCAGGCGCCCTGAACCTGATCGGCTGGACGGGCGACTACGCCGATCCGGACAACTTCGTCGGCGTGTTCTTCCAGGGTCAGAAGCCGCAGTGGGGCTTCAACAACCAGGAGCTGTTCGATGCTCTGGACGCGGCCGAGGTCGAGCCCGACACGGCCAAGCGCGAGGAGCTCTACAAGGACGTCAACCGGCAGATCATGGAGTTCCTGCCGGGCGTCCCGTATGCCCACTCGGAGCCGGCGCTCGCCTTCGCGGCGAACGTGAGCGGCTTCGAGCCCAGCCCGACGACGAACGAGTCGTTCGCGTCGGTCTCGATCGAGGAATAAGACAGCAAGCTAGAGTCCGGCGGGCGACATGTTGCGATTCGTCGTCCGCCGGCTCTTGCTCCTCGTGCCGATCCTGCTCGGCCTTTCGATCCTCGTCTTCGCCTGGATCAGGGTGCTGCCGGGCGGCCCGGCGGAAGCCCTGCTCGGAGAGCGGGCCACCGAAGCGTCGATCGCCCAGATCGAGAAGCAGTACGGCCTCGACGAGCCGTTGCCCGTCCAGTACGTCTCGTACCTGAAGACCGTCATCCAGGGCGACTTCGGCTCGAGTATCACGACGCGACGGCCGGTGACCGAGGAGATCAAGCGTCGCTTCCCGGCCACTGTCGAACTCGCGATCGCAGCCGCGATCTTCGCGACGTTCATCGGGATCCCGCTCGGGTTCCTGGCCGCGAAACACTACGGCAGCCTGCTCGACCACGGCAGCCTGGTCGGCTCGCTGCTCGGGATCTCGATTCCGGTCTTCTTCCTCGGGATCATCCTGAAATTCATCTTCTCGGTGCAGCTCGGCTGGCTGCCGACCGTTGGGCGGATGTCCGTCTTGATCAACATCGACCATCCGACGGGCTTCTACGTCATCGACGCGATCCTCGCCGGGGACATGGCGGCGCTCTGGGACGTGCTCAAGCATCTCGTCCTGCCGGCGATCGCGCTCGGCTCGATCCCGCTCGCGATCATCGCGCGGATCACGAGGGCGGCGGTGATCGACGTCCAGAACGAGGACTACGTGCGGACGGCCCGTGCCAAGGGCATGTCGCCGGGGATCGTCGATCGGCGCCACGTCCTCCGCAACGCGCTCCTGCCGATCTCGACGATCATCGGCCTCCAGTTCGGGCTGCTGCTCTCGGGAGCCGTGCTCACGGAGACCGTGTTTGCCTGGCCCGGGATGGGCACCTGGCTCGTCGACGCGATCGACAGCCGTGACTTCCCCGTGCTGCAGGGCGGAATCCTCTTCCTCGCCGTGATCTTCGTCTTCGTGAACCTGGTCGTCGACATCTCGTACGCGATCATCAATCCGCGGATCCGGCTCTCGTGAGCCTCGCAGAGCTCGAGGCGCGAGAGATCCAGCTCGAGGCGCCGAGCGGCCTCTGGCACGAGGCATGGCAGCGCCTTCGCAAGGACCCGGGAGCTCTGCTCGGGTTCGGCCTCGTCTCGATCTTCGTCTTGGTGGCGATCTTCGCGCCGCTGCTCGCGCCATACGACCCACGGGAAATCAACCTCGCCCTGCTCCGTGACGGCTGCTGTCCGGGGCCGTCGGCCGAGCATCCGCTCGGCGTGGACGAGCTCGGACGCGACGAGCTCTCGCGGATCATCTACGGCGCGCGCTACTCGCTCCTGATCGGGGTCGTGTCCGTGACCGTCGGCCTTTCGATCGGCCTCACCCTCGGCGCCATGGCCGGCTACCTGGGCGGGGTCGTCGACACGGTGATCATGCGGGCGATGGACATCATGCTCTCGATCCCCGGTCTGCTGCTCGCGATCGGGATCGTCGCGTTGCTCGGCCCCGGGATCTGGCAGATCATGATCGCGGTCGGGATCGTCAACGTCCCGATCTTCACGCGGCTCCTGCGAGGCTCGGTCATCGCACAGCGGGAGAACGACTTCGTCCTCGCCGCGCGCTCCGTCGGAGTGCCGCGGCGGACGATCCTCGCGTCGCACATCCTCCCGAACTCGATCTCGCCGGTGATCGTCCAGGGCACGCTCGCCCTGGCGACCGCGATCATCGACGTCGCCGGGCTCGGCTTCCTCGGTCTCGGCCCTCAGGATCCCTCCACGCCCGAGTGGGGCACGATGCTCACCGGCACCGTCCGCTTTCTGCAGACCGCGCCGCACCTCGCGATCTTCCCGGGGATCGCGATCGTGATCTCCGTCCTCGGCTTCAACCTGATCGGCGACGGTCTTCGCGAAGCGCTCGACCCGAAGCTGCGAGGCCGTGGCTAGAGAGCCCATCCTCTCGGTCGAAGACCTGCACGTCCGCTTCGGGACGGAGCGCGGGCCGGTCTACGCGGTCAACGGGATCTCCTTCGATATCGCCCCGGGTGAGACGCTCGGCATCGTCGGCGAATCGGGCTGCGGCAAGAGCGTCACGTCCCTTGCGTTGCTCGGAATCCTGGCGCGGAACGGCCGCGTCACCAACGGGCGGGCCATGTTCGAGGGCCGTGACCTGCTGACGCTGAACGACGAGCAGCTCCGCACGATCCGCGGCCGCGAGATCGCGATGATCTTCCAGGATCCGATGACCTCGCTGAACCCGGTGCTGACGATCGGCCGGCAGATTCGCGAGGCGCTCGAGGCGCATTTCGGAATGGACAAGAAGGACGCGAACCGGCGTGCAGCCGAGCTGCTCGACCAGGTCGGGATCCCGAGCCCCGACGTGCGGCTCAAGGACTACCCGCATCAGTTCTCGGGCGGGATGCGGCAGCGGGCAATGATCGCGATCGCGCTCGCCTGCGAGCCGAAGCTCCTGATCGCCGACGAGCCGACGACCGCGCTCGACGTGACGATCCAGGCGCAGATCCTCGAGCTGCTCCGGAACCTCGTCTCGGAGCGCGACACCGCCCTGATCCTGATCACGCACGACCTCGGCGTGGTCGCCGGGATGTGCGAGCGGGTGAACGTGATGTACGCCGGCATGTTCGTGGAGACGGGCAGCGCCAATGCCCTCTTCGCGCGGCCTCGCCACCCCTACACGCTCGGCTTGCTCCAGAGCGTGCCGCGGCTCGATGCCGGTCGCCGCCAGCAGCTGCAGCCGATCCCCGGCGCGCCGCGAAACATGCTGAGCCCTCCGGCAGCGTGCCCGTTCGCTCCCCGCTGCCGCTTCGAGGTCGAGGAGTCGAGTCAGGCCGTGCCGCCGCTGGAGGAGCTCGAGACCGGTCACCACGTGCGCTGCTTCAACCCCGTGCCGACCGACGAGTGGCAGCGGACGAGGCTCGGCGCCGCGTGAGCACGAACGGCGCTCCGCTCGTCGACGTCGACGAGCTCAAGGTCTGGTTTCCGATTCGCAGCGGCCTCGTGCTCGACCGGCACGTCGGCGACGTCAAGGCCGTGGACGGAGTATCGCTCCAGATCCACCGCGGCGAGACGCTTGGGCTCGTCGGCGAGTCGGGCTGCGGCAAGTCGACGGTCGGCCGCGCTCTCCTCCGTCTGTACGAGCCAACCGACGGCACGATCACCTTCGACGGGCAGGACATCACCCGCCTCGGCGAGAAGGAGCTCCGGCCGCTGCGCAAGCGGATGCAGATGATCTTCCAGGATCCGTATGCCTCGCTGAACCCGCGTCATTCCGTCGGCCGCATGGTCGGCGAGCCGCTGCGCGTCCACCGCGTCGGCGGCGGCGACGTGAGCAGCAAGGTGCGTGAGCTGCTGACGACGGTTGGCTTGCCCGCCGACGCGGCGACCCGGTACCCGCACGAGTTCTCCGGCGGCCAGCGCCAGCGGATCGGCCTCGCGCGAGCCCTGGCGCTGAACCCGGACTTCGTCGTCTGCGACGAGCCGGTCTCGGCCCTCGACGTCTCGATTCAGGCGCAGATCGTCAACCTGCTCGAGCTGCTCCAGAAGGAGTTCGACCTGACGTACCTGTTCATCGCGCACGACCTGGCGGTGGTGAGGCACATCTCCGACCGGATCGCGGTGATGTACCTCGGCCAGATCATGGAGCTCTCGCCCGCCGACGACCTGTACGACAACCCACTGCACCCGTACACGATCACGCTGCTCTCCGCGATCCCGATTCCGGATCCCGAGGTCGAGCGCAAGCGGACGTCGATCTTGCTCCAGGGCGATCTACCCAGTCCCGCCAACCCGCCGGAGGCCTGTCGCTTCCATACGCGCTGCCCGTACGTCCAGCCAACGCGTTGTCGGGACGAGGAGCCCGAGCTGCGCCCGGTCGACACCCATCTCGTCAAGTGTCACTTCGCAGAGGAGATCAAGGCCGGGAAGCTCCAGCCGCAGGTGCGGGAGGTCATCTTCGAGCCCGGCGCGCAGCCGGCAGCCTACGAGCCACCGCCGGTCTAGTCCTGGAGAAACGCATCGAGATTCGTTGGAACGACCTCGACGGCTACGGCCACGTCAACCAGGCCGTCTACGTGACCTACGGCGAGGAAGCGCTCGACGCCTGGTTCCGGGAGCGGCTGGGACTCGACGAGAACCGCGTCTGGGACTACGTCGCGGCGAAGACCACGATCGAGTACCGCTCGGAGTTGCGGATCGAAGACGGTCCCGCAGTCGCCACGGTCGAGCTCGTCCGGCTCGGAACGAAGAGCGTGACGACACGAACGACGGTCGCCGCCGCAGACGGGCGAGTCGGCGCCGAGCTCGAGAACGTCGTCGTGGTGATCGACGGCAAGGGTGGAACGAGCCGCGCGCTGAGCGACGAAGAGCGGACAGCGCTGAGCGGCTCGTGAGCGAGACGCTTTCCTGCGGGCTCGAGCTCGCGCCGCTGTTCGCCGATTGCGACTCCACGTCCGAGCGGGTGACCGAAGCGCTGCTCGGCGAGCCGTTGATCGTCGAGGAGCACAGGGGCGGCTGGGCCCGAGTGACGACCGCGTATGACTATCCGGGCTGGATCGAGGCCGAGGCGCTTTCGCCGGCGGCGCCGAGTGGCTGGTTGCCCGAGCGGCGCGACGGCGATCCCGTGGTCGAAGCTCGGTGCTATCTCGGCACGCCGTATCTCTGGGGCGGGATGAGCGAGCGTGGGATCGACTGCTCCGGCCTCGTGCACATGGCGTACCGGAGGCTCGGCCGGCTTGTGCCCCGCGACGCCGATCAGCAGGAGGAGGCCGCCGAGCCCGTCACGGAGCCGCGGCCGGGCGATCTCGTCACCTATGGCTCCAAGTTCGCCACCCACATCGCCTTCTGGCTCGGCGACGAGCGGATCCTGCACGCGGCGGGCGGGCGGGTAGTGGTCGAGGAGGTCGAGCCGTCGAAGCTGAGGCGCCGGCGACGACAGTTCGTGCGGCTTCCGCTCGCCTGACGTTGCGACGGGACATACCTCGTTCGAGCTAAAGGCGCTCGTCCGGCAGGCCGATATCGGGGCCGTGGACGCTGCTGAGCGCAAGGAGATCCTGAGCCGCTACATGGACCATAGCCGCCGCTTCGAAGCCGCAGCACTGCGGCGGTCGAACGGCACCGCGGAGGTCATTCCCTTCGCCGCGCCGCTTCGCGAGCTCGAGCAGGAGCCGACGATGCGCGAGATCGAGGTCCTGCAGCTCGTTGCCGACGGACTGGTCAATCGCGAGATCGGCCAGCGCCTCTTCCTGTCCGAGGAGACCGTCAAGAGCCACGTGCGTCACCTCTTGGCCAAGCTTCAAGCCCGTTCGCGCGCCCATGCGGTCTCGGTCGGCTTCCGCCGTGGCCTGATCCGCTAGCGGCTATCTAGCCGCTCCCCGAGCTTCGAGCCCAGACGAGAAACGCATCGGGGCCGCATCCGCGGCGATATCTCCCGCGGCGCGGCCCCGATGCGAATGTAGAGCTCGGAAGCCAGTCTTTCCACTTTTCCCACAGTCTGTGGACAACTCCCCCTAACGAGGGATGTCGTTTAGCTAAGGGAATAGCAGTATTCGACGGCTTCTACCAGCCTCGAGCGCCACCTGTGACAACAGCACGACACATCAGGCGAGTGATGGAACGGCGCATGACTCTCCTACTTTGGGGGACTGACGGCACGGCCGATGGTATCCCCCCAATGGGGTAAATGCAAGACTTGTCGACACTTTTCCTAAAATTTCAGCAAGTTGACCGCCCGGATCTGGCGGTCTACGTGTATACGG
Organism: uncultured Gaiellaceae bacterium; assembly: GCA_963745775.1. Lineage (GTDB taxonomy): Bacteria > Actinomycetota > Thermoleophilia > Gaiellales > Gaiellaceae > Gaiellasilicea. The sequence goes on from CAVUYY010000011.1 coordinate 165,138, forward strand.
CGACCCTCGGCGTGGTCGCAGTGAGCCTAGGCGCGGCGCTAGTAGCTCATCAAGCTTCGTTTGCCAGCCCATGGGCGGTCGCCGCGCTGGCGGTGCTAGGGGCCGCTGCGGAGCGAGGAAGGGTACGTCTGAGTCCCAATCTCGAGCTGTCGATCTCGCTCGTGCCGACGCTATTCGCCGCGGTCGTTTTCGGTCCGCTCGCAGCGATGATCGTCGCCGCTGCATCGATTGGGAGTGATTTTCGGCGCCCATACACGAAGTGGGCTGTCTATTCCTTCAGCGAGTCCATCACGGGCGCCACGACTGGCTTGGTCGCCGGCGTCGCCGCAACATGGTCAGACAACCTAGCGGGGTCGATCGCTCTAGCAACAATCGCAGGGGCAGTCACAGCACAAGTACTTGACACCTGTTTTGCGGCCATGACGGTAACTCTGCGCGGGACGGGTCGTCCGCTCGACATCGTCCGCACCCTTGCCCCAGTGGTGGCCGCGTCCGTTCCACTCTACACCCCGATCGTTGCGCTGCTCGCCTATGTCTATATGACGTTGTCCCCTTGGACGCTGCCGTTGTTCCTCGCGCCGGCTCTTGCAGCTCAGCATCTATTTGGGCTTTACCAAAGCCAACGGCTACTGACCGATGACCTCACTGCTGCAAATGTCCAGCTCGAGCGAGCAAATCTTTCATTCGCCGGCGCTCTGGTTGCAACGCTCGACGCACGCGACAAGTACACCGCAGGTCATTCCGCTGCGGTCGCAGCGTACTCACGTGACATCGCCGGTCGACTCGGTCTCTCTCCTGATACGCAACAATTGGTGCACCTATGCGGACTTGTGCACGACATCGGAAAGATCGGCTTACCAGCGGGTCTCCTCGAGAAGGAGGGTCCGCTCTCTCTCGACGAGCGACGTCAAATGCAAGAGCACCCGATCATTGGAGAGCACATTCTTGGCAAGGTCGACACGTACTCTGAGATCGCCAACGTAGTGCGTCATCATCATGAGCGTGTTGATGGCTGCGGTTATCCAGATGGTCTGGCTCACGATGACATTCCGCTGCTGGCCCGAATCATCGCGGTGGCTGACGCGTACGACGCAATGACCTCAGATCGACCTTACCGCGAAGCGATGCCAAGTCGTGTGGCGCGAATGAGGCTCGCTCAGGCGGTGGAAAGCCAATTCGATACATCGGTTGTCGCCGCGTTCGAAGCAATCCTGGCTGGCGCCTCACCGGCCTATCTCTCAGGTGCGGGCATAGTGTCTCGAAGAGAGAACACGAGCCCTCTATTGCGAGCTCCGCTCCGGCGCAAGTTGCGTGAGCCGCGCAAATGAGGGAACGCGCAACGCCGCCGCCGTGCGTGACGGAACTCCGAGCTTGGACAAGATGTTATGGACGTGTACCTTCGCTGTGGCTTCGGATATAAAGAGCCGCTTCGCGATCTCGCGATTTGACAAACCCACAGCGACGAGCTGCAAGACCTCCCTCTGACGTGGCGATAATTCGCCCCATCCGCTGGTCGGCTCTACTAGTAGAGTCAGATCGAAGCGCTTCAGTTCGTTACATGCAGCGAGTATGGGAATCAGCAGGCAACGTGTCTCAGCGGAGGAAAGGAGGATATCTCCTAAATCCGGGAAACCCCTCATTGAGGTCACAAATGACTCGACGGCTCCTAATCGCGTAGCTGTGTCGAGCGCACGGGAGGCGGACACGAACGCGTCTGCTTGGGTATTCTGGATCGACGTCATGGCTCGTACGCATTCGGTCAGGACGACGATCTCCGAGGATTGCGTCAGCGAAGTAGCTGCGGTGGCCGCCGCGTCGGCATCTGCCAGCCGTCCTGTGCAGGCGAGGGCAACCGCATATCCGGCCAGAATCTCACCTCTCATGGAGACGGTGCTCGGTCCTACGAACCGCACAGCCGCGGAAACGGCTGCGTCAGCGTCTCCGGTTGAGAGCAGCATTCGTGTCTGAAGTGACACCACGTTCGCGAGAAGAAAGAGATCCCCCCTCCGTCCCGCCTCAGCCTCGATGTGAGCGAGTTCACTCGCCACATCGTCGAAGCGCGCCTCGAATAGACCGATAAGAGCATGAACGATGCGGGTGTACGCATGGGAGAAGTCAATTCTGTAGCGGTCAGCATCGAGGCGCTGATCAGCCAAGACCGCAGAGGCCTCTGAAGTCAGGCCAGCCATCGCCAGCGTATACGCGTAGACGTTGCGGAATGAAGTTCTTGCGATCGGGTCTGGCAAGTGATGCAGGAGCCTGTAGGCGTTTCTTGCCTCCTCGAGATCCTGAGGTAGACCGAAACGTGCTGCCATCGCAATTGCCCGCCCAGTGAGGATAACCTGGTGCTCGCGCGACAGCGACGCTACGTCAGATCTGAGATCCTCGAGGATCGTGATTGCTCGCGGGAGTTCCAAGTCAATTGCGGCAGAAAGCTCGCCAAGGGTGGCTGCACCACGTTCCTCCGCGGTGATCGCCCTATCCCGTGCCGCTTCGAAGTATTCGAGCGCCTGCTCCTCGCGGGATGCGGCATGAGCGGCGCGTCCGGCAACTATCAATGCCTCGATCCTTGAAGAGTGTGTTGACGCTGTATCGCTTGCATTCGCCGCCGCAAGTTCAGATTCGTAGAACTCACCTGACCGAAACAGAACTTCAGATTTCAGGAGGGATAGGCTGGATGTATCAACCCGCTGTGCGTCCGCAAAGTCGAGCCAACCTCTCAGCGTTGACACCCTTCCCACATCAAGCATTTCACGCCAAGCGGACTGAAGTAGAGTGCCCAATAGGCCAGTGACCGAATAAGACTCGATCAAGCGAAATGCTGAATCCCAACGCTTGAGCCGAATGAGCTCGTCAACGACGCTATGGCATATTAGTAGGAAGGCAGCTCGATTCTCGGTCTCAGCTTTTGCGCAGAGGAACGAGCGAAGAAGAGGGTGAAAGTCAACCTCGCTAGAGCCGTCAAGGGTCAGCCACCCCGTCGCAAGCCCCCGTTCGATAACGTCGTCAGGGTTCGGAATCAGATTGCGGATGGCTGCAAGATCATCGGCGCCGACGAGCGCCATCGCCGTCAGACCTTCAGCTGTGCGGCTATCAAGCATTGAGTAGAGCTCTTCGGCAAAGAACGAGTAAAGGCTCTCGGGAAGTACACTTAGTTCTTCTGGGACGCTCAGCGTGTGCTCGCGAAATGCCGCTATCGATAAGACCGCTGGCCAGCCCTCTGATATGTGCACTAGGCCCGGAGTGAGCAGTGCGCCGTGGTCGAACGCAGCTGTGGCTTCATCAACAGTCATGGCGAGGGCAGCGCGGCCAATCTCGGTAACGTCGCCGTATAGGATCATCCGGGTCGTTATCCATGCTGGACGCTCGCGGCTAATCAAGAGGACACCGAACGGTATGCGCTCGATGAACAAGTTGAGGAGCGCCTCACTGTTGCTTTGGCTGCCGACCAGTACGTGGTAGTCATCGATCCCGATCCACTTGGGGTCATCTGACACCACTAGATTGTCGATGAGCATGTCGACCAACGCCGGCCATTCATGCTCAAGCTGCGATGTGTAGCGGAGCCGCTCCCGTACTCGTGCGTCCGCGCCTGGTTGAACGGCGCCTGCGAGTGCGGCAAGTTGCGACATCAGTTCGGCCGGGTCATTGGCCGCAGAGGTCAGTCCAAGCCAAGCGTGTCCGCTCCGGTGGGCGAGCCATTGCCGGGCGAGCGTTGTCTTGCCGTAGCCGGCTGGTGCGACGAGCATCTTGATCCGCGCCGGTGAGTCGTCGAGCATCCGCGTCAGGCGAGGTCGCTCGATGATCCGGCGCTGGCCGAGCCGCAGTTTGTCGACAGTGCCCTCCGTCATCTGAACGCGCCTTATGTCGAGCGAGCGGCCCCTGAAGTTCTACGTTATCGCCTCACGCGGACTTTGCGGAAGACGTGCCCGCGACCCCTCGGAGTCGCGGGCACGTTGCCATCAATCCCCCGACCCGGAGAGGCCGAGGCTCTGTGCGAGAGGGTCGTCACCCGTCAAGCTCCGATATGCGATCGGAATCTGCCGTCGCCGCGGCACTCCCAGCTTCTGGCGAAGAACGTCGCAATGCGCCTTGACCGTCCGAGGGGAGATGCCGAGCCGCTGCCCGACTTCGTCGTTCGAGCAGCCTGCGGCGATCAGCACGATCACCTCGCGCTGGCGTTCGGTGATCGACAGGTGCCTCTCAGCCATCGTATTTGTCACCATTCGCGAAAGCTAAGGCCCAGGTTCGAAAGTTGACATTCGCCAGAAGGTGTATTCGCGGTCGTAATGGTGTAGAAGGCGCGTTCGGATCAACGCTCTGTGCGGACAAGAGCTTCGCGCTCGACGTCCGTGTGCGAGGATCGAGGCATGGGGCGCGAGTTCGACGCCGTCGTTCTCGGTGCCGGGCCCGCTGGTGAAGTCGTAGCGGGCAGGCTGGGTGCTGCCGGCCTCGACGTAGCTCTCGTCGAGACACATCTTGTGGGCGGCGAATGCTCGTACTACGCGTGTATGCCGTCGAAGGCGTTGCTGCGCCCCGCCGAGCTGGCGGCGGAGGTCTCGCGAGTTCCGGGACTGACCGTCACCAAGCTGGATGTGTCAGCTGTGCTCGCGCGACGCGATGAGGTCATTCACCATCTCGACGACTCGTCCCAGCTGCCGTGGCTCGAAGAACGAAACGTCACGGTCGTTCGAGGCACCGGCCGACTCGACGGTGCGCGCAGAATTCGAGTGGGCGAAGAGGTGTTGATCGCTCGCAAGGCGGTCATCGTCGCCACCGGCAGCACGCCCGCGCTTCCACCCATTCCCGGACTCGCCGAGGCACGGCATTGGACGAATCGCGAGGCCACGAACGCGGCGAGCGTGCCGGTCCGCCTCGTGATCCTCGGCGGAGGCGTCGTCGGGGTCGAGCTCGCCCAGGCATGGGCGTCCCTCGGCTCGGAAGTGACTGTCGTGGAGGGCACGCGCTTGATCGCCCGTGAGGAGCCGTTTGCCTCCGAGCAGGTCGAGTCCGCGCTGCGCTCGGCAGGTGTCGATGTCCGAACTGGGTCGAGAGCAGTCTCCGTGACGCGGAACGGCGAGGTGACGATCGAGCTCGAGGACGGCTCGACAGCGCGCGGCTCCGAGCTGCTCGTTGCGGTCGGGCGAAAGCCTGCGACGCAGGACATCGGACTCGAGACGATCGGGCTCGAACCGGGAGAAGCGATCGAGGTCGGTGGCGACCTCAGGTCGACGGCACACGACTGGTTGTATGCGATCGGCGATGTCAATGGCCGCTCGCTTCTCACGCACATGGGCAAGTACCAAGGGCGACTCGCGGCCGACGCGATCCTCGGTAAGTCGGTCGAACTCCGCTCGGACGGCGCTCTCTCTCCTCGCGTGATCTTCACCGAGCCACAGGTTGCTGCCGTCGGTCATACGCTTGCGGGGGCGCGCGAGGCCGGGCTGAACGTGCGCGCCGTCGACGTCGGTACGAACGAGAATGCCGGGGGAAGCTTCGTCGGCCGGAACGCGGTGGGGACTGCTCGGCTCGTGGTCGACGAGGATCGACGGGTGATCGTCGGCGCCACCTTTACCGGCCCTTCGGTCGCCGGTGCCCTCCACGCCGCCACCATCGCTGTCGTAGCGGAGGTTCCGCTCGCAATCCTGTGGCATGCGGTGCCGGCGTTCCCGACGCGAAGCGAGCTCTGGCTGCGACTGCTCGAGAAGTACGGGCTCTAGCGGCCCGCACGCCGTGGTTCGGGACGCGTTCGGGCTTCGCCAACGTGTCCGAGCGATGGTTCCTTGGACACGTCACGATGGGACACGGCTTAGGGACTGTCCCTCGGACACGTCCGATCGGGGCAGCCGCGTTCGGCTCGCTGCGCGCATGATGTGGGTGTGCCCGAGCTCCACGAGCTTCTCCAGCGGCTCTTCGACGACGAACGGCTGACTCGCGCGGTGCTCTCGAAGCCGCGAGGCGCAGATAGCGGCTGCACGGATCGTCATCGAGCCAGTCGACCTACGCGGGGCGGCGGCATATCGCTTCACGAGCCACCTTGCTGACCGAGCGACTCATCGCAACCTGCCCCCAGGGGCGGCACGCGAGCGCCTGGAGCAGCTTCTCGTGGACTATCGGCAGGCCCTGCTTCAGAGCCCCGAGGCCGATTGGCAGGTTCTCGGAGCGAAGGTGCTCCGCCGTCCGCCGACTCGGCCGGTTTCGAATCGTCTCCACGACCGCAGCAAGCGGTACATCCTCGAGGAGGGGACGCCCATCCCGTTCCTCGTCGAGCTGGGCGTGATGACACCGGCGGGACAGGTGCGCAAGAGTCGCTATGACAAGTTCCGCCAGGTGAACCGCTTCCTCGAGCTCGTGAGCGACATCGTGCCGTCGCTTCCCGCTCGTGGAACGCTACGGATCGTCGATTTTGGTTGCGGCAAGTCGTATCTCACGTTCGCGCTGCATCACCTTCTGACGCACGTGCACGCGCGTGAGGTGGAGCTCGTCGGACTCGATCTCAAGCGTGACGTGATCGAGTCGTGCACAGGGTTGGCCGACCGCCTGGGTGTTGCGGGACTGCGATTTCAGGTCGGTGACATCGAGAGCTTCCACGCGGCCGAGAACGTGAACCTCGTGGTCAGCCTGCACGCGTGCGATACCGCAACCGACGCAGCGCTGGCCCAGGCGCTCAGGTGGGATGCCGAGGTCATCCTCGCGGTTCCGTGCTGCCACAAGGAGGCCTATGGCCAGATCCGGAGCGATGTTCTTCAGCCGCTGTTGCGGCACGGCCTGGCCAAGGATCGATTCGCCGCACTTCTGACCGACACGCTGCGCGCGCAGCTGCTCGAGCTCGCCGGGTATCGCACGCAGCTCGTCGAGTTCGTCGACCTCGAGCACACGCCGAAGAATGTGCTCATCCGTGCCGTACGAGGTCGCCGAGCCGGTCCGGAAGCCAGAGTGCTCTACGAGAGGCTTCGCGACTCATTTGGTCTCGATCCTGCACTCGAACGGCTGATCACGACGCCGTCGCCGGTCGGAGAGCCAGCCTCGCAGCTAGCGTCCTCGGGGTGACCGTTGCAATCTCTGGCGGGGCCGGGTTCCTCGGTCTCCATCTAACGCGGCATCTTCTCGATGCCGGCGAGCACGTTCGACTACTCGATCTCGTCCCGCTCGACAGCCCCGAGCTCGAGATCGCCGTTGAGCAGATCCGCGGCGACGTGCGCGATCCCCTAGCGGTGCGCCGGCTCGTCCGAGGCGCGGAGGTCGTCGTGCATGCGGCGGCGGCGCTTCCGATCCAGGCTTCCCGCGAATCGATCTTCTCGATCAATGTCGACGGGGCGGCCAATGTGCTTGCGGCCGCACTCGGGGCCGGGGTACGACGCGTCGTCTTGATCTCATCGACGGCCGTCTACGGCATCCCGAATCGACACCCGATCGTCGAGAACGATCCACTTGTCGGAGTTGGTTGGTACGGCGAGTCGAAGATCAGGGCCGAGCGGATCTGCCGGGAGTTCGAGGCTCGGGGGCTGGACGTCGTGATCGTGAGACCGAAGACATTCGTCGGACCTGAAAGGCTCGGCGTCTTCGAGATCCTGTTCGATTGGCTCCTCGAGGGCCGACGCATCTACACGCTCGGCCCAGGCGACAACCGCTACCAGCTTCTCGCAGTAGAGGATCTCGTTGACGCGATCGCCAAGGCGTCTCGTGCCCCCGACGTCGCCGGCCAGGCCTTCAACATCGGTGCCAAGGACTTCGGCACCGTTCGCGAAGACCTGCAGGCGCTCGTCGATCACGCTGGATCGAGTTCGCGGCTGACGCCCGTCCCGATCCGGGTGGCGGAGCTCGTGCTGCGGGCTCTCGAGCTTCTCCGGGTTTCGCCGCTCGCCGAGTGGCACTACAAGACGGCGCACAAGGATTCGTTTGTCTCCATCGAGAAGGCGGAGCGGCTGCTCGGCTGGCAACCGACGTTCTCGAATGCGCAGACATTGATCGACACGTACGACTGGTATCTCGCCAACCGCGACCAGTTGGGTGCAGCCGGAACGACCCACCGCGTGCCTTGGAACCAGCAGGCGCTGAGACTCCTGAAACGGCTGAGTTGACGCCGAGCGCTCGCCCGACCCAGCGCCAAGCGCGCAACCCGGCGCGAAAGGGGTTGTCGAGCACGTACGCGAGCGTGTTCTCGAAATGGTGGTCGCGATCGAGGACCCAGGCTGCGAAGCGACCCTGGAAGAGATGGCCGACGCGGTCGTGCCGACGGTTGAAGCGCATTGCATACAGCCCGTTCAGCCGCTGCATTCCTTCCGAAAGCCGCGGCTGAGTCGTTCGGACGACGAGGTGGAAGTGGTTCGGCATCAGAGCCCAGGCGAGCACGTCCCAGTCGAAGCGCGCTGCAACCTCTCGAAGCTGAGACTCCCACCAGTCGCAGTCGAGAGGGTCGCGGACGATCGCGCATCTTGCTACGCCGCGGGTCGTGACGTGATACACGGCGGGGGTCGGCAGCTCGGAGCGTCGTCGTCGGGGCATCCGAAACGACGGTAGCCGGCTGGGACGGCGCTCAGACCGGTCGGCCGAGATTGTTGCGAAGTTGACACATTCGGCCGTGCCCGAGGGACAGTCCCTCGGACATGGTCTGAGCAGACGGGGCGCGTTCGGCGCGACTAGGCTGCCGGTGGTGCGCGCGTTGCTCGACTACCGATCCGAGTTCCCGATCCTCGAGCACACCACCTACCTGATCAACCATTCGCTTGGGGCAATGCCCGCGAAGGTCGAGGATCGCGTCGCCGAGTACGCCCGCACGTGGCGTGAGCGTGGAATCCGCGCCTGGGCCGAGGGTTGGTGGGAGCTGCCCATGACGGTCGGAGATCAGATCGGCCGGATCGTCGGGGCACCGCCCGACTCGACCGTCATGCACCAGAACGTGGCCGTCGCGGAGGCGATCGTCCTTTCCTGCTTCCGACCGATCGGAAGCCGCAACAAGGTGGTCTACGAGCGCGCCAACTTCCCATCCGTTCGCTATCTCTACGAGGGGCAGCCCGATCTGGACGTGGTCGTCTGCGAGGACGACTGCGCGATCGTCGACGCCATCGACGAGAGCACGCTTCTCGTCCCGATCAGTCACGTTCTCTTCAAGTCCGGGGAGATCCAAGATGTAGCGGCGATAACCGAGCGCGCTCACGCGATGGGCGCATACGTCATCCTCGACGCGTACCAGTCAGCGGGAATCGTTCCGCTCGACGTCACGGCACTGAACGTCGACTTCGCCGTGGGCGGTTCCGTCAAGTGGCTCTGCGGCGGCCCCGGCAACGGCTGGCTTTACGTACGGCCAGATCTCGCGGATGTGCTCGAGCCGACCTTGACCGGATGGCAAGCGCACGCGTCGCCCTTCGCCTTTGAGGAGGAGATGCGGTACGCCGCGGGTGCCGCGCGGTTCCTGACCGGAACGCCCAATGTGCCGGCGCTGTACGCGGCGACGGCGGGGTACGACTTGATCGAGCAGATCGGGGTCGAGCGGATCAGACAGAACTCGCTACGTCAGACCGATCGTCTGGTCGCGCTGGCCGACGAAGCCGGATTCGAGGTGAGAAGTCCGCGCGATCCTGATCGGCGTGGCGGCACCGTCACGGTTCACGTCAGCGATTTTGCCGCCGTGCACAGAGAGTTGGCTGAGCGGCAGATCCTCTGCGATTTTCGGCCCGACGCGGGGATTCGAATCGGCCCGCATTACTTCACTTCGGACGACGAGCTCGAGTTCGTGATCGCGGAGATTGCCGAGATCCTGCAATCCAGAGCCTACGAACGTCATCTGGGCGCCGCCGCGCTTCACTGAGATGGAGCCGCTGTCTCTGCTCGAGCTCCGCGTGAGAGAGCTCCTCGATGCAGTCCCCGCTCGCACGCCGGCTCCGGGGGGAGGGTCGGTCGCCGCGATCGCGGCTGCACTTGCAGCCGGATTGACGACGATGGCGGCTCGCTTCGCACCGGAGGAGTGGGAGCGTCGGGCGGAGATCATCGGTCGAGCCGAAGAGCTACGGGCGCGGATCGAGCCACTTGCAGATCGGGACGCAGCCGCTTACGGCGCATTCCTCTCCGAACGCACGAAGGCGACCCTCGACCGGATCGTGGCGATTCCGTACGAGCTCGTCGAGCACTCGGCTGAGCTTGCCCGCCTGGCGGCACTCGTCGCTGTCGAAGGCAATCCGAGCGTTCGCGGCGACGCCGCCGCCGGAGCCGAGCTCGCGGCTGCGGCAGCGAGCATCGGTGCCCGCCTTGTCGCGATCAACGCGAGCCAAGGAGATCCCCGGATCGCACGTACACGCGAACTGGCCGACGAGGCCAGGAACGCAGCTGCTGCGGCGGGCGACGCTGACCTCTAGTCTCGTGCAGGCACGTCCGAGGGACTGTCCCTGGGTCACGGCTCGGCGGGACATGCCTCGATCGGACACGTCCTAGGGCCTGTCCCTGGGACACGGCCGTTTCGGCCACCGCGCTGACAGAACGCGTGGGCTACCGGTGGCGGTAGACGATCCGGCCGCGCGTCAGGTCGTACGGGGAGAGCTCGACCTTGATCCGATCGCCCGGGAAAACCTTGATCCGATAGCGCCGCATCTTCCCGGCGGTGTAGCCGAGGGTCTCGTGGCCGTTGTCGAGCGCGATGCGGAACATGCCGCTACGGAAGGCCTCGATCACCTCGCCCTCCAGCTCGATCTTCTCTTCCTTTTCGGCCACAGCCACTCCCTTTGTTTGCTTCGAGCGTGTGCGCGATGGGCACCCGCGCGTGCGGATGCCCATCAAACGCGGACGAACTAGGCGACCGGGCTGACGTTGAACGCCTCCGGGCCCTTTGCACCTTCGCGGGACTCGAACTCGACCTTCGCACCCTCCGAGAGGGACTTGAAGCCCTCGCCGCCGATGCCGCTGTGATGCACGAAGAGATCCTTGCCGCCGTCCTCCGGCGAGATGAAGCCGTAGCCCTTCGCGTCGTCGAACCACTTAACGGTTCCTGTTGCCATAGAAAAACACCTCCTTACCCATGTGCCACGAACGGGTAGAAGGTGCTTGGCACCCTTGTACGCGCTCTGGTTATCGCCCGGAGTGTAGCGGCATCGGATCGGCTTCGCCGAGCGCGAGCTGGCGCAATCGGTGGGCGAAGACGGGCGCGCTCGGCTCGTCCTCGTGCCGAAAGTACGCGAAGATCTCGACGCCGTCCTCGAGCAGCGGCCGCAGTCGAGCCGCGAGCTCGCGAAGCGCCTGTTCGTCGTAGGGAGGATGGCGAAAGCGGAGGTAGCGGAACGGCGCTTCGGCGTCCCAGTCGTCGACGCGGACGGCGGGAGCGACATCGGCGCCCGCCCAGCTCGCGTGGCGGAAGTCGAAGGCCAGCCGGAGGTCGGTCGAGCCGAGCAGAAGCTCGAGCAGCCCGTCGTCGCGCGGCGTCTCGATCACCGCGCGAACCGGGCCGAGCCGCTCACCGAGTCGGTGGACACGTTCCTCGAAGGTGGCGATCGAGCGGAGAGCGCGCTGTGGCAGCTTGACCGCGAAGCGAAAGCGAGCGGGCGTCTGCCCCGCCCAGCGAGCGAACTGCTCCTCTGACGGGGAGCCGATACCCCGTGGTGTTCAGCTCGACCGAAGGCAGGCGCTCGGCATAGAAGCGCAGGAACTCGTCATTCGGAGTTCCTGCCGGGTAGAAGCCTGGGCGCCAGCTGGGATACGACCATCCTGACGTTCCGACCGATAGGCGGTCCACAATGGAGCCCATGACCTCAGTAGTACAGGAGCCCGCGTTGCCCGACACCACCATCGACGTCCTGGACAAGGGCTTCCTCGCCCTCGACGGAGCCCTCGCCTCCGACCTCGCGGTCGTGAACGGTGCGCGCGTCTCCTTCAACCAGGAGTCGGACGAGCTTTCCGAGCGCGACGAAGGGCTGATTCGGTTCCTGATCCGCGAGCGGCACGGAAGTCCCTTCGAGCACGGCTACTTCCGGTTCCTCGTCAAGGCGCCGCTCTTCGTCGTCCGCGAGCACCACCGTCATCGAGCGGGGCACTCCTACAACGAATGGAGTGGCCGCTACGCGAAGATGGATGCGGAGTTCTACATCCCCGACAACGTCCGCACGCAGGTCGGCAAACCCGGCGCCTACTCGTTCGAGCCCGTCGACGAGGAGACGCGCGAGGCAACCCGGCGCGAGATCGAGGAGAACGCGGAGCACGCTTTCGCGACCTACGAGCGCCTGCTCGAGCAGGGGGTCGCGAAGGAGGTCGCGCGCAGCGTCCTGCCCCTCTCCACGTACACGAAGTACTACTGGAGCTGCAATCCCCGGAGCCTGATGCACTTTTGCGGGCTTCGGAACCACGAGAGCGCCCAGTTCGAGATTCGCCAGTATGCGGCCGCGGCCGAGTCGTTTCTCGAGCTGCTGATGCCGATCACGCACGCCGCGTTCGTCGCGAACGGCCGAACGGCGCCGTAGCTACGTCGAGAGGAGCGGCTCCTCGGAGCCGCGATGCGTCACGACCCAGCCGTCGTAGCGCCTGAATCCGTACGGAACCGTGAGCACGACCTCGGTTACCCCCTCGCCGACGATGAAGCGTCCGCACGAGTCCGCGAGCTCTCCTTCGCGCGTCAGCCAGAGCTCGTAGAAGTCGTCGCGGCTCTGACTCACGCGCAGACCTCGGACGCGCACGACCATCGGCCAGTTGCCGACCTCGTCCTGCTCCAGGATCTCGATCGAGGCCGAGGAGCCGACGCCGGCTCCGACCCCGGCCATCGACACCGTTCGGAATGTCGACACGTCGTCGCTTCGCCCGCCGAGGAGGTAACCCGAGCCGAAGGCGACCGCCGCGAGCGCGGCGGCAATCAGGACGAGCGTGTAGCGACGGCGCTGCGGGAGCAGCCGTACAGGCTCGGGAGCAGGCGGCTCGCGAAGATCGGAGGGAATCTCAGGCGGCGGACCCGCTTGCACGAGCAGCTCGTGGACGCGCTCGAGCCGCGCGCGCTCGCTGGGATCCAGGTCTTCGACCCCGCCGACGAGCTCCTCGAAGCGATCCTTCACCGGAGCTCCCCGTCGAGGACGTCCGCGAGCCGGGCCAGAGCGCTCCGCGTCCGCGTCTTCACCGTTCCGAGCGGCACCTGCAGGAACTCGGCGACCTCGCTCTGCGACAGCCCGCCCCAGTAGGCGAGCTCGATCACGGGCCGCTCGTGCTCGGGAAGCTCCTCGATCGCGCGGTGCACCCGCCAGGAGAGCCAGGACGCCTCGGCCTGCTCTGCCGGCCCGGCGCCGTCGTCGGGCTGCTCGGCCGGCTCGGCCACCGGCTCAGGCCGGCGGCGGGCGCTGTCCACGACCGAGTTGCGGGCAACCGTGTAGAGCCAGGCTCCCCCGGTGCCTCGCTCCGCGTCGTAGGTGCCGGCCGAGCGCCAGACGGCCGCGAAGGCGTCCTGCAGCGCGTCCTCTGCGCGACCGCGATCATTGAGCCGGCGCAGCGCGAGCCCGAGCACGGATCGGGCGTAACGGCGATAGAGCTCGTCGAAGGCGTCGCGGTCGCCGTCGCCGACTCGCTCGATCAACTCGCCGTCGGTTCGCTCGGGATCCGCCACGCGCTCGGTCTCCCTCGCAGCAGCGCGGGGCACACTGCGGCCCGAAATCGTCATGGCCGCCTCCATCCACAGGCTTTACGCATCCGCTGCACCCCTGGATTGGAGCAGACGGCCGCCGTCCACGACGAGGGTCGTCCCGGTGACGAACTCGGCCGACGCGAGGTACAGGATCGCGTCCGCGACGTCGCCTGGCGAACCGACCCGGCCGACGAGGGTCTCGGCCGCGCGTCGATCCTCCTGCCCCGGCTCGACTGCGACCGGTCCCGGCGCGACCCCGCAGACGCGAATCTCGGGCGCCAGCGCACGGGCGAGCGTCCGGGTCAGCATCGCCTGCGCCGCCTTCGCCGCGCAGTGCGCCGCGAAGCTGGGCCACGGCTGATACCCCGCGACGTCCTCGAGCATGATCACGAGGCCGCGCGTCCGTCGCAGGTGCTCGGCCGCCGCCTGACTGACGAAGAAGCTTCCCTTGACGGTCGCGCCGAGGGCGGCGTCGAGCTGCGCCTCCGTAACCGCCTCGAACGGCGTCGGCTCGAAACCGGCGGAGGCACCGTTGATGACGACGTCCAGCCCGCCGAGCTCCGCCGCCGCACGCGTCACGAGCGCCCGCGCCGCCTCTGCTTGGGAGAGGTCGCCGTCGCGGCTCCCGGCCGCGAGGACCGCCCAGCCTTCGGACTCGAGCCGGCGGGCGACGGCGGCGCCGAGCTTGCCCGTGCCGCCCGTGAGCAGCGCGCGGGTCAGCTCGCCTGCTCGAACCGCTTCGCCACCTCGTCCCAGTTGACGACGTCCCACCACGCCGCCAGGTAGTCCGGCCGCTTGTTCTGATACTTCAGGTAATAGGCGTGCTCCCAGACGTCGATCCCGAGGATCGGCGTCTTCCCCTCGGAGATCGGCGAGTCCTGGTTCGCGGTCGACATCACGCTGAGGGTGCCGCCGTCCGAGACGAGCCAGGTCCAGCCGGAGCCGAACCGCTTCACGCCCGCGTCGTTGACCGCGGTCTTGAGCGCGTCGAAGCTCTCGAACGCCTCGTCGATCGCGCTCGCGAGCGCGCCGCTCGGACCGCCGCCGGCTCCATCGCCTGAGGGCCCCATGATCTCCCAGAAAAAGGTGTGGTTGACATGGCCGCCGACGTTGTTCCGGACGGCCGCGCGAATCTCCTCGGGCACGGAATCGAGGCTCTGCAGGATCTCCTCGGCGTCCTTGTCGGCCCACTCGGTGCCGTCGAGCGCCTTGTTCGCGTTGTCGACGTAGGCCTGGTGATGCTTGTCGTGATGGATCCGCATCGTCTGCTCGTCGATCGTCGGCTCGAGCGCGGCGTAGTCGTACGGGAGGTCGGGCAGGGTGAGCGGCATCGAAGGGCTCCTCTGTCGGTTCGGCTTGGGCGCCCGAAGGATATGCTCCGCGCCGTTCCCGTCGCCCCATTGGAGGTTCCGAGCATGTCGAGTTACGAGGAGATCAGGCCCCGCGAGCTGAAGCCGGCGCTGCTCGAGCTCGACGGGATCTCGCGCGCGTCCGTCGAGGCCCACTACAAGCTCTACGAGGGCTATGTGGGGAAGCGGAACGAGATTCTCGGGAAGCTGGCTGCGGCCGATCTCGGCAGCGCGAACCAGGTCTACTCGGAGGTGCGCGGCCTCAAGGTCGAGCTGTCGTTTGCGATCGGCGGGATCAAGAACCACGAGGTCTACTTCGAGCACCTCGGCGGCGATGGGGGAGGCCCGAGCGGCGCCGTCGCGGGTCTGATCTCCCGCGACTTCGGCTCCGCGGAGTCGTGGCAGGCCGATCTGAAGGCGACGGGGATGGCCGGCCGCGGCTGGGCCTGGACCGCGTACGACTGGGACGAGGGTCGGCTCTTCAACTACCTCGGCGACGCCCAGAACACGTATCCGATCTGGAACGCAACCCCGCTCGTCGCGCTCGACGTCTACGAGCACGCCTACTTCCTGGACTTCCAGACCGACCGCGGCGCCTACATCGACGCGTTCTTCGCGAACCTCGACTGGGCCGTCGTCAACGACTGGGTCGCGAAGTACCAGATTCCGCTCAAGTAAGCCCATGACGACCGCGCTCGTGCTCGTCGGGGCCTACCTGCTCGGCTCCGTGCCGTTCGGCTACTGGATGGTTCGGGTCGTGAAGGGGGAGGACGTTCGCGCCGTGGGCAGCGGCAACATCGGCGCGACGAACGTGTGGCGCACCTACGGACGCAGCTACGGGATCCCCGTCGTCCTCTTCGACATCGCCAAGGGCTTCGTGCCCGCTCTCGTCGGGACGATCCTCGTCGACGAGCTGGTCGGCGCGCTTGCCGGCGGGCTCGCGATGCTCGGGCACTGGCGCCCGCTCTTCCTGCGCTTCCGCAAGGGAGGCAAGGCGGTGGCGACCGCTGGAGGAACGTTGTTCGGGATCGCCCCGCTCCTCGGGCTGATTGGTCTGGCGATCTGGGTCGTGACCTTCCTCGTCAGCCGCTACGCCTCGGTCGCCTCGATTACGACGGCGATCTCGTTGCCATTCGTCGGGCTCGCGCTCGGGGAGCCGTGGCCGGTGCTCGTGTTCGCTGGAGCCGCAGGCTTCGCCGTCCTGCTCCTGCACCGGCCCAACCTCGCCCGCCTGCGCGCAGGCACCGAGAGCCGCTTTCGGCTTCGCCGCGCCTAGCTTCGGAGCCAGTCGGCGAGGGAGGTGTGCCTCGGCGCCGGCTCTCCGGAGCTCAGCTCGGCTCGGAGCTCGGCGACCGTGCCCTCTCGCTCGGCGAGCACGTCGTGGGAGTGGATCGTCTCGAAGTTGACCTGGCGCGAGAAGAGGAAATCGCCTTCGCCCAGATCGGTGAAAGCAGCGAGCGCGGACGCCAGCGCGATCCGCACCGAGTCCTCGACGAAGCGCGGCTGGAGATGGGCGTGCTCGACGACGAAGAGCTCGTCCGGCCGTTTCAGCAGCTCGTAGATCGGCGAGCTCATCGAGCCTTCGACGATCGCGACCAGGTCGTTTGCGTCGAGCTGGCGATCGCTGCCCACGTAGAGCGTTCCTCGCCCACGCTGGTTGTGGGTGGCGATGGGGACAAGGGTCAGGATCCGCTCGACGTCGCCGTCCTCGAAGCCGGCCTCGGCCAGCCGTTCGGCGGCGCGACCTCGGACGAGGCCCTGCGCGCAAGGACACGCGTTGATCCCGTTTGCCTCGACCCCCACGACGCGCCGGACGCCCGTCGTCGAGGCAGCGGCGATTCCGACGAGCGAGACCATCTCCTGCGTCGCGAGGCCGCTCACCGGCGTCTTCCGCCGGACGGGCCAGCGTGCCGTGATTCGCGCCTCGGCGCGAAGCGCGCCCTGACGCTCGACGATCTGGCGAGCGATCTGCTCGGCCAGCATCTCCACGTGCAGCGCCTCCGAGCCGACGACCGCCTCGATCGCTTCCTCGAAGAGCTCCGGGAAGCGCGACATGTGGACGCCTTTCTGGGTGCGATCGAGGTCGACGGTGCACTGGATCTCGGCAGCCATCACGGTCTCGCGACCCTCGTGCCGGACGCGGATCGCCTTCGAGACGTTCGCGACGCCGGCCCGCGTCAGGGAGAGACGGACCTCGGGCGCCGACGCCTGGAGATCCTGAGCGAGCAGGTCTGGCGTCCTGGCCATCCGGTTACGCTAGCAACCGGTGTCCGAGGACTTCTCCCGTCTCGTCTCCCTCGCGTGCCACGACCTGCGGACGCCTCTCGCGACGATCCAGGGGTTCGCGAAGACGCTGATCCGCCAGGACGTCGGCGAGCCGACCGCCCGTTATCTCGGAATCATCGATGCGGCGGGTGACGAGCTCGTCCAGCTGCTCGACCTCCTCTCGATCGCGGCCCGGATCGAGGGTGGACGCTACGAGCCGATCCTGGGCACGGTCGACTCGCTCGAGCTCGTGCAGGCTGCTGTTCCCGGCGCCACGGGTGAGGGCGCGAGCGTTCAGGCAGACGCCGCTCCGCTCGAACGCTCACTCGCAGGGCTGGCGCGGGCGGCCTCTCGTCATGGCGGCGTCGAGGTCTCGGCGGTCGTAGCGGGCACCCGGGTGTCGATCGAGCCTGTCGTCCCGGACGCTGCTCCGATCGTGCTCGGCGAGGACCCGAGGGATCTCGGCGCCTCGGTCGCCGTCAGGGTCATTCGCGCGCTGGGCGGCGAGGTCGCGCTCGACGGCGAGCGGCTCGTGGTCACGCTTCCGGCCGCCTGAGACTCGCCACGCCAGCGGAAGGGCGTCCGCATCCGCCAGGTCCGAGGGACAGTCCCTGGGACGTGTCCGTTTCGGTCATGTCTGAGGGACAGTCCCTCGGACATGTCCCGCAAACTCACGTCCTCACCGAACCTGATCGTTAGCGGAGCAGGCGGGAAAGCCGACGGTCTTTCAGGATGCGACCACCGGTCTGGCAGGCGGGGCAGTAGAAGACCGTGTGCTCGTCGTAGTCGACCTGGTGAATGGGGTCTCCGCAGCGCGGACATGGCTCACCCAGTCGTCGATGGACGAGGTACACGTCCTTGTCGCCCTTGCCCGCCTCACGGAGCTCGAGCGCCCGTGCGAGGTCGTCGTGGATCGCCACCGCGAGGCGCTCGATCTCGTCATCCGTCAACTGCGTCGTCAGCGCGAACGGCGACAGGCCCGCGCGATTCAAGATCTCGTTGGCGTGCGCACGGCCGATTCCGGCGATCGCCCGCTGGTCTCGAAGGAACGAGTGGAGTCGTCGATTCTCCGCGCGGAGGATCTCGCGCAGCTGCGCGGCGTCGAGGTCATCCGCCTCCGGTCCGAGGTGGGCGAGCTCGACTTCGGTCTGCGCCGGTGTCTCCAGCCAGACGCCGGCGCGCTTCTTCGAGCCGGCCTCGGTGAGCACGAGCTCGCCGCCGCTCTCGAACCGGAGTCGAAAGGCCGGGGTCTTCGGGCCTTTCGCGCCGGACTCGAGGAAGCGAATCCGGCCGGCGCTCATCAGGTGGATCCGGAGCACGAGCTCTCCGTCGGCCGTCGGGAAGAGCAGCCACTTTCCCCGTCTCCTCGCTGCTGCGAGCCGTCGCCCCTCGAGCGCGGAGAGCGGGGGGTCGAAGGTCTTGAGCGTCGCGATGTGCGCCGGGCCTGCCCGGAGCACCGGCGACGTCGAGACGGGGCCTTCGAGGCCCCGGATCCATGCTTCGACCTCGGGCAACTCCGGCACGTACCCTCCTCGCGTGGATCCGCTCAGGGTAGTCGTCCGCCGCGGAGGTGTCGTCGAGGCGACTCACGAGATCCATGCCGTGGCCGTCCAGGACGGCGCGGTGATCGCCGAGGCCGGCGACCCGATGCACGTCGCGCTTCTCCGGTCCTCCGCGAAGCCGTTTCAGGCCCTGCCACTCGTTCGAGCTCGCACGGACCTCGACCAGCTCGATCTCGCGATCGCCTCCGCCTCCCATCTCGCGAGTCCCGAGCAGCTCGACGCGGTTCGCGCGCTCCTCGCGAAGGCACCGGCGGAGGAGGACGAGCTCGAGCTCGGCACCATCGGCGAGGGAGCCGGCCCGACGAAGCTCCACCACAACTGCTCCGGCAAGCACGCCGGCATGCTCGCTCTTTGCCGTACGAAGGGATGGGACAGCAGCGGTTACCACGAGCCGCAGCATCCGGTCCAGCAGGCCTGCCTGGAGGAGATCGCGACGGCTGCGGATGCAGACATCGGCGCGCTCCCGATCGCCATCGACGGGTGCGGCGTGCCCACGGTCGCGCTGCCGCTCGAGCGGATGGCGCTGATGTTCTCTCGGCTCGAGTCGATCGACGAAGGCGCTCGGATCGCGGCCGCGATGCGCGCTCATCCCGAGCTGATCCGCGGTCCGAGAGCGGCAGACTCCATGCTGATGCGCGAGCTCGACGGCTTTGCCGCGAAGGGCGGCGCCGAGGGACTGATGTGCGCTGCGGGCCCGCATGGGATCGGGCTCGCGCTCAAGGTCGCGGACGGATCGACGCGCGCCGTCCGGTCGGCGCTCGCCGAGTTCCTGCGCCGCCTCGGCTTCGAGACGCGCGAGCTGGGCCATGTCGCGCTCGAGAATTCACTCGGCGAGACCGTCGGCGAGATCGTCGCGGATCGGTCCAGAACCGGTTGAAATCCGGCTACCACCCTCGCGGTTTCCGATGTAGTATCCGACCTTCGATGGTCAGAGCCGGGGCTTCGCGAACCGGCTCTTCGTGTGTCTAGGCAGGTCGCCGCTCCGAAAAAGCCCCCGTCCGCTCACGAGGAAAGCCGAGGTTCATGCTCACCGTCGACATCGCTCTCCCTGAGGTTGAAGAGCTCCAGAAGCTCGTCACGCAAGGCCAGGAGAAGGGGTTCCTCAGCTACGACGAGATCGTCTCGGGTCTCGAGGAGGTCGAGCTCTCGAAGGAGCAGATCGAGGACTTCTACACCTATCTGATCGACCACTCGATCGAGCTCGTCGAGGGAGAGCAGTACAAGTCCCCGCCGCACGAGCAGCCCTCGCTTGCCGAGGAGGATGCGAAGCCGGCGCCGCAGCTCGACCTCACCGTCGAGCCGTCGCTCGACTCGCTGCGCCTCTACTTGCGCGAGATCGGCAAGGTGGCGCTCCTGACCGCCGACCAGGAGGTCTATCTGGCGAAGCGGATCGAGCGGGGCGACATGTTCGCGAAGACGCAGATGGTCGAGGCGAACCTGCGGCTCGTCGTCTCGATCGCCAAGGGGTATCTCGGCCGGGGGCTCTCCTTTCTCGACCTGATCCAGGAAGGGTCGCTCGGGCTGATTCGCGCCGTCGAGAAGTTCGACTACCGCAAGGGCTTCAAGTTCTCGACCTACGCGACCTGGTGGATCCGTCAGGCCGTCACCCGCGCGATCGCGGACAAGGCGCGGACGATCCGGATCCCCGTGCACATGGTCGAGAAGCTGAACAAGGTCGTCCACATCGAGCGGCAGCTCGTCCAGCGCCTCGGCCGCGAGCCGCGCCCCGAGGAGATCGCGGAGGAGCTCGAGATCACGACGGACGAGGTGCGCGACATCCTCCGGATGGCGCAGATGCCCGTCTCGCTCGAGAAGCCGATCGGCGAGGAGGAGGAGAGCTCGCTCGGCGACTTCGTCCCGGACGACTCGGCGGAGTCGCCGTTCGACACCGCCTCGCTCTCGCTCAGGCGGGAGGACGTCGAGATGGCGCTTTCGGCGCTGCCGGAGCGTGAGCGGAAGGTGATCGAGCTTCGTTTCGGCCTTTCCGGGACGCCGCCGTGCACGCTCGAGGAGGTCGGACGCGCCTTCGGCGTGACGCGGGAGCGAATCCGCCAGATCGAGAACAACACGCTGAAGAAGCTCGAGGGCCTGCCCGAGGCTCAGGCTCTGCGCAACTGCATGTAGCCCCACGCCGCGGGCAACCGTGTGGAGGCACCGTCCGCAAGCGACGTGCCTCCGCTTGACATGTCCCAGGGACAGACCCTGGGACACGTCTCGAAGGAGGGTGGCGCCTTTGGCCGTGGCCGAGGGACAGACCCTGGGACATGGCCGTTCAGGCCATGGCCGTCCAGGCGCGCTTGAAAGGCCTACGCGGCGTCGGGACGAACCGGCGAGTCGGCCGCGCGCTCGAGCGGCACGAAGAGCCGGCAATGCGGGCATTTGAACCCGCGCGACCGGCGACCCGAGAGGAGCGTCGCCGAGAAGACCTTCTTGCAATGCGGGCACAGCACCTGCTGCTCGTTGTCCGCCTGGGCGTCAGCCTCCATCGACCCCAAGGTAGCGGACGCGCGTCATCGCGAGGACGAGGCCGGAGGGGGTAGTACGGTGCGGCCGTGATCTCCCACGAGCTGCCGCCGTCGCTCCAGGACGCGATCGACCGGCGTGTTCGGACAGTCGAACGATCTCGCCTCGAAGCGGCCGCGGTTCGTCTCACGGCGGCATACCGCGAAGGCGGCAACGCCCGGGTCGCTCGAACGCGCGAGGACGTCCTCGCCTACGCCGCCCAGCGAGCACCCGCCACGTACGCCGCGGCCGTCGCGGTGCTCCGCCGGCTCGCCGAGCAGCGGCCCGGCTGGGAGCCGCGTTCGCTGCTCGACGTCGGAGCGGGCCTAGGGACATCGTCGTGGGCGGCTCGCGCCGTTTGGCCGGGCCTCGAGCGAGTCGTGCTGGTCGAGGCGGAGCCGGCGATGGTCGCGCTCGGCCGCGAGCTCGACTCCGATGCAAGGGCGGAATGGGTCGCAGGCGAGCTCCGTCCGATGGCAGAGGAGTTCGATCTCGTGCTCGCCGCCTACGTGCTCAACGAGCTGCCGCCGAACAGCCTCGAAGCGGCGGCTCGTTCCCTCTGGACGAGCACGGCCGACACGCTGGTCGTCCTCGAGCCCGGAACGCCCGCCGGCTACCGCAACGTCCTCTCGGCTCGGGCTGAGGCAATCGCGGCCGGAGGCTTCACGGTCGCGCCGTGCCCGCACGACGAGCCGTGTCCGCTGATCGCGCCAGACTGGTGTCACTTCGCGGCCCGTCTGCAGCGGAGCGAGGCCCATCGCTCGGTCAAGGCTGCTTCGCGCGGCTTCGAGGACGAGAAGTTCTCCTACGCCGCCTTTGCGCGAGAGCCGCAACCGCGAGCAGCCGCGCGGATCATCCGCCCGCCGCAGGTCCGGCCGGGCCACGTCCTCCTCGAGCTCTGCGAGCCGGGCGGCATCGGTCGCACGACGGTCTCGAAGCGAGACCGCGAGAGCTTCCGCCGAGCTCGCAAGGCAGCATGGGGCGACGCCTTCGAGCACACGACCCCGGCCGCCAACATCCGGAGTCCGCCCGCTGTCTAAGCAGACATGACGGCGTGGATGCGGAGTCGGGTCGAGAACGGAATCCTGGTCACCGAGACGTCGCTTCGGACGACGTGCGTCATCGAGCTTGGCTTTCCGCCTCGCTACGCGCAGCCGAGGCTCGAGCCGGAGCTCGGCTACCTCGCGGTCGTGCTCGGCGGCGGGCTGCAGAAGACATTCGCCAACCGGACGCTCGTTCTTGGAACAGGAACCGCAACGACGATTCCTGCCGACGCTGGGCACTCCGCCACCTTCGGGGAGCAGGGTGCCCGGATCCTCATCGTGAAGCCTCAGTCGACCGCGGATGAACCGTATCGAGGGCTTCTCGGTGGAATTCGAACTCGTCGGGATCCTGGTCTCGCGGCGCTGGCCGGCCGGATCGCGACCGAGTTGGCCGCTCCGGACTCCGCCGCGCCGATCGCTGTGGAGGGACTGGCTCTCGAGCTCATCGCAGCGGCGCTGAGGGCGATTCCGACTCGGATCGCGTCCGCTCGTCCGGCCTGGCTCGCTGGCGTGGTCGAGCGACTGCACGAGCCCTCGGCGGAGCTTCCCGGCCTCGGCGATCTGGCGGAGGGCGCCAGCGTCGATCCCGCGCATCTCGGACGGGTCTTTCGCCGTCACTACGGCGTCTCGGTCGGCACGTACGTGCGCCGGCTGCGGCTGGATTCGGCGGCTGCGACTCTGGCCGGAACCGATGCGCCGCTTGCACGGATCGCCGCCGAGCAGGGCTTCGCCGACCAGAGCCATTTCACGCGAGCCTTCAAGCTGCACACGGGCGTGACCCCGGCGCGCTACCGGCGGCTGGCCCGGAGGGCTTGAGCCGGCCGCCGGACGCGCCGAACCTAGCCGCGGACGTGCACGTTCCCCTGCACGTCCCACGGTCCGAAGCGCGGCAGGTTCGGGCTGGAGCAGAACGCCTCGTTTGCGGCCTCGCTGCCGAAGCCGACCAGGCTCGAACGGTCCGGCTGCGCGGCAGCTCCTTCGCCGTTGTCGAAGACCGAGAACCAGGCATAGGTTCCGGCCTCGATGGTTGGATCGTTGCTGACCTCGATCAGCCCGCCGAGCTTGGCGCGGTTGCCGTCGTAGATCTCGAGGCAGGTGACGGAGACGTTGAACGTGAACGCCTCTCCCTCGACGACCTGGTGGTACTCGAACCGTCCGCTCACGTCGCCGTTCGAGTCGGTGCGGGCGTTGAACGAGAGCGTCCGGTTCACGACCTCGACGCCGAACGCATTCGGTAGCGGGATCGTCCAGTGGGCGCTGCCGGTCGCGCTCGTGACCTGGGTTGCAGAGGCTGTCGGGATCGCGAGCAGTGCGGCGGCCGTGACGAGCACTCCGAGAATGCGCATGGTGACTTCTCCCCTGTGATCGGAACGGCTGCTGCCGCTCGCGCACCCGATGATTCGCGTCGCCGGCGCTGGCGTCTTGAACCTCGCCGACGCGGCCTTGAACGTGGGAGATATCTTGGTGCGGCCGGAGTCGAACGAACGAGGGAGGAACGATGACGCTGACCATTGGCGATACGGCGCCGGATTTCGAGGCGGAGACGACGGAGGGCAAGATCGGCTTCCACGACTGGCTCGGCGAGTCGTGGGGTGTCCTGTTCTCGCATCCGAAGGACTTCACCCCCGTCTGCACGACCGAGCTCGGCTACATGGCCAAGATCAAGCCGGAGTTCGAGCAGCGCAACGTCAAGATCATCGGGCTCTCGGTCGATCCGGCCGACAAGCATTCGGAGTGGGTGAAGGACATCGAGGAGACCCAGGGGCACGCGCCGAACTACCCGATCATCGGCGACGCCGACTTCGAGATCTCGAAGCGGTACGGAATG
This sequence comes from uncultured Gaiellaceae bacterium, assembly GCA_963745775.1. GTDB lineage: Bacteria > Actinomycetota > Thermoleophilia > Gaiellales > Gaiellaceae > Gaiellasilicea. The sequence continues at coordinate 189,269 of CAVUYY010000011.1, forward strand.
CTCGGAGCGGACGTCTCGGGCGATCCGGCTGACCGCACCGCAGCCGACAACCAGACGGTGCGCAACGTCTTCGTGATCGGTCCCGACAAGAAGGTCAAGCTCGTCCTCATCTATCCGATGACGACAGGTCGCAACTTCGACGAGGTGCTGCGCGTGATCGACTCGCTGCAACTGACCGCGAAGCACAAGGTCTCGACGCCGGTGAACTGGAAGCAGGGCGAGGATGTGATCATCGCCGGCTCGGTCTCGAACGAGGAGGCCAAGGAGACCTATCCGGACGGTTGGAAGGAGCCGCGTCCCTACATCCGGATCGTGCCCCAGCCTCGGTGAAAAAACCCGCACGGCGGCGATGATTCGCGACCGGTCCGATCGTCTAACGATCGAGGCGACGCGAACGTCGCAATCGACAGAGAGGACGGGAGAGATGCAGAAGCTCACGCCGTGCTTGTGGTTCGACACCGAGGCGGAAGAGGCAGCGACCTTCTACACGTCGGTGTTTCCGCGCTCGCGGGTTGGCGAGATCGCGCGGTACGGCTCGGCGGGGCCTCGCCCCGAGGGGATGGTGATGACCGTCTCCTTCGAGCTCGAGGGTCAGCAGTTCGTCGCCCTGAACGGCGGGCCCGACTTCACCTTCAACGAGTCGATCTCGTTCCAGGTGAGCTGCGAGAGCCAAGAGGAAGTCGATGCCTATTGGAGCAAGCTGTCGGCGGACGGCGGCGAGCAGGGGCCGTGCGGGTGGCTCAAGGATCGCTTCGGCGTCTCGTGGCAGATCGTTCCGACGCGCCTCGAGGAGCTGCTCGCCGACCCGGACCGGGAGAAGTCACAGCGGGTCATGCAGGCAATGCTGGAGATGAGGAAGATCGAGATCGACGAGCTCGAACGCGCCGCTGCGGCAGCCTAGGGCGCCGCAGCTCCCTCGCTACCGTGGCGCACGTGACGGGAAACCTCCTCGACGACTGGCGGGCCGAGGAGTACGGGCGCTCGCGGGACGGCGTTGCGCTGCGTGTGTTCCTCCCCGCGGCCGGCCTTCCGGTGCAAGGTCTCCTCGTCGCCGCCCAGCACGGCGAGGAGGCGGTGACCACCTTGCTCGCCCGTCGCCTCCTCGAGCGAGTCTCCGGACGGAGTACCGGCTGGGCGGTCGTGCCCGTCGCCAACCCCGACGGGCTGATCAACGGCACGCGACAGAACGCTGCAGGCGTGGATCTCAACCGCAACTTCCCCGCCACCTCCTGGAGGCCGGACGAGTCGTACACGTATCCGCCCGGGATCGAGGACGAGCGACGCGTCGTCGCCAACCGCACGAATCTCTCCTCACCAGGCGAGCACGCCGGGTCCGAGCCCGAGACCCAGGCGCTGATGAGGCTCGTCGAGCGCCTGCGCCCGCCGCTCGTGCTCGACCTCCACGGTCCGCTCGAGCTGCTGCTGCCGCGCGGCGACGTTCCGAGTGCCGTCGTCGACGGGCTGAGCCGGGCGGCCGGGCTCCCGATCGTGGACGACGTGGGCGGTCCCTGTCCGGGCGCGTTCGACGACTGGCTCGTCGAGGTCGGGATCCCGGCGATCGTGTACGAGGTCGAGCACGCCGGCCTTCCCGCCCTCTGCACGCGCCACCTGCCCGGGCTCGAGGCGCTCGTGCGCGCGACGAACGGCGCTCAGGCGACCTGAAAGCGCTAGGTCGTCCTGACGGGGCCGGGCCTGCGGGTCCGCCGCGGCCTGATGTACTCGACCCCGGTCACGGCAGCGCGTTTGTGGGTCGTCAGCACGCCCTCGTACGGCGCCTCGAACGTCCCCGAGGTCGGCGGCACGTCGCAGTAGTCGCGCCCGACGGCGACGGTGAGGTACCGGAGGGCGGCGCGCCGGTCGTGGGTCGGGTCGATCGGGATCGCCCGCAGCGCGTCGGAGTCCTGGGGATGCTGGACGAGCACCTCGACCCACGCGTGCGTGCCTCCGTCGCCGAGCACGTGGCCCGAGACGTACCTGGCCGGCAGCCCGCAGAGCCTGCAGAGCGCCAGCATGCAGTGGGCATAGTCCTGGCAGACCCCGATCCCGGCTTCCCATGCCTCTGCGGCCGTCGTCGTGACCGCGGTCACGCCGTGGCGGTAGTCGAAGTGCTCGAACACCCGCCTGCTGACGAGCTCGGCGAGCTCCACGCCCGCGGCTCCTGTCTCACGGAGCTCGGCTGCGACGGCGCGCAGCCGGTCGTCCGGTCGGGTCAGGCGCGAGGGCTCGGCGAAGCGCTGGTCGAACGTGATCACATCGGGCGTGTCCGCGCCGTCGACGGCGGTCTCGCGCTCGACGACCGCCCAGGTCGTGAACTCGACCTCGCGCTCGACCTGCTCGATGCTCAGGTCGAGCACGACGTTCCCGAACGTGTCGTACGAGCGTTCGGTGTCGACGTCGCAGCCCGAGACGCGGAGCTTGTGCGTCACGAGACGCTGGTCGTCGTGGAAGTCGGGCGGGACGACCATCAAGCGATGGCGGAGCGAAGCGATCGGCCCCGGGTACTCGTACGCGAAGCTCTGCTGAATCAGGACGGTGGTCTGCCGGACGTTCTGCCAGTCGATCTCGTCGTCGTCGATCGACCCGAGAGTGGCGATCAGGTCGCCGAGCGACTCACCCACGTCGCGCGCTCACAACGGTCCTCCGGGCGTCGTCGCCACAACGTGCTCGGCGGGAAGCTCGGCGTCGTCGGGCGCCTCGTCCGTCCAGACGTGCATGCGCCGGAGGGTAGCGGCGCCGTAGGTCGTCACCATGGCGACGTCGACGGCGTCGCGACCGCGCCCGATCGGCAGCCGTCCGATCCGCGGCACGTTGAAGCGGGCGTCGAACGTCCACCACTGCGAGCCGAGCCAGACCTCGAACCAGGCGTGGAAATCCATCGGCGGGTACGGCCCCGGAACCCCGATGTCGGGCATGTAGCCGAACACGTATCGGGCGGGGATGCCGAGCGCCCGGCAGAACGTCACGCCCAGATGGGCGAAGTCCCGGCACATGCCCCCACGTCGCTCGAAGACCTCGACCGTCGCAGTCGTCGGCACGCTCGCGACCCCGTACTCGACGTTGTCGTGGATCCAGTCGCAGACAGCCTGCACCCGCTCCACTCCTGGCGTCGTGCCGCCGAACAGCTCCCAGGCCTGTTCGGAGAGGGTGTCGGACTCGCAGAGCCGGCTCGCCAGCAGCCAGTGGAGGAGCTCGTCGGGCAGCGCCTCGACGCGATGCTGCACGTCCTCAGGCCCCGGCAGCGCCTCCGGGTCAGGTGGGATGGTGACGAGCGCGTCGTAGGAGAACGAGGAGACGCCTTCCGGAAGGACGAGGCGGCGGCATCTGTTGCCGTACAGGTCGACGTAGCCCGTCGCCTCGAGAGGTGGCTCGCTGACCCATCGCTCGGCGACGATCCCGCCGGCCGCGTCGAAATGCGGCTCGACGAGGACGATCGCGGCGGTCGGGGCGGCCGCGTCGTGCTCGAACCGGCAGCCGAGCCGCAGCCTCATCGAGCGTGCTCCACCGGCAGCCCGTGTTGCTGCTGCTGTTGTGGCTGCTGACTGGGAGGCCCGTCCTCCGGGCGGACCTGCGAGCGCGGCGGCGGCAGCTCGTCGAGCGTCAGCGTCTGCGTCATCCCACCCATCGCCTGCACCATCACCGCGCCACGCTGGTATTGCCTCATCGCTCCGAGATTCTGGATCGCGACGAGCCTGCCGGCGTGCTCGTCGCGTACGACCTGAGGCTGGGAGGAGGGCCCGAGCTCGCCGAGCGACTCGCACGTCACCTCGACTTCGAGCACCGCCTCGCCGCCTCCCTGGTATGTCCCTCGCAGCACCGTGACGTCGGCGTAGTCGCGCCCGCTTCCGAGCTTGATGTGCCGCCCCGAGCAGCGCTCGCCGAGCGTCGGGTCGAGACCGACCCAACCGTACGGCGGCATGTAGGCCTCGACCCAGGCGTGCGACGCGGACGCTGTCGCGACGCTGCCGAGGTAGCCGCTGACGTAGCGGGCGGGGAGCCCGGCGTGGCGGCAGAGCGAGATCAGGACGTGCGCGAAGTCCTGACACACGCCCACGCCGCCTGCGAGGGCCTCCGCGACGGAGGTCTCCACGGTCGTCGTGCCGATGCGATACTCGAGCCGTGACCGCACGTGGTCGGCGGCACGGGTGAAGAACCCGAGCGCGCTCGTTTGCGGGTCTTCGGCGACGACAGGCTCGACGAGCTCCGCCGTTTCGTCGTCGAGCGGAACGTAGGGGCTCGCTCCGAGGAACTCGCAGAACTCGTTCAGCAGCGCCTCGTCGGCCGCCAGTTCCCGCAGGCTGATCGATTCGTCCTGCTCGCCCTCGGCAGGGCCGCTGAGCGGCTCCTCGGCGCCGACATGTGTGACCACATCGCTCGTCGCTTCGATCACGAGGCGATCGTGGAGGTAGGGGATTCCGAAGTCGTGCACCGCGTTGCCGTAGTAGTCGCGAAACGAGATGACGGTGGCGGGCGGCTCGATCAGCAGATCGAAGTCGAGCAGCGTCTGCGTCGCACCGGCGAAGGGTTGCAGTCGCACCTCGTTGAAGCTTTCGAAGCTGGGGGTCTCGTAGCGGTAGGTCGTGCGATGCCGGATCCGGTACCTCACGTCAGCGCGTCCTGTGCCCGCAACGTTCGGTGGGTGAAGAACTCGTCCTCGACCCGATCGCCGATCCGGTAGCAGCGCCGCTGGATCTCCAGGAGCGACGCATGCAAGCCGCGCTCGAGCAGGTCGTCGAGTCGTTGATAGGTGAACTCCGCATGGAGGCGACCGGCCTCCCGGCGCGCTTCGCTGCCGCTCGGCGACCCGGGGATCGGCTGGGAGCCGTTGTAGGCGGGAGCCTCCTCGCTGATATGGGCGAGCGCCGCGTCCACCTTTCCGATCGAGAACCGGACGGAGCGCGGCAGGACCGCGGAGAGGATCAGCAGCTCGATCACCGCGCTCGGCCGAACTCCTCTGCCCTCGATGCGGTGGTACGACTCGTACGCCGAGAGCGAGCGCAACAGCGTGCCCCAGGGCTCGGGGTCGTGCGCCGCGGCGACGAGCGCCAGGCGGTCGCCGCCCTCGACGTCGCCGTCGACGAGCAGCCTGTAGTTCACGTCGACCGTGCGCGCGGTCCACTCCGCCCGCTCGAGGAACTTGCCGGCCTGGAGGAAGTACCACCCCTCCTCGCGGGGCATCGTCGAGTCCGTGATCCCCTGCAGAAGGTGGCTGAAATCGGCGATCGAGCGGCAGAAGCGGCTCGTGCGCTCGGCGGTCGCGGCCGCGCTGCGACGCCGACCCGGTCGCTGGATGTCGAGATGGAAGCGGTTCAGGGCCTCCCACATCTCGGTCGCCATCTGATGGCGCATCGTGTGAGCGTTGTCGCGCGCCCGGGCGATGCATTCGACGATCGAGTTCCGGTTGTCCGACGAGAAGATCAGATGCTCGGGGACGTTCTCCTCGTCGGTCGCATCGTCGGGTTGGAATGCCGGCCGCTCGCCGACGATGTCGAGCAGTGCCGCCCAGTGGCTCTGGCGCCGCATCTCGGCCTCGCGTGTCGAACCCATCACGAGCGTGTGCCGGAACGTCACCTCGGTGAGGCGGGCGGTCTGCTCCGCCCGCTCGACGTAGCGCCCGATCCAGTACAGCGACTCCGCCATGCGGCTCAGCATGGTCGCGCGAGCCTCACTGGAGCACCCAGGTGTCTTTGCTCCCGCCGCCCTGGCTCGAGTTGACGACCAGCGAGCCCTTCACCAGGGCGACGCGGCTGAGCCCGCCGGGGAGCACGGTGATCCCGTCGGCTCCGCTCAGGACGTATGGCCGTAGGTCGACGTGGCGCCCCTCGAGCGTGCCGGAATCGCCTTGCCCGTCGGCCACGAAGGTGGGGTGACGGGAAAGCCGGATCACCGGCTGCGCGATGTAGTCCCTCGGCCGCGTCGCGATCCGCTCGCGGAAGTCGGCGAGCTCGACCTCGTCGGCGTCCGGGCCGATCAGCATCCCGTAGCCGCCGCTCTGGTTGGCCGCCTTCACCACGAGCGAGTCGAGATTGCGGAGAATGTGGTCGAGCTCGTCCGGCTCGCTTGGCAGGTAGGTGGGGACGTTGTCGAGGATCGGCTCCTCGCCCGTGTAGTAGCGGATGATCTCCGGGACGTAGCGGTAGATGACCTTGTCGTCGGCGATGCCTGTGCCGATCGCGTTGGCGAGCGTGACGTTGCCCGTCCGGACGGCTCCGAGCAGCCCCGCGACGCCGAGCATCGACTCCGAGCGGAACGCCAGAGGATCGAGGAACTCGTCGTCGAGGCGGCGGTAGATGACGTCGACCTGCCGCCGCCCGGTGGTCGTGCGCATGTAGACCCGGTTCTCGAGCACGAACAGGTCACGGCCCTCGACGAGCTCGACACCCATCTGCTGGGCCAGGAACGCGTGCTCGAAGTACGCCGAGTTGTAGATCCCAGGCGTCAACACGACCACCGCGGGTCCGCCGGGTGCGCCAGGAATCGCGCGTCGGGGCGACAGCCCGACGAGGTTGTCGAGCAGCTGCTCCGCGTACGAGTCGACCGAGCGCACGCCGAGGTCGGCGAACCAGTCGGGCAGCGTCCGGGTCATGATCTGGCGGTTCGCGAGCACGTACGAGACACCGCTCGGCGTTCGCAGATTGTCCTCGAGCACGAGCCAGCGACCATCGTCGCCGCGAATCAGGTCGCTCCCGACGACATGGACGTACTGGTCGTGGGGAACGTCGATCCCTACGACCTCTCGACGGAAGTGGCGAGCGAGGACGACGAGCGCGCGCGGCACGATCCCCTCCCGGAGGATCTCCTGCCCGTGGTACACGTCGTGGACGAAGCTGTTCAGCGCCTTGATGCGCTGTCGCAGACCCGCCTCGACGATCGCCCATTCGCTCGCAGGCAGGATCCGCGGAATCGGATCGAACGGCAGGATGCGCTCGGCGGCGTCGTTCTGACCGTCCGAGTAGACGGTGAACGTCACGCCGCGGTGCAGGAACGACCGGTTGGCAAGCTCCGCAGCGCGCCGAAGCTCCGAGCCCGCCATGGCCGAGATCTGCGCGATCAACTCGGCGTAGTGCGGACGCGGAACCACCGCACCACCGGCATCCCGCTCGAATGCCTCGTCGTAGAAGCCGCCGAGGTCGTAGCCCGACCTGAGCACGCCGTCGGGCGGCGACGCCCGCTCTGTCACCTCGCCCTCTCGCCGCGCCGAGCTGCCGGCCATCCGCCGCCTCCTTTCTGCGGACGGAACCTAGCTGCTCCGAAGCCTGCCGAGCCCGGCGCCGCCCGCCGGGATCACCTAGTGTCACCCGTCGAGTGGCGACCCAGGCACGACCTGCGGTGGCTTGCACAGCAGAGCCGCGGTCAGCGCTCTCGCACGCCGGAGGTTCTTGGCGACGAGGGTCACCTCGGCCAGCACGGTCGCGAAGACCTGGTCGGGCCCGTCCACGTGGTCTCCGACCTCCGCTTCGAGATCGATCGCGAGACCCACGCAGTCGGCTGCCCTGTCGGCGAACGGCAGGGCCACGAGGCGACCCGTCGCGGGCGCATGCACGATGGTGTTGACGGCGGCGTTCCGCGGCCGGCGGCTCGGCTTGATCGTGGGTGGCAGCGCCAGGCAGCTTCGAAGTTGCGCCTCGATGAGGTCGACGTTCCACACGGCCTCGACGATCTCGTGGATCCGTGCGCCTCCCATTCGTGCGTTCACCTCGATCAGGCGTGGACCGGTGCTGGTGCACTTGCCCTCGACGTGCAGCACGCCGGACTGGAGCCCGAACGACCGGACCGTCTGGACGGAGAGATCGACGAGGCGGCGAACGGCCTTGCGGTCGTGAGTGGCCGGACAATGCAGGCCGGTCTCCTGGAACGACGGCTCGGCTGTCGGCCAGTTCTCCGAGACGCTCGCAAACAGGCATTCCCCTTCGTGCATGACGAGGTCGACGTCGAACTCGACACCGTCGAGGTACTCCTCCAGCAGCAGATCGTTGCCGGCACGGAAGATCACATTGTGCTCGGGGCTCACGAAGCGCCGCACCAGCGAGTACACCCCTGGGAGCGACTCCAGGTCGTCCACCCGGATGCATCCGATGGCGCTCGCACCGAACTCGGGCTTCACGACTGCCGGGAAGCCCACATAGGCGGCGGCGGCGAACAGCTCGTCGAGTGACTGAACGCGCTGGGCTCGCGGCGTCGGCAGCCCCAGCTGGGCCGAGAGCTCACGCGTGCGGATCTTGCTGCGCGCCGCGTCAACCGCTTCCGGCGGGTTGCCCGGAAGACCGAGCTCGGCGGCGACCCGGGCCGCCACGCAGACGCTGTCCTCCCAGAACGTGAGCACGCCGCGCGGTCGGGCGTCGACGACCGCGAGGGCGTCGAGCACCGCGCGGGCGTCCTGGTCGGCGTCGCCGACGACCGGCGCTCCGACCCATGTCTCTGCCACGCCGTCGGAGACCAGAGACTCGGACCAGTGACCGGGCTCGTCCACGATTAGGAGACGCGCGCCGAGCTCGGCCAATCGGACGTGGGCCCGGCGCTTGCCCTCGTAGCCGGCGCCGATCACGGCCACCGTCGCCCCTCCGACGCTCACGTCTGTGCCCACGCCGGGTCGTCCACGAGAGCGGTGGGCTGTTCGACCACTGGTGCCCCGGCCCACGGCGCGTTGGAGCGATCGATCGCCGACAGGACCGTGGGGGCAGACTGGAGCGCGTCCAGCAGCACGTCTCCCTCGAGGCGCATGATCGTGCTCTGCACCTCGGTGGTGACGGTCGCGTTGCGAGGAGCGTTGTCGAGCAGGCCTCGCTCCCCGAAAGAGCCACCCGGCCCGATGCGGGTGACCTCCTGGCCGTTCCGATGGACGAGCACGCCTCCGTCGACCACCGCATAGAAGGCGTGGGCGGGCGCTTGTTCGACGACGACGTCGACTCCCGGCGGGAGCGGGCAGATCTGGGACGCCGAGGCGAGCTGTTCCAGCACGATTCGCGGTGCCCCGACCGTGATCGGAAGCCGCTCGATGACCGCCAGCCGCGAGGCGAGCACTTCCGCGCGCTCCCGGCTCAGCTCGCCGAGCCGGCGAAGCCCCGCCAGGCACCCCAAGGTGACGACGACCGTGGCGAGGCCGAGGACGACGAAGCTGGTGCGCAGGGACGTCCGGGCGATCAGCACCGGAGCGAGCACCGCGCCCAGCACCATCGCGGCCACCGACACGGCCTCGAACAAGCCCATGACGCGACCCAGCACCTCGGATCGCACAACGCGGGCGAGGGCTGTCTCCGCGACCACCTCGCAGGCGACGAAGCCGGCGCCGCCGAGCAGGGTCACCAGCAACGCGATCGCGAGCTCGGTCGTCCACGCATATGCGAGCTGCGTGGCGCAGAACAGTGCGCCGGCGGCGACCACGATGCCCGCGACCTTCGTGCTCGCCGCGAGCCGCGCGTTGACGGTCGCGCTCAGCAGCCCACCCAGCCCGGCGACGGCCAGCAGGTAGCCGTAGCCGGCGGCGCCGGCGTCGAGCCTGCTCGCGGCGTACAGGACGAGCTGCACGGTCTGGGCGCCGTAGGTGAGCTCCGCCATGGCGACGACCACGAAGAGCGGGACGACGAACGGCGTGGTGCGCGCGGTGCGCAGCCCGTGCATCAGCTCGGAGCGCATGCTCTCGATCCGCCGCGTGCCCACGGGGGCCGCGCGACGCCGCATCGTCGAGATGAGCGCCGCCGACGCCGCAAACGTGGCTCCGTTGACGAGGAACGCCACCGCATCCGGCGCGACCGCGAGCAGGATCGCTCCGATTGCCGGACCGACGACCACACCGAGGTCCTGCACCGTGTGGAGGAGAGCGTTGGCAGGCGCCAGCCGGGACTCGCCAACCAGCCGAGGGAGCATCGCCATCGCCGCCGGCCGCTCTGCCGTTCCCGCCGCCGAGGCCAACGCGGTCAGGGCGATCACGAGCTCGACCGGGCCTTCGGTCGCGACCACGGCGGCAAGCGCGAGCATGAGCGAGCACCGCAGGAGGTCGCCGACCAGGAGCACTGTCCGGCGGTCGTAACGATCGGCGACCATGCCGCCCACCGGGCCGAGCAGCACGTACGGGAGCAGCCGGCAGATCGTCGCCGCCCCGACCCACCCGGCCGACCCCGTCGTCGAGTAGACGTAACCCAGCAATGCGGCGTTGAAGAGCCAGTCCCCGAGCTGCGACGCCGCGCTTGCCCCTATCAGCGCACGGGCGTCGCGAATGGCAAGAACACCGCGGTAGGCGGCACCGGTGCCCACAGGCGGACGTTAATCGTCAGCCACGGCGGGTGTTGCGCACGCACGCTTCGGCCGCTCGGCGTCGCGATGGTCAGCTAAGCAGGCAAAGACTCGAATCCCTCCGGCGGGCTTCGCCGGCGCTCAGGCGAGCTCGGCGGTGCGGAGCTTCTTTGCGACCGACTGGACGAGCTTCCATCCAATCTCGCCGTTTGCGATCACGAGCGGCCGGAACTCCCACAGCGTGAGGCCGTAGCAAACGAGATCGGTTACGGCTGCGATCGTCGCGGAGCGCACGCCTTCGTCGACGAGCGCGATCTCACCGAAGTGGTCGCCAGGCCCGAGGCTCGCCCGCTCGGTGCCGCGTACGGTGACATTCGCCTCGCCCGACTCGATCAGGAAAAACGCCGCTCCGTCGGCGCCCTCCTTGACCACCGTCTCACCCGCGGCGAAGTGGCGCTCCTTGAAGAGGAGCGCGACCTGCGCCAACTCGTCGTGGTCGAGATCGGCGAAGAGCGGCACGCGCCGCAACGCGTCGGCGGGCGCTCCGGCCATCAGCCTCCGCCCACCTTCGTCACGGCGCGGCACTGGAGCAGGTAGAGCGTGTCGTCGGCGACCGCCCATTCGATGTCTCGGTCGGGGCCGTAGGCGTCCTCGCAGCGGCGCGCGAGCTCGTTGAGCGCGTCGAGTCGCGAGTCGTCGAGGCAGAGCCGCTCGACGAGCTCAGGGGCGACCTCGTGCTCGACCGTCCCGCCGCCCGGCAGGCCGCGGATGGCGACCCGTTTCAGCCCGGGGCGCCGCTCGCGCACCTGCCCGTCGCGGGCGACGCAATAGCTGTCCGGGATTACAAGGCCGGCCACGACCGCCTCTCCGAGGCCCCAGCTCGCCTCGATCATCCGTTCGTCGGCTCCGTTGATCGGGTTGCGCGTGAACATCACGCCCGCGCACTCCGGGTCGAGCAGCACCTGCACGACGACCGCGACGCTCGGGCGCGTAAAGAGGCCGACCCGCTTGCGGTAGCTGATCGCCGAGTCGGAGTTCGCCGACCACCAAATCTCCCGCAGCGCGTTGCCCAGCTCGTCGGCCGACGGCACGTTGAGGAGCGTCAGGTGCTGCCCCGCGAAACTCGCGTCGGCGCCGTCTTCGTCGACCGCCGACGAGCGGACCGCGAGCGGCCCGCCGAGCGGACGCACGGCGGTCGCGACCCTCTCAACCGCGGCCTCGTCCGCGGCGGCGACGGCTTCCACGAGCGGCCCGGACAGCGCGAAGCCCGGCGGCACGGGCAGGCCGTCGCGCAACGCCCGCCCGAGCCCGACCGCCTTCGAGCCGAACACCGACGTGTCAGAGACCTGCGCCAGCGGAAGAAGCTCCATCACGCGAAAACCGTCACCTCTCCAGCATCGCCGTCGACGCGCACGCGCGCGCCGTCGGGGATGCGCTCGGTTGCGTCACGCGTCCCGACGACGCCGGGGATCCCATATTCGCGCGCGACGATCGCGGAGTGCGAGAGCAGGCCGCCGCTGTCGGTCACGATCCCGCCGAGCAGGGGCAGCAGGATGTTGAACGCCTCGGACGTGGAGACGGTCACGAGAACTTCTCCCTTGACGATCCGGTTGAAGTCGGCAGGCCCGGAGACGAGCCGCGCCGATCCCTCGTAGACGCCCGGACTGGCGGCGAGCCCGCGCAGGCGGTCCTCGTCGTGCTCCGCCTCGGAGCTGCCGAACAGCGCGCCGAGGGCCAGGCCAGTCGCGCGCATCAGCCGTCCGGCGGCCGGCGGTAGCGTCGACGGGTCGGGCGGCGGCGGTGGCGGCGAGCCGAGCGTCGCGGGCGCGTCCTTCGCGGTGTGCGAGTTGCGGTAGTCGGCGCGTGCGGCGAGCTCGTCTGCGGACGGGCCGCCGCTGCCTTCGACGAGCGCGCGCATCTCGTCGAAGCCGGCCTCCAGGAGGTGCTCCGGCGCGTGGATCCGGCCGGAGGACGTGACCCGCCGCCCGGCCGCGAGCACGGCGCGGCGCATGATCCCCGACGCCCAGATGTCGCTGTAGACGCCCCGCTCATCGCGGAGTCGGTAGAGCAACCGCGCCTCGCCGAGCAGCTCGTCGAAGCTCTCGCGGTGCTCCTCCGGGACCTTCGAGCGAACCTCGGCGATCGGCGTCTCGACGCTCGAGTCGCCGACGCCGGTCTCGACCGCCGTGCGAATCGCCCCCAGCAGCTGGTCGGGCAACTCGAGCGCCGACGGCTCGGAGATGTCGAAGCCGTCGAGGAGCCGGTTGCCGACGAGCTCGAGATACGCCGTCATAGCCGCTCCAGCCTCGCCGTCGACGGCGCGCAGCTCACGCAGGGTCGCGGCGGCGTCGCCCTCCGACTTCAGAAGCTCCTGCGCTCTTTGATCGCCGCGGATGGCCGCGATCAGGCGCTCGAGCTCTTCCGACGCCCCGGCCGACACCGGCGACGCACCGCGCATTAGCCCGAGCAGCTCGGACGGGGGCAGCCCCGTCCAGTCGCCGACGTGGGCGAGGAAGTCGCCTGTCGGGACGACCGCGCTCGCGGTGTAGCGCATGTGCTGGCTGATCATCGCCGCGTGGTGGTCGCGGCACCGTCCGAGATAGGCGACCAGTTCGTCGTCCGCGAGCGCATCCGCGTCGACGGCTTGGAGCTCGCGGTGCTTCGCGATCGCGGCCGGCTTGAACGTGTCGTCCCAAGCCTTCAGCTGCTCCCGCCAAAGCTTGCGGGCGAAGACTTCCTCCGCCCGGGCGAACCGCTGCGGGATCTCCTCCTCGGGAACCTGCTGCACCGTCTTGTAGCCGATGCCGTTCACGTACTCCATCGCAAGCCCGCCGATCAGCATCCCGTAGAACGACGCGAAGTCGGCGGTGCCGCGCGCGAACGGCTCAGGGTGGACCTCGGTCCAGTAGCGGGTCAAGACGCGCGGAAAGTGGACGGAGTCCTGCTCCCAGAAGCCCGGGCCCGGCGGCGCGTACTGCGGCTCGCCTGATGCCTCTGCAGTGGTCAAAGAAGCTCCTCTCCTCGAACCTCAGCCGGCAGCGGTCGCTGCGGCATCCGAGCGATTATGAACCACGTGTGCGGGCAAGGCTGCCGATTTCAAGACGGCGAAAAGCCGCGCAGCCGCGCGATCAACGATTGAAACGTTCCCACCGAAGGATCGCCGCTTATCGGGGCTGCGCCAGGTCGACGGCAACGAACCTCGGCATCGCGAACTGCGCCGGGGAGGGCCTAGCCCGGGATCAGATCTCGATGCTACGAGGCCACTGTTCGGCCTGATTCTCCGCGTACGACGGAACCGGTCCCGGAACTCCACGGATTCGCGCAAGCTCCTTGTTCCAGTCGTCGGTGTACGCCTTCACGAAGCTGCGTATCGCTGCTCGGTACTTGAAGAGCGCGGCGTTGCACGCCTGGTCCGAGGGTGTTCCCGGGTCCGGCCAATACGGGTCGAGGTTTTCACCGCCCTTCGGGATTGCAGGCAGGTACGGCTCCGAGTAGGCGAACGTGAAGTAGAAGGTCGCCATCGTGCCGATCGTCCCGGTGTACGGCATGCGCGCCAGCAGCTCCGTGTCGCTCGGCGCGACATTCGGTTTGGGCATGTCCGTGCTCTGAAGGCAGGGCGGGAAGTTCGACACGAAGGCGAGCGCTGGGTTGACGACCGAGGTCAAGCTCCCCGCTCCGTGCGCCGTGACCCGGTAAAGGAGACTCGTGAGGAGCTCGATGAGCAGTGCCCGCGTCGTGATGTCCGGCAGCTGGACATTGCCTTCGTTTGGATCCTTGCTCGCGTCGATCCACGCCTTGAGCCCCTTGTCGCCCGCCACCTCGGTGTCGGTCTTGTAGAGCTCGTCCACGACGACCGTCACAAAGCCCTGGCAGATCTTCCAGATGTTGACGAGGTGACCCGCAACGGGGTAGGCATCCCAGGCCTTCTTCACGGTGAAGTCCTTCACGTCGAGGCCTTGCTGCTTCAGCTCGCTCAGGGGATCGAGATCGAAGAAGGCGCGGCCCGCGGCATAGCGGTCGAGGAGCGCGAGCAGCGGCATCGGCCCGGCAACCGGAGTCGGCGGCGAGATCCGATCGAACATCTCCGGCACCTGGAGCAGGACGTAATCGAAGTCGATCAGCCACTGCGACTGAGGCGCGAGCAACGTCCAGAGTTTGTGGCTGGCGGGCAGCGCGTTGTACATGGTCATCTGCATCGCGGCCGTCGGGATGTGCCAGTGGAACACGTGACCCAGCCAGATGCCCCACACCGTGATCGACGCCTTCGCGGCCTGGAGCGCGTAGATCCATGCGTCGTCGCCCTTGCCGTAGACGCGCGACGCGTCCGCCGCGCCCACGGTGAAGAGCTTGATCACGACGGGCGTCAGCGCCTTGGTCTGCGCATTCTGCGTCAGTAGCGTGATGCAGCCGGGGGCGAACCGAACCGCGCCGCCCGGGGGCGTGTATGGCTCGACCTCCTCGATGATGCGCGTGTTGAGCTCGTACGCGAGGCCGGCTGCGACCTTGGCGTCCATGTCCTCGGCCGCCCAGGCATCGCCGAGCTCCGCGGCGAGCTCGACGGCCCGTTCGGTGCTGACCTTCGACAGGAGGAGGAGGTTGTACGGAATCCCGAAGTACGCAATCGTCGGCCAGAAGCTGCGCGTCGCGACGTCCTTGTGGCTGCTCTTCAGCGTGTCGGCGAACGGGTCGCGGAGATCGAGTGAGTCCGTGTAGACGTTCTCGTAGTTCGTCCAGGCGAGCGTGAACTGGCCTGCCTCGTCGAGCGGCAAGTGGCAGAGCGGGCTCGCCGGTTTCGGGAGCTCGCCCGGCTTGCTGCCGTAGAGGAACTCGTAGGCCGTGATGTTCGCGTTGCCGCCGATCGTGTACGTGGTGGAGAGGCCTGCATACGCTTCGGCCGCCTCTCCTCCGCGTGCGGCCAGTTGCTGCACCGTCTGCTCAGCGCGCTTCGAGTCCGGATTCCCGTTCGCGTCGGCCCAGAACGGAATCGCAGGGCAGTTGTAATACCCCCAGTCCTGCAGCGGCAGGTGGCCGAGCTTCGGCGACGTTCCCGTGTCCGTCATGACCGGGTCGATTCTGACCCCGGCATCACTCGTTTGCAACTGCTTCGAGACGCGCGATCGGCGCCGCAAGCGCCTCGATCAAGCCGTAGCCGTGGGCCCGTGCGAGCTCGAGAGCACGCGCGGCGTGCGTCTGCGCTTGGGCACGCTCTCCGCGATCAGCTAGCGCCTCCGCCCAGCCGAGGTGCGATCGCGCCGCCCACAGCATCAGGCCGTTGTCGTCGTGAAAGCGGCACGCGAAGGCGAACTCCTCGTCGGCCTCGTCGTCTCGCCCCATCGTCGCGGCCGCGACGCCGAGCCACAGGCGCACATGGCCGTAGGCCTGGGCACCGCCCCAGATCACTTGGTCGTCCCATGGCGACATCAGCTCGTGGACGAGCGCTGCGGCATCCGCAGCGTGGACACGAGAGGCCGCATCGGCGTAGAACGAGAGCGCGACGAGCCGGAGCGTGTCCCAACCGACCTGCTCGAGACCGCTCTCGACGGCGTCGCCGAGAAGCTTCCGTGCCACCTCCTGGCTGCCGAAGTGGGCCTCGTACTGCGCCGTTGACGCCGGCCAGATGGCCATCCGCGGGAACATGCTCGTTGCCTGGCGGCTGAGCTCGATGAGTTGTGCGTCACCGCGGCCCTGATACAACCGAGCGAGCGCACGGAACTCGCCGAAGATCCGGCGCGCGTCGGGCTGGCCGGCGAACTCACCGAGCGCGAGCGCCTCCCTGGCACGTTCCTCTCCGGCCACGAGGTTCCCTTCGACCACGGTCAACGCTGCGGCCCCCATCCGTGCGACCCAGCTCAGCGTGGGCTGCTGGAGAGCGGCTGCAAGCTCCTCGAGGCGGTCGCTCAGGGCCCGTGCCCGCGCGAAATTGCCTGTCTCGCACGCGCCGTGCAGGAGAAGGAGGTTCGCCCAAGCTTCAAGTGCACGATCCTCGGCGGCTTGTGCGCTGGCGAGGAGTTCGTTGGTCAGATCCGCTCTCGCGGCGATCATGTCCGGGCTCCAGAGGCCGTGGAACGCATGCTGCAGCACGCGTGCCCTGACTCTGGGATCGCCGATGTCGCGTGCCAGGGCGATCGCCTCCATCGCGAGCGCTTGTCGGCGCGTCGGATCGTGCTCGTAAAGGAGCTCCTGCGACTGAAGCGCGACCAGCAGCGCCCGCCGTCCGATATCGGCCCCGTCGTCGAGCTCGAGCGCGCGTTCGATCGCTTCCTCCCGTTCGTCGTCGAGGTCGCCGATCAGGCTCGTGAAGCCGCGGGTGTTCGCGAGCGCCGCGGCGGCGGCCAAGCTGGCGTCGCCGAGCGACGAGGCGATCTGCGCAGCCTGCAGCAACGTCGTGCGGTAGGCGGGGTCGCCTGTCAGCTGCTGCGCCTCTCCCAGGCCGATCAGCGCCTCGCAGCGTTCTGCGTCGTCATCCGGCCCGAGCAGGTCGAGCGCGTCGGCGAACAGCTTGGCTGCCTCCGCCGGCGCAAGGCTGTCGAGCGCTTGGCGGCCGGCGAGCGCCGAGTAACGAGCCGCCTTCGGCTTGTCGGTCACCGCCAGCCGCCAGTGCAATGCCAGCTCAGCGACCCGCTCCTGCCCGTACAACTCCTCGAAGGCGATTGCAACGCGGTGGTGCATGCTCGAGCGCCGGGTGGCGCCCAGACCCTCGTACAACGTCTGATTGATCAGCGCGTGCACGAAGCGGAACCGGCCGACGCGCTCGGCCGACTCGTCCAGTAGCGACGCCGTGACCGCGGTCTCCAGCTGATCCAGCAGCTCGCTCTCCCTTGTCTCCACCAGCCGTCCGAGGAGCTCGAGCTCGAACGACCGACCGACGACGGCCGCAAGCGTCAGCAGCTCGTGCGCCTCCCGGCCGAGTCGCTCGACGCGGCGGGTGATCACGTCGCGCACGCTTTCCGGCAACCCGAGTGGGGCCGACCGGTCGATGCTCCACCGCTCGGTCGTTGAGTCGTACAGCAGACGCCCGGACTCAACCAGGCTGCGAAGCACCTCACCGACGAAGAACGGGTTGCCGTCGGTCTCGCTTGCAATCTCATCCGCGAGCATCAGCCCGTCCGCATCGAGCTCGTGTCCGGCGGCCGCGGCCATCACCTCCGACACCTCGATCGCTCCGAAGCCCTCCAGTGCGATGCGCTCGACGCCCTCGACGCGCCGCAGATCCGCGAGCACGGCGCTCAGCGGATGATCCTTGCCGAGGTCCGAGTCGCGGAAGGCGACGACCACCTGGAGCGCAGACGACGCTGCGGATGACGTCAGGTGCTTCAACAGCGCGACCGACTGCGTATCCGCCCAGTGGAGGTCGTCGAGCACGAGGCAGACGGGCACGGACGTCGCCAGCTCCACGAGGGCACCGGACACGGCCGAGAAGAGCAGGAAGCGCTCGGTCTCGGGATCCGAGGTCTCCGGCTCCGGCGCTCCCGGCAACCGGCGCGGCAGGTCGCGCGCCAGGCGCGCAAGCTCGCCGCCGTGCCGCGCGACGTGCCGCTCGAGGAGCTCGGCAGGGGCGTGCTCAACCAGCTGCGAGCACACGGCGATCCACGGCTCGTACGGCACCGCCAGCTCCTCCGAGCACGCACCCCACAAGACGGCGAACCCCTCGCCGTGCGCGCCGTGGGCCGCGAGCGACGCCAGACGGCTCTTGCCGATCCCGGGCTCCCCAGAGACCAGCACCACCTGCTGTGCACCCGCACGCAAGGCACTCCGCGAGCGCTCCATGAGCGAGCGCTCCACGTCGCGACCCACGAAAGCCGCCCGCGGCGGAGACCGGAGTAGTGTCGGCAGCGGCCAGCCGCCGACGCCGGCAGTCTCGTCCGCGAGCCTTGTCCACGGGACGGCGAATGCCTCGACCGGTTCGGGGAACCCTTTGAACTCGAGCGCGCCGACGGAGTCGAAACGGATCCCTTCGAGCCGGGCGGCCAGCATTCGTACCGCCGGCGACGCCAGGATTCCCTCCGCTTCGGCCTTGTCGCAGAAGCGCGCCGCCTCGATTGAAGGCATGCCGAAGTACTCGCCGTTCTGCACCGTCGACTCGCCTGCGCCCAGGCCGATCCGCACTTGGAGCTTCGGCTCGGCGCGCCGGTAGCGGCGCTCGATCAGCTGCTGCATCGACACCGCACACTCCACTGCTGCCGACGCCGATCTGAACGCCACCATCGTCCCGTCGCCCGTGCTCCTGAATTCCTGGCCGCCCCACGCGCGGATCGCTTCGCGCAGCACGTCGAAGTGCTCGTCGCGCAGCTGGTCTGCGCGCACCGGGCCGACCGACGTCGCCAGCCGTGTGGAGCCGACGAGATCGGTCACCAGGATAGTCGCCAGCTCGATCGACTCAGCCATCGTCGACCCGCCTGGCGTCGAGCGTGTTCGCCATCTGGCCATTATCCGACGAGATGCGCCCGCGTCCCACTCGGTGTGGCTCCTAGAGAGACCCTCCTTGCCAGCTATCAGGGGCGTCGGAGTAGCGTCGCCGTTCGTGGTGTACGAGTCGGTTCAGGTTGTCTCCGCCGCTGCCGTGGAGCGCGAGCCGGGCTGCAGCCCTGGCGAATCGAAGATGATCTAGCCGTGCCGGTCAGACCCATGAGCGACGTGCGAGCGATCGCTGCCACCGCGGTGGGGCTCTTGCTGGTGTCACTCGTCGCGCTGGCCAGCGGCGGGTCACCATGGCACGCCGGCGGCCGGCAGGACGTCCCGGTCGGCGTCGTCCGCGCGCTCGCCGCCGCCGCGGGCGCGCTCGTCATCGGGTCGCTGCTCCTCGTCTGGGCGGGGACGCCCTCGGTGGAAAAGCGCCGGCGACGGGGGCGACGGCTCGGTGCGAAAGACCTCGAGGAGCTCGGGGCGTCGCTCTCGGCGGCCGGGAAAGCCGCTGCGATCGTCGGCGGAGCGATCGGCGTGTTCCTGCTCCTCACTCTGCCATTCCTGGTTCCCAATGCGGCGACACCGCCCGGCGCCACGCCCGGGAACGCCGTGCCGCGCGGCCACACGAGCACTTCCGCGCCGGCGGGACACCCGACCTCGACCGCGCTGACGTGGCTCGTCGTCGGCTCGGCGGCCGCACTGCTCCTGCTCGCGCCGGCGGCAGTCTTCGTCCGTCGGCGGCGCGCGCGGCGCGAACGTCTCGCGGTTGTCCCCGATGCGGCGGAGCGGGTCGGCTCCGACCTCAGGCTGTCGCTCGCAGACCTGGGGTCCGAGCGAGACCCGCGGCTTGCCGTCCAGCGCGCCTACGCGCGCATGGAGGAGTCGCTCGGCGAGATCGAGCTCTCGCGAGCGCGGGACGAGACCCCGACCGAGTTCACGGCCCGCGTCCTCCGAGTGCTCGGCGTGAGCGGTGCGGCAGCGTCCGAGCTCACGGGCCTCTTCGAGATCGCCCGGTTCAGCGACCACGCGATGGACGAGGACGACCGCCGGCGCGCGATCGCGTCGGTGCGGCGGGTCGAGGCGGAGGTGGCGCCGCCGTGATCGCCCGCCGCCCGCTGCTTCTCGTCGCCGCCGGTTGTGTCGTCGCGACCGCCTTGAGTCTCGTTTTCGGGCAGGGCAGGACGGTCGCGCTCGCCGCCGCGCTGGCGCTCGCCGGCGCGCTCGCCGCCGCGACCGCGCTGCAGCTCCGACCCGCGCAGAGGCAACAGCCACCGCCGCGTGCGCGGGACGACGAGATGCCGTTGCGGCTGCGCCAGATCGTGGACGACCTGCGGGAGGCGGAGCAATCGGAGCTCGGCGTCGACCGGTCGCTCCGGCCGCTGCTCGTCCCGATCGTCGCCGCACGCCTCGGACGTCGTGGCATCGACATGGCGCGCGCGCCCCGGCGCGCTCAGGAGTTGCTCGGCGACCGGCTGTGGGAGATCGTGCGTCCCGATCGTCCGTCGGCCGCGAACCGCGTCGGCGGGGGGCTCGCCAGCGACGAGCTGCAAGAGGCGATCGAGCGGCTGGAGCAGCTGTGACCGACGAGCCAAAGGCAGGCGTCCCCGTTCAGGAGTTGGCGACCGCCGTGGCCGACGCAGTGGAGCAGGCGATCATCGGCAAGCGAGAGGCGGTGGAGCTGGTGTTGTTCGCGCTGCTCGCCGACGGCCACGTGCTGATCGAGGATCTCCCAGGGCTGGGCAAGACGCTGCTCGCCCGCTCCTTCGCGCAGGTGTGCGCGATGGACTTCGCCCGGATCCAGTTCACCCCGGATCTGATCCCGAGCGACATCACCGGCGCTTCGATCTACGACCGCTCGAGCGGCAGCTTCACGTTCGAGCGCGGGCCGGTCTTCACGAACATCCTGCTCGCGGACGAGATCAACCGCGCGCCGGGCAAGACGCAGGCCGCGTTGCTCGAGGCGATGGAAGAACGGCAAGTCACGCTCGAGAACACGACGCGGCAGCTCGATTCCCCGTTTCTCGTCCTCGCGACGCAGAACCCGATCGAGTACGAGGGGACGTACCCGCTGCCGGAGGCGCAGCTCGACCGTTTTCTCGTCCGCGTCACGATCGGCTACCCGTCGGAGGACGCGGAGCGCGACATCCTCCTCGAACGCTCCCGTCGACGGCGCGAGCGGATCGAGCTCGAGCCCGTCTGCGACCGGCAGACGCTGCGGGCGATGCAGGCGGCGATCGAGGAGGTGCACGTCGCCCCGCCGCTCGCCGAATACGCGGTCGCGATCGCGCGCGCGACGAGGGACTCGCCGCAGCTGGCCGTCGGGGCCTCGCCGAGGGGCTCGCTCGCGCTGATGAAGCTGGCCCGCGCCCGCGCCGCGTATCTCGGCCGCGACTTCGTCACGCCGGACGACATCAAGGCGGTGTCGATCCCCGCCCTCGCGCACAGGCTCACGCTGGCGCCGGAGCTCTGGGTGCAGCGGATCGATCCGGCCGATGCGGTGCGGGCGGCCGTCGCGTCGGTTCCGGTGCCGGTCCTGGACGAACCGTCGTGACGTTCGAGCAGCGCGCCGTCGTCTGGTTCGTCGTCGCTTCGGCAGGGCTCCTCGCCGGCCTCGCGACCGCGCAGCCGGCGCTGGTCGCGGTCGGCGCCGGTTTCCTGGTTCCGCTGCTCTTCGGGCTCGCCGGGCGGCCGCCTCGGCTGCCCGAAGCGACCGTCCGGGTCTCGGCCGATCGCGTGATCGAGGGCGGGCGGGTCGAGCTCGAGCTCACGCTTGCCGCGTCGGACGCATGCCCCTGGCTCGACGTCGAGCTGCGGCTGCCGGAGCGCCTCGAAGTGGCCGGCGCGCCCACGCGGCGCGTGCTCGCGCTCGAAACGGGCGAGACGCGGACGCTCGAGTACGCGATCGACTGCCCTCGCTGGGGCGCCTTCCGCATCGCCTCGATCCGGCTCTCGGCACGCGATCAGCTTCACCTCCGTCTCTGCCGAGGTCGTCGTCGAGCCGACCACGACGCTGCGGGTCTACCCGTCGGTCGAGAGGCTGCGACGGCTCGCCGGGCCGCGGGCGACACGCCCGGTGACCGGCAGCCGTCCGGCTGCGGTCGCCGGCGAAGGCATCGAGTTCGCGGAGCTCCGGTTCCTCGCCCCCGGCGAGCGCGCGCGGAGGATCAACTGGCGTGCGACCGCCGCCCGCGGCCGGCTGCTCGTCAACGATCGGCTGCCCGAGCGGAGCTCCGACGTCGTCATCTTCCTCGACGCGCTCGGAGCCGCCACGACGAGCGCGGCGAGCACGCTCGACCACGCCGTGCGCGCGGCCGCCTCGCTGAGCGAGGCCTATCTCCGCCAGCGCGACCGCGTCGGGCTCCTCCGCTTCGGCGGCGACCTCGAGTGGATCGTCCCCGGCTCGGGCCTGCGCCAGCAGTACCGGATCGCGGACGCCGTGCTCGAGAGCGAGGTCGCGCGAACGTACCGCTGGCGCGACACGAGCCTCATCCCGCGCCGGATCCTCCCACCGCAGTCGCTGATCGTCGCGCTGACGCCGCGGCTCGACTGGCGCGTCACGCGCGCGCTCCTCCATCTCCGCCGCCGCGGCTACCAGGTCTCGATCGTCGAGATCGATCCGCTCCCGTACCTCGCTGACGCCGAGGCCGCCGCCGGGCCGATCGCCTGGCGAACCTGGTTGCTCGAGCGGGACGCCGTCCGAACGCGGCTCGCCGGCGCGGGGATCGCGCTCGCGTCGTGGGGACCGGACGAGCCGATCGCCGCTCCCGTCGAAGCCCTCGCTGCAGCACGATGAGCGGGAGACGATTTCGGCGCGCCGCCGCAGCTGCGGCGCTTGGCCTCGGCGCCGTTCTCGGTGCGCTCGCCGCCCTCTACGGCGAAGACGTCCCCATTTGGAGCATTCCGCTCCTCGCCGCCGCCGTCCTCATCCTGTTCGAGCTCGTCTCTCTGTCCCGCGGCCCGGCGCCGGACGCGGCGGTCGAGCGACCGGCTGTCACCGCCGTCCTGGTGGGGCGGCTGCTCGTCGCTGCGCTGCTCGCGTTCGCCGGCGCGACCGTGGCCCTCTTGGCAGCCGCTGTTCCCGCCCGACACGGCCTCGCCACCGGGCTCTTCGGCGCTGCAGCCGCAGCGACGCTGTTCCTTCTCGTCGCGGCGGTCGCGCGGCGGGGCGAGCGAGGCCTGACGACCGGTCGTCAGTCGCGGGCGCACCCAGGATCCGGGATCGTCGATTCGCAGCCCGACCGCACTACGCCGCGGCCGATGAGCCGAAAACGATCTGGAAGGTGCCAGACTCCAAGCACACCGGCGGAATCACCGCTAATCCCACCGAGTACGAGCGGCGCGTCGTTGCGTTCTTCGACGCGGTGCTTCTAACAGAAGGAGCGACGCCATGACGTCTGCGATCCAAACCGACACCCGTGCCGGAGGCCGCGCACGCGGCGTTGGCTTCGGGATCCTTCTCTTCATCGTCACCTTCGGTTTCTACAGCTGGTACTGGGCCTTCAAGACGCACGAGGAGATGAAGCAGCGAACCGGCGACGGAGTCGGCGGAGTGATCGGGCTCGTGATCTGGATCCTCATCACCGCGGTCAGCGCGTTCGTGATCCCATCCGAAATCGGAAGCATGTACCGCAAGGACGGCCGAGAATCGCCGGTCAGCGGCTGGACGGGGCTGTGGTTCTTCCCAGGCGCGATCCTGATCATTCCAGCGATCGTCTGGTTCGTGAAAACCCAGCGAGCCCTCAATCGCTACTGGGAAGGGAGGGTGTGAGAACCCGCACCCGCGGCCAAGCACGGCCGCGGGGCAAGCGCATGCCTCGGCCTGAAGCTCCACGACCGGCACGTACCGGGCGCGCGGAGCTGCAGCCGAATCGAGGCGGCGCGAGTGGCTTCGGACCTGCAGGAGGATTACGCTCGTCGCGAACGTGGCAAGCTCCGCTCCTTTCTCGAAGGCCGGCACGGCGCTAGGCGACGGGCGCAAGCGGTCAACGCCTGGCGACCAGCCGATCTCCTCGGCGCGGCCGGGCCGACTGCGAGCATGACCGACTGGCTCCAGAACCTGTCGTTGGCGGGGCTGATCGTGGTCGTGGTCGCCGTCACGTTCCTTTCCTCGCTGGCGGTCTACGTCGTCGTGATGCGACTTGCCGTGGGGAACCGCCGGGAGGCGTTCAAAGGGGTCTCGCCGGGGATGCTGCCTCCGCTGGGGCTCCTCTTCGGCCTCATCGTGGGTTTCCTCGCGGCGCAGGTCTGGAGCGATGCCGGGAATGCCCAGGCCGCCGTCAACCACGAGGCGAGCGCACTGCGATCCGCGATGATCGCGGTCGAGGCCTTTCCCGGTGAGCCTGAGACCCGCATGGGAAGGCTCATCCGGCGCTACATCGTCGATGCGACCGAGAGCGAGTGGCCCGCGATGGCACACCGCCGGGCGACGCTGACGGCGATCCCCGCTCCAGTCGAGCAGGGGCTCCAGCTCGCGATCGGTCTCACTCCGCGCAGCGAAGGGGAGAAAGCGGCACAACGTGAGCTCATCGACTCGCTCCAGTCAGCCCTCGACGCGCGGCGTCAGCGGATCATCCTCAGCGAGTCGAGCGTCAACTGGGTGAAGTGGGCGGGCGTGATGCTCGTCGCACTGCTGACGCTGATCGCAATCGCGTTCGTCCACTGCGACAACCGATTGACGGCTGCGCTCGCAATGGGGCTCTTCACCGCCGCCGTTGCTGCGTCCCTGATCTTGGTCGCCGCTCAGCAGCGCCCGTTCAGCGGACCGTTCGCGGTTAGCCCCGCCCCGCTCGTCGAGGTCACGCCGTAGACCCGACGGCAACGACGCCATTGGGGACGGCGGGCATCACCTACCCGCCGTCCGAATTCGCGGTGAGATCGGGGCTCGTGTCTCCCGAGCCACTAGGCGTTTGCTAGCCCGGGCACGGAGATCGTCCCCTCAAAGCTGCCGGCGGTCAGTCCGCCTACGCCGGTGGCGGCGTCGGCGAGGCGCTCGACGGTGAACGTCCCTTCTGCGCCGGCGAATCGGCCCGTCGAGCGGTTGGGATCGATGACGGCGTGCTCGGTGATCAACACGACGCCGGGTCCGACGAGCGACGAGAACCCGGTATGGGCGGCCACGAGTTGGTCACCGTTCGCGGCGGTGAACGTGTACGTCCCGGCTCCCGTCACCGGCCGGGCCCCGAAGTTCACGGTCGCCTCGATGACCAGCTCGAACCGTCCGAGTTGGGTCCCCTGTCCCTCGGCTTCGAACCGGTCGAACACGAAGGGCGGGTCGAGGGGTGACCTGCTGATGTGGCGGCCCTCCAGCGTGCCCTTGAAGGGGAGCAAGCCTGCTGCCGCCGCCTGGCCCACATGGCTTGGCGTCGCGGCTGCAGCCTGCAAGGCGAAGCCGCTCGCCAGCGCGATGAGCACCATGAGCACGAGCGGGAGCTTGAACGTCGTCTTCATGTCTTTCCTCCTTGTGGATGTGGCGACGAGCCGTGCGGCTCGTCGGGGTCGAGGACGTCGACGGCTCGTTGCCAGGTGCCGTCGACGGCTCGTCGGTGGAGCACGAGGTACGTGCCTAGCTCGAACCTCGCGTCGGTCGGCTCGGTCTCGACCGTGACGCGATAGCGCCCGATCTCGACCTGCCGTGCGCCCAGCCGCTCGACGTGCCGCGTCTCGAAGCTCACCGCGGACAGGCCGAGGGCGATGCCTGTGCGCCAGTACTCCTCGATCGCCTCCCGGCCTCGGATCAGTTCTGCGGCCGGTGTGAGTAGCTGCGCATCGTCGGCATAGCACGCGCTGGCCGCAGCGACGTCGCCGCTCTCGAGGGCGGCGGCCAAAGCGGATCTCGCTTCACGAAGAGTCGGCTCCACGAAGCGAGACGTTGAGTCACACGCGTTGCAAAACCGTTACATCGCGCGCGGGGCGCCCATCGCCTCCGTCGCCGCCTCGTCGAGGCTGAGGCCGCGGCCGGCCTCGAGCGCCGCTTGCACCTGCTCCACGGGTAACGCCCGGTGGATCGTCGCCAACGCCGTCTCGCGCGCAGCGGCCTCCGCGGGCTGGACGACGCCCCCACCCGCACGCCGCAGCGACTCGCCCGCTCCGAGTAGGCGGGCCGCGCGAACGACGTCGCCCTGTTCGGCGGCGACGAGAGCGAGCCCTTCGCAGCACCAGGCTGCAGTCTCCGGGAAGCCGAGGGCCCGGGCATGCTCCACCGCCTCGGTGAGGTGCTCCGAGGCCTCGTCGAGCCGGCGCTCGAGGGCGGCGGCGATGCCGAGACGTGCCAGGGCGATCGCGATGACTTCCGTGTCGCCTGCGGTTCGGGCGAGGCCGAGCGCGCGGCCGCCGACGTCACGGACGTCCGCGTACCGTCCGCCGTGGAGCGAGCCTTCGGCCAGGATGAAGAGCGCGAGAGCTTCCAGCCGCACGTCGCCGGCAGCGCGTGCGACGGCCACCGACTCGTCGCAATGGCCGCGTGCGCGGTCGAAGTCGCCGGCGGCCGCCGCGAGCGTCGTGAGAACGTTGAGCGAGGCCGTGAGCGCACGGGGCGGCCCGACCTCCCGCCCGAGCGCGACGCCCTCGTGGGCGAGGGGCTCCGCGCGTGTGAAGTCGCCGAGGAGCCGGGCGAGCAGCGCCGCTCCGGCGAGAGCGATGGCGCGCAGCGGCGACGGCGTGCCTGCCGGGAGGGCGAGCGCCTGCTCGAGCCAGTCGAGGCCCTGACGGCGGTGGCCTCGGATGAGCCAGTACCGCCAGAGGGCGGCCGCCAACGGCACCGCCAGGTCACTGCTGGCAGCAAGCGCCCACCGCATCGCCGCGTGCATGTTGTCGCGCTCGCGATCGAGAAGATCGAGGGCTTCGCGCTTGCCCACGGGGTCCTCGGTTCGTGCCTGCTGCGCGAGCTCGAGGAAGTGCTCGGCGTGTGCGCGGTGGAGCTCGTCGCGTCTGCCCGTCGAGGTGAGTCGCTCCGCCGCGTACTCGCGGATCGTCTCGAGGAGCCGGTATCGCGTTGAGCCGTTCCGCGTCCCCGCGACGACGAGCGACGATTCGACGAGCCTGCTGACAAGCTCGTCGGCGCACGCAAGGTCGGCGTCCGCACAGACGGCGGCGACCGAGTCGAGAGTGAATCCCCCTGCGAAGACGGAGAGAGCGGCCAGCAGCTCACGCTCGTTCGCCTCGAGCAGCTCGTAGCTCCAGTCGATCGTCGCCCGGAGCGTCTGGTGGCGCGGTGCGGCCAGCCGGCGCCACGAGCGCAGGAAGCGGAAGCGGTCGTCGAGCCGGTCGGCGATGTCATCGACGGAGAGCGCCTTGGCCCGCGCCGCGGCCAACTCGATCGCGAGCGGCAGGCCGTCGAGCTCACGGCAGATCCGTGCCACGGTCGTCATGTCGGTCGCAGTCACAGCGAGATCGCGCCGTAGGGCGCGCCCGCGCTCGAGAAAGAGGCGGACCGACGCGAACTGGGCTACCTCGTCGCCGGGAACATCGTCCGTCGGCGTCGGCAGGGGATCGACCGCGTAATCGACCTCGCCCGGCGCGCCGAGCGGGATCCGGCTCGTCGCCATCACGCGAACGGATGGGGAGGCGCGGAGCACGTCGTGCACGAGCTCGCCACACGCGCTCGCAAGGTGCTCGCAGTTGTCGAGCAGGATCAACAGCTCTTCGTTTCGGAGATGCTCGACGAGACCGTCGAGAGCGGAGACGTCCGGTCGTTCGCGGACGCCGAGCGCACCGGCGACTGCGCTCGGTGTCGTGCGCGGGTCTTCGTGCGCTGTGAGGTCCACGAGCCAGACGCCGCCGGTCCACGCGCCGATCTGACGAGTGGCCGCTTCGAGGGCGAGGCGGGTCTTGCCGGCACCACCGACCCCGGTCAGCGTGACGAGACGGTGAGCCCGCAGGAGTCCTGCAATGTCGACGAGATCGTGCTCGCGGCCAACGAAACTCGTCAGCGGCGCCGGAAGATTGTGGCGCTCCACGGCCGAGGACGCGGGAGCGAGCTCTTGGCGGAGGACGGCGCGCTCGAGCGCTCGCAGCTCCTCGCTCGGGTCGAGACCGAAGCTCTCGGAGAGGAGCGTGCGTGCGCGGTTGTACGCCGCGAGCGCCTCGGCCTGGCGCTGGGAGTGGTAGAGCGCGAGCACGAGCTGGCGCCACAAGCGCTCGCGGAGCGGCTCCTCGGCGACGAGGCGCTCCAGCTCGGCGACGAGCGAAGCGTGGCGGCCGAGCGACAGGTCCGCATCGATTCGCTCCTCGAGGGCGACGAGCCGAAGCTCGTCCAGCCGCCGAGCCTCGTCCGCGACGACGCCACCGTCGCGAACGTCCGCGAACGCCGGGCCGTGCCACAGCGCGAGTGCGGCTCCCAGGCGATCCGCCGCGAGCCCGGCAGCGCCGCGCGCGAGTGCGTCGCGCCCTTCGCGGTAGAGCCGTTCGAACCGCCACGCGTCGACCACCTCAGCCTCGATGTCGAGCATGTAGCCGGGAGGCCGTGCGAAGAGCGTGTCCTCACCGAGCGCCGAGCGCAGCCGAGAGACGTAGACCCGGAGCGTGCCTTCCGCGCCCCGCGGGGGCTCGCCCTGCCAGAGCTCGTCGATCAGCCGGTCGCTCGAGATCGCCCGCCCTGGCTCGACGAGGAGCAGGGCGAGGAGCCATCGTTGCCGCCGGCCACCCAGCCGGACCGGCTGCCCGGCGCGCACGGCTTCCACTGGCCCGAGCACCCGGAACTCGTTGGCCGTGCTGGTCGAAGTCGCCACGCTGCCCATCCTCGGCCGCAGGCGGGTGTGCGCGCAATACACACCGTTTGGCTCGTTGTCCGCTTCCGATCCAGGTCAACGGGTTTGCGCGGGCGAACAATCGGCGTCACCCGCGCGTGCCACGCGTTTTCCATCCGGACGAGCGAGTGGCCCTGAACTACCTCATTTGCACGGCGTTCTCGAAGCCCTCTGACGGACTCGAACCGTCGACCCCCTCCTTACCATCCTGGGCCAGAGGCGGGAAGCGCGGGCACGGCCGGGTCACGCCGGCCACGAAAGCGCGCCAAACCGGATGAGTCTGACGTCTAAGCGTGACCCGCTCGTGTCTCGGCTCGCGGCTGAGACGGTGCATCGGGGCACATGATCCCTTAGGGTCGAGCCAGCGCGTGGGAGAGGGGATGGACGGACCGCAGCGGTATCCAGTCCGCGTTGAGGGACAGCTGGACACCGGCCTGAGCCGTTGGCTCTGGCTCGTGAAGTGGATTCTCGCGATTCCGCACTACGTCGTGCTCGCGTTCCTCTGGCTGACGCTGCTCGTCCTGACGATCGTCGCGTTCTTCGCGATCCTCTTCACCGGCCGCTATCCGCGGGGCATCTTCGACTTCAACGTCGGCGTTCTTCGCTGGACGTGGCGGGTGGCGTTCTACTCCTACGGCGCGTTGGGCACCGACCGCTATCCGCCGTTCACGCTCGAGGATGTGCCCGACTACCCGGCGCGGCTGGAGGTCGTGTACCCGGAGCACCTTTCCCGCGGCCTCGTGCTCGTGAAGTGGTGGCTCCTCGCGATCCCGCAGTACATCGTCACGGGCATCTTCCTGGGCGGTGGCAGCTACGCGGCGGCCCAGGTCGACGACTGGTTCTGGGGGATCGGTTTCGAGACGGGGCTGATCGGCGTCCTCGTGCTTTTCGCCGGTGTCGCGCTGCTGTTCACCACGCGCTACCCGAGCGGGCTCTTCGACCTCGTCGTCGGGCTCGACCGGTGGGTCGCGCGCGTGGCCGCGTATGTGCTGCTCATGCGCGACGAGTACCCGCCGTTCCGGCTCGAACAGGGAGGTGTCGAGGGTGAGGGGCTCGCGGAGCCGACCCTGACCGTCGCGGAGGCGCCTCTGCCCGTCGCGGCCGAGCCAGGCGCACCGGCTGAGCCGCCTGCCCGTCGAGCTTGGACCGGGGGCCGGATCGCGCTCGTGGTTGTCGGGACGATCGCGGGCCTGATCGCGCTCGGGCTGCTCGCCGGCGGCTGTGCGCTCGTCGCCGTCGACCAGACGCAGCGGGACGACGACGGGTTCGTGATGTCTCCGACGCAGGACTTCTCGTCGCCGACCTACGCGATCCTGTCCGAGAGCGCCGACCTCGACACGGAGGGAGCCGAGTGGGCGCTCGACACGTTTCTCGGCGCGGTCCGGATTCGCAGCGAGAGCGACCGGCCGGTGTTCGTCGGGATCGGGCCGGCCGCCGAGGTGACGCGCTACCTGGGCGGTGTCGAGCGCGACGTGGTCGACGACCTCGACGAGAGCGGCGACCCGGAGCTCACGCGACGCGCCGGAGGCGAGCCGACCGGCCCGCCCGGCGATGAGACGTTCTGGGTCGCCTCGACGACGGGCTCCGGCGAGCGGACGCTCGACTGGGAGCCGGAGGACGGGGACTGGCGGGTCGTGGTCATGAACGAGGACGCGTCGCGTGGGGTCTCGTCCGAGCTGAGCATCGGAGCCGAACTCGACTCGATCCTCTGGATCGGCATCGGCCTGCTCCTCGCCGGCGCCCTCTTCGCCGCAGGCGCGGCGCTCGCAATCACGGCCGCGTCGCGGAGCGGACGCTGACCCACACGCGGACGCGAAGCCCGAAAGGCGGCCGTGCCGCGAGCCCTTCAGCGTCGCGACACACGGTCTGGAGCTTCGAGTAGTACTTCGAAGTCGTCCTCGTGGATGCGTGGGCGGCTGTGCGATCCACCCGCCCGGGACCCGTCGCGCTTGTCTGCTTCGCAGCCGGCGCACTGCGTCTCGAGCGGGCGCGCACGCGATCGAGTCGAATGCGGCAGGCCCACGGCAGCGTGGTCGACGTAGAAGCTCGAGCGGAAGACCGGAAGACCCGCCACTGCTGACGCCAGGCTTCCTAGACCCCGATCTCGAGGCGAAGCACTAGCGGTCCTGGAGCGCGTCCAGGGCAACGGTGAAGGCGACGAGCAGGCAGCGATCGACCTCGCGGAGCTCCTCACTGAGCTCGAGGACGTAGCGGTCGCGCAACGGCCCGAGGATTCGCTTGTATGACGCCACCTGCTTTCCGTCGCGGCGAAGCTCGAAGTCGAAGGGGATCCACGACACGAGCGAGAGCCAGTCGGGGAGGAGCCCGGCGGCCCGGCGTACGAGCGCAACGATCAGGTTCGACTCCTGGGCGTCCAGCAGCTCGTTGCCCCCCGGGTCGCGGACGCGCCAGTGGCTGCGGAGAAGCGAGCGGCGATCCCCTCACCTGCAAAAGAAGGGGTCGCGCTTCGGATCGGCGTCGTCAAGCGAAGGCGCACGCGCGCGGCTGAAGCATGCGCAACGTGTGGATGTGTACCGCGAGTGCCCGCGCTGGACAGGCGTTTGCTACGCTCGACAAAGCGAACGGCCGTGACTTGCAGGGGTTTTCAGAAGCCCTCTGACGGACTCGAACCGTCGACCCCCTCCTTACCATGGAGGTGCTCTACCAACTGAGCTAAGAGGGCACGTCGCCCAGTCTAGCGTCGTCGAGTTTCCACAAGCCCTGGGCCGACGAACCGAGGCTTGTCCGTCCGGCGCGCCGCCAGCGGTTGTTTCTGCTGGCTCGACTGCCCTAGGCTGGCGGTGCGGAAGGCGCCAGCGGGGCGCCTTTTTACAACGGGAGGTTCGATGAGCAAGAAGACAGTGCTCGCCGTCTGTGCGGCCGCGGTCATGGGTGTCGGCGCCAATGCCGCATTCGCGGGTGAGGTGACCGGAAACGGCAAGCCCACCCAGGGCCCCGCCCACGCCGCGTCGATCTGCGCTTTCTCCGGACAGAACGACGACCCGACCGGAACGCAAGGCGAGGGCCCCGGCGGCCGCGTCCAGTCGTTCGGGCAGGACGTCAAGTCCGGCGCTATCGACCCGCGGCAGTTCAACCCCGGTGACGCCTGCAACCCCAACGCGGGTGGCGGCGAGTAAGACGGCTCGACGGTGAGGTCGGCCCCGGCGCTCGGTAACTGGGGCCGACCTCGCCAGATCCGTTCGTTGCCTCCTGGGGCGAATCGAGTGGGGGCGGGAGGATTCGAACCTCCGTAGGCTGAGCCGACGGGTTTACAGCCCGTTCCCTTTGGCCGCTCGGGCACACCCCCAGGTGGGGCGGGATTGTAGCTCTACAGCTGCTCGAGCGGGAACTCGAGCTCGGCCGGCGCGGCCACCTCGTCGAGCGTGAGGAAGACCTGTGCGAGCTCGGGATCGAAGTCGCGCCCGGCCTTGGCGTGGATCTCCTCGCGCGCCGCCTGGACGCCGAGGGCTTCGCGATAGGGCTGGTCGTGCGTGATCGCGTCGAAGGCGTCGACGATCGCGAAGATCCGCGCCGGCAGCGGGATCTCGTAGCCGCGCAGGCCCCGCGGGTAGCCGCTGCCGTCCCACCGCTCGTGATGGCAGGCGATCACCTCGCGCGCGACCCCGCTCAGCGCGGGCACCGGGGCGACGATCCGCTCGCCGAGCCACGGGTGCTCGCGGATCTCGTCGACCTCGGTGGGGCTCAACGGGCCGGGCTTGATCAGCGTCGAGCTCGGAATCCCGATCATCCCGATGTCGTGGAGGCGGAAGCCGAAGGCGAGTTGCGGCTCGAGCAGGAGCTCCGGCGCCACCTGCGCGGTCAGAGCGAGGGCAAGCTGAGTCACGCGCTCGGTGTGCGCGGTCGTCTCGCCGAACTCGCCGCGGCGGTAATCGTGCAGCTCGAGCGCTCGCGAAAGCGCCTCGACCGTCGCCGCACCTTCGGTGACGGCGTCGGCCTGGAGGGTCACGGATGTCGTCTCGGTCTCAGCCACAGAAAGCGGACCCCGCACTCGCCACGGGCACCCGGGAGAGCATCGACGCGCGACCGGCCGTAATCACTCCCCCATTAGGGGGTATGCGTCGGATGGCGCGCTTCGTGTCCCGAACCCGCCTTTCGGGCTCGGCGCCTACCCCTTTTGGGGGTACCGGTGTAAAGTTCGGGCACCGATCCTTCGGTCATGCGGCGGAGTGCGACTTAGGTACGGGGGTTAGTGGTGCGACGAAAACGGATCAACCCGGGCGACGAGTCCGGGATCGCTCTCGTGATGGCGCTCGGGATCATGCTCGTCCTGACGATCGCGCTCACGACGGTGATCACCTTCACGGCCTCGGGCGCGCGCGACTCGAAGCGCGTCAACGCCGGCCAGAAGGCGACTGCGCTTGCCGAGGCGGGGCTCAGCAACGCGCTGGCCGTGCTGAATCAGAGCTATCCGTGCGTCGATCTGCTTCCCCGGTGATCGCGACGCTCCTGCCTTCGCGAACGACGACCTATCCACCGGCACAGCGACATGGTCGGGGACTCTGAGTCCTGCCGCCGTCGGCTCCGGTTGGAGCTACGAGTGGAAGCTGACACCTCTCGGCACCGTCACCAACCCGACAGGGCCGACTGCGTCCCCGGTTCGCCGAACCGTGCGCGCGACCGTCCCGATCATCATCCCCGGCATCACCGAGATCGGCGACAACAACCCCCTGAACTTCATCTACGCAAAACGCGACCTCACGTTCCTCCAGTCGGTGGAGGTCGCCTCGCCGGTCTACGCGGCGAGACGATCTCCACCTCGAGAACTCGTCGACGATCAGCGAGTTCATCGGCAACGATCCCGCCTCGCCGAACCGTGCCGCGGTCGGGGGAGTGATGTACGGCGCGCAGAACGCGAACAAGATCGGACATGTGCACGGGAACGGCAACCGGCAAACCGGCTCGGCGAGGTCTACATCGTCGGCGGGTGCAACACGAAGTCGTTCGACAACAACGCGACGACGCACTCGTGCAAGTACGGCGACATCGTCCCGATCACCCAGCCCAACATCGACCAGATCTGGGGCGCGGTCACCGGGAACGCGATTCCACCGGGCTTCCTCGAGTACATCCCGGCGCTGACCTGCTGCTACCCGTATCCCGACAACGGCCTGCTGGCGCCCGCCGGCCACGCCGCCGGCATACAGCAACATGGGCAGGCTCTACGAGACCGCTCACCTGGGGCCGCGCGCGCCGTGCCAGACCGGCAGCGTCCCGTTCACCTTCGACGGCGCCGGCGGGCCGGACAACCTGATCAACAACAGCGCCACCCCGACCGGCACGCCCGCGATCAACCTGACGCCGAACGTCGTCGCTACGACATGTCGGATCGCCTCACGGCATCCTGAACGTGGGACAACGTCGAGCAAGAAGCTCACCGTCGAGGCACCGTCTTCATCGACGGCAGCGCGACGATCGACAGCTCCCCGAGCGCCCAGGCGACGCGTCACCGGGCAGGGAGCGCTGATCCTCACCGGCACCTTCGCGATGAAGAACTCGCTCATGTGCGTCAAGACGGTCGGCAGCGGGATGGGCACGCACTGCGACACCTCGGCGAACGCGTGGGATCCCGATCTCAGCTCCTTCATCGTCGTCGCCGACGGCGACGGCGGCTACGACACGACCCAGAACCAGGGCAACACCGTCGGGGCGGGCGACGGAATCGTCCTCAAGAGCTCCGACTTCCAGGGCGGCTTCATCGCGAACAAGGACGTCAACGTCGACACCACCTCACAGATGCAGGGGCCGATGATCAGCGTCTACAACGACGTCACCGCCGGCCAGACGAACGTCCTCACCTTCCCGCCGCTCTCGTTCGCCCCGTCTGGCGGGGACAGCTCGATCGGGCCTCCGCCGACCGCGCAGATCCTGCCGCCACGGCAGTTCGGGGGCGGCTGAGGTGGACGGCCACTCCCTCAAGCGAAGAACGCCCCCGCTGCCGATCCGAGACCCGCGTGGAGCTGAACCGCCTCCTGCACAACGCCGTCGACCGGGGCGCGAGCGACGTCCACCTCAAGGTCGGCCAGCCGCCGGTGGTCCGCTTCGACGGCGAGCTCCAGCCGCTCGAGGGCTGGCCGCCGCTCGACGCGGAGCAGCTGGAGGCAGTCCTGCGCGAGGTCGGCGCCTGCGCTCCCGCGCGGCTCGCCGCATTCGAGGAGACGGGCGAGCTCGATATCGCCTACCAGCGTCCCGGCCTGCCGCGGTTCCGCGTCAACGCGTTCCGCCAGCGCGGCGAGATCTCGTTCGCGTTGCGCGTGATTCCGAGCGAGGTGCCGAGCTTCGAGCGCGCTGCGGCTTCCGCCGGGCGTCGAGCGGCTCGCCGAGGAGCACCGCGGCCTCGTCCTCGTCACCGGCGCGACCGGCGCCGGGAAGACGACGACGCTCGCCTCGATGATCGGCCACATCAACCGCTCGCGCCGGCAGCACATCGTCACGATCGAGGATCCGATCGAGATCCTCCACGCCGACGAGGGCTGCATCGTCAACCAGCGCGAGGTCGGGCTCGACACCGACTCGTTCCACGAGGCGCTCCGCCGCGTGCTGCGCCAGGACCCCGACATGATCCTGATCGGCGAGCTCCGCGACGCCGAGACGGCCGAGACCGCGCTCCAGGCGGCCGAGTCCGGGCATCTCGTGCTCTCGACGATGCACACGGTCGACGCGTCCGAGACCGTCGGCCGCCTCGTCGAGTTCTTCCCGGCGATCAAGCAGCCGCAGGTGCGCTCGATCCTCGCCGGCGTGCTCAAGGGCGTCGTCAGCCAGCGGCTGCTTCCGCGCATCGGCGGCGGCCGCGTCGCCGCGGTCGAGGTGATGATCACGAACAGCCGCATCGCCGAGCTGATCCGCGAGAACAAGCCCGAGTAGATCTCGGAGGCGATCGCGGACGGCGCGTTCTTCCAGATGCAGACGCTCTCGAATGCGCTGATCGCGCTCGTGCTCGCCGGCGAGGTCGACCGCGAGATGGCCGCGAACGCCGCGCCGAACCGCCACGACTTCCTGATCGCGCTCGAGCACGCGCTCGAAGGAGCAGGCGGTCGACGAGGCGGAGGCCGAGGCTCGGGAGGAGGCCGAACGCGAGGCGGCGGCGGCCGCCGCCGCAAAGCCAGACCCGTCAGCACCGGACGAGGCCAACGCACTGCGGATCGCATGACGCGGCGCCGCTCCACCGCAGGTGAGGTCTCGCTCGGCCCGCTGCGCAGGCGGGCCTGCGCCGAGGACGGCGGTCACGATCAGCGAGATGCTCGTCGTGCTGGCGATCCTCGCTGATCGTGCTCGGCGGGCTGACGACCCTGTTCGTCTCGGCGTCGACGACGCAGAAGGATCAGTCCAACCGCTACCAGGCGCAGCAGAACGCGCGGCTCGCTCTCGACGCGCTCCGGCGCGAGATCCGCTGCTCCTCGTCTGCGACCCTCGACTCGGCCGCGAGCTGCGGAGTGACCCTGCCGGGCTACTGCCAGCGGCCCGTCGCGGCGAATCCGGCCGACTTCACCTGGTGCGTGGTCGGCGTCGCAGCCCCGTACGCCCTGTGGCGGTACGTGGGAAGCGCGTGCTCCGGCACCGGCGTCAAGAAGGCCGACTCTCTGCTCGAGCCGGTCTTCGCGTACAACCGCTCCGCCGCCGGCCCCGTCGACCGCGCCGGTCGCCGGCGCGACGGTCGCCGACGGGTTCTTCAAGCCGGGCACGTACTCCTACGCCGTGACCGCGCTCACGAGCGGCGGCGAGGTCTCCGGCTCGATCCAGAAGATCACGATCGCGGGCGTCACCCCGAACCAGATCACGCTGAGCTGGGCGCCCTACGTCGGAGCGACGTCCTACAACATCTACGGGCGAGACGACGGAACCACGACGTCGGAGGGCCTCCGCCTGATCGGGAACACGACCGGAACCTCGTTCGTCGACCTGGGTTGCGCGACACCTGCCGAGGGTTGCTCTCCCGCCGTCGTCGTCACGAACACGCTTCAGTCGCCGCCGCTCGGGACGATCAGCTTCGCTCTCGCGGTCGATCTGTCCACCGCCGACGGACGGCAGCGGTTCAGGCTCCAGGACGCGTCGTGCTCCGAAACAGCGGCCGCTACTGATCGTGAATCCCGCACTTGCAGCCGCCGCCTCGTCCCGGGCCTCGCGCTCGGCAGCTTCCTCAACGTGGTCGCGGCGCGCGTCCGCTGCCGGTCGCTCGGTCGTCAAGCCCGCCTCCGCCTGCATGAGCTGCGAGCAGACCCTTGCGTGGTACGACAACGTGCCGCTCGTCTCGTACGCGCTCCTCCGTGGTCGCTGCCGCTCGTGCGGCACGGCGATCCCGTGGAAGTACCCGCTCGTCGAGCTCGCCACGGGACTGCTCGTCGCCGCGTGCTTCCTCGTCTTCGGCTTCACGTGGGACGCGGCGGTCGCCTCGTTCTTCTGCGCGACGCTCGTCGCCGTCTCGGTGACCGACCTCGAGCGCCGGATCATCCCGAACAAGATCGTGCTTCCCGCCGCGGCGGTCGTGCTGGTGGCGCAGACGCTGCTCCACCCGTCGATCGAATGGGTGCTCGGCGGCCTTGCCGCCTCGACGTTCCTGCTCGTCGCCGCGCTCGTCTATCCGGCCGGCATGGGGATGGGCGACGTCAAGCTCGCGCTCCTGCTCGGCGTGATGCTCGGACGCGTCGTTCCGGTCGCGCTGATGATCGGGATGCTGAGCGCGCTCGTGCCGGCGATCGTCCTGCTCGTCCGGCACGGCAGGCGGGTCGGAAGATGGGAATCCCGTTCGGTCCGTTCCTCGCGTTCGGCGGCGTCGTCGGCCTCTTTGCAGGGGAACCGCTGCTCGACGCGTACCTCAGCCTGCTCTAATGAAATCACCGGGAATGAACTTCGACAACCACCCAGACCTGCGGCTCGTCAACGACCAGGACGATCAGGGAGGCTCGCCCTCGGATCGCTGCCGAGGAGCGCGGGCACAGCGAGCTCGTCTCGGAGGTGATCGGCGAGACCGGCCTGATGCCGCCGGAGACGCTCGAGCAGGTTCGGACGCAGGCGGTCGGCGGCACGTTCTCCCAGGCGCTGATCGACGAAGGCTTCGCGAGCGCGCTCGGCGTCGCTCGGACGCTCGCCGAGCAGTACCACCTGCCGCTCGTCGACCTGGCCGTTGCCGGCGTCGACTCGGAGGCCTCGAAGACGATCGCGCTACCGGTGCTCGAGCGCGTCTGCGCGATTCCGTTCGCCTGCGACGGCGCGACGTTGAAGCTGGCGATCACCGATCCGCAGAACGTGCGCGGCCTCGACGAGCTGCGGCTCGCGACGCGCCGGCCGATCGAGTTCTACGTCGCCGCGAAGAACGACGTGCTCACCGAGCTGCGCCGCCTCTCGCGCGCGTCGGAGGCGCTCAATGCCGCCTTCGTCTCGGACGCCGCCGCCGAGGCCGACGAGGAAGCGGACGAGGACGATCTCGAGGCCGACGACGGGATCTCGGATGCGCCGCTCGTGCGGCTCGTCAACTCGATCATCTTCCAGGCCGCCGAGGAGGGCGCGAGCGACATCCACGTCGAGCCGCAGGAGCACGAGCTGATCGTTCGCTACCGCATCGACGGCGTGCTCCACGTGGCTCAGCGGATTCCGAAGCGCCTCACCGCCGGCGTGACGACACGCCTGAAGGTTCTCTCGAAGCTCGACATCGCCGAGCGGCGGAAGCCGCAGGACGGCCGGATCACGCTGACGGCCGCGGCGGCGGGTCGCCTGCTCGACATCCGCGTCGCGACCCTGCCGACCGTCGAGGGCGAGACCGTGACGATGCGCCTGCTCGACAAGTCGCGCGAAGTCGCCGACGCTCGAGTCGCTCGGGCTTGTCGGAGGAGATGCGCGCGCAGGTATCGAGCATCCTCGCGAGGCCGACGGGCGCGCTGCTCGTGACCGGCCCGACCGGCTCGGGCAAGTCGACGACGCTCTACGCCGCGCTCGCCGCCACGAGTCGCCCGGAGATCAACATCATCACCGTCGAGGATCCGGTCGAGTACCGGCTCGCCGGGATCAAGCAGGTCCAGATCAACCCCCGCGCCGGGCTCACCTTCGCCACCGCGCTGCGGTCGATCCTCCGCTCCGACCCCGACGTCGTCATGGTCGGCGAGATCCGCGACGGCGAGACCGCCAGGATCTCGATCGAGGCGGCGCTCACCGGGCACATGGTGCTCTCGACCCTGCACACGAACGACGCGCCTTCGGCGCTGACCCGGCTGAACGAGATGGGCGTCGAGCCGTTCATCACCGGGGCCGCGGTCTCCGCCGTGCTCGCGCAGCGACTGGCCCGCAAGCTCTGCGTCCACTGCGCCGATGCCGTACGAGCCGTCCGTCGACGAGCTCCGGGCGCTGCACGTCGAGGACGAGCTCGTGGCTCAGCTCGAGGGCTCGACCTTCCGCCGCAAGGCCGGGTGCCCGCGCTGCGGCAACACCGGCTATCGCGGCCGGATCGGCGTCTTCCAGCTCCTCGAGATGACCGGCACGCTCGAGCGGCTCGCCTCCGAGAACGCCTCCCGCGAGGAGATCGAGCGCGCCGCGCTCGACCGAGGGGATGCGCTCGCTCTGGCACGACGGCGTCGCCAAGGTCGCAGCCGGGATCACGACGGTCGAAGAGCTCGCCCGCGTCTGCACCGCCTAGCGTCCGAGCCCGCGCAAAACACCTGGATCACCCGTCCGGGGGTGGGCGTCCGCCGGCTCGCAGCCGATACTCAGCAGCATGGAGACTGCGGCCTCTCTAGAGGACTCGACGACGGCCACGTGGCAGGTTCTGCGTGACGGCGCACCGGTCGCGAACGTCGTGACGCGCGCCGACGAGTCGGGCGTCGTCGTCGCGACCCAGGTGTTCGGCAGCGAGAGCGACGCCGAGCGCATCCGTCCCTACCGCTTCCCGGATCTGGAGGCGGCGGACTCGTTCGTGCGCGACCTCGTCGCTTCCTTCTCCTATCTCGGCTGCCAGGTCGCCCGCGCCTGAGGCGCGAGCACAGGAATCGGGCCGGGCAGCGAAAGGCCCGTACAACCTGCTGAAGGTCACCATCCGAGGGAGTCGAAATACCCCAAAAGGGGGTGACAGGATCCCCCGTTTTGAGCGATACCGTCCTGTCCGATCCACATGGCCTTACGGCCGGAAACGAAGGGGAGATGCATGTCCAAGTTGCGGCAGCGGCTCGCGCGTGAGGAAGGCTTCACGCTGATCGAGCTGCTCGTAGTCATCGTGATCATCGGGATCCTGCTCGCGATCGCAGTCCCGTCGTACCTCGGCTTCAAGGATCGCGCGAACCAGAAGGCGTCGGCGGCCAACGTGCGGTCGGCGATCCCGTCGGCGGAGGCGTACTACACCGACTGCGCACGTACGCCGACGTGGCTAGCGCCGGCGCTGCGACGACGGCGCGGCCCATGCGTTCGACGATCGCCGGCCTGCAGGTCTACGACAGCGGCCTGAAGCTGACCGAGGCGTTCGCAGCGCCACGACTACCTACTGCCTGTACGAGCACGGTCGGCAACCGGACGGCAAGTGTCCTCGGGCCGGGCGGAACCGTGCAGCAGAACGGCTGTCCCGACTGGCACGCGCGACCTGCGCACCGACTGCTCCGTAGCATCGCTTCACGCGCGTCAAGCGCGTAGCTGATCGAGGAGGGGCGCGGTTCGACCGCGTCCCTCCTCGAGATCGTCCACAGCGACGTCAGACATCCGGCGACGACTCCAGCTGACTCAAGCTCGCACTGTCGAGTGCCGAAAGGGAACGTGACTGTGGCGAACGAACTTCATTCGATCGACGAGCTGCTCGAGGTGATGGTCGAGCGCAATGCCTCCGACCTCCACCTCGCGGCCGGGTCGCCGCCGGTCATCCGCATCAACGGCCGGCTCGAGCGCGTCCAGCAGTTCGACAAGCTTGCTCCGGAGACGACGCAGACATTGGTCTACCGGATTCTCTCCACCGAGCAGCAGAAGTTCCTCGAGACGAAGCGCCAGCTCGACTTCTCCTACTCGATCCCGGGCCTCGCGCGCTTCCGCGTCAACGCCTACTTCCAGCGCACGAGCGTGGGAGCCGCCTTCCGGATGATCCCGCAGACGATCAAGTCGCTGGAGCAGCTCGGGATGCCGCCGCGGCTCTACGAGCTGTCGGACAAGCCTCGCGGGCTCATCCTCGTCACCGGTCCGACCGGCTCCGGCAAGTCGACGACGCTCGCCTCGCTCCTCGACCGGATCAACGAGACCCGGCACGAGCACATCCTCACGATCGAGGATCCGATCGAGTTCCTCCACTGGCACCGGAGCTGCATCGTCAACCAGCGCGAGATCGGCCCTGATGCGACGTCATTCTCGGAGGCTCTCCGGTCAGCGCTCCGGCAAGACCCGGACGTGATCCTCGTCGGCGAGATGCGCGACCTCGAGACGATCTCGACCGCGCTGACCGCCGCCGAGACCGGCCATCTCGTCTTTGCGACGCTGCACACCCAGAGCGCGCCGCAGACGATCGACCGGATCATCGATGCCTTTCCCGCCGCGCAGCAGGATCAGGTGCGGGTGCAGCTCGCCGGCACGCTGCAGGGGATCGTGACCCAGAACCTCGTCCCCACCGCCGACGGCGGCGGGCGGACCGCGGCGCTCGAGATCCTGATCCCCGACGATGCCGTGCGGAACC
This sequence comes from uncultured Gaiellaceae bacterium, assembly GCA_963745775.1. Taxonomy (GTDB): domain Bacteria; phylum Actinomycetota; class Thermoleophilia; order Gaiellales; family Gaiellaceae; genus Gaiellasilicea. Next base: position 230,288 of record CAVUYY010000011.1, read on the forward strand.
TGATCCGCCAGGCCAAGGTCGAGCAGATCTACTCGGTCATGCAGACGAGCTCCTCGCGCGGGATGCTGACGATGGAGCAGTCGCTCGCCGACCTGGCCATGCGCCGGGTGATCACGTCGGACATCGCGTTCTCTCGTTCGACCCGGCCGGATCAGCTCCGAGGCTTGCTCGAGCGTGGCGGCTACACTGATTTCACGGCCGCGAAGCCCTAGAACAACGGCTTGCTGATGGCGACGGAGGCGTAGACGATGGTCGATCTGAAGAAAGAGATCAAGCTCTCCGATCTCGTCCCGAGGCGCAAGCCGAAGGCCGGCGGCGGGCAGACGCTCGCGAGCTCCGGAGCCCGTTCCCGCAAATCCGGGAAGCGCGAGCTCGTCGGACTCAAGGTCGGCGCCTCGCAGGTCGCCGCGGCGAGGGTGATGAACAACGGCTCGGCCAATCTCGTCCAGCTGCGCGCGGACTCCGCTGGATCGCGGAGTCGTCGTCGGAGGCGAGCTACGCGATGTGCCGGCGCTGGCGCAGACACTCGACAGCTTCTTCGCGGAGCACAAGCTGCCGCGGCGTGGGGTTCGCCTTGGGCTTTCGACGAATCGGATCGGCGTTCGCGCCTTCGACGTCGACGGGATCGCCGACGACCGGCAGCTCGCGAACGCGATCCGGTTCCGGGCTCACGAGGCCGTCTCGATTCCGATCGACGAAGCCGTGCTCGACTACCACGTGGTCAGCGAAACGCTGGACGAGATGGGCGCCGTCTCGCGGCGGATCGTCCTGGCCGCGGCCTACCGCGAGTCGATCGACCGCTATCTCGAGGCCTGCAAGGCGGCCGGGATCGAGCTCTACGGGATCGACCTCGAGGCGTTCGCGCTGCTGCGCGCCGCAGGCACGGCTCCGGCCGTCTCCGATGAGGCGACCGCCGTCGTCGCGGTCTCGCTCGGGCACGACCGCTCGACACTCGCGATCTCGGACGGTGAGGTCTGCGAGTTCATGCGCGTCCTCGAATGGGGCGGCGGCAAGCTCGAGACGGCGATCGCCCTGAGTCTCGGCGTCACCTCCGACGAGGCGCTCGACCTGAAGCTCGATGCCTCGCTGGAGCCCGACGACACGTCTAGCCGATCCAAGGGCATCGTCCGTGCGGGAAGCGATCGGACGCGAGCTCGAGAAGCTTGCTCGGGAGCTCGTGGCCTCGCTCCAGTTCTACCAGACCCAGCCGGGATCTCTGGCGATCTCCGAGATCCTCGTCTCCGGCGGCACGAGTCGGCTGCCCGGCCTGCCGGAGGAGCTCGAACGGCTCACGCGCGTGCGCGTTCGGCGGCTGGATCCGCTCGGCCAGGTTCGCGCGGCGGACGACCTGGCTTCGAGAGACGATCTCGCCTCGCTGACCGTGGCGATCGGACTGGGGGTGGAAGCCTGATGCGTGCCGTCAACCTGCTGCCGGAGGAGGAACGGCCCGGGAATCGACTCGCCACGTTCGGACGCGGAGCCTCGGCTCGGCGGGTTCTGAGCGGGTCGGGAATCGCGGCAGGCGTGCTCGCAATCGCTCATCGCCGGCCTCTTCATCCATCAGCGTGGCGTCGTCGACGATCGGCGGACGAGCCTGCACGACGTCGAGACCCGGCTGATCGCCGCACAGGCGCGGGCAGCCGCCGTCGAAGAAGCGCGTGCTGCAAGCCAGGCTCGCCTGGCGGCCTTCCGCACGGTCGTCTCGCAGCGGATCGCCTGGGAGGACGTCCTGCGCGATCTCGGTCGGGTCCTGCCGGCGAATGTCGTCCTGCAGAACCTCCAGGCGACGTCGCCCACGCTCACGGCCGTCGGAGCGGGCACTACGGCGCGCCGCCACACCAGGTGGCGCACCGACCGGCTTCACGGTCTCCGGGCTCCGCCGACTCGCAGGTTCGCGTCGCGCAGGTGCTCGACCGGCTGGCGCTGCTCCCCTGGCTGACCGACGTGACCCTGCAGTCCAGCACCCGAGGTGCCGGCACGAGCGTCTCGCGGGTGCAGTTCGCGATCGCGGCGTCAGTCAACCAAACGGGAGATCAGCCATGATCGAGCGCCTCAACGGAAGAACGGTAATCGGGCTCGCCGCGGCCGGCCTTCTGCTCGTCCTCCTCGTGGGCTGGTTCGGCGTCGTCTCGCCGCAGCGCTCGAAGGCGGCCGAGCTCGAAACGAAGATCAGCGACGCGGAGCTCGAGCTCGCGACGACGCAGGCCCTGATCGACGGTCCGATCCTGCGCCAGAGCACGGCGCAGCTGACCACGCTCCGGAAGGCGATTCCGGACGAGCTGCAGATGTCCGAGATCATCCGCCAGCTCTCGCGTGCCTCCGCCCAGTCCGGGGTGAGGATCATCGGTTTGACCCCGTCCGCGGCCGTGGCCTCGGGTGGCGCGGAGGCGGTGCCGATCACAGTCGCGGTCGAAGGGCGCTACTTCGCGATCCGGCGGTTCCTCCAGATCCTGCGGAGCCGGGCCGGGCTCGAGGACGACAAGCTTCGTGCCTCCGGGCGGCTGTACGGCGTCGATTCGATCCAGTTCTCGGGTGGAGACACGACCACGGGCGGCAGCCTGATCCAGGCGACCCTGGCCGTGACGGCGTTCGTCTTCCGCGGTGCTGTTGCCACACCCGGTTCGACGCCCCAAGGCACTCAGGGCGTTGCAGCCGAGCCGGCCTCGGAGGCGGCAGGCGGGTGAGCGCGAAGTCACCCAGCACCAGGGCGCAGAAGCGGCTCGCCCAGGCGCGGGCCGCGAAGGAACGGCGGCAGAAGATCTTCATCTTCGTCGGCCTTGCCGTGTTCGCCCTCGTCCTCGTGATCCAGGGCCCCGGCATGCTCGACCTGCTGCGCGGACCGGACATCCCCGAGACTGCTCCGGCTCCCATCTCGACCGAGACGACGCACCCGAAGAAGCTCGACTCCAAGCGAAAGCTGAAGTCGCTCAACAACACGGCCGATCCGTTTGCCAGCCGAGCGCTGGCGGACAACGATCCTCGCCCGGTGAGCGTCTCGGCGCCGGCGGGGACGCACGACCCCTTCCAGCTCAGCTCGCGTGGCGGCTCGCCGAGCGACCTGGTCTCGACGCCCAAGACGGCGCCGGCGGCCGCGCCGTCGCCCCTCCCGAAGCAGATCGTGCTCGGAACGCCGACCCCAGGAGCCGTTGGACGGCACGGCTGGATCGTGGTCATCGCCTCGATTCAGACGAGGGTCGGACGCGCGTACGCCGAGCGCTTCGCGACCCGAGCTCGCCGCAACGGCCTCGGCGCCGTCTCGGTGCTGAACTCCTCGACCCGGAAGCCGCTCCGCGCGGGCTACTTCGTCGTCTACACCGGGCCCTTCGCGACGCTGGCGGCAGTGCAGCGCTCCGCCGCGCATGTTCATGCCTTCGGCTTCAGGACAGCGTATGTACGCGAGATTCTCCGGTACTAGGGTTGACGGCGGAATGGCTGCTCGCGCGCGTGCTGAAGAAGGAATCGGCCTCGTCGAGCTGCTCATCGCGCTGACGATCATGACCGTGGGCATCTTCGCGCTCGTGGCCGGCTTCAGCTCCGGAATCGAGACAAATCGCCGGGCGAGCAAGGCTTCGACCGCGGGCACCCTCGCCGATCAACAGATGGAGACATTCAGGAGCGGCTCGTATGCGTCGATCGCGGCCTCGGGCTCCACGAAACCCGGCGCCGACAGCCGCACCTACTGGGTCGAGTCCTTCGTCACCACCGCCCGGGTCTGCGGCGACGGCAGCCTCGATTCGGCAAGTCCTCCGTGCGTGGCGAACGGCGGTGCCATCGGCCGGGAGGTCAAGACCGTGACGATCAAGGTGCACGACGGCACGACGAGTGCGGCGCGCGTGCTCATCAGCGAGACCTCGACTTTCGATCGATCCATCGGCTGATCAAGCCCCTGCGATAAGGAACAGACATGGCTGCCTTCACCTATGACGCGATCAATGCCCAGGGCCTCGAGAGCTCTGGGGTCATCCACGCACCGGATTCGGTGGCTGCGAGCGAGCAGCTTCAGGCTCGGGGCCTGCTGGCGAGGTCGCTCTCCGAGCGCTCCGCGAGCGGAGAAGGCGGCGCGCGCACCACCTTCAAGCGGGTCAAGCCGAAGTCGCTCCAGATCTTCGCGCGCCAGCTGGCGACGATGATCGAGGCGGGCGTCAGCATCGTCGCGGCGCTCGTGACCCTCGAAGAGCAGACGGACGACAAGTACCTGCGGGAGATCGTCGCGCGAGGTTCGCTCGGACGTCGAGGCCGGAATGGTGCTCTCGCGCGCCCTTGCGCGTCACCCGAAGGTCTTCAACCGGCTCTTCGTCGCGATGGTCGAGGCGGGTGAGTCGTCGGGCACGCTCGACACGGTGCTCGACCGGGTCGCGACGCAGATCGAGAAGGAGACCCAGATCAAGCGTCGCGTCAGGGGCGCCATGATCTATCCGGCGGTCGTCCTCAGCTTCGCGACGCTCGTCCTGATCTTCATGCTCCTCTTCATCGTCCCGGTCTTCGTGAAGGTGTTCTCGGAGCTGGGCGGCGAGCTTCCGCTCCCGACGAAGATCGTGATGGGCGCCTCCGACCTCCTCCGCGCCTACTGGTACATCATCTTCCCGGCGCTCATCTTGCTCGCGTTCGGCCTGCGCAAGCTCAAGCGGACCGAGAAGGGCCGCCAGAACTGGGATCGCTTCAAGCTGAAGATCCCGATGAAGATCGGCGACGTCGTCCAGAAGGTCGCGCTGGCCCGGTTCTCGCGCACGCTCTCGACGCTCGTCTCCGCCGGCGTCGACATCATCCAGGCCCTCGAGATCACCGGCTCGACCGCCGGCAACTGGGTGATCGAGCGCTCGCTCGTGGACGTCCGGACTCGCGTGCACGAGGGTGCGCGGATCAGTGCGCCTCTCGCGGAGGATCCGATCTTCCCGCCCATGGTCGCCTCGATGGTCAAGATCGGCGAGGAGACCGGAGAGCTCGACAACATGCTCGGCAAGATCGCCGACTTCTACGAGGACGAGGTCGACGCGAGCATCCAGGCGCTGACCTCGATCATCGAGCCGATCCTGATGATCGGCGTCGGGATCATGGTCGGCACGATCGTGATCTCCATGTACCTGCCGATGTTCAAGCTGCTGACGCTGATCGAGTAGACGACGGCACGCGCCGGCGTAGCGCCGGCGCACCGCGCGACGGCGGTCGCCGACGCGGGCGAGCCGTGGCGCGCTGACGATGCGCGGCCGACGGCCGCTGCGCTGACAGCGTCTGGAAGCGGGTCGCCGACTCGCGGCTTCGCTCAGCCGAAGAGCATCGGGCACGAGGAAGCCGAGGCCCACGGCCACGAGGCCGAGCCCGGCGTAGCCCCCGATGCTCCGGAAGCGGCGCTCGCCGTCCTCGTCGATCCTCGCCCAGCGCCAGAGCGCCGGCAGTCGGAAGCGGAGCAGGATGAGCGCGGCCGCACCCGCACATGCGAGCAACGCGGGAAGGATCCAGTCGGGGGTCGCCGTTTCCTCTGCTCGAGCACTCGTCTGGGCGGGAGCGCGCGCCACGGTCGGCGTCGGCTTGGCAGCGGGTACTGCGGGCTTGGGGGCCGGCTTCTTCGCGGCCTTCGGCTTCTTCGCCAAGGGCACGGGTTGTGGCGCGAGGAGCTTGACCCCTGCTGGGTGCTTCTGCGCCCACTCCTTGTAGGTGACGCCGCGGATCCGAAGCCACGCCTGCAGCTCGAGCGGGTTCGTGAAGAGCCCGTCACCCCAGACGAGCGCTCCGGACTCGCCCGGTGCCGCCGGATTCGACTCGATCTTGGTCGGCACGAAGGCATAGAGGGCCGTGCCGACGAGGATCGCGCCGGTGATCGCCCACGGCAACAGGACGGTCCACGGCAGGCGACCGCGTCCGGGCGGGAGCTTGTGCTCGTTGCGAATGCGTGGACAGAGTTGGTCGAATCATGGCATGCCCGTATCTAGATTTCAAGTGAGAATCGTGCGTCAGCCGCCGAGCTTCTGTAACGTCGGCGGTAGATCGTCGCTCACGAGCTCGGCGAGCGCGCGGACGCAGTCCGCGTCGAACTGGCTCCCGGCGCATTCGAGCAGCTCGGCGAGAGCGTGCTCGATCGAGACGTTTGTGCGGTACGGGCGCGAGCCCGTCATCACCTCGAAGGCGTCCGCGACCGCGATGATCCGCGACTCCAGCGGGATGTCCGATCCTCTGAGCCGGTCGGGATATCCCGTTCCGTCGACGTGCTCGTGGTGGTGGTAGATCCACGTCGACTCTTCGACGAGCCCGGCCGCGGCGAGGATGTCGCGCCCGACGACGATGTGATGCCTCATCTCGTCCTCTTCGCTCGTCTCGAGCGGAGTGCGCTTGTGCAGGATCGCGTCGGGGACGCCGATCTTGCCGACGTCGTGGAGAAGCGCTGCGAGCCGCAGCCGCTCGAGGCGAGCGCCGTGGATTCCCTGCCGCATCCCGATCCCCGTGGCGAGCTCGGCCACGGTCTCCGAGTGCTTGATCGTGCCGGGATCGCGCGCATCGACCGTGCGGGCGAGCGCGGCGGCGAGTGTCTTCTGAGCCGGCGAGAGCTCGCCCGTGCGTGGTGTTGCGCCCGCGGGCTCCATTCCCGGCCGGAAGGGGACGACGCCGAGCGGCGACCGCTTTGCCTCGTAGAGCGCGAGATCCGCCTGGCGGACGAGTGCCTGGCGATGCTCGGTTCCTGTCGTCTCGGTGACGCCGATGCTGAGCGCGCGCGAACCCGAACGCGCCTTGGTCGACTCGAGGATTCTGCGCGCGATATTGATCGCGTGCCAGTTGCGACTGTTCGGAAGCAGGACCATGAACTCGTCTCCGCCGGTTCGATAGACGCTGCCTGCCGAGCCGACCACCGTCCTCATCGCCTCCGCCAGACGGACGATGTAGGCGTCGCCGGCCTGATGACCCTGGGAGTCGTTCACGGCCTTCAGCCCGTCGAGATCGATCGCCATCAGGCTGAAGTGCGATCCCGAGTTGTTTCTCTGTGCGATCTCGGCTGCGAGATCGTCGTGAAACGCGCGGTGGTTGCCGAGTCGCGTCAGGCTGTCCGTGCGGGCCTCGTTCGAGAGGCGGGCGAGCTCGTGTGCGCTGCGGCGACGCTCGGTCGGCGGTCGTCGCGTCATCAGCTCGATCGCGCGCTTCGCCAGCGTGGCCACGCCGAAGAGCGCCGCGAGCGCCACGGCGAAGAAGGCGACGTAGTCGCGCGAGGTTCGGGGCCACAATGCGACAGCCGACGCCCCGCTCGACGCAGCGAGCCGCTCGAGAGACTCCTCGGTCTGATCCAGGAGCTGGATCGCTCGTCGGTAGTCCCTGCCGGCGAGGGGATCCTCGTCCGCGCGGGCCAGGCCGCGCAGAGCCGCCCGGGCTGCGACCTCGTGACTCGAGGCGAGCTCGGTCAGCTGGCGCTTCTTCTCTGCCGGCGCCCGCTCGGTGGCGGCGCGGAGTGCCTGGGCGGCCGCCGCCGCGGCGATCGAGTACTCGAAGCCCGTCGCGCCGTCGCTCCGACCGGCCCGCCAGAGATCTTCGAGGACGCTGATCTCGGTCGCCAGCCGCCGCTCGGCCGCGAGGTAGCGGTCGCGCCGCTCGGTGGCCGCCGCCTGCGCGTTCCAGGCGACGAGAGCCTCGACCACCCCGATCGCGGCAGCGAGCGCGACGGCAGCGATCGCCACCGAGACGAGCACCTTGACGCCCCGCCGCGAGCCGCTCATGGGCGCGAGGATGCTCGGACGCGTTCGAGCTGACGGCGAGGAATGGCCACGCTCGGATCGTCGCCGCGAGCCGTGCTTGACTCATCGCCCGTAAGGTGGTTCAGCGGCCCGCTTCACCGGTCCGGCGTCCGCGGGAGCGTCTGCGAAGTCTGGTTAACGTCGCTTTCGATGCCTTTTACGCGATCCGGTGGGGAAGCGTGAAGTGTCCGGTGCTGCACTGGAGTGCTGCAGTTGCTCGGCCGCCGCGGCGACATCATTGGCGATCCCGGCGAGCCTGCGCGCGAGCTCGCCGACTCTCAGCTGCAACGCCATCGTCTCGCCTGCCGCCGTCTCGAGGGCTTCCACCACGCTGCCGAGGTCACGCTCGGAGGACTCGGAGGACGGCAGCTGGAGCTCGACCCGCGAGAACGCAGCGGGCGGCTCGTACCCGACGGACCTCGCGGCCGCCGCCGGATCGAGGGTCACGGGCGAAGCCGGTCGGAAGGGCTCCGGAACGGCCAGGGGCTCCGAGACGGTAGAGGGTGGGTCGACCGTCGCCGAGGTCTCCGGCCGCTCGAAGGGGGCCAGCTCGAAAACGGGCGGCTCGGCCGCGGGCGTGTCGAAGGCAGGTGGCCGCGGCTGGTTGGCCACGGCTTCGCCGGCGTTCGCGGCTTCCTGCACCTCCGGGGGTTGCGCCTCGGCGTCGTGGGCACTACCGCCCGAGAGCAGCTCGCTCCGGAGACCGGCATCCAGCGCCGTCTTCGGGATCACGACGACGACCGTGTCGTCGCCGATCACCGCGCGAAGCGCTGCCAGCCGTTCCTCCGTAGGCTCGGCCACGGCGACGACCACGCGTCCGTCCTTGACGCGAGTCGGTAAGGCCCCGAGGCTCTGAGCCTGCTCACGCGAGAGCCGCGAGAGGGCCTCCACGTCGAAGAAGATCGACGCGCGCTCGACGTATCCGAGCGCCCACTGCTCGGCCAAGAGCTTCGCGACCACGTCTTCGGTGACCCAGCCCCTGAGCACGACGACCTCGCCGAGCCGCCTGCCCGTCGTCTTGCCTTCCCGGAGCCCCTCGGCGAGCTGCTCTTCTGTGATGTGGCCGGCGCCGGTGAGCAGGCTTCCGAGCGGTCGCCGCGCCGAGCCGGTGTCCGGCACTATCGCGTCGGCTTCCGAGATCTCGTCCTCCGCCTCGTCGAGCGGGCCGGGCTCCCGATCGTAGTCGCTGATCGCTTCGGCCATTCCTCGCTCATTGTCGGCGTTGAGGGCGCTTTTCTTGAGCCGGGCGATGAAGCGCCGAGAGCGATCTCGAACCGATGCTCAAGTTGCGACTCCCGATTGCCGACATTGAATCGTGATGACGCATGCGGCGTTGGACTACAGCGAGAACGGCGGCCAGGAGGTCGCGTCGGTTCCTGCGCGCCAAGCGCTCGGGACGATGCTGATCGAGCGGAACTTCCTCACGGAAGCGCAGCTCGCAGAGGCTCTCGAAGAGGGCGCGGCCAACGGCGAACGTCTCGGCGAGGTCGTGGTCCGGCGCGGTTGGGTCGGGGAGGACGACCTGGCCAAGGTCCTCGCCGAGCAGTGGCAGCTCGGGTACCTCGACCGGACCTCGATCTGGTTCGACGGGCAGGCCCTGGCTCGGATCACGCGCGAGGATGCACAGCGGCTCGAGGCGCTTCCGACGAGCGTGCAGGAGGGCCGGGTCGTGATCGCGCTCGCCGAGCCCACCGAGCAGAGGCTGGGCGCATTGAACGAGATCCTGGGCGACGACGCGGTCTTCGTGGTCGTCGCCAAGTCGGCGCTCGACGCAGGGCTCAAGAGCGACCTGCTCACAAAGAGCGCAAGCATTTCCATCCATTCGGAGGAGGAGAAGGCTGTGTCCGCAGAACCGAGGAGCTGGGTCACGAACGACGAGCCCGACGCGGTTTTCGCCGCGGTGGAGAACGACGATGCCGAGAACGACGCAACGGACTTTGACCCGGCTGACCCGTACTCGGAGCCCGATCTCCTGTCCACGATCGCGGCTGTCGAGGCGGCGCTGGACGACGCGGCCACGCTGCAGACGCGCGCCGGCGAGCTGACGGGCCGCCTGGCCGAAATGAAGGACGACCTCGTGTCGGCTTCGGCCCGATTGTCGGCGAGCGCGAGCGCCCGGGCCGAGGATCAGGAGGAGATCGCACGGCTGCAGCAGCAGCTCACCCAGCGGACCGAGGTCGGCGAGAGCCTCAAGTCGCAACTCGCGAGCCTGTCCGAGACGCTGGAGAGTTTCAGCTCGTAACCAGCGGTCGTCGCGGAGAACGATCCGTCAGGCGGCAACCGCGGCGAGATCGACGCCGGGCTCGTGGCAGTCGCGGCAGCGGGCCTCGTACTGCTCGTTCGCGCCGACCACGATCGTGGCGCCCGAATACGGCGCGGGCTCCCCGTCGACCAGTCGCTGGGTCGTCGTCGCCGGCCCTCCGCAGCGATGGCACACCGCTTGAAGCTTGTCCACGAACTCGGCGTGGGCGAGCAGGTCCGGCATCGCGCCGAAGGGAAGCCGCCTGAAGTCCTGGTCGAGCCCGGCGGCGAGAACCCGCACGCCGGCGTCGGCGAGCTCGAGTGCCGCGCCCACGACCTCTGCGGCGAAGAACTGCACCTCGTCGATCCCGACCACCTGAGCCTCCTGAGCCCGCACCACGAGCTCCGGGACGCTCGCGACCGGCACGCTGCGCATCCGGGCGCCGGCATGGCTGACCACGTCGCTCGCGTCGTAGCGATCGTCGATCCGCGGCTTGAAGAGGATCACGCGCTGGCCCGCGATCTCGGCACGGCGCAGACGGCGCAGCATCTCCTCGCTCTTGCCGCTGAACATCGGCCCGCAGATCACCTCGAGCCAGCCGCCGCTTGGGTTGTGCCGGATCACGGAGCGCATGGTAGGAAACCGGTCGGATGGGTCGCACGCCGCACACGCGCACCAACCCTGCGCGGCGGACTTGCTACACTCACCCTCCGCGCGGCGGCGTAGCTCAGCTGGTTAGAGCAGCGGAATCATAATCCGCGTGTCGCAGGTTCGAGTCCTGCCGCCGCTATTCCTCAACGAAGCTTCTTCCCCGAAACCGAAAGAACACGACTAGAGATGGCAGCCGGAGTACGAGTCGCGATCACGCTCGCCTGTACCGAGTGCAAGCGGCGCAACTACCAGACGAACAAGTCCAAGCGGAACACGCCGGACCGCGTCGAGTTCAAGAAGTACTGCCGCTGGTGCAGCGGTCACACCCTGCACCGGGAGACCCGCTAGTGGCCAGGGAGACCCGCGGCCAGCGGCGCGCCAAGCGCGCGGCGGCAGGAAAGACGAGCGGCGAGACCGCGAAGTCGGCGAGCGCGAAGCCCGTCCCCGCGAAGCCCGCCAACGCCAAGGCCGCTCAGCGCGCCCGCCAGCGTCCGGCTCAGGCTCGCCCGGGAATGCAGCCGGCGGCGGCGCAGACCGGCCGCCGCGAGCGGCGCCAGCGCGGCACCTTCGTCAAGGAGTGCTGGGCCGAGCTCAAGAAGGTCGAGTGGCCGAACCGCGCCCAGGTGATCCAGGGCACGATCGTCGTGATCATCGCCTGCGTGATCGTCGGCGTCTACCTCTACGCCGCCGACCAGATCCTGAAGCCCTTCGTCCGTAACGTTCTCCTCGGTCAATAGAAAGAGTGCGCTGATGTTCCACTGGTATGTGATCAACACCTATTCCGGCCACGAGAACAAGGTCAAGGCGAACCTCGAGCATCGGATCGTCTCGATGAACCAGGCGCCGCAGTTCCGCCGTGTCGTCGTCCCGACCGAGCAGGTCGTCGAGACGAAGGACGGCCAGAAGGTGACGACGGACAAGCGGGTGCTGCCCGGGTACGTGCTCGTGAACATGAACCTGAACGACGAGGCCTGGTCGGTGGTCAAGAACACGCCGGGAGTCACCGGCTTCGTCGGAGCGGGCGCGAAGCCCGTCCCACTGGCCCAGGCGGAGGTGGACAAGATCCTCCACACGGGCGCTGCAGCTGGAGCCGCGGCGGCGCGCTCGCAGGTGCAGTTCACTCTCGGCGAGTCGGTGAAGGTAACCTCCGGGCCGCTTTCCGACTTCGACGGCGAGATCGTCGACGTGAACGGGGATCAGCAGAAGCTGAAGGTGCTCGTGGACATCTTCGAGCGCCAGGTGCCGGTCGAGCTCGGTTTCGACCAGGTCAAGAAGATCGACTGAGTAGGAAGACGAGATGGCGAAGAAGGTTCTGACACAGATCAAGCTCCAGATCCCCGGCGGGCAGGCCAATCCGGCGCCGCCGGTCGGCCCCGCGCTCGGCCAGCACGGCGTCAACATCATGGAGTTCTGCAAGGCGTTCAACGCGCAGACGGCGCAGGAGAACGGCCGGATCACACCGGTCGAGATCACGGTCTTCGAAGATCGCTCCTTCACGTTCATCACGAAGACGCCCCCGGCGGCCGTGCTGATCAAGGAGGCGCTCGGAATCGAGAGCGGCTCGGCCGAGCCGAACCGGGTCAAGGTCGGCAAGCTCTCGCAGAGCCAGCTCCGCTCGATCGCCGAGATCAAGCTGGAGGACCTGAACGCGCGCGACCTCGACCAGGCGATGCTCGTGATCGCGGGTACGGCCCGAAGCATGGGCGTGGAGGTGGATCGCTGATGCAGCACGGGAAGCGCTACAACGACGCGCGGGCGAAGGTCGACCGCGAGCAGCTCTACTCGCCCGCCGAGGCGATCAAGCTCCTCAAGGACCTGCCGGATGCGAAGTTCGACGAGACGGTCGAGGCGCATTTCCGGCTCGGGCTGAACGTCCGTCACGCCGACCAGCAGCTGCGCGGCACGATCATGCTCCCGCACGGAACGGGCAAGTCGGTGCGCGTCGCGGTCTTCGCCGAGGGCGACAAGGCCCGCGAGGCCGAGGAGGCGGGCGCCGACGTCGTCGGCTCGGCCGACCTGGCGAAGCGGGTCGAGGAGGGCTTCACGGACTTCGACGTCGCGATCGCGACCCCGGATCAGATGGGGAACGTCGGCAAGCTCGGGCGCGTTCTCGGCCCGCGCGGCCTGATGCCGAACCCGAAGACCGGCACGGTCACCTTCGACATCGGCAAGGCGGTCAGCGACTCGAAGGGCGGCAAGCTCGAGTACCGCACCGACCGCGGCGCCTGCGTGCACGTCTCGATCGGGAAGAAGAGCTTCGGCGAGCGGAACCTGCTCGAGAACTACGCGGCGCTCCTCGAGGAGATCGTCCGTGCGAAGCCCTCGGCTTCGAAGGGCCGCTACATCCACTCGGTCACGATCACCTCGACGATGGGCCCGGGCGTGAAGGTCGACCCGACCCGCGTGCGCGGGATCGTCGAGGAGCTCGAGCAGGAGGCCGTTCCGGCCTAGGATTTTCGTCCACAGCCCGTCGCCACAGACAGCCGGCAGCCCCGAGTGATGCGCGAGGGGGCAGAGGACCGGCCGAGGCGGCCCGGATGACGACGTTTCGTCTCACCTCCGAGCCCGCCTACGTGCGGGCTCGATTGTTTCGAGGAGGAGGTGAGAGATGGACAAGAACGAGAAGGAGCAGGTCGTCGCCGAGCTGACGGAGCGCCTGCGGACGTCGGAGACGTTGATCGTCGCCGACTACCGCGGGCTCACCAATGCAGAGATCGACGGCCTGCGGACCAAGCTGATCGAACACGGCGCCCGTTTCTCGGTCGTCAAGAACACGCTCACGCGCCGCGCGGCCGAGGCGGCCGGCGCGGACGCGCTGCTCGCTCTGCTCGAGGGCCCCTCGGCGATCGCGTTCGTCGAGAGCGGCGGCGATCCAGTCGCGGTCGCGAAGGCGCTCGGCGACTCCGCCCGCGAGACGCGGGTGCTCTCGATTCGCGGCGGCGTGCTCGAGGGCGCGTCGATGTCCGCGGAGGAGGTCGAAAGCCTCGCGAAGCTGCCGCCCGCGGATGTGCTCCGCGCACAGCTGCTCGGCACGATCATGTCGCCGCTGACGACGGTCGTCGCGCTCGTCTCGGCGCCGTTGCAGGATCTCGTCGGCCTGATCGACGCGAGGATCGAACAACTGGGCGCTGAAGCGCCCGTCGCTGCTTCGGCTGACGCCGAGTCTGCGAGTGCGGAAATCACCACCAATGAGGAGACAGACGATGGCAACTGACACGTCGAAGGTGCTCGAGACGCTCGGCAAGATGACCGTGCTCGAGCTCGTCGAGCTGAAGACGAAGATCGAGGAGGAGTGGGGCGTGACCGCCGCCGCTCCGATGGCGGTCGCGGCGCCGGGCGCAGCCGCCGGCGCACCGGCCGAGGCGGCGGAGGAGAAGACGTCCTTCGACGTGATGCTGACCGGAGCGGGCGACAAGAAGATCCAGGTGATCAAGGTCGTTCGCGCCGTCACCGGCCTCGGGCTGAAGGAGGCCAAGGATCTCGTCGACGGCGCTCCGAGCGCCGTCAAGGAGGGCGTGAACCAGGAGGAGGCCGACTCGGTCAAGGCGCAGCTCGAGGAAGCCGGCGCCAGCGTCGAGCTCAAGTAGCCGCGTCGAGCTCGAGCTATGTCGAAGGGTCGCGGCGAGCGGCTCTTCGACATAGCCGAGTGGTCAAGCGGGCCAACCGCGCGCTATACTTCTCCCTCATTCGGCCCCCGGCCACCGCTCGCGCTTGCGGCGGGAGGGGTGCGTCAGCTACTCTTCGGGGTTGCGCCGACGTCTCGCCGCTTGTTCCTGCTTCGTCCACTTTCGCACGCCGTAAGGGAGGCTGTTACCCACCTTGAGCAGCACCGCTGTCGCGCCCCGCGCGCGTAAGAGCTTTTCACGTCTGAAGCACGTCCTCGACCTCCCCAACCTGATCGACATCCAGAAGACCTCGTTCGACTGGTTCAAGAACGAGGGGCTCCGCGAGACGATCGCGGACATCTCTCCGATCGAGGACTACACGGGCACGCTCGCCGTCGAGTTCGGGGAGTTCGAGTTCGGAGATCCCCAGTTCACGATCCAGGAGTGCCGCGAGAAGGACCTGACCTACCAGGCTCCGCTCTCGATGACGGTTCGCTTCGTCAACAAGGACACCGGGGAGATCCGCGAGCAGCGGGTGTTCATGGGCGATTTCCCGATGATGACCGAGCACGGCACGTTCATCATCAACGGCACCGAGCGCGTGATCGTGACGCAGCTCGTCCGGAGCCCGGGCGCCTACCTGATGGAGCCGAAGGACGCGACGAAGCAGGTCTTCACCGCGAACCTGATGCCGAGTCGCGGGTCCTGGCTCGAGCTCGAGATCGACAAGAAGGGAATCGTCTACGCCAGGATCGACCGGAAGCGGAAGCTGCCGGTCACGACCCTGCTGCGGGCTCTCGCCCGCGAGGAGTTCGCGGACGGGCTCAAGCTCGACTCGAACGACGACCTGCTTGCGCTCTTCGACAACTCGCCGTTCATCCAGAACACGCTGGACAAGGACACGACGACCCGTGAGGAAGAGGCGGTCGTCGAGGTGTTCAAGAAGCAGCGCCCCGGCGAGCCGCCGACGCTCGACAACTCCCGCAACCTGATCAAGGCGCTCTTCTTCGACCCGAAGCGCTACGACCTGACGAAGGTCGGCCGCTACAAGCTGAACCAGCGGCTCGGCGTCGACGTTCCGGACGACACGCGCACCCTGACCACGACGGACATCGTCGCGCTCGTGCGCAAGCTCGTCGATCTGCCGATGAAGCTCGGCGTCGACCTGGAGTCGAAGGACTTCGCGGCCGACTCGATCGTCCTGAACCGCGACCCGATCCGCGCCGAGCTCGACGAGTACGAGCACTTCGGCAACCGCCGCCTCCGCACGACCGGCGAGCTGATCCAGGAGGCGTTCCGCGTCGGCCTCTACCGGATGGAGCGCGTCGTGCGCGAGCGGATGACGACCGAGGACGTCGACACGATCACCCCGCAGACGATCATCAACATCCGACCCGTGGTCGCGGCGCTGAAGGAGTTCTTCGGCTCCTCGCAGCTCTCGCAGTTCATGGACCAGACGAACTCGCTCTCCGGGCTCACGCACCGGCGGCGGCTCTCGGCGCTCGGCGCCGGCGGCCTCACCCGCGAGCGTGCCCCGATCGAGGTGCGCGACGTCCACCCGACCCACTACGGGCGCATGTGTCCGATCGAGACGCCGGAGGGCCCGAACATCGGCCTGATGGGCTCGCTCGCATCGATGGCGACCGTGTCCGAGTTCGGCTTCATCCAGACGCCGTACCGCGTCGTCAAGGGCGGCAAGGTGACGGACGAGATCATCTATCTCGACGCCGCCGCGGAGGCGCAGTACACGATCGCGCAGGCCTCCGAGCCCGTCGATCCGAAGACGGGCAAGTTCCTCCGCGACACGGTGCTCTGCCGGTCCGCTCTCGGCGAGGCCGTCACGGCCACGCCGAAGGAGGTCGAGTTCATGGACGTCGCTCCGGCGCAGATCGTGTCGGTCGCGACCGCGCTGATCCCGTTCCTCGAGCACAACGACGCGAACCGCGCCCTGATGGGCGCGAACATGCAGCGGCAGGCCGTGCCGCTGATGATCCCGCAGGCGCCGCTCGTCGGCACCGGGCTCGAGTACCGCGCCGCCGTCGACACCGGGGACGTCGTCCTCTCGCGAAGCGACGGGACCGTGATCGACGTCGACGCGGAGAAGATCGTGATCGAGGGCAAGGGCTCCCGCGAGGAGTACGCGCTGACGAAGTTCATGCGCTCGAACCAGGGCACCCTGATCCATCAGAAGCCGACAGTCGGACTCGGGGACAAGGTGAAGCGCGAGCAGGTGCTGGCGGACGGAAGCTCCACGGACGGCGGCGAGCTCGCGCTCGGCGCCAACCTGATGGTCGCGTTCATGCCGTTCGAGGGCTACAACTTCGAGGACGCGATCGTGCTCTCCGAGCGACTCGTCAAGGACGACGTGCTCAGCTCGATCCACATCCACGAGTACGAGATCGACGCCCGCTCGACGAAGCTCGGCGACGAGGAGGTCACGCGCGACATCCCGAACCGCTCGGAGGAGTCGCTCGCGAACCTCGACGACCGCGGCGTGATCCGGATCGGGGCCGAGGTCGGCTCCGGCGACCTGCTCGTCGGCAAGGTGACGCCGAAGGGCGAGACCGAGCTGACGGCCGAGGAGAAGCTGATCCGCGCGATCTTCAAGGAGAAGGCGCGCGAGGTGCGCGACACCTCGCTGAAGGTTCCCCACGGCGAGGGCGGCAAGGTGATCGGCGTCAAGACGTTCTCTCGCGAGGCCGGCGACGACCTCTCGCCGGGCGTCAACGAGCTCGTCCGCGTCTACGTGGCGAAGAAGCGCAAGATCTCGGAGGGCGACAAGCTCGCCGGCCGCCACGGGAACAAGGGCGTGATCTCGAAGATCGTCCCCGAGGAGGACATGCCGTTCCTCGAGGACGGCCGTCCCGTCGACGTGATCCTGAACCCGCTCGGCGTGCCGAGCCGGATGAACATCGGCCAGATCCTCGAGACCCACCTCGGCTGGGCCGCGGCACATGGCGTCTTCGCCGCCGACGGCGAGGCCGGCGTCAACCCGAAGGCGCCGATCAACGCGCCGAACCCGAGGCCGGTCGCGACGCCCGTCTTCGACGGCGCGACGGTGCAGGATGTCGACGAGGCCCTGATCGAGTGGACGAAGCAGAACCCCGACTCCCCGGTCAAGATCAACGTCGACACGTCGCGGCCCGAGGGGAGCCAGGCCTCCGGCAAGATCCGGCTCTTCAACGGCAAGACGGGCGAGCCCTTCGAGCAGAAGGTCACCGTCGGCTACATGTACATCCTCAAGCTGCTCCACCTCGTGGACGACAAGATCCACGCTCGCTCGACCGGCCCCTACTCGCTCGTCACCCAGCAGCCGCTGGGCGGCAAGGCGCAGTTCGGCGGCCAGCGCTTCGGCGAGATGGAGGTGTGGGCGCTCGAGGCGTACGGCGCCGCGTACACGCTCCAGGAGATGCTGACGATCAAGTCCGACGACACGATCGGCCGCGTCAAGGCCTACGAGGCGATCGTCAAGGGCGAGAACATCGCCGAGCCGTCGATCCCCGAGTCGTTCAAGGTGCTCCTGAAGGAGATGCAGTCGCTGGCGCTCGACGTCCACGTCCTCTCGGACGAGGGGCGCGAGGTCGAGGTGCGGGAGGAGGACGACGAGCTGCTCCGCGCCGCGGAGGAGCTCGGGATCGACCTCTCGCCCGGCTCGCTCCGCGCAGCGGCGCGCCAGCCCACCGCCGAGGAGCTCGAGGAGGGCGCCGACCGGCAGGACGCCGACGGTGAGCTCACGCTCGCAGCCGACGAGGATCTCGACGACCTCGCCGACGTCGTCCTCACTCCCGGCGAGGAGGCCGAGGAGGAGGCGCAGGCGCAGGTCGGGCCGGTCGGCGACGAAGTGGCCGACCTCGAGCTCGACGACTGAGCACGACGACAGATTCCGAACCGAACTGAGAAGAAGAAAGAGGCGCTGATCACTTGATCGACATCAACGATTTCGACGCGATTCGAATCGGGCTTGCCTCCAGCAAGCAGATCCGGGACTGGTCCTCGGGCGAGGTCACCAAGCCGGAGACCATCAACTACCGCACCCTGAAGCCGGAGCGCGACGGGCTCTTCTGCGAGCGCATCTTCGGTCCGACGAAGGACTGGGAGTGCTACTGCGGCAAGTACAAGCGCGTCCGCTACAAGGGGATCATCTGCGAGCGCTGCGGCGTCGAGGTGACGCGCCAGAAGGTGCGGCGCGAGCGGATGGGTCACATCGACCTGGCCGCGCCGGTCTCGCACATCTGGTTCTTCAAGGGCGTTCCGAGCCGGATCGGCTACCTGCTCGACATCGCCCCCCGCGAGCTCGAGAAGGTGCTCTACTTCGCCGCCTCGATCGTGACCGCCGTCGACGTCGAGGCCCGCGCGAGAGACCTCGCCGACCTCGAGGACAAGGTGCGGATCGAGTCGGAGCAGATCTACGTCGACCGCGACGAGGCGCTCGCCGCGCTCGAGGGCAGGCTCCAGCGCCGCCGCGACTACTTCGCCAAGGGCAAGGACAAGGACTTCGACGAGGACGACGATTTCTGGGCGCGCGGCCTCGGCAACTGGGCCGAGGAGCAGATCCTGCCCCCGCTGGACGAGATCCGCTCGCTCGCGTCAGGGATCTTCCCCGAGCTCTCCGGCAAGATCTCGACCGAGGATCCCAAGAAGATCCGCGAGCTCGTGCGGGCGACCGCGACGCGGGAGGACCGCAAGCTGGCGCCCCGCGAGCACGAGCAGGTTGCGACCTCCGCGCAGCAGATCCAGGAGGCGCTCCGGCCGCTTCGCGCCGAGCTCGAGCAGGCTTCGGGCTCGAAGAAGGGCGCTCTCACGAAGCATGTGAACAAGGTGCTGGAGATCCTCCTCGAGGGGGGAGCGCTGGAGGGCGACGACGCCGCTCTCGCAGCCGGCATCGACATGAAGAACCTCGAGAAGGCCCGCACCGTCGGCGCCGGCCTGCTGCGGGACGTGCTCGCGAAGGCCGATCCGGCCGGCGACCCCGCGGACGTGCGCGAGCTCGCCTACGACCTCTGCCTCAAGGAGGGCACCCGCAAGGACGACCTCGACACGGTCGGGCAGTGGGCGCTCAAGGTTCGCGAGATGTACGCCGACATCGAGTCCCGCCGCGAGGACGCGCGCGAGGCCTCGGTCGACTCCGTCCGCCGCCTCGAGGAGGTCTGGAAGCGCTTCCGCGAGCTCGACGTCAAGTACGTCGAGAACGACGAGCAGCTCTTCCGGGAGCTCAAGGACCGCTTCGGCTCGCCCTACGGCTTCGGCGTCTACTTCCGCGGCGGGATGGGGGCGGAGTCGATCCGCGACCTGCTCCGCGACCTCGACCTCAAGGCCGAGGCGCTCTCGCTCCGCGAGACGATCAAGACGTCGAAGGGCCAGAAGCGCGAGCGCTCGATCAAGCGGCTCAAGGTCGTCACCGCGTTCATCACCTCCGAGAACAAGCCGGACTGGATGATCCTCGAGGCCGTGCCGGTGATCCCGCCGGAGCTCCGCCCCATGGTTCAGCTCGACGGCGGCCGCTTCGCGACCTCGGACCTGAACGACCTCTACCGCCGCGTGATCAACCGGAACAACCGGCTCAAGCGACTGCTGGACCTCGGCGCTCCGGAGATCATCGTCAACAACGAGAAGCGGATGCTGCAGGAGGCCGTCGACGCGCTCTTCGACAACGGCCGTCGCGGCCGCGCCGTCACCGGCCCGGGCAACCGGCCGCTGAAGTCGCTGAGCGACATGCTCAAGGGCAAGCAGGGTCGCTTCCGCCAGAACCTGCTCGGCAAGCGGGTCGACTACTCGGGCCGCTCGGTGATCGTCTCGGGGCCGTACCTGAAGCTGCACCAGTGCGGTCTGCCGAAGCTGATGGCGCTCGAGCTCTTCAAGCCGTTCATCATGAGCCGGCTCGTCGAGCGGAAGGCCGTCCAGAACATCAAGGCGGCGAAGAAGTACGTCGAGTCGATGACGCCCGAGGTCTGGGACGTCCTCGAGGAGGTGATCGCCGAGCATCCGGTGCTCCTGAACCGGGCGCCGACGCTCCACCGCCTCGGGATCCAGGCGTTCGAGCCCGTGCTCGTCGAGGGCAAGGCGATCCAGGTCCATCCGCTCGTCTGTCACGCGTTCAACGCCGACTTCGACGGCGACCAGATGGCCGTGCACCTGCCGCTCTCGGCCGAGGCTCAGGCGGAGGCGCGGATCCTGATGCTCTCGGCGAACAACATCCTCTCGCCGGCGCACGGCCGTCCTCTGACGACGCCGACGCAGGACATGGTTCTCGGGGTCTACTACCTGACCTACTCGAGCCGCGACCTCTCCGCCACGACGGCCGAGGAGCTCGCGAAGGAGCAGAAGGTCAAGGGAATCAGGCGCTTCCAGAACGAGGAGGAGGTCGAGTTCCACCTCGAGTCCGGGGAGATCGGCCTGCAGGACCCGATCGAGTACCGCTGGCACGGCGAGCTGATCCTGACGACGCCGGGCCGGGTGATCTTCAACACGGAGATCGAGCGCTCGCTCCAGGAAGCGGTCGTGATCGGCGAGGCGGGCGTGCACGACTACATCAACCTGACGCTCTCGAAGCGGGAGATCGATAGCTTCATCGCCAAGCTCGTCGACCGCTACAAGGCGCATGCGATCGCGACCGTGCTGGACACGATCAAGAGCCTCGCGTTCACCTACGCCACGAAGGCCGGGATCACGGTCTCGAAGAACGACATCGTGATTCCTCCGACCAAGGAAGCGATCCTCGTCGGCTACGAGGATCGGGTGAAGGCGAAGGAGCTCGAGTACTCGCGCGGCCTGATCACCGAGGACGAGCGGCACGAGGCGATCGTCGGGATCTGGACGGAGGCGACCGACGAGGTTGCCGACGCGATGCAGGAGAACCTGAACGAGCTGAACTCGATCTACATGATGGCCAACTCGGGAGCACGCGGATCGTTCAAGCAGATCCGCCAGCTCGCCGGGATGCGCGGCCTCATGGCCAACCCGAAGGGCGAGATCATCGAGCGTCCGATCAAGGCCAACTTCATGGAGGGCCTCTCGGTGCTCGAGTACTTCATCTCGACCCACGGCGCCCGCAAGGGCCTCGCCGACACGGCGCTCCGCACCGCCGACTCGGGCTACCTGACGCGCCGGCTCGTCGACGTCTCGCAGGACGTGATCGTCCGCGAGCCGGACTGCGGCACCGCCGACTACGTCGAGCTGCCCGTCGCCGGACCGGATGGCCCGAACAAGAGCGTCGTCGGCCGGATCATGGCCGAGACGGTCTACAAGCCCCTGAAGGACGGCAAGCCGGGGAAGACGCTCGCTCGTCGAGAAGGGCGAGGACCTGACGATGCCCAAGCTGCTCGAGGTGATCGAGGGCCTCGAGGAGCATGCCGACGGCGCGAAGCTGCCGGTTCGGTCGGTGCTCAAGTGCCGGGCCGAGACGGGCGTCTGCCAGGCCTGCTACGGGACGTTCCTCGCCACCGGCGACGGCACCGAGATCGGCGACGCGGTCGGGATCATCGCCGCGCAGTCGATCGGCGAGCCGGGAACGCAGCTGACGATGCGGACGTTCCACACCGGCGGCGTCGCCGGAGCGGACATCACGCACGGCCTGCCCCGCGTCGTCGAGATCTTCGAGGCCCGGAACCCGAAGGGCGCGGCGACGCTCGCCGAGGTCGGTGGCCGAGTCGAGATCGAGGACTCGGATCGCGGTCCGAAGGTCACCGTGTTCCCCGACGCGCTCGACGACAGCGGCGAGCCGCTTCCCGAGAAGGAGTACCAGCTCCCCCGGCGCACGCGGCTGCTCGTGGCCAACGGCCAGATCGTCGAGCCGGGCGATGCGTTCAACGAGGGCTCACGCGCTCCGGCCGAGCTCCTGAGCCTGCGCACGAAGGCGGGCAAGGGGTCGACCGAGACCGAGCTCTACCTCGTCGGCGAGGTGCAGAAGGTCTACAAGTCGCAGGGCGTCGACATCCACGACAAGCACATCGAGCTGATCGTGCGCCAGATGCTGAAGAAGGTCCGCGTGCTCGAGGTCGGGGACACGGCGCTTCTCCCGGGCGAGCTGGCCGACAAGACGAAGGTCGAGCGGGAGAACGGCAAGCTCAAGAAGAAGGGCGAGCAGGCCACGTTCGAGCCGCTGATCCTCGGGATCACGAAGGCCTCTCTCGCCACCGAGTCGTTCCTCTCGGCCGCCTCCTTCCAGGAGACGACGAAGGTGCTCACCGACGCGGCGATCGAGGGCAAGGTCGATCACCTCCGCGGGCTCAAGGAGAACGTGATCATCGGCAAGCTGATCCCGGCTGCGACCGGCCTCAAGCGCTATCGCCAGATCGACATCGGCCCATCCGACGCGGTTCCCGCGCATCTCTACGCGCGGCCCGACACGGAGGCCGAGCTGCTGGCGGCGCTCGAGGAGATCGGCTCGGGCGACGGTGACGGGATCGACCTGGAGGCGCTGGGTCTCACCTTCGGCGGTTCCCCCGAGCACGACGCCGACGGCGACGGGATGCCGAGGGAGTCGACCGAGGCGACCGAGATCCCCGAGATCGACAGCCCGCTCGACGAGAGCAGCTAGCTCGGCACGAGAACACGACGGGGCGGCCAAGGTGCCGCCCCGTCGTCGTTCCGGGAGCTGCCGGAGGCGTCTGCTACAACCGAAGCCCGTGCTGAGGAAACACCTGCTCATCGGACTCTTCGTTGCCGCGGCGTTCGCGGCCGCGCCCTCGCGGGCCGAGGCGGCGCCCTGTGCAGTGCCTGCTGCGAAGCCGCTCTGGATCGACTACGGAGCGCCTCACCTCGAGTCCGTCTTCGGGAGGCCGGGCGTGATCGTCGCCGGCTCGGGAGCGGCCTATCCCGCCAGGATGCGGGCCGCCGGAGCGGCGACGGTCTTCTGGGACAACTATCTGAACCGGCGGATCGGCACCCCCTCGGCGCCGGCCGACCCGTCGGTCCTCGCTCAGCGCGCGAACACGCTGTTCGACTTCGCCGCGACGAGCCTCGGCTGCGAGACCCCGTGGATCGTGATGAACGAGCTCTTCGGCGCCTCGACGCCGACGCCGTGGACGCCCACCACCTCGCGCTATCGGGCGAACATGATCCAGTGGGCGCGGCTGCTCGGGGCCCGCGGGGCGAAGCCGATCCTCCTCGTCTCGAGCGACCCGTACACCGGGGTCGACGCCGCACCCTGGTGGCGAGAGCTCGCGACGGTCTCCGACATCGTCGTCGAGAAGTACTTCGGCGCTCCTTCGATCCACCGGGCGGGACCGGAGCTCGGCAGCCGCCGGATGCGGACATCGATGCGCCAGGCTGCCTCGAAGCTCTTCGCGATGAACATCCCGGCGGCGAAGGTCGGCTTCATGCTGGGCTTCCAGACCGCTCGCGGCGCGGGCGGCCGCGAGGGGCTCGAGCCCGAGGCGGCCTGGTTCGAGGTCGCGAAGCTGCAGGCGCTCGCGGCGAGGCAGGTCTCGCGCGAGCTGGGGACGGCGTACGTCTTCTCGTGGGGCTGGGGCGTCTTCAACGAGGCGGGGAACGATCCCGACAAGGCAGGCGCCGCGTGTGTCTGGCTCTGGGCGCGCGATCCGGGCCTCTGCGACGCCCCCCAGAGCTATCGCTTCGACGACGATCTCCGCGCCGGTCAGATCGACCTACCAGCGGGTGTTCGGTGCGCGCTGGACGACAAGCGGGTGACGACGAACGAGATCGGCGAGCTCGCTCGCCTGACCGGCGATCCCGAGCTCGCGTTCTCGGTGCTCTATGCCCGGCTCGTCGAGCAGCGTGCCGCTCCCATTCGGGCGAAGGACGTCCTCGCGGCTGAGCGCGCGATCGTCCGGAACCGCTTCGGAGGAAGCCGCGCGTCCTATCTCGCGGCGCTCGCCAGGGAGAGGGCAACGCTCGCGGTCGCGCACGGCGCGATCGGCGACGCGCTGCGCCGCAGGATCCTCGAGGAGCGCCTCGCGCCCCGGCGAGCTCCTTCCGCTGCGGAGGTGACGGCTTCGCTCGGCACCTACGGGGGCGTTCTGGCGCGGGAAGTCGAGCTCATTCCGGCGCCGAGGTGGTTGCCGGGTGGAAGAGGCGTCGTGCTGCCGAGCGAGCTGCCCGCCGGGGTCTTCGCGCTCGCCACAGGCGAGGAGCTCACGATCGGGACGTTTGACGGTGCGGTGAGAGTTCGAGCGGTCGGAGAGACGACGCCGCTGGCGGCGTTTCCTTCGGCCAAGGCCAGGCCGGCCGTCGTCCGGGCGTTGCGCAGCGCAGCGAAGGCGGACGCCTTCCACGATTGGACGCGGCGTCGCCAGCACACCGGGTTGGATCGGCTTCGGTGCGTCCGAGATCGGCTCCCGGCCGTCGGCGCGGTCGAGCTGAGCACCTTCCTGCCGTTCCTCGCGCTGGACGACGGCTAGCTGGACGGCCGGCGGTTTGCGGGCCGGGGCCGTCTCCGCTACCATCCCCTCTCCGGTTGGCCAGGGTGATCTGCGTGCCCTGCCGACCGTTGTCGTGTGTGCAGAGCCGCCAGTTCCAGAGGAGATCAGTGCCGACTACCAATCAGCTCGTCCGCAAGGGCCGTCAGTCGCCGCAGGCGAAGACGAAGACGCCTGCGTTGCGCGGTGCGCCGCAGAAGCGCGGAGTCTGCACGCGCGTCTACACGACGACCCCGAAGAAGCCGAACTCGGCGCTGCGTAAGGTCGCGCGCGTGCGGCTGACGAACCAGATGGAGGTCACGGTCTACATCCCGGGTGAGGGGCACAACCTCCAGGAGCATTCGGTCGTGCTGATCCGCGGCGGCCGCGTCAAGGACCTGCCGGGGATCCGCTACAAGGTGATCCGCGCGGCGCTCGACACGTCGGGCGTCTCCGATCGCAAACAGGGCCGCTCGAAGTACGGAGCGAAGAAGAGCTAATGCCTCGTCGCGCCGAGATCACGCCCCGCGCGCTTGTTGCCGACCCGTCCACAGCTCGCAGCTCGTGACGCAGGTCATCAATGCCGTGATGCTCGACGGCAAGCGCTCGACGGCCGAGCGGCTCGTCTACGACGCGCTGGCGATCGTCTCCGAGAAGACGGGCAAGGGCGCCGTGGAGGCGCTCGAGGCCGCCGTCAAGACCGTGACGCCGGTGCTCGAGGTCAAGTCGCGCCGCGTCGGCGGAGCCAACTACCAGGTACCGATGGAGGTGCCGCAGCGCCGCGCGCGCACGCTCGCGATCCGCTGGCTCGTCCAGTTCGCGCGCGACCGGCGCGAGAAGGGGATGGAGCAGAAGCTCGCCGGCGAGCTCATGGATGCGATCAACCAGCAGGGCGGCGCGTTCAAGAAGAAGGACGACATCTACCGGATGGCACAGGCCAACAAGGCCTTCGCCCACTACCGCTGGTAGCCCGAGAGATGAGCACGACAGCCTCACGCATCGCGCTGGACCGCGTCCGCAACATCGGGATCATGGCGCACATCGACGCCGGCAAGACGACGACGACGGAGCGGATCCTCTACTACACCGGCCGCACCCACAAGATGGGCGAGGTCCACGAGGGCGCCGCCACGATGGACTGGATGGCGCAGGAGCAGGAGCGCGGGATCACGATCACGTCCGCGGCGACGACTGCGGAGTGGCGCGACCATCGGATCAACATTATCGATACGCCCGGGCACGTGGACTTTACGGTCGAGGTCGAGCGGAGCCTGCGCGTGCTCGACGGCGCGGTCGCCGTCTTCGACGCCGTTGCAGGCGTCCAGCCGCAGTCCGAGACCGTCTGGCGCCAGGCCGACAAGTACAAGGTGCCGCGGATCGTCTTCATCAACAAGATGGATCGGACCGGCGCCGACTTCTTCAAGTCCGTCCAGTCGATCGTCGACAAGCTGGGCGCGAACCCGGTGCCGATCCAGATTCCGATCGGCCAGGAGGAGCACCACCGCGGCGTCGTCGACCTCGTCGAGATGAAGGCGATCACCTACGAGGACGACCTCGGCGAGAAGGTCACCGTCGGGGAGATCCCGGTCGAGCTCACCGAGCAGGCGAGCGAGTACCACCACCTCCTGATCGACGCGATCGCCGAGCACGACGACGAGTTGACCGAGACCTACCTCACCGACGAGTCGCTCGTGACGTCCGAGATGATCAAGCGGGCACTGCGCGCGGGAACGCTGGCCGACGCGTTGACCCCGGTTCTCCTCGGCAGCGCCTTCAAGAACAAGGGCGTCCAGCCGCTTCTGGACGGCGTGATCGACTATCTCCCGAGCCCGCTCGACGTGCCTGCTGTCGGCGGGGTCGATCCGAAGACGGAGGCGACGCTGACGCGCGACGCCGATCCGAGCGCGCCGTTCTCGGCGCTCGCGTTCAAGGTGATGACCGATCCGTTCGTCGGCAAGCTGACCTACTTCCGGGTCTACTCCGGAACGCTCAAGTCGGGCGACCGCGTCCTCAATACGACGACCGGGAAGATGGAGCGGATCAGCCGCATCCTCCAGATGCACGCGAACCACCGCGAGGAGCGCGACGAGATCACCGCCGGGGAGATCGCGGCCGGCGTCGGCCTCAAGTCGACGACGACGGGCGACACCCTCGCGATCGACTCGGCGCCGATCGTCCTCGAGCGGATGACGTTCCCGGAGCCGGTGATCTCGGTCGCGATCGAGCCGAAGACCAAAGGCGACCAGGACAAGCTCGGCACCGGCCTCGCCCGGCTCGCGGAGGAGGATCCGACCTTCCGTGTCACCGGCGACGAGGAGACCGGCCAGACGCTGATCGCCGGGATGGGCGAGCTGCACCTCGAGATCATCGTCGACCGGCTGATGCGCGAGTTCAAGGTCGACGCGAACGTCGGGCGCCCACAGGTCGCTTATCGCGAGACGATCTCGATTCCGGCCGAGAAGATCCAGGGCAAGTTCGTGCGCCAGACGGGCGGCTCGGGCCAGTACGGCGACGCCGTGATCAACCTGCTCCCGCAGACCCCCGGTGCCGGCTACGAGTTCGAGGACAAGATCGTCGGCGGCAAGATCCCGAAGGAGTACATCAAGCCGATCGACGAGGGAATCCGCGAGGCCATGAACTCAGGGATCCTCGCCGGCTACCCGGTCGTCGACGTCAAGGTCGAGCTGATCGACGGCTCCTACCACGACGTCGACTCGTCGGAGCGCGCGTTCAAGATCGCCGGCTCGATGGCCTTCAAGGAGGCGATGAAGCGCGCAAAGCCGAAGCTGCTCGAGCCGACGATGGCCGTGGAGGTCGTCACGCCCGAGGACTTCCTCGGCGACGTGATGGGGAACCTGAACAGCCGCCGCGGGCGGATCGAGGAGATGAACCCGATGGGCAACGCCACCACGATCAAGGCAAGCGTGCCGCTCTCGGAGATGTTCGGCTACGCGACCGACGTGCGCTCGATGACGCAGGGGCGCGCCACTTTCACGATGCAGTTCGACCGTTACGAGGACGTTCCCGGCTCGATTGCCGCCGAGATCGTCGACTCGCAGACAAGTTAGAGAAGGAGAGAGCCAGCATGGCCAAGCAGAAGTTCGAGCGCACGAAGCCGCACCTGAACGTCGGCACGATCGGTCACATCGACCACGGGAAGACGACACTCACCGCGGCGATCACCAAGGTTCTCGCCGAGCAGGGCGGCGGCACGGTCGCCCGCGACTTCGCGTCGATCGACGCCGCTCCCGAGGAGCGCCAGCGCGGGATCACGATCAACACCGCGCACGTCGAGTACGAGACCGCGAACCGGCACTACGCGCACGTCGACTGCCCGGGGCACGCCGACTACATCAAGAACATGATCACGGGTGCCGCGCAGATGGACGGGGCGATCCTCGTCGTCTCGGCCGCCGACGGCCCGATGCCGCAGACGCGGGAGCACATCCTGCTCGCGAAGCAGGTCGAGGTCCCGTACATCGTGGTCGCGCTGAACAAGGCCGACATGGTCGACGACCCCGAGCTGCTCGAGCTCGTCGAGATGGAGGTGCGCGAGCTCCTCTCCAAGTACGACTTCCCGGGCGACGACATCCCGATCGTGCACGTCTCGGCGCTGAAGGCGCTCGAGGGCGACGCCGAGTGGACGCCGAAGATCCTGGAGCTGATGGAGGCGGTCGACTCCTACATCCCGGAGCCGACGCGCGACATCGACAAGCCGTTCCTGATGCCGATCGAGGACGTCTTCACGATCACGGGCCGCGGCACCGTCGTCACCGGCCGCGTCGAGCAGGGCGCGATCAAGATCGGCGACGAGGTCGAGATCGTCGGCATCCACGAGAAGGTGGAGAAGACGGTCGTCACCGGCGTCGAGATGTTCCAGAAGACGCTGGACGCGGCGCAGGCCGGCGACAACGCAGGCGCGTTGCTCCGCGGGATCAAGCGCGAGGAGATCGAGCGCGGCCAGGTGCTCGCGAAGCCCGGCTCGATCACCCCGCACACCGACTTCGACGCGGAGATCTACGTGCTCTCGAAGGACGAGGGCGGCCGTCACACGCCGTTCTTCTCCAAGTACCGCCCGCAGTTCTACTTCCGCACGACGGACGTGACGGGCGAGATCACGCTCCCGGAGGGCCAGGAGATGGTCATGCCGGGCGACAACACGCAGATGACGGTTGCTCTGATCAACCCGATCGCCATGGACGAGGGCCTGCGTTTCGCGGTCCGCGAGGGCGGTCGCACGGTCGGCGCCGGCGTCGTCACGAAGATCACGAAGTAGTCGAAGGGATCAAGGGAACCTCGTGGCGCAACAGAAGATCCGGATCCGGCTCAAGGGCTATGACCACCAGCAGCTGGACCGCTCCGCCTCGCAGATCGTGGAGACGGCCCAGCGCACCGGTGCGACGATCACCGGCCCTGTGCCCCTGCCAACCGAGAAGAACGTCTACTGCGTGATCCGCAGTCCGTTCAAGGACAAGGACTCGCGCGAGCACTTCGAGGTGCGCACGCACAAGCGGTTGATCGACATCCACAGCCCGACGCCGAAGACGGTCGACTCGCTGATGCGCCTCGACCTCCCCGCCGGTGTCGACATCGAGATCAAGCTCTGATGAAGGGCATCCTTGGCAGGAAGCTCGGCATGACGCAGGTCTTCGACGCGGAGAGCGGCCAGGTCACCCCTGTCACCGTGATCCAGGCCGGGCCCTGCCCTGTCGTCCAGGTGAAGACCATGGAGACGGACGGCTACGAGGCGGTTCAGATCGCCTACGAGCCCGTCGTCGAGCGGAAGCTCTCGAAGCCGGAGATCGGGCACCTCGCGAAGGCGGGCGCCGCGCCACACCGGCATCTCGTCGAGCTTCGCGGCCAGAGCGAGCTTCAGGTCGGCGAGACCGTCACGGTCGAGGCCTTCGAGCCCGGCGAGGCGGTCAAGGTCGCGGGGATCTCGATCGGCAAGGGCTTCCAGGGCACGATCAAGCGGCACAACTTCGCCCGCGGCCCCGTCTCGCACGGCTCCCATAACGTCCGCAAGCCCGGCTCGATCGGCGCTTCGGCGACGCCCGCCCGCGTGTTCAAGGGTCAGAAGATGGCCGGCCGGATGGGCGGCAAGCGGATCACCCAGCCGGGCCTCGTGATCCACGACGTCGACGTGGAGCAGAACCTCCTGCTCGTGAAGGGCTCGATCCCGGGCCCGAAGAGCGGGATCGTCGAGATCAGGGAGGCGAGGTAGTCATGGCCGCCCCGAAGGCACCATTGCTCGGCGGCTCGGCCGCGAAGGACGTCTCCCTCGAGGAGACCGTCTTCGGTGCCGAGCTGAAGCCGCACGTCGTCCACGAGACCGTCCGCGCCGAGTTGAACGCGCGCCGTGCAGGCACCCGTGGCGTCAAGAGTCGCGGGCTCGTCGCCGGCGGCCGCTCGAAGCCGTGGCGCCAGAAGGGCACCGGTCGCGCTCGCGCCGGGACGATCCGCGCTCCCCAGTTCACGGGCGGCGGCGTCACGTTCGCCGTCGGTCGCGTCTTCGACCAGAAGGTGAACCGGAAGGCGCGACGCTCGGCGCTTCGCGGCGCCCTCTCGAGCCACGCCCAGAACGGGACGCTCGGGCTGCTTTCCGCCGCCTCGTTCGAGGCTCCGTCGACGAAGCAGGCAAAGGCGCTCGTCGAGGGCTGGGGCCAGGACGTGCCGCTGCTCATCGTCGCCACC
Organism: uncultured Gaiellaceae bacterium; assembly: GCA_963745775.1. Classification (GTDB taxonomy): domain Bacteria; phylum Actinomycetota; class Thermoleophilia; order Gaiellales; family Gaiellaceae; genus Gaiellasilicea. Next base: position 260,547 of record CAVUYY010000011.1, read on the forward strand.
GACGAGGAGGAGACGCTGATCAAGTCGTTCCGCAATCTTCCGCGGACGCTGATCACCGTTCCCGCCGAGCTCGAGGTCGCCTCGGTCGTCTGGGCGCGCTCGGTGCTGATCACCGAGAGCGCGCTTCCGCTCGTCGAAGCGAGAGCGACATGAGCCTCCATCCGAACGAAGTCCTGCTCGCTCCGGTCGTCTCCGAGAAGAGCTACAGCCTGATCAACGATCGCAAGTACACGTTCAAGGTGCACAAGGACGCCCACAAGACGCAGGTTCGCCAGGCCGTCGAGGAGCTCTTCGAGGTGAAGGTCCAGGCGGTCAACATCGTCAAGGTGCAGGCCAAGCCGAAGCGACGCGGGCGTTCCGTGGGAACACGGCCGGGCTGGAAGAAGGCGATCGTCCAGCTGCGCGAAGGACACACGATCGAGATCTTCGAAGGAGCCCAGGTCTGATGGCCTTGAAGAAGTACAAGCCGACGAGCCCCGGCCGCCGCTTCATGTCCGTCTCGAGCTTCGAGGAGGTCACGAAGTCGAAGCCCGAGAAGAGCCTGACCGAGCCGCTGAAGAAGACGGGCGGGCGGAACAACAACGGTCGGATCACGACCCGTCATCAGGGCGGCGGCCACAAGCGCCGCTATCGCGTGATCGACTTCAAGCGGACGAAGGACGGCGTGCCCGCGAAGGTCGCCGCAATCGAGTACGACCCGAACCGGTCTGCGCGGATCGCGCTCCTCCACTACGCCGACGGCGCGAAGTCGTACATCATCGCGCCGGCGCGGATCAAGGTCGGTGCCACCGTCGAGTCGGGCCCGACCGCCGACATCAAGCCGGGGAACGCGCTTCCGCTCGAGAACATCCCGACCGGCACGATGGTGCACAACGTCGAGCTGAAGCCGGGGCAGGGCGCGAAGATGGCCCGCTCGGCCGGCTCCAGCGTCCAGCTCGTCGCCAAGGACGCCGGCTATGCGGTGCTCCGCGTTCCGTCCGGCGAGATGCGCCGCGTCCTGCTCGCGTGTCGCGCTACCGTGGGTCAGGTCGGAAACGCCGACCACGAGAACCAGTCGATCGGCAAGGCCGGTCGGAGCAGGTGGCTCGGCAAGAGGCCCGCGGTTCGCGGCTCCGCGATGAACCCGGTCGACCACCCGCACGGTGGCGGGGAAGGCAAGTCGAAGGGCGGCCGGCATCCGGTCACCCCGTGGGGCGTGCCGACGCTCGGCAAGCGCACCCGCGCGAAGCACAAGGAGTCAAACAACCTGATCGTGCGCGGCCGTCGCCGCGGGAAGGACAAGCGCTAGATGAGCAGATCGTCCAAGAAGGGCCCTTTCATCGAGGAGCGGCTCCTGAGCCGGATCGAGGCGATGAACGCCACGAACGAGAAGCGGATGATCCGCACCTGGTCGCGCTCCTCCACGATCTTCCCGGACATGGTCGGCCACACGATCGCGGTCCACGACGGGCGCAAGCACGTGCCGGTCTTCGTGAGCGAGCAGATGGTCGGGCACAAGCTCGGCGAGTTCGCTCCGACGAGGACCTTCCGCGGCCACTCCGGTGACCGCCAGGCAAAGGTGAAGCGCTGATGGCCCAGCGGCAGGCACTTCCGACCGTGACGGTCAAGGCGGAGGCCCGCTGGGTTCGCAGCTCGGCCCGCAAGGCGCGGGTCGTGCTCGAGAACGTCCGCGGCCGGACCGTGCCCGAGGCGCGCACCATCCTCCGCTTCACGCAGCGCCACGTCGCGACGGATATCGAGAAGGTGCTGCACTCGGCCGTCTCGAACGCCGAGGCCAACCACGGCCTGATCGGCGACGAGCTCGTGATCGCCGCGGCGTACGCGAACGAAGGCCCGACGCTGAAGCGGTTCCGGCCGCGCGCGCGGGGCCGGGCGAGCCAGATCCTCAAGCGCACCTGTCACATCACGATCCTGCTCGGGGAGGATCCGAAGGCGGATGAGCGCCCGCGCCGCCGCGCAGCCGCGCCGGCCACGACCGAGGCATCGCCTCCTGCCGAGACCGCTGAGAAGCCGAAGCGCGCCGCGCGCGCAACGAAGAAGAAGAAGGAGGCGGTGGCCTGATGGGCCAGAAAGTCCATCCCGGCGGCCTGCGGGTCGGCGTCATCCACGACTGGAAGTCGAACTGGTACGTGGGCAAGAAGGAGTTCCCCCAGTACATCCTGGAGGACGTCCAGATCCGTGCGCACATCAACGGCAAGCTCGGCCATGCCGGCCTGTCGGACATCCTGATCCGCAAGGACAAGCAGCGGATCACCGTCGACATCTACACGGCGCGGCCGGGGATCGTGATCGGCAAGTCCGGCGTCGAGGTCGATGCGCTTCGCAAGGAGCTGCACTCGATCACGGGCAAGAACGTCCACATCAACATCAACGAGATCAAGCGGCCCGAGCTCGACGCGAAGCTCGTGGCGCAGTCGATCGCGGAGCAGCTGCAGAACCGAGTCAGCTTCCGGCGCGCGATGAAGCGCTCGCTCGCCTCGGCGATGCGCTCGGGCGCGCAGGGAATCAAGATCCAGTGCGGCGGACGGCTCGGCGGCGGCGAGATGAGCCGCTCGGAGCGCTACACCGAGGGCCGGATTCCGCTGCACACGATCCGCGCGGACATCGACTACGGCTTCGCCGAGGCGAAGACGACCTACGGGCGGATCGGCGTCAAGGTCTGGATCAACAAGGGCGAGATCATGCCCGAGGGCTTCGAGGGCGTCACGACCGGCAAGGACACGCGCCTCGGCGACCAGGATCAGGCCCGCCGGCGCCGTGGCGGCGCGGCGGAAGGGCTCGGCGCCTCGCGCGAGTCGAGTCGTGGTCGCAGCCAGGACCGTGAAGGTCTCGGGCTCGTCAAGAAGCCGCGCCGTCCCGGTGGCGGCAGGCCGGGCGGCCCAGCGGGCGCCGCAGCCGGCGGCGCGCCGCGCAGCGGTGGCCGGCCGAGCGGGCGAGGGCAGGGCACGAGTCGTCCCCGTCCTCAGAATCGCCCCGCCGAGCGCCCGGCAGAGACCGTCGAGAAGCCGCGCACCGACGATCAGGGAGTCTCGGCCGAAGGGCGCGTCCAGCCCGAGATCCAGCCGGATGTCGCGACGACACCGGCCCCGGTCGCGGACGCTCCCGACACGACCACCCCGAAGGTTCAGGTCGAGGACAAGACGAAGCTCGACGAGTCCGGGGGTGAGAACGCCTGATGCTGCTGCCGAAGAAGGTCAAGCATCGCAAGGTTCACCGTGGCCGCCGTCGTGGCGTCTCCCGCGGTCAGACCGAGGTTCAGTTCGGCGACTTCGGGATCAAGTCGCTCGAGGCCGCCTGGATCACGAACCGGCAGATCGAGGCCGCCCGGATCGCGATGACGCGCAAGATCAAGCGCGGCGGCAAGGTCTGGATCAACGTCTTCCCCGACAAGTCGTACACCCAGAAGCCTGCCGAGACGCGGATGGGCTCGGGGAAAGGCTCGCCCGAGGGCTGGGTCGCCGTCGTCAAGCCGGGGCGAGTCATGTTCGAGCTCGCCGGCGTGCCCGAGCCGCTCGCCAAGGAGGCGCTGCGCCTCGCCGGGCAGAAGCTTCCCGTCAAGACCAAGTTCGTCCGGAGAGAGGCTGATCTCTTTGAAAGCTAGGGCGTTGCGCGACCTGACCGACGACGAGCTCGACCGCAAGATGGCGGAGACCCGCCAGGAGCTCTTCAACCTGCGCTTCCAGTCGGCGACCGGGGCGCTCGAGAACAGCGCGCGGCTCCGCTCGGCGAAGCGCGAGATCGCCCGCATCCTGACCGTCCGGCACGAGCGCGAGGCACGACCAGAACTGAGGGTGAAGTAGAGATGGCTGAGAAGAAGAAGAAGACCGAGCCGGACGCAGACGAGACTGCGGTCGAGGAGACCGAGGCGGCGACGCCTGCGGTGGACGAAGGGGCGCCCGTGGCGTCGAGCGACGTGGCCGACCGGAACAGGCCGAGGTCCAGGAGGAGGCGGCCGAGCCGGTCGTCGCCGACGAGGTGCCCGCGGCCGACGAGGCGATGGTCGCCGAGCCCCGAGCAGGAAGCTCCTGTCGCGTCCGCCGAGCCGGCGCCGGAACCCGAAGCGGCTGTCGAGGAGCCCGTCGCGGAAGCCGAGCCCGAGCCTGCCGACGAGGCGCCTGCGGAAGAAGCACTGCCGCCGAGGCTGAGCCGAGAGCCCTGCAGTCGAGAGTCCTGCTGCCGAGGCTCCGGCCGCTCCGGCCCAGCAATCAGGACCCAAGCCGAAGCGGAAGCGGCTGCCGCGCTCGTTGCGTCGACAGCGCACGCGCCCGCAGCGCGACAAGCCGACGGAGCGCAAGGCGATCGTGCGCCTGCCGAAGCCCGAGCAGGAGCTCGGCCGTCGTCAGGAGCGCCAGGGCACCGTCGTCTCGGACGCGATGGACAAGACGATCGTCGTCAAGGTCGACACGATCGGGATGCACCGGCGCTACAAGAAGGTGATCCGGCAATCGAAGAAGTTCCACGCCCACGACGAGACGAACGAGGCGAAGATCGGAGACGTCGTCCGGATCGTCGAGACGCGTCCGCTCTCCAAGTCGAAGAACTGGCGCCTCGCCGAGATCCTCGAGGTGGCGAAGTGATCCAGCAGGAATCCCGGCTGCGCGTGGCGGACAACACCGGTGCGCGCGAGCTACTCTGCATCCGGGTGATGGGCGGATCCAAGCGTCGCTACGCTCGGGTCGGCGACATCATCGTAGGTACCGTGAAGTCGGCGACACCGCAGGGCGCGGTCAAGAAGGGCGAGGTCGTGAAGGCGGTCGTCGTTCGGACGAAGAAGCCCTACGGTCGCGACGACGGCACGCAGATCGCGTTCGACGAGAACGCAGCCGTGATCATCGACGCCGCCCGGAATCCGCGCGGAACGCGCATCTTCGGGCCAGTCGCCCGCGAGCTGCGCGAGAAGAACTTCATGAAGATCGTTTCCCTGGCTCCCGAGGTGCTCTGAGCAAGATGACTGTGAAGCTGAAGATCAAGAAGGGGGACCTGGTTCAGGTTCTCGCCGGCAAGGACCGCGGAAAGCAGGGGCGGATCCTCGAGGCGCGCCCCGGCGATCGGCGCGTGATCGTGGAGAACCTGAACGTGATCACGCGGCACACGAAGCCGAAGCCACTGCGCGACTCGAGCCGGATGGGAGGCGTCCAGATGGCGCCCGGCGGCCGGATCGAGAAGGCCGCGCCCGTCGACGTCTCGAACGTGATGCTCGTCTGCCCCACGTGCGGCCTGCCGACGCGAGTCGGGATCAAGGAGAAGACGATCAAGGGCGAAGTCGTGCGCGTCAGGGTCTGCAAGCGGGACGGCTGCGGCCAGGAGATCGACACCAAGTGATGGCCACCGTCGAGTACACCCCGCGGCTCAAGGACTCCTACGAGGAGCTGCGCCCGCAGCTGCAGGAGGAGCTGGGCCTGAAGTCGATCATGGAGGTTCCGCGCATTACGAAGATCACGCTCAACATGGGCGTGGGCGACGCGAAGACGGACGCCAAGGCGCTCGAGTCCGCGATCGAGGAGCTGACGACGATCGCCGCGCAGCGAGCTCAGGTTCGCAAGGCGACCAAGTCGATCGCGAGCTTCAAGCTGCGCGAGGGGATGGCCGTCGGCGCGAAGGTGACGATCCGGGGCGACCGGATGTACGAGTTCCTCGACCGGCTCGTCTCGATCGCGCTCCCGCGAATCCGCGACTTTCGAGGCCTCAACCCGAGGTCGTTCGACGGCCGGGGCAACTTCTCGCTCGGCGTCCGGGAGCAGATCATCTTTCCCGAGATCGACTACGACAGCGTCCAGTCCGTCCGGGGCTTCGACGTGACCATCACGACCACTGCCAAGACGGACGAGCACGCCCTCGCGCTCTTGAAGGGCCTCGGGCTTCCGTTCGCAGGTAGCGAGCCTGGAAGGGATCTTTAGGACATGGCCAAGACATCGCTCGTCGTCAAGCAGAAGCGCACGCAGAAGTACAAGGTGCGGCAGTACACGCGCTGCAATCGCTGCGGCCGTCCGCGCGCCGTGTTCAAGAAGTTCGGCCTCTGCCGGATCTGCCTGCGCGAGCTCGCGCACCAGGGCGCGATTCCCGGCATGACAAAGAGCAGTTGGTAGACACAGTGCAGCTGGTAGGAGAGAAGAGATGCTGACCGACCCGATCGCAGACATGTTGACCCGGATCCGCAACGCCAACAAGGCGATGCAGGACACCGCCCAGATGCCGACCTCCCGGATCAAAGAGGAGATCGCCCGCGTGCTCAAGGACGAGGGCTACATCAAGGACTTCCGCGTCGTCGAGGTCGAGGGGCAGCCGTACTCGACCCTCGTCGTCGAGCTCAAGTTCGGCAAGAACCGCCAGCGCGTGATCTCCGGCCTCAAGCGCGTCTCGCGCCCGGGCCGGCGCGTCTATGCGCGCAAGGACCGGCTCCCGCGCGTGCTCGGAGGCCTCGGCACTGCGATTCTGTCCACCTCGACCGGGCTCGTCACGAGCCGCCAGGCCGCCGAGCGCGGTATCGGCGGCGAAGTGATCGCTTTCGTCTGGTAGTCGGATGAGTCGAATCGGCAGACAGCCCATCGAGGTGCCCTCGACCGTGTCGATCGGGCTCTCGCCAGGACGTGTTCAGGTGAACGGCCCGCTCGGCGAGCTCTCGCAGCAGGTTCCGGCGAGGATGAAGATCGAGCAGGGCGACGGCGAGATCGTCGTCACGCGCCCAACCGAGCGCGGCGAGGATCGCGCGCTTCACGGCCTGACGCGCTCGCTGATCGCGAACATGGTCGAGGGCGTGACCAAGGGCTTCGAGAAGCACCTCGAGATCCAGGGCGTCGGCTATCGCGCTTCGCTCCGCGGCACCGACCTGGAGCTCAACGTCGGCTACTCGCACGCGGTCGTCATGAAGCCGCGGCCGGGAATCACGTTCGACGTGCCGGCGCCGAACCAGGTCGTCGTCAAGGGCACGGACAAGCAGCAGGTCGGCCAGACGGCCGCCGAGATCCGCGCTGTCCGCAAGCCCGAGCCGTACAAGGGCAAGGGGATCCGTTACCGCGACGAGGTCGTGCGGAGAAAGGTCGGGAAGCGCGCATGAGCACCCTCTCCACACGTCAGGCGCGGCAGCGCCGCCAGCGCCGGATCCGCGGCAAGGTCTCCGGCTCCGCCGAGCGGCCTCGCCTCGCGATCTTCCGCTCGAACAAGGGCATCTTCGCCCAGCTCGTCGACGATCAGAGCGGTCGCACGATTGCCGGCGCGAGCTGGCTCGGGGTCAAGAAATCGTTCAAGGGCACGAAGACCGAGCAGGCGGCCGAGGTGGGCAAGCTCGTCGCCGAGGCCGCGAAGAAAGCCGGGATCGAGTCCGTCGTGTTCGACCGCGGCGGCTACCTGTACCACGGACGCGTCAAGGCGCTCGCCGACGGCGCGCGCGAGGGAGGACTGAAGTTTTGAGCACCGTCGAGCGTGAGGTGATCGCCCGCGAGGAAGTGCGCGAGCTCAAGGAGCGCGTGATCGAGATCAACCGCGTCGCCAAGGTCGTCAAGGGCGGCCGGCGCTTCTCGTTCACCGCGCTCGTCGTGATCGGCGACGAGGTCGATCGCGTCGGCGTCGGCTACGGCAAGGCGCGCGAGGTACCGCTCGCGATCTCGAAGGCCGTCGACGACGCGAAGAAGAACCTGTTCACCGTGCCGAAGCACGGCACGACGGTCACGCACGAGATCATGGGGGTCTTCGGGGCGGCGCGGGTGTTCATCCGCCCGGCTTCCGAGGGCACCGGCGTGATCGCCGGCGGCGGCGTTCGTGCCGTGCTCGAGCTGGCAGGGATTCGCGACGTGCTGGCCAAGAGCCTCGGCACGACGAACCCGATCAACATGGCGAAGGCCACCGTCGCCGGTTTGAAGTCGCTCCGCCGGCCAGAGGACGTCGCGCGCATGCGCGGCAAGACGATCTCGGAGATCCTGCCGCAGTCCGCGGCGCGCATCGCCGAGCTGCGCGAGGAGCGCGCGGGAACGGCGACGTGACGACGTTCAGAGTCACCCAGATCAAGAGCCAGATCGGTCAGAGCGAGCGGCACCGCGGGACGCTGCGCGCGCTCGGGCTCGGCCGAATCGGCAAGTCGAACGAGGTCAAGGACACTCCGGAGGCCGCCGGTATGCTGCGGAAGGTCGCTCACCTCGTCAAGGTCGAGGACGCCTAGCGATGGCAGCCGACGCAACCCCCACCGCCGACTTGAACCTGCATTCGCTGCAGCCGGCGCAAGCACGGACCGAGCGCAAGCGCGTCGGTCGCGGCCTGGGCTCGGGCAAGGGCCGCTACTCCGGTCGTGGGATCAAGGGCCAGAAGTCGCGCGCCGGATCGCACAAGCTGAGTGCGGGCTTCGAGGGCGGGCAGATGCCGCTCGATATGCGGATGCCGAAGCTGCGCGGCAACACGTCGGCCGACGCGATGCCGATCGGCCCGTTTCGTACCTATTCGCAGCCCGTGAACCTGCGCGACCTCGAGCGCCTGTTCGAGAACGGCGACACCGTGAACATCGAGTCGCTCGTCGAGAAGGGGCTGCTGAAGAACACGAAGGCGGACGTCAAGATCCTCGGCTCCGGCGAGCTGACGAAGAAGCTCGCCGTCACTGCACACGCGTTCTCGGCCTCCGCCCGCGAGAAGATCACCAACGCTGGAGGCAGCGCGACCGCGCTGAAGGCGCCGAAGGATCCGCGCAAGGCGAGGACAAAGACGAAGCCGGTGGCCGCCGAGGCTCCCGCCGAGGAGTCGTAGCGCTTGTTCAGCTGGCTCGGCAATGCGTGGCGAGTGCCGGAGCTCCGCCGCCGCGTCCTGTTCACGGCGATGATTCTCGCCCTCTATCGGCTCGGCTCGTGGATGCCCGCTCCCGGCGTCAACTCCGACGCGATCGACAGCTATTTCGATAGCCGCGGCGGCACGATCCTCGGCCTGCTCAACCTCTTCTCGGGCGGTGCGCTCTCCCAGTTCTCGATCTTCGCGCTCGGGATCATGCCGTACGTCACCGCCTCGATCATCCTGCAGCTGATGACGGTCGTGATTCCGAAGCTCGCCGAGCTGCAGAAGGAAGGCGAAGCCGGTTACGCCAAGATCAACCAGTACACGCGTTACCTGACGATCATCCTCGCGGCAGCCCAGTCGACCGGGTACGCGTTCCTCTTCCGACGCCAGGGCGTGCTCGACGCGAACCTCGGCCGGATGACGCTGATCATCATCACGCTCACCGTCGGCTGCACGTTGCTGATGTGGATGGGCGAGCTGATCACCAAGCGCGGGATCGGCAACGGGATCTCGCTCCTGATCTTCGCCTCGATCCTCACCGGCGCGCCGATCGGGGTCGCAGCCTGGTGGAACGGCGGGCCGATGGAGAAGCTCTTCTTCCCGCTGATCGCGCTCGCAATCGTGGCCGCGATCGTCTTCATCCAGGAGGGTCAGCGCCGGATCCCGATCCAGTATGCGAAGCGGATGGTCGGGCGGCGGATGACCGCCGGCGGCTCCACCTATATGCCGCTGCGCGTGAACATGGCCGGCGTGATCCCGGTCATCTTCGCGGCCGCCGTGATGGCGTTCCCGCCCACGATCGGCCAGTACTTTCCGCAGACGCAGGGCTTCGTCAACGAGCATTTCCTGCCCACGAACATCGGCTACATGCTGCTCCAGGGCTTCCTGATCGTCGTCTTCACCTACTTCTACACGGCCGTCCAGTTCAATCCGGTCGACCAGGCCGACAACCTGCGCCGCTACGGGGGTTACATCCCCGGGCTTCGGCCGGGCCCGCCCACCGCGCAGTACCTCGACCGCGTCCTGACGCGGTTGACGCTGCCCGGCGCGATCTATCTCGCGCTCGTGGCGACGCTGCCGACGCTCTTCATCCGCTACGGCGGCTTCTCGCAGGCGACCGCCGGCGCGCTCGGAGGCACCTCGGTGCTGATCGCCGTCGGCGTCGCGCTCGACACGATGCGGCAGATGGAGTCGCAGATGATGGCGCGCTCCTACGAAGGCTTCCTCAAATAGTGAACCTCTTGCTGCTCGGGCCGCAGGGGTCCGGCAAGGGAACCCAGGCGAAGCGGATCTCCGCCGACTACAGCGTTCCCCATGTCTCGACAGGGGACATGTTTCGCGCGCTCGATGGGTCGACGGAGCTCGGCCGCTCCGTCGACGCGATCATGGAGCGCGGCGATCTCGTGCCCGACGAGCTGACGATCAGGATGATCGAGGAACGCCTCTCGGAGGACGACGCGCTCAACGGCTTCATCCTCGACGGCTTTCCTCGAAATCTGGCCCAGGCGGAAGCGCTCGACGAGATGCTCGTCGTGATCGGGCGACGGCTGGATGCGATCCTCTTCTTCGACCTGCCCGACGGGATCGCCCGCGAGCGCGCGCTCGGCCGCGCCCACGAAGAGGGTCGCGCCGACGACACGCCCGAGACGATCGGCCGCCGCCTCGCCATCTACCATGAGCAGACCGAGCCGGTCGTCCACCACTACCGGGCGACCGGACGGCTCGTGCCGCTGCATGCGGACCGGGAGGTCGGCGAGGTGTACGCGGAGATCCAGCAGGCTCTGGAGCAGGTGGCAGTCCGATGATCATTCGCAAGTCACTCAACGAGATCGAGAAGATGGCCGCGGCCGGCAGCATCGTCGCGGGCACGATCGAGCATGTCGGCGAGCAGCTGGAGCCGGGGATCACGACCGGTGAGCTGGATCTCGTGGCGGAGGAGTACATTGCCGCGCGCGGAGGGATCCCGACCTCGAAAGGCTACCGCGGCTATCCGCGGGCGATCTGCATCTCGCCCAACGCCATGGTCGTGCACGGAATCCCCGGCGCTTACGTCGTCGGAGACGGCGATCTGATCACGATCGACGTCGGCGTTACGCTCGACGGCTACATCGCCGACAGTGCTTTCACCTTCGGAGTCGGTGACGTCGACTCCGAGGCGCTGAGGCTGCTCGACGTGGGGCGCGAGGCGCTTGCGGCCGGAATCGCCCAGGCACGGCCGGGCAATCGCGTCGGCGACATCTCGTCTGCGATTCAGAAGCTCGTCGAGGCGAGTGGCTTCTCGGTCGTCCGCAGCCTCGTCGGTCACGGCGTCGGACGGGCCTACCACGAGGATCCCCACATCCCGAACTTCGGGCATGAGGGACGCGGGCCGCAGCTCTCCGAGGGGATGACGATCGCGATCGAGCCGATGATCACCGCGGGCTCGCCCGATGTCTTCGTGCACGACGACGAATGGTCGATCTCCACAGAGGACGGCTCGCTCGCCTGCCATTTCGAGCACACCGTCGCGATCACCGCGGAAGGCCCGCGAATCTTGACCGCGGCGGGCGATCGAGAACCGTCTTTGCTAAAGTAGGCGCCTCGCGCGGCGAGGCCGCGTTTTGTCGCGCGCACCGCTTCTTTCAAGTCGATCCGTCGAGTCCACCGGAGTCTATGGCAGTCAAGGAAGAGAAAATCGAGGTCGAAGGCGAGGTCGTCGAAGCGCTCCCGAGCACGATGTTCCGGGTGCAGGTCGACGGCGGTCACAGCGTGCTCGCCACGATCTCGGGAAAGATGCGCAAGCACTACATCCGCATCGCTCCGGGCGACCGCGTCAAGGTCGAGCTCTCTCCCTATGACTTGAACCGCGGCAGAATCACGTTCCGCAACCGCTAACGAAGGTTTCTGATGAAGGTTCGACCGTCCGTCAAGCCCAGGTGTGAGCGCTGCCGTGTGATCAAGCGGCACGGGCGCACCATGGTCATCTGCACCAATCCACGGCACAAGCAAAGGCAGGGCTAGTCACTTGGCACGAATCGCAGGCGTCAACCTCCCGAACCAGAAGCGTCTGGAGATCGGGCTGACGTACATCTACGGGATCGGGCAGGCTTCCGCGCAGAAGATCTGTCGTGCGCTCGAGCTCGACCCGAACGAGAAGGTCAAGGACCTCACGGACGACGAGATCAACAAGCTCCGCGCCTACATCGACGGTGAGCTGCAGGTGGAGGGCGACCTCCGTCGCGAGCGCTCCCAGTCGATCAAGCGTCTCTCCGAGATCGGCTGCTATCGCGGCGTGCGCCATCGGCGCGGCCTCCCGGTCAACGGGCAGCGGACGAAGACGAACGCGCGCACGCGCAAGGGGCCGAAGAAGACCGTCGGCCGCGGGAAGAAGGCGAAGTAATGGCACCTCCTCGCAAGGCTGCGGCCGCTCGCGGCCGCACGCGTCGGCGCGTCCGCAAGAACATCGCGATCGGCCAGGCGCACATCAAGACGTCGTTCAACAACACGATCGTCGCGCTGACCGACAAGGAGGGGAACGTGATCGCGTGGGAGTCCGCCGGCTCGGCCGGTTTCAAGGGCTCGCGCAAGTCGACCCCGTTCGCCGCCCAGGTCACCGCGGACTCGTGCGCCCGCAAGGGAATGGAGCACGGGCTCCAGAAGGTCGAGGTCTTCGTCAAGGGCCCTGGCTCGGGACGCGAGACGGCGATCCGCTCGCTGCAGGCCGCCGGACTCGAGATTCTCGGGGTCAAGGACGTGACGCCGCAGGCCCACAATGGGGTTCGCCCCCGCAAGCGGAGGCGCGTCTGATGGCCCGCGATCTCGGAGCGAAGTGCCGGATCTGCCGCCGCGAGGGGATGAAGCTCTTCCTCAAGGGCGAGCGCTGCCTGACCGAGAAGTGCGCGATCGAGCGGCGCTCCTATCCGCCGGGCGAGCATGGTCGTGGGCGGATCAAGCAGAGCGAGTACCTGCTGCAGTTGCGCGAGAAGCAGAAGGCGCGCCGCTACTACGGCCTCCTCGAGAAGCAGTTCCGCAACTACTACGACAAGGCCACGCGCGGCACGGGCGCGCCCGGCGAGAACCTCCTCCGGATGCTCGAGACCCGGCTCGACAACGTCGTCTACCGGCTCGGCTTCGCCGGCTCGCGCGCTCAAGCCCGCCAGTTCGTGCGCCACGGCCATTTCACGGTCAACGGTCGCCGCGTCAACATCCCGAGCTACGGGGTGCGGCCGGACGACATCGTCACGATGAGGGCGGGCAGCGGCGCGGAGGCGACGATTCGCGACGCGACAGATCTCACCGCATCGGTTGCGCCGTGGCTCCAGGCAGACCACGAGGGGCTCACCGGCAAGGTGCTGAAGTGGCCCGAGCGCGCCGAGATCGACACTCCGGTTCAGGAGTCGCTCATCGTCGAGCTCTACTCCAAGTAAGGCTCTCCACACGGAAGAAGAAGGGATTCTCTTGGCTACACGCAACAGCTTGATGGACTTCCAGGTTCCGAAGATCGTCCACGAGGAGATCAACGAGAACCGCGGGATCTTCGTGATCGAGCCGCTCGATCGCGGCTTCGGCTACACCTTCGGCAACTCGCTGCGCCGCGTGCTGCTCTCCTCGTTGGAGGGCGCCGCCGTCACCGCCGTCAAGATCGAGGGCGTCGCGCACGAGTTCACCACCCTCCCCGGGGTGAAGGAGGACGTCACCGACGTCATCCTCAATCTGAAGAACCTGATCTGCCTGCTCCATGGTGAGTCGCCCGAGGTCGAGGTGCACATCGCCAAGAAGGGGTCGGGCGCGGTCACCGCGGCCGACATCCAGGCGCCGGCCGATCTCGAGATCCTCAACCCCGATCTCGTGCTCGCGCACCTGTCCGACAAGGGCAAGCTCGAGATGACGCTGACGATCGGCCGCGGTCGCGGCTACGTCCCGGCCGAGCTCAACCGCGGCCCGGAGCAGCCGATCGGCGTGATCCCGATCGACTCGATCTTCTCCCCCGTTCGGCGGGTCTCCTACGACGTCGAGGCAGCTCGGGTCGGCCAGCGGACGGATTACGACAAGCTCCGGCTCGACGTCACCACCGACGGCTCGCTCGAACCCCGCGATGCGATCGGCCAGGCTGCGGAGATCCTGATCAAGCAGCTCGCGATCTTCACGGATCTCGATCGGATCGAGGGCTTCGGCGAGACCGCCGCAGCCGAGACCGGAATCGAGATCCCGGCCGCACACGGGATGGAGAACTTCCCGATCGAGGAGCTCGAGCTCGGTGTCCGCTCGTACAACTGCCTGAAGCGGGTCGGAATCGAGACCATCGGCGACCTCGTGACGAAGTCGGAGAACGAGCTGGCTGCGATCCCGAACTTCGGCAAGAAGTCGATCGAAGAGGTCAAGGAGACGCTTCAGTCGCACGGCCTCAGTCTTCGAGGAGACGACTGAGCGATGCGTCACGCCCGCGCAGGCAAGAAGCTGGGACGCGATTCGGCGCACCGGAAGGCGCTGTACTCGAACCTCGCGGGTGCTCTGCTCGAGCATGGGCGGATCCAGACCACTGAGGCGAAGGCGAAGGCCGTCAAGCCGTTCGCGGAGAAGATGATCACGCTCGGGAAGCGCGGCGACCTCTCGGCCCGTCGCAAGGCTCTCTCGGAGCTCCGCTCGCCCGAGGTGGTCAGCCACCTCTTCGCCGACGTCGCGCCTCGCTTCGCGGATCGACCCGGGGGCTACACGCGGATCATCAAGCTCGGCGCCCGCCAGGGCGACGCCGCCGAGATGGTCTATCTCGAGCTCGTGGACTTCGAGCCCGAGACGGCGTTCGCGGCCGGCCCGCAACGCTCCGCCTAGCTCCACCCGAAGAGTCACAGTCTCGACACGAAGGCGCGCAGATCCTGCGCGCCTTCGTCGTCTAGGCTGAATGCAGGGGGTCGCGCGACCCCTTGGGGCACGTTGGGGCTACGCTCGCGTGCGTGAGAATCGAGGGCCTGGTCTTCGCCGGAATCGCCAGCTCGGATGCCCCCGGCCTCGCCGGCTTCTTCGCCGACGTGCTGGGGATGGAGCGTGTCGAGGAGGACGGCTACGCCCGGTTCGTCTTCTCGAATGGATCGTCGATCGCGGTCGTGCCGCCGGACTGGATCGCGCCGCCCTCGGATACCAACCTCGGCTTCCTCGTCGACGACGTCGAGTCCGCGACGGCCGAGCTTCGAGCGCATGGGATCGAGCCCGAGGGCGAGCTGCAGGCGAACGACGAGTACCGCTACCGGCACTTCCGCGCTGCCGATGGGCGCGTGTTCGAGCTACTCGACCGCCGGGTCTAGCGGCCGTGGTCTTCGTCGTCGCTCTCGCTCTGGCGATCTTCGTGCTCCCGTCGCCCTGGGGCGTCGTTGCGGTTGCGCTCGGCGGTGCGGTCGAGCTCGCCGAAGCCACGTTTCTGTGGCGCTGGTCGCACCGGCGCACGTCGACGGTGGGCGCGGAGGCGCTGATCGGAGCACGAGCCGTCGTCACCTCGCCCTGCCGGCCGCTCGGAGGCGTTCGGGTCAAAGGGGAGCTCTGGCAGGCCCGCTGTGACTCTGGCGCGGATGAGGGCGCAGTCGTGGAGATCGTCGCGGTAGAGCAGCTCACGCTCGTCGTCGTTCCGACATGAAGCTGAAGCTGACGCTCGAATACGACGGCACCGAGTTCCGAGGCTGGGCCCGCCAGCCCGGCGAACGAACGGTCGAAAGCGTCTTTCGGGAGGCGTGTGACGCGATCTTTCCGACCTGGTCCGAGCTCGACGTGGCCGGCCGGACGGACACAGGCGTTCACGCAGTCGGCCAGGTCGTCAGTCTCGAGGTGGGAGGCGGGCCGCCGCCCGACCGGATCCCGAGGGCGCTGACTGCGCGGCTTCCCGGGGACGTCGCCGTCGTTGCCGCCGAGGCGGTCGAGGCGGGTTTCAGCGCCCGCTACTCGGCGAGCAGCCGAACCTACCGCTATCGCATCCTGCGCCGCCGAATCCGCTCGCCCTTCGAGGCTCGACGCTCTCTGTGGTGGCCGCGACCGCTGGACGAAGACGCACTGGCGTCGGCGGCGGCGCTCCTGCCCGGCGAGCACGACTTCACCGCGTTCACGCCTGCCGAGACGCAGCACACGGTCTTCCGGCGCACCGTGATCGCCGCGGGCTGGGAGCGAGCCGCGGACGAGCTGCACTTCACGATCACCGGAAAGAGCTTTCTCCGACACATGGTGCGGACGCTCGTCGGCACGATGCTCGAACAGAGTCCGGACGAGCTCCGGCGGCTGCTCGAGGGCCGACCTCGCAGCGAAGGCGGCGCCACCGTTCCGGCCTGGGGCCTGTATCTCGAGCACGTCCGGTACGACTAGCATCGAGTCGATGCGGTATCCGGTCGTCCTCTTCGATCTCGACGGGACGGTGATCGACTCGGGGTCGATCATCCTCGCCTCGATGCGGCACGCGGCGAAGACCGTGCTCGGGCGCGAGGTTCCCGATTCCGAGCTCGTGGCAGCCGTTGGCGGCCCGGGGCTCGTCGAGCAGATGCGCCAGCTCGACGCGGACAGGGTCGACGAGCTCGTCGCGTGCTACCGCGAGCACAACGAGCCGCTCCACTCGGAGCTCGCCGAATGCGCCGGCATGACCGATGCGCTGACGATCCTGAAGCAGCAGGGAAGGCGCCTCGGCATCGTGACCGCAAAGCGTCGAGCCACCGTCGACATCGCCTTCCGCTATCTGCCGCTCGAAGCGTTCTTCGAGGTGGTCGTCGGGTCGGACGACACGGAGCGCCACAAGCCCGATCCGGAGCCGCTGCGCTTCGCGCTCGAGAGCCTCGGTGCGAGCGCCGAGAGCGCCGCCTACGTCGGCGATTCGCCGTTCGACATCCGGGCCGCGAAAGCAGCCGGGGTCAAAGCGGTCGCAGTCACCTGGGGCGGGATCCATCGCCAGGAGCTGCTGGAGGCGGAGGAGCCCGACGCAATCGTGCGCGATACCGAGGAGCTTCTTGCCGCGCTCTGATCGTGCCGCGGAGCTGCGTGAGGTGCTGAAGCGCTACGGCTACGCCTACCACGTGCTCGACGAGCCCGAGGTTCCGGATGCCGAGTACGACAGGCTGTTCGACGAGCTGCTCGAGCTCGAGCGCGACCTCGCCGACAGCGAGATTCCGCCCGATTCGCCCTCTCGCCGCGTCGGAGCTCCGCCGTCGGAGGGGTTCAAGAAGGTCGACCACCTCACTCCGATGGGCTCGCTCGACAAGGTGACGACCGACGACGCCCTGCAGAAGTGGGCGGACGACGTGCGCAAGCGGCTCGACTCGGACGAGCCAGTCGCCTACGTCCTCGAGCCGAAGATCGACGGGCTCGCGGTCAGCCTCCTCTACGAGAACGGGGTCTACGTTCGCGGCGCAACACGAGGCGACGGCCGCCGAGGCGAGGACGTGACCGTCAACCTGCGCACGATCGACGCGATCCCACTGTCGCTCCGAGGCGACGACCCACCGGCCACGCTCGAGGTTCGCGGCGAGGTCTACATGCCGCTCTCAGGCTTCCGGAAGCTCAACGAGCGGCTCCTCGAGGAGGGCAAGAAGCCGGCTCCGAATCCGCGGAACGCCGCGGCCGGGTCCGTGCGACAGAAGAACTCCCAGGTGACGCGCAGCATGCCGCTCTCGAATTGGGCGTACGGGACAGGCCACCGCGACGGCGTCAGCTTCGAGACGCAGTGGGAACAGCTCGAGTGGCTTCGCGACCGAGGTTTCCGGACCAACCCGTTTGCCGAGCGCCTCGAGACGATCGAGGAGGTAGCGGAACGCTGTCGCGAGTGGGAAAGCCGACGCGCCGAGCTCGACTACGAGATCGACGGGATCGTGATCAAGGTCGATTCGCTCGAGCAGCAGTCGCGGCTCGGCGCGCTCCACGAACGGCCGCGCTGGGCGCGCGCCTTCAAGTGGGCGCCGATGACCGCGCAGACCACGCTCGAGAAGATCGCGATCCGCGTCGGGCGGACCGGAGCTCTCAATCCGTGGGGCATCCTCGAGCCGGTCGAGGTCGGCGGCGTCACCGTCTCGCGCGCGACGCTCCACAACGAGGAGGACATCAACCGCAAGCAGATTCGCGAGGGCGATCTCGTGATCGTGCAGCGCGCGGGGGACGTGATCCCGCAGGTCGTGGGGCCTGCCGGCGCGCACCGGAAGGGAACGAAGGAGTTCCGGATGCCGAGCCACTGTCCCCTCTGCGGAGCCGAGGTGGTGAAGCCCGAGGGCGAGGTGATGCACCGCTGTCCGAACCGCGCCTGCCCTTCGCGGGGGCTCGAGACGCTGATCAACTGGGTCACCGCGGCGATGGACATCGAAGGGGTCGGCGAGCAGTTCGTGCGCCGGCTCTGGGATCTCGGGCTGCTGCGCTCGATGCCGGATCTCTATCGACTCACGTTCGAGCAGCTGCTCGAGCTGGACGGCTTCCAGGAGCGATCGGCGACGAACGTGCTCGGGTCGATCGAGGCATCGAGGCAGCAGCCGTTCTCACGCGTTCTCTTCGGTCTGAACATCCCGGACGTGGGCTGGGTGACAGCGCAGAACCTTGCACGTCACTTCGGATCGGTCGACCGGATGCTCGCTGCGAGCCAGGAGGAGATTCAGGAGGTCGACGGGATCGGACCCGATCGCGCCGAGTCGATCGCGGAGTGGTTCTCGGACGAGCAGAACCGAACGCTCGTCCAGGAGCTGCGCGAGCTCGGGCTCGTGTTCGAGGTGGGGGAGGCCGAGAGGCCGATCGAGGGGCCGCTCACGGGATCGCAGTACGTGCTCACCGGCACGCTGGAGGCATTTACGCGCGAGGAGGCGGCGGCCGCGCTGGCCGCGCTCGGCGCCAAGGTGTCCGACAATGTCTCCAAGAAGACGACCGGCGTGATCGTGGGCGAGAACCCGGGCTCGAAGGTGGCGAAGGCGGAGAAGGCGGGCGTACCGATCCTCTCCGAGGCCGAGCTGCGCGAGCTCGTCAAGAACGCGCCGGCCACTGCACCGGCCGGGCTCGTCCCCCCGCCCCGTCGCCGCTAGCCGGAGGCCGCGAGCGCCGTGGCAAAGCGATCCTGCGCACGCCGGGCCCAGTAGCCCGAGACGGGAGCACCGTTCTGGAGGATCGCGAAGACGTAGCGGTCTCGGACGAACCCGGAGAGCGCCGATGCGGCCCGGGTCGTTCCGGTCTTCGCGATCACTCGCCCGCGCGCCGGCCTCGACTCGAGGCGATGACGCAGGGTGCCGTCCACACCTGCGACGGCGAGCGAGCCGAGGAATGCGTCGCGGATCTCGGGGTCACCGATTCCCGCCGAGAGCAGGGCGACGAGGGAGCTCGCCGTGAGCCGATCGAGGCGCGAGAGCCCGGAGCCGTCGGCGATTCTGACGCCGCCGAGCGGAATCGCGGCGGCGGCGAGGGCCGCTCGCACGACTCGCGCGCCCGCCGCCGTCGAGCCCTCGTCTCCGTAGAGCGCTCCGAGCTGCTTGAGCATCACCTCGGCCGTGAAGTTGTCGCTCTCGCGGCCCATGAAGCGGACGATTGCGGCGAGTGGCTCCGAGAGATCTCGGGCGAGCGGAAAGCCCTCGGTCGTGAGCGTGCCGAAGCGAGCGGGTCGGCTGATCGCGACACCTTTCGCCTGGAGAGCGCGGCGGAAGAGCGAAGCCGCGGCGAGCGCGGGCTTCGCAGACGTTCGTCCTCGAAACCAGCCCCGCGCGACGACGAGCGCGGAGAGAGGCGGTGACTCCCCGATGTAGAAGCTCGGCTTCCAGCCCGGCCCGGTTCTTCGAGCGTCGAACCACGACTCGTCGCCGATCACCGCACCGTCGACCCGCGCGATCCCCCACGACGCCACCTCGACCGCGAGCGCGTCGAGATCGGCTGCTCCGAGCGTCGGGTCGCCGAAGCCGCGCAGGAACAGATCGCCGTGCCACACGTCGCCGACGAGCGAGCCGGTGCCGACGACCTCCGTGTGGAAGCGGTAGCTCGTGCCGAGGAGAGACAGGGCGGCATAGGCCACAGGCAGCTTCTCGTTCGACGCGGGCTGCAGCGAGCGCGCGGCGTTCCGGGAGAAGACCACGGTGCCGCTGCGGAGGTCGACCGCGAGCGCGCCGGTCTGCGACGGATCGACCTGCGGCACCGAGAGCGCCTTCGTGAGCCGTGCCTGAAGGGTTGGGTCGATCGCCCGGGCGGGCGCCGCGAGCATCAGTCCGGCGACGGCCAGCACGAACACGAGGCATGGGCCGAGGCCGGCCCGAAGATGGGGCGAACGGCCCATGTCCGGACGGGGCAGCAGACCCATAATCGGGCATGGAGCGCCCCCTTGAGCCAGCATCTTCCCACGGTCCTGACCGAGATTCGGTCCCTGCTCGACCAGCCCGCCGAGCGCGAGCACGCGGCGCGTGCGCACGTCGAGAAGACCATGACCGACGGCTACGCCCATGCGCTGTCGCTCGGAGTCGAGCGGCTGAGGGTCGAGGGGGAGCTGCGCGGCGTCGTCCGGGCGGAGACGGCGTGACGAAGCCCGGATCGCCGAGCTGACGACCGCTCTCCACGAGCTCGACCTCGAGCTGGCCGGCCTTCGCGGGCTGCTGGCAGCGCTGCGAGCGCACGCGCTCTAGCTCAGACGATCCCGGAGCGGACGGCGTAAACGGCCGCCTGGATCCGGTTGTCCATCTGGAGCTTCATCAGGATGTTCGAGATGTGGTTCTTGACGGTCTTCGGGCTGATGTGCAGCTCGCCGGCGATCACCGCGTTGTCCTTGCCGTTCGCGATCAGCTTCAGCACCTCGATCTCACGGTCGGAGAGCTCGGCGCGGATCGTCGCGGCGGCGTCGGGGGAGGCCGTCGTGGCACGCACGTGCTGCAGCACCTTGCCGGCGATATGAGGTGAGATCAGCGCCTCGCCGACCGCGGCCGACTCGATCCCCTGGATCAGATCCTGGATCGAGGCGTCCTTGAGCAGGTAGCCGCACGCCCCGGCGAGGATCGCATCCATCACATCCTGTTCCTGATCCGAGATCGTGAGCACGATCACGCGCGTGAGCGGGGCGTCGCGGCTCATGTGCCGGGTCGCCTCGACTCCGTGCATGCCCGGCATGTTCAGGTCCATGACGACGACGTCGGGCGCCGTCTCGCGCACGATCTGGAGCGCCTCGGAGCCGCCGGCGGCCTCGCCGACGATCTGGATCCCCTGTCCCTCGAGGAGGTTGCGGAGCCCCGTTCGAAACAGGTCGTGGTCATCGACGAGGAGGACGCGCACGTCATGCCGCTCGTTCGTGCTCGGTACCGTCTCGTTCATCGAATCCCCCGGGCGCTGGCGCTGAGACCGAGAAGTGTAGAAGGTCCTCGTTCGGGTCGGCTCCCCTCAACCCTGCCGGATCGTGGCCCGAGCCTGCTCTGGAATCCCCGCGCCGCCCTGGTCAGCGCAGCCGGATCACGACTGTCTGCCGCCCCCAGCGGAGTGCGGCGGCAACGGTCGGGAACCAGAGGTCGATCACGGCGCCTCGAACCGATCCGCCCGTGTCTGCGGCCACGGCCTCGCCGTAGCCGGGCACGAGCATCCTCGTCCCGAGCGGGATCACGTTCGGATCGACCGCAGCGATGCCGTGCCCGACAGGAAGTCCGGACGAGGTCCGACCGCGCAGGCTGTAGCCGATCGCCGACACGGTCAACGTGCTTCCGGGCCGAAGCGAGGCGGGAGCGGCTGGCGTGGCCGCGCGTGGCGCAGGCTCGCTCCGATTCGCCGAGGACGGTGAACGCCGGCTCGCCGCGACTTGGAGCTCGGAGCTCTTGCGCTCCGCCACCTCGGCGCTCTCCTGCAGAGCAGCGAGCTCCCGCGCAGTCAGATCCTGCCGCTGCCGCAGCGAGTCGAGGTAGTCCGCTCGTTCGCTCGCCTTCGCCTCGAGCGCTTCGAGGTGGGCCTCTGCGGCCACGGAAAGACGACGGAGCTCGACCGCCTGAGCGTCGAGCCGGTTGTCGAGATGGGTCAAACGCGTTCGGGACAGGCCGGCTCGCTCGACGATCCGGCGATGCTCGCCGGAGGCGCGATCGAGGTTGTCGAGCCCTGCGAGCGCCTCGTCGAGCGAGCCCGCGCCGAGCACGACCGCCAGCGGCTCGGCAGCGTTCTGCTGGTACAGCGCGCGCACGACCTCGGCGAGGCGGCGCTCGGAGACGCGCATCGCCGTCTGGGCAATCTGGAGCCGCTTGCGGGTGGAGATCCGCTGCGCGGCGAGAGCGGCGCGACGATTCTCGGCGCTCGCGAGCGCTTCGCGGGCTCGGGTCAGCTCGGACTCGAGCGCGTAGAGGGTCACGAGTGCCTCCTGCGACTGCGCTCGCGTCGCCGACTCCTGCGCCTGGAGCGCCGCCACCTGGGCACGGATCGCCGACGACTCCGACGACTCGGCACCGAGGGCAACGGGCACCGCCAGGACGACGGAAAGACCTGCGAGAACGCCCGCAAACCGGGCGGCACCGCTTGAGGAAAGCCTCCGCACGGGGCGGGGACCGTAGCACAGCTCTCCCTGGAAAGTCGCGGTTTGTGCGCCCGAGCTGCGGTTCCGAGCACGCGGTTTCTGGCTTGGTTGCGGGTGGCGATTGTCCGGATCGCCTGCTAGGGTGCCCTGCTTGTGACGCCCCTGGCCCCCCAGCGAGTGTCGCCGAAGCTCGTGTCGTGTCGTCTCGCGGTCGGAGAGACGCATTAGCTCGGGCAGCAGGCAGGCGCCAACGTTCGTCGTTCTGATTGCGGCACTCACCCTCGCCGTGGGCGGCGCGTCGGTCAAGTCTGCGGCCGCGGATCCAAGCGTGTCCGCGAAGCGCGCGCAGGCCCAGGACGTCCTGAACCAGATTCGCGAGATCGACGGCCAGCTCGGTCACGCCGTCGAGGCGTACAACCTGGCGACCCTGAAGCTCGATGCGATCCGGGCCGACCTGAGGACGAATGCGCGGCACCTGACGATCGCCAAGTCGAGTCTCGCCGGCGCTCAGCGCAATCTCTCCGATCGTCTCGTTGCGATCTATGTCGGCGGAGGCCAGGCCTCGGCGGTCGAGGTGCTGCTCGGCGCGGAATCGCTCGGATGACCTGTTGAACCGACTCGACGCCGTCGAGCGGGTCTCCGATCAGGACACGCGGGTGCTCCACGAGGTCACGACGTTCAAGGCCGAGGTCAAGTCACGCGGCCAGCGGCTCGAGACCGCGCGCAAAGCGCAGTCGAGCATCGTGGCGGAGCGAGCGAGCCAGCGCAGCTCGATCGAGGGCCAGCTTCGCGAGCGCCAGCGGATGCTGACGTCGATCAAGGGCGAGATCGCGGCCCTCGAGGCCGCGGAGGCTCGCCGGCAAGCCCAGCTCGAAGCACAGGCTCGCGCTCGGTTGGCGGCCGCCCAGCGGCAGACCCAGGCGCATCCGTCCGCGGTGCAAGCCCCGCTCGCGCCCGCCGTCGAAGGCGAGTCGGCGGTTGCGGCGCCTGATCCCGTGATGGCAGCTCCAGCCGCGCGCTACGGAGGCGTGGTCGGGATCGCGATGCAGTATCTGGGCGTCCCGTACGTCTGGGGCGGGGCGAGCCCGTCGGGCTTCGACTGCTCCGGGTTCATCATGTACGTGTACGGCAAGATGGGCATCTCGCTGCCGCACCACGCGGCTTCGCAGTACGGGACGGGCTCGCCCGTCTCCAGGGATCAGCTCGAGGCCGGCGACCTCGTCTTCTTCAACGGTCTGGGCCACGCCGGCATCTACGTGGGCGGCGGCAGCTTCATCCATGCCCCGCACAGCGGCGACGTGGTCAAGATCTCCAGCCTCTCCGACTCCTGGTACGCCCAGACCTGGGTCGGCGCCCGCCGGCTGTAGCACGGGCGTAGCTCAGACGCCGGCGGCCTGATTCAGCGTCTCGCCCGCGTAGAGCTCCTCGAGCTCCGCGGCGAAGTGCTCCTTGCAGACCCGGCGCTTCAGCTTCAGCGTCGGCGTCAACTCGTCGGCGTCCATCGTGAAGTCGCGTGGGAGGATCTCGAAGCGACGCACCTGCTCGTGACGGGAACGATCGGCGTTGACCTCGTCCACGATCCCCTGGACGAGCTCGCGCACCTTCGGCTCCTGCGAGAGCTCCGCCGGGCCGCCGGCGAGCCCCTCGGCGGCCGCCCATTTCCCGATCTCCTCGGCGTCGAGGGTGAGCAGAGCCGCGACATACGGTTTGCGATCGCCGACGACGAGCGCCTGGGAGATGTACCTCGAGGCTTTGAGGTCGTTCTCCAGATTCTGGGGAGCGACGTTCTTGCCGCCGGCGGTGATGATGATGTCCTTCTTCCGGTCGGTGATCGTGACGTAGCCATCGGCATCCATCTCGGCGATGTCGCCGGTCAGGAGCCACCCGTCGGCGGTCATCACCTCGGCCGTCGCCTCCGGATCCTTGTAGTAGCCCTGGAAGATCGTCTCGCTGCGTACGAGCAGCTCGCCGTCGTCGGCCAGCCGGAGCTCGAAGCCGGGGAGCGCGCGGCCGACCGTGCCGAAGCGGAAGGCACTGTGGGTGCTGGTCGTCGCCGCCGTCGTGCACTCGGTCAGTCCGTAGCCCTCGATCAGCAGGATGTCGAGGCCGTGGAAGAACTCCGCGACCTCGAGTCCGAGCGGGGCGCCGCCCGAGATCGCCGTCCGGAGGCGTCCACCCAGCCGATCCTTGACCTTTGCGTAGACCAGCTTGTCCGCCAGCCGGTACTGCAGCTCCAGCGACCTCGGGACCGGCTGACCGGCTCGGCGGAGAGCGCTGACGCGGCGGCCCAGCGGTAGTGCCCAGTCGATCAGCTTACGTTTGAGGCCCGTCGCTTCGTCGAACTTGGCGAGGACGGCGGTGTGGATCTTCTCGTAGACGCGCGGCACGCTCGGGAAGACGGTCGGCTTGACTGTGGTAAGCGCGGTCGCGGCCTGAAGCGGGTCGGGAAGAAAGGCGATCGTGTAGCCGACGTAAGGGCCGGAGAGGTGCATCAGCCGACCGAAGTTGTGGGCGAGCGGCAGGTACAGGAGCATCGTGTCCTCGGGGCCTGTGAAGGTCTCCAGGTCGTCCACGACTGCGACCATCGCGTAGTAGTTGCGGTTCGAGATCATGCAGCCCTTCGGCGGGCCGGTCGTCCCCGACGTGTAGATGTAGGTGAAGAGGTCGTCCTCCTCGACGGCCTCCGCCGCTTCGTCCAGGGCATTCGGGTGGGTCTCGGCAAAGGCTCGACCTTGCTCGGCGAGCTCGTCCAAGCCGGCGAAGGTCAGGACGTGCTGCAGCCGCGGGATCTCGGCGCGCACACTCTCCACCTTCTCGAGCTGCGCCTCGTCCTCGCAGAGGACGCCGATCGAATCGGAGTGCTCGATGATGTAGCCGACGTCCTTCGGCGAGCTGGATGCGTAGATCGCGGCCCCGATCGCGCCGATCTGCCCGAGCGCGAAGTCGAAGAGCGCCCACTCGACCCGGGTCGTCGCCAGGATCGCGAAGGCATCGCCTCGGCGGACCCCCAGGGCGAGCAACCCGTTCGCATACGCGTCCACGCGCTCCGCCGCCTCGGTCCAGGAGACCGGGTGCCATTCCTCCCCATCCTGTACGAGGTAGGCCGGGTTCGTCCGCTCGGCCGCCACAGCGTCCCGCCAGAGGCGCGCGATCGTGCGCTTGCTGCTCATGACCGCACTCTACTCAGATGACTTCCGGCAGGAAACGGAGTCTCAGCAGGGAAAGCTCGCGGTCCCTCTAGAATTGGAGTGCAGATGCGCACGACCTGGAACGGCTCACTCAGCTTCGGTCTCGTCAGCATCCCGGTGGGGCTGGCGCCGGCGACGAAGCCCGCGGCACGCGCGTCGGATGTCTCGTTCCGGCTGCTGCACCGCGAGTGCGGGACTCCGATCAAGCAGAAGCGCTTCTGTCCGACGCACGACCGCGACCTCGGCCCGGACGAGATCGTGAAGGGGTATGAGGTCGCCAAGGGCCAGTTCGTGCTCGTCGAGGAGGCCGAGCTCGAGGCGCTCACCCAGCACGACGACTCGCGCTCGATCGAGATCACGCGCTTCGTCGACGCGGCGCAGGTGGATCCGATCTTCTTCGATCGCACCTACTTCCTCGTTCCCGCGCAGGCGGCCGCCGCGAGGCGCCCCTACGTCCTGCTCCTGAACGCGATGAGCGAGTCGGGAATGGCCGCGCTCGGCCGCTTCGTCCAACAGGGCAAGGAGAAGTTCTGCCTGATCAGGCCGAAGGGCGACGCGCTCGCGCTCGAGACGCTCTACGTCTCCGCCGATGTCTACTCCCAGGCCGAGATCGAGGAGGTCGTCGAGGAGACGGCGGTCAAGAAGCCCGAGCTGGAGCTGGCGCGTCAGGTGATCTCGAGCCTCACCGGGGACTTCGAGCCGTCCGAGCTCCAGAGCGAGTACCGCAGCAACCTGCGCGCGATGCTCGAGGCGAAGCTCGCAGGCGAGGTTCTCGCGCCGCCCTCGGAGCCCGAGGCCGAGGCGCCGGAGATCGACCTGATGGAGGCGTTGCGGCGTAGCGTCGAGGAGGCGAAGGGAAAGTCCGGCGCGAAGGAGAACGGCGCGGCGAAGAAGACTGCGGCGCGGCCGTCCGCCAGGAAGCGCACGGCCGCGCGCAAGTAGCTAGATCCTCTTAATGAGCCTGCTGCACGGCTCCCAGCGCCTGAAGCTGCGCTGCGAAGAGCGTCTTGTCGATCTTGCCCTGGTAGATCGGCACGCCTTCCTCGATGCAGACGCGGATCACTTCCTGCCGGTCGATTCCGAGCTCCTTGGACAGCTCGTCCGGCGTCAGGTGGTTCGCCATCAGGTCTCGATCCTCCTTCGGGCAATGAAAAAGCCCGCCGGCGCCGACGTCTTCCCATTCGGTGTCTGGGAGACCAGGGCGCTCAGGCGGGCTTGCTCCACCGCTCGCTCGTGGTGTGTGCGGGAATCAACGGGCCCGCTCCCCGGAGCACTTCATGGCCTGGAGGATACGTTGCCCGGATGACGTCTGCAACGACGATCCTCGGGCTGGAGGAGCGACGTGCAGTCGTCGGTGGGGTGCAGCTTCGCTACTTCACCTGCGGCCAGATCGGCAGCGGTCAGATCATCGATGGCCAGGTCATCGATGGACAGGGCGTGCCGCTCGTGCTCGTGCACGGGCTCGGTGGCGCAGCCGCCAACTGGGTCGAGATCGTCGCGCGCGCTTCGGGTCGCTTCCGGCTGCTCGTTCCGGATCTGCCCGGCCACGGTGGCTCCGGTGCGCTGCCGCGCGGCGCGGGGATGAACGATTTCGCCGACGTCGTCGCCGCGCTGATCGAACATGAGACGCTCGAGCCCGCGCTCGTCGCCGGCCACTCCCTGGGCGGCCTTGTCGCCCTGCGACTTGCTCACCGTCGGCCCGACCTCGTGCGCGGGCTCCTGCTCGCGGCGCCGGCCGGCATCGCCACGACGACCCGGGCGGCTCAGCGGATCGTCACGCTCGCCGGGCTGGTGCGGCCGGGACGATGGGTGGCGCCGTTTCGCTACCGCTACAGCGAGCGGCCGTGGTACAGGCGGGCTCTCTTCCAGCAGTGGTTCGTGGCCGATCCTCTGGCGCTGTCGACCCGTGCGACGCTCGGGTTCCTCGAGGGCATGCTGGAGCACGTCGACACGAGAACCGCTGCCCGCGCCATGCTCGCAGACGACCCGCGCGGCGACCTCGAGCAGATCGGCTGTCCGTCGATCGTGCTCTGGGGAGCGCGCGATCCGCAGCTGCCGCTCGACGACGCCTTCGAATACGCGCGGAGGCTTCGAGCCCGCCTCCGGATCGTCTCGGACTGCGGTCATCTCGTGATCGGCGAGCGGCCGGAAGCCGTCCTCGATGCGCTCGACTCACTCGAGCGAGCGTAGGATCGGCCACATGGCCACGGTTCGGTTCAGGCCGCTTCGCGAGGACGAGTACGCGGCTTGGGCGACCGCGCACACACTCGGCTACGCCGAGGGGATGATCGCCTTCGCGAGCCATTCCCAGGGAGCACGCCGAGGCGAAGGCGGCGCGCGACGTCGCCGCGGTGCTGCCTCACGGCGTCGCGACCGAGGGCGCGCAGCTCTGGGTGGTCGAGGACGAGCGCGGCGAGACCGTGGGCTCGGTCTTCTTCGGCGTGCGGGAAGGCGGCGCGTGGCTCTACGACATCACGATCGACGAGGCCGCACGCGGGCGAGGCTTCGGGCGAGCGGCGATGCTCGCGCTCGAGGCCGAGGTGGAGGCGCTCGGCTTCGCCGAGATCAGCCTGAACGTCTGGGGCGGAAACGAGGTCGCGCGCTCGCTCTACCGCTCGCTGGGCTACGCCGAGGTGTCCGTCGGGATGAAGAAGCGGCTCTAGGCCCGTCTCTAGACGGGGTTCGCGAGCTCGACGAACTCCCACTCGAGCTCGAAGCGATCGGCCAGGTGGCGCGCGAGGGCCTGGACGCCGAGCCGCTCCGTCGCATAGTGGCCGGCCGCGACGAAATGGATGCCGAGCTCGCGCGCGGTGTGCAAGCTCGGCTCCTCGGGCTCGCCCGTGAGGAAGAGATCGAAGCCATCGTGTGCGGCCTGGATCAGGTCGTAGCCGGCGGCGCCTGTCGAGATCGCGACGCGCTCGATCGACTCCGGCCCGTGGGGGAAGACGAGCGGCTCGCGGTCGACCGCCGCGGTGACGCGCGCTACGAGCTCGTCGATCCCGAGCGGCGGGTCGAGCGTTCCCGCCAGGCCGAGCTCGCCGAACGCGCCGTCGCGTTCGATCCCGAGCGCGGCGGCGAGCTGGGCGCTGTTGCCCAGCTCAGGGTGGGCGTCGAGCGCGAGGTGGTACGCGACGAGGGAGAGATCTCCGGCGAACAGCGCCTCGAGCCTGCCGCGCTGGCGCCGGTCGATCACGAGCGGCTCGTTCCGCCAGAAGATTCCGTGATGCACGAGCACGAGCTGCGCTTGCGCCGCCGCGGCCCGTTCGAAGAGCTCGCGGGAGGCAGAGACACCACAAACGAGCTTCGACACATCGGCCGCGCCCGACACCTGCAGGCCCGGCGGTCCGAACTCTGAAAACCGGTCGACCTCGAGCAATTCGTCGGCGTAGCGGACGATCTCGTCTCGGAGCGCCATCGGGCGATTCTAGAACCGCCCGACGAGCAGACCTCCGCTAACCTGAACCCCTGCTCGGGGTGTGGCGCAGCCTGGTAGCGCGCTCCGTTCGGGTCGGAGAGGTCCGGAGTTCAAATCTCCGCACCCCGATACTCGTTGCATGAAGAGGAAAGCCCCGCCGGAGCGGGGCTTTCCTCTTCGGAGCGTCCGATTCACCCTGAAGCGCTATCTCTCCCGGTTGCGGCGGCGACGCCTGATCCGCAGCGGCCAGCCCGGCTGGGCTCGGCGCAGACGTCTCTGCGTGCGCGTGGCACTCTGATCCGCAGGAACCTGGGCTTGTCCGGGAGACTCGCTCAGGTCCGACCAGGCTCGGAGATGGAGATCGATTGGTGCAGTCAAGGGGCCGCTTCCCTTTCGTTCCGAGCGATCCGCCGCGGACCGCCACAACAGCTCTCTCGGCCCCGACTGCGCACGTCTAGATCCCTCGTCCGAGGGATCTGCAGGAGCAGGCAGTACTCCAGTCACGCGTGCGCCGCCACTTCTCGCCGGTGGACGACGAGCGTGCATGCGTTCTCGACGTAGTCGAGTCCGGCGTCCTCCGCGATCCGGCGCGACTCGGCGGACGAGATTCCGAGCTGGAGCCAGAGCGCCCCCGCGCCTACCTCGACGGCCTCGCGAGCGTGAGCCGGGGTGAGCTCGGCACGTCGGAAGACGTCGACGAGGTCGATCGGTCGGTCGATCTCGGCCAGCGTCTGGACGCACGGTACCCCGAGCACCTCGTCGCATCCGGCCGGCCTGACCGGGATCACGTCGTAGCCCTGAGCGAGCAGGTAGCGCATGACGCCGTTGCTCGGTCGCTCGGGCTTCGGCGACGCTCCGACCAAGGCGATCGTTCGGGAATCGCGGAGGATCTGGGCCGGGGTGCGCACGTGCAGTGGGTTCCCAGAGGACGCCAACAGTATTCTCGGGCGATCGTGCGGGCGGTTCTGTTCGACGTCGATTTCACGCTCGCCCTCCCGGGGCCGGAGCTCGGGCCCGAGGGCTATCGAAAGCTCGGCGAGCGGCACGGACTGATCCTCGACCCGGAGCTCTACGGACCCGCGCGACAGGCCGCGCTCGACTCCCTCCAGCGCCACCCGGAGCTCGAGCACGACGACGAGCTCTGGATCGCCTTCACCGAGCGGATCGTCCGCGGCATGGGTGGCGACGCCGCGGCGGCGCTCGAGTGCGCGACGGAGCTCGTCGCGGTCTGGGAGCAGCACGACAAGTTCACGCTCTACGACGACGCGCTGCCCGTGCTCGCGGAGCTGCGCCGGCACGGACTGAAGCTCGGGCTGATCTCGAACGGGAGCCGCGACCTGGAGGAGTTCGTCCGCCACCACGCGCTCGACGTCGATTGCGCGATCGGCTCGCGGGCGTTCGGCCGGACGAAGCCGCACCCGGACATCTTCCGACGCGCACTTTCGCTGCTGGGGGTCGACGCCGAGGAGGCGGCGATGGTCGGCGACTCCTACGAGGACGACATCGAGGGAGCCCGCGCGCTCGGGATCCGGGCGTTCCTGCTGGATCGAGAGGGGCGCCACCCCGAGGAGCCGGATCGGCTCGACACGCTGCTCGCGCTGCCGGCGGCGCTCGGGCTGGCCAACTAACAGCCTCCTACCTGGCTTCGGCGAGGACTTAGGATCCCGGGCGTGGATCTGTACGACTGGCTGCTCTTCCTTCACGTCCTGAGCGCGTTCCTCGTCGTGGGCGCGCTCACGGCGCTCTGGGCGCTCGTACTCGGCACGAGGGACGAGGCGCCGATCCTCTCGCCCGATTCGACGATGCGGTTCGGGCGCGTGGCGGGTCCGCTCGTCGGGGTGGGAATGGGCGGCGCGATCGTCTTCGGGATCTGGCTCGCAATCGAGGTCGACGGCTACGAGCTCTGGGACGGCTGGATCCTGGCCTCGCTCGTCCTCTGGGTCGCCGCGACGTGGGCGGGCGGTCGCTCGGGAAAGGCGTTCACGGACGATCCCGTCGGCGGGCGCCGGCTGGGGATCCGCCTCCAGGCCCTGAACACCATCGGGGTGCTCGCGATTCTCGTGCTGATGATCTGGAAGCCGGGGGCCTAGAGCGGTGGTATGCCGCGATCCGTCCGGACGAGATCAACCTGCCGCTCTTCCTGCACGTCCTCGGCGCGATGCTGCTCGTCGGGACGCTGCTCGCAATCGCTCTGGCGACGGTGATCGCCTGGCGCCGCTCGGACGACACCGTCGGCCTCACCCGGTTCAGCCTGCTCACCCTCCTGGCCGGAGTCGTGCCCTCGTACGTGCTGATGCGGATCGGCGCCCAGTGGACCGAGGCCGAGCAGGACTATCCGGAGGACTTCGAGCCCGCGTGGCTCGGGATCGGCTACATCACGGCCGACGTCGGGGCGCTCCTGATCCTGGTCTCGATCGTGCTCTCGACGATCGGGCTCGTGAAGCTGCGGCGCGGCGCGGGAATCCGGCTCGGCCGGGTCGTCGGCGCGATCTCGATCCTGCTGCTCCTGGCGTTCCTCGTCGCCGTGTGGGCGATGACCGCCAAGCCGATCTAGCAGCGCTCGGAGCCTTCGCAGGTGCGGAGGGTCTCGACTCGCGGCGTCGCGCCGCTCCAGCTCAGCCTGATCCGTAGCGAAGCAGCGTTGTTCGAGTAGTCGAGCTCCTCGAGCCGTTCCTCCGGATTCGCGCGGTGGACGAGGACGTAGACGCCGGCGGGAACGCCCCGTAGCTCGAGGTTCTGGCCGTGGAAGTGCGCCGGGTAGAGGTCGGTGTAGCCGGATGACGTGCCCTGCTCGACGGAGAGGACGTCCGGCTGCGAGCTCGCGCAGTTGCCGAGATAGCGCGGCCCGCGGAAGGCGGCGACCCGTCGAGCGGCGTACCCGTAGTGGTCGGCGAGGCAGAAGCCGCTCTTGCGGTCGCGGACGACGAGGCTGCCGTCGGCCCGCCGGAGCTCGTAGCGCTGGAAGTCGAGCAAGTGCCAGTGCGTGTGCGTCGACTCGGGCGTGTAGCGGAGGCGGCCGACGCCCGGGTAGGCACGGGTGCCGCCGCCGGAGAGCTCGACGAGTTGATGCGCGCGCATCGGCGCGCCGGCGGTCGGACGCGAGCCGACGATCCGGATCGGGCCGTCGCCGACGTTGTCGGTTGCCGAGGCGAAGCCGAGCTTCGTTCCCGCAAGGCTGAGGCGCGACGGAGGGCGCTGGTCGAAGTCGGGCAGGAGCTCGCGCGGCCCTACCTGCGGCGTACCGGTGTCCCGGGTCTTCTCCCTCGGCAGCGGGACGCCCGGCTCGAGGCGGAGCTCGGTCAGCCGTCCAGTCTGGCTCCAGCGCGGTGCGACCTGCTCGGCCGGGCCGCCGACAAGGCGAAACGGGCGCCCGCCGCGGGCCGCGACGCCCCAGATGTCGAAGCTGCCGCCGAGGAGCGGGCTCGCCGCGTAGGCGATCGTCCTCCCGTTCGGCGACCAGGCCGGCATCGCGACGACCTGCTGGTCGTTGGTGAGCCGGTAGACGCCGCCGCCGTCGCGGCGCACGACGTAGAGGCTCGAGCCTCGCCGGCCGGGCTCCTGGCGAACGAAGACGATCCGGCGGCCGTCGGGCGACCAGTCGGGCTGGCTGTCGAGGGCGCGCGTGGCCGTGATCCGGCGCCCGCGGACGAAGAGGTCGCCGTCGCGGGCCTCGACGACCGCGACCGGCAGTCGGCGCGCGTCGCCGTCTGCGACGAGCGCGGTCACGAGCGGGAGCGGCGCGAGCGCGAGCGCGACCACGAGCAGCCGTTTCAACTGAGGCCGAGCTCCCGACGCCACGCGGCCGTCTGCTCGCCGATCGCCGGAGCGCGCCCGGCCCCGGCCGGAGGGCCGAACTCAGCCGCCGCCTCGGCGAGCGTCGCGACCGGCCCGACCGCCACCTCCTCGTCGTCGAAGAGCTCGAGCCACTGCTCGAGTGGGCGCGTCGCGAAGATCGCCGCCAGCTCGGCTGCGAGCTCATCCTGCCGAGAGGCCGTCGAGGTGAAGTCTCGGCGAGCTCCGGCCTGCCGACGACCTCGCAGAGTCGGACGAAGAACTTCGGCTCGAGGGCGCCGACCGTCAGGTGGCGGCCGTCCGCTGTCTCGTAGACCCGGTAACAGGCGAGCCCGCCCGTCAAGAAGCGAGGAAGCGGATCGCCTCCGCGCCGGTGCGCGACGAGCCGATGGGCGCCGTGCGTCATCGAGATCGTCAGGCGCGCACCGTTGCCGGTCCGCTCCCGCTCGAGCAAGGCGGCGAGGATCTCGGCGGTCGCGGCAAGCGCGCCGGCGGCGAGATCGGCCGGCTGGAGCGGTGGCAGGCAGGGAGCCGTGTCCTCGAGCACGCCGGCCCAACCGAGGTAGTTGAGGTCGTGCCCGACCCGGTCGGAATGACGGCCGTCGACGCCGAAGCCGGTGATCGAGCAGTAGACGGTTCGCGCCGGCACGTCGTCGGGGCCGATGCCGAGCCGGGCCGCGACGCCCGGGCGAAAGCCCTCGAGGACGACGTCGGCTCGGGCGCAGAGGGCGCGTGCCAGCTCGGGCTCCGCCTTCAGGTCGCAGGCCACCGATTCCTTGCCGGCGCCGAGCGCCTCGTCCCACGCGGGAGCCACGTGCCGCATCGGATCGCCCTCGGGCGCCTCCAGCCGGACGACGCGCGCGCCGAGCCGCAGGAGCTCCCGCGAGGCGTACGCCCCCGGCAGGTATCTGGTCAGATCGACCACGAGCATCGCCCAGAGAGGTTGGAGGGGCGGTTGCACCGCCGCCGACGCTAGCAGTACCCTGCGACGGTGTTGACTGAGCGTTCAACCGCGCAGGAGGAGAAGCGGCGGCTGATCCTCGAAGCTTCCGTTCGCGTCTTCGCGCGCAAGGGCTACCACACCTCTCGCGTGGGCGACATCGCGGAGGAGGCCGGGATCGCGCATGGGCTCCTCTACCACTACTTCGCGTCGAAGGAAGAGGTGCTCGAGACCGTCTTCCGCGAGAACTGGAGCGAGCTGATCGAGTCGTTCAAGCGCGTCGAAGCCTCGGACGAGCCGGCGCTCGCGCAGCTCGAGGGGATCGCCAAGATCCTGCTTCGCTCGTGGCGGAACGATCCGGACCTCGTGAGCGTGATGGTGCGGGAGGTGGCGCGGAGCCAGCACCTCCAGGGCCAGGTGGACGAGATCCGCGAGGGCTTCCAGATCATCCAGCGGGTGATCGAGCGCGGGCAGGCCGACGGCTCGCTCCGTCCCGAGCTCGACCCGCGCCTCGCGAGCTGGATCTTCTACGGCGGGCTCGAGGAGATCCTGACCGGCTGGGTGCTCGGTCAGCTCCCCGACGGGGACGACGAGGTCGCGCGCGCCGAGCGGACGATCGTCGAGCTTCTCTGCGGGGGGCTCGCGGCGCGCTAGCGACAGACACCGACGCTCGGACGGCTGAGCCCGAACGCCCAGAGCCGCTCGCGCAGGATGTAGAACGCGGTACGGCTGCGCGCCCTCTCGATGACGAGCGCGTAGTAGCCGTCGCAGTCGAAGCGCGTCAGCGCGCCGTACGTCCCTCGCACCTCCGCGACCCCGGCGCCGAGCTCGAGCCCCTCGCGTGTCCGCCAGCCGGCCGGCGAGTGGAGAGTGAAGAGCGCCGCCGCACGACCGCCGCGAATCTCGACGCCAACGCCTTCGGGCTCGAACGCGAAGTAGTTGAAGTACCACGTCTCCTTCGGGCAGTTCGTGCAGATCCCGTAGGCGCGGCCCCAGGCGCGCTCGACCTGGGCTTTCGTGGCGCCGAGGCGAAGCCCACCGAGGCTTTCGCCGGGGACGAGCTCGCCCGCCGTCGGCGGCGCCGCGGCAGCCGGCGCGACGGCGAGGGCGAGAATCGCGGTTGCCGTGAGCAAGGCGCGGCGCACGCTGGAAGGATAGGCCCGTGGAGCCCGTCAACCTGTTCACGATCCCGTGCCAGCACGACGAGGGCGACCCGCCGGGCTACGGCCCGGGTTACGCCCGGCTCGCCGAGCAGCTCGGCTCGGTCAGGCTCGGCGGTACGGTCTACGAGCTGCCGCAAGATCAGTCGATCTGCCCCTATCACTACGAGTACGGCAACGAGGAGTGGCTGCTCGTCGTCGCGGGCCGGCCGACGCTGCGGACGCCGGCGGGGGAGCGCGCGCTCGAGCCCGGCGACGTCGTCTGCTTCCCCGAAGGGCCGGAAGGCGCGCACAAGGTTACGAACCGCGGCGAGGAGCTCGTCCGAGTCCTGATGCTCTCCACTCGGCGCAAGCCCGACGTGTCCGTCTACCCGGACAGCAAGAAGATTGGCGTCTATCCGGGGAACAAGGACGACACGCACCTCTTCGTGCGCGACTCGGCCGTCGACTACTTCGAGGGCGAGCTGTAGCCGAACGCCTCCGGCTCGGCCGGCAGGGCGCGAAAATACGGTAATTCCACTGCTGTTCCGGCTGCGTGTCCCCTCTAGCGTGACGCGAAAGGAGGCAGCATGAAGAAGCTCGTGTTCGTGTTCTTGGGTGGGCTCTTGGCGATCGCTGGGGCGGCGCTGGCCACTCCCGGTATTGGAGTGCTGTCGGCGCCGGTACAGGCTCGCGGCACGCTTGCTGACGAGCTGAACGTGCATTCGGACGCCGGCATCAAGCTGAAGACGAAGGGGGCGGTGGACGTCGTCACGCAGTCGATCTCGATCGCGCCGGGCGGCACGACGGGGTGGCACAGCCATCCGGGGCCGGTATTCGTGACGATCAAGTCGGGTGAGATGACGATCTACTACGCGGGCGACGGCTGCCGGGGCACCAAGTACGGCCCTGGTCAGACCTTCCTCGACCGCGGCGACGAGTTCGTCCACACGGCGCGCAACGAGGGCCCCGTGAACCTCGACTTCTGGGCGACCTACCTCGTTCCGGGTGCGGCGGGATCGCCGTTCCGGCTCGACGCGCCCACGCAGGACAACTGCGGTTTCTGAGCCGCAACGGGCGGCGGGGTCGTAACCTCGCCGCCCGGCTCCTACACTCGGTCTGACGTGGTGGGCGACATCGTAGGACGCGAGACGAGTCTCTCCGAGCTCGCTGAGCTCGTCGAAGAGGCGGTCTCCGGCCGCGGCAGTCTCGTTCTGCTCGCAGGGGAGGCGGGGGTCGGCAAGACGCGGCTTGCGCTGCACGCGCTCGACGATCCTCGAGCACTGCTGCTCCGCGGGGCCGCGGAGGACGGCCCGACAGCGCCCTACGGGCCCATCGTCGAGGTGCTCAGGGGCGCCTTCCGTTCGCGGCCGCAGGCGATCGACCGTCTCGGCAGGTTGATGCCGCACCTGGCCGTTCTATTGCCTGAGCTCGGGCCGGCACCGCCGGACGGCGACCGAGCGACGCTCGTGGAGGCGATCCGCTCCGCCTTCGACGCGGTCGCCGCCGGGAGTCCCGTGTTCGTGCTGCTCGACGATCTGCATTGGGCGGACGCCGCCACCGTCGAGCTCCTCACGGCGCTGGCGGACGTCGCCGAGACGCGGTCGCTGCTCTTCGTCGGGACATACAGGACGGACGACTTGCAGCGAGGCCACCCGCTGCGTCGGGCCCGGACGGAGCTGCGGCGAGCCCGCCGCCTGCGCGAGCTCTCAATCGAACCACTGGACGAGCACGCGACGCGACTCCTGGCCGCCGAGGTTCTCGGCGGACCCGTCGCGCCGGCTTTGGCAGCCGCGATCTGGCACCGCTCGCAGGGCATGCCGTTCTTCGTCGAGGAGCTCGGTGCGACGCTGCTCTCGGGCGACAGGCTCGTCGCCGTCGAGAACGTGCTCGAGCTCGCGTCCCACGCGGACGTCCCGCTGCCAGACACCGTGCGGGATGCGGTGCTCGCCCGCATCGACGGGATTCCGGATGCGGCGCGTGCCGTCCTCGAGGCGGCCGCGGTTGTCGGCTCGGCCGCCGAGCTGCGCCTGCTGGTCGAGCTCGCCGGCGCCGAGGGACTCGACGCCGCGCTCGCGAGCGGTCTCCTCGTCGAGCAAGTGAACGGTCGTACGGCGTTCCGGCACGCACTCGCGCGCGAAGCGGTGCATGCCGAGATTCCGTGGAGCCGGCGGCAGGAGTTGCACGCGCGGTTGTGCGACCTGCTCGAGGCGGCGAGCGCAGAGCCGGAGCTGGTCGCGGCAGAGGCCCTTGCGGCCGGCCAGCGCGAGCGAGCGGTACCGTTCCTGCTGGCCGCCGCCGAGCGGTTCTGCGCCTTGCACGCCTACCGCGATGCCGCCGGGGCGGCGCGCCAGGCGCTCGAGCTCTGGACGGCCGAGGCCGACGACCCGATACGGCTCGAGACCCTCGCGCGGCTCGGCCGGTGCCTGCAGCTGGCCGGTGACGTGCGGCAATCCGTTCCCGTGTGGCGCGAGGTCGTCGACCGCTGCACGCGGCTCGGCGATCTCCGCGGCTGTGCGAAGGCGCACCGCCAGCTCGGCGAGGCGCTCGACACGCTCGGTCGCGGCGCGGATGCGTATGCCTCGCTGATTGCGGCCGCCGATCTGTTCGCCGAGCTCGGCGACACGGCTGATGCGGCCCGGGCGCGCATCTGGGCCGCGGGGGCGGCTCGAGTACTCCGAGACCACGCCGCCGCAGCGGCCCTGCTCAGGCAGGCACAGGAGGAGGCACGCTCGTGCGCCGACGAGGAGCTGCGCCTGACCGCGCAGGCGCTCGAGGGCCACGCGCTGGCGACGCAGGGCAACACCGAGGACGGCCTGATGCTCGCGAGGCAGGCACTCGGGGAGGCGCTCGCCGGCTCGTTCGCCGAGGCGGCCTCGGAGGCGTACTGGGCGCTCGCCGCGATACTGCTCAACTCAGGTGATGCCGACGCTGCCCGCTCGACGCTCGAAGAGGCGATCGAGTACTGCGAGACGAGCGGACAAGAGGCAACGCGACAGTTCTGCGTCGGCTGTCTTGCGCTGGTCCTGTGGAAGAGCGGCGAGTGGGACCGCACCGTCGACCTGTGCCGCGACGTGTACGCCGTGCCCGACGCGCTCGGCTTCTCGCACGGCCACGCAGCGGTCGCCTGGGGGTGTGTCGAGGCGGCGCGCGGGCGGGCTCGACAGGCGCTACCGCTGCTCGCCGAGGCCGTGCACTTCCAGTCCGCCGCGGGCAAGCCCGGCGGCCGGGAGAGTGCGGCGGCGTTCGGCCGCCTGGAGGCAGAGCGCGGAGACGTCGATGCCGCGACGGATCGCTGCCGGCGCCTGTTCGAGATTCTCCCCGACTTTCCAGACGCGAGCTTCGTCGCGCCGCTGCGCTGGGCTGCCTCGCACCTCGCGACTCAGGGCGACGCCACCGCGACCGCGGCGTGCGGTGAAGCGATCGCTCGGATCGGTGCGAACTATCCCAATGTCGAGGCGCGTGCGGCGCTCGCCGCGACGCTAGGCGAGTCGGCGCTGCTTGCAGGCGACGCCGAGCGTGCAGTCGAGTACTTCACGCATGCCGTCGCGCTGTACGGCGAGATCGAGACGCCGTTCGAGCGATCCGAGACGCTCGTGCGCGCGGCCGCCGCTTCCGTCGCAGCGGGTGAGCGCGACGCCGCGGTGCAGCAGCTCGTGGACGCCTACCGCACGGCGCGCAGGTTAGGGGCACGGCCGCTCGCGCGACGTGCCGTCACGGCACTCGACGCGCTCGGCGAGCGTGTGGACGAGCGTCTCGGACAGCGCGGCCGAGCTGATCTTCGTCACGAGGGCCTCACACGGCGCGAGCTCGAGGTGCTTCGCCACGTCGCCGTCGGCCGGACGAACCGTGAGATCGCCGAGGAGCTCTTCCTCAGTGTCCGCACGGTGGAGATGCACGTCCGGAACGCGCTGGGGAAGCTGGGCTGCCGCACACGCACGCAGGCGGCGACACGCGCGATCGAGCTCGGCCTCATTCAGACGAGCGCAGCGCTCTAGCGGAAGGCGTTCTCGCCGGTCAGCGCCTGGCCGACGACGAGCGTATGCACCTCGTGCGTTCCCTCGTAGGTGAGCACCGACTCGAGGTTGTTCTGGTGGCGGATCACCGGATATTCGAGCGTGACGCCGTTCGCGCCGAGGATCGTGCGGGCGCTGCGGGCGACCTCGATCGCGCCGCGGACGTTGCCCATCTTCCCGAGCGAGACGTGTTCCTGGCGGAGCGTCCCGTCGTCCTTCATCCGGCCGATGTGGAGGGCGACGAGCGCGCCGCGGTTGAGCTCGAGCGCCATCTCGGCGAGCTTCTGCTGGGTGAGCTGGTAGGCCGAGATCGGCTTGTCGAAGACGATCCGCTCCTTCGCGTAGTCGAGCGCCGCCTCGAAGCAGGCCCGGCCGGCGCCGACTGCGCCCCAGACGATCCCGTAGCGCGCCTCGTTCAGGCAGGAGAGGGGGCCGCGCAAGGTGCTGACCTCCGGAAAGATGTTCTCGTCGGGCACGCGCACGTCCTGGAGCACGAGCTCCGAGGTGACGGACGCTCGCAGCGAGAGCTTCTTGTGGATCTCCGGCGCCGTGAAGCCCGGGCGTCCCCTTCTCGACGAGGAAGCCGCGGATCGCGCCGTCGTCCGTGCGCGCCCAGACGGTCGCGACGTCGGCGATCGTCCCGTTCGTGATCCACATCTTGGCGCCGTTCAGGATCCAGTCTGAGCCGTCACGGCGGGCGTGGGTGCGCATCGAGCCAGGGTCGGAGCCCGCGTCGGGCTCGGTGAGGCCGAAGCAGCCAATCGCCTCGCCGGTGTGCATCGCGGGCAGCCAGCGCTGCTTCTGCTCCTCGGAGCCCCAGCGCCAGATCGAGAACATCGCGAGCGAGCCCTGGACGGAGACCGCGCTGCGAACGCCCGAGTCGCCCGCCTCGAGCTCGAGGCAGGCGAGGCCGTACGCAACGGCGCTCGCGCCCGGGAGGCCGTAGCCCTCGAGGTGCATTCCGAAGAGGCCGAGCTTGCCGAGCTCGGCGATCAGCTCGCGCGGCAGGATCCCCTGCTCGAACCAGTCGCCGATCTCGGGGAGGACGCTGCTCCCGCACGAACTGGCGCACGGTGTCCCGGATCGCCCGCTCCTCGTCGTCGAGCAGCGCGTCGAGGGCGAGGAAGTCGAGCGGGTCGAGCGCAGTCTGCGTGTCGGCGACGGCCATCCCGCGCATCGTAGAGAAACGAGAGCTTGTGTTGAAACAACACAAGCTCTTCGTCTCACGGCGCGGTTTGGCTCAACCACGCGGCTCGCTCGACGCGGAGAGAACGCTTGTGTTGGAGCAACACAAGCGTCTCCGCTCTCGGCGGGCACACTGGCCTCGTGGCAACGGAGGCACCGAGCGGGCTCGTGCTCGAGCCGGAACTGATCGACGAGGCGGAGGAGCGACGGCTGCTCGACGGATTCGCTGCGCTCGATTTCCAGCCCGTCGTGATCCGCGGGCAGACGTCGCTGCGCACGGCGGCGCACTTCGGGCTCCGGTACGGCTACGAGAACCGGCGCCTGACTCCCGGCGATCCGCTGCCGCCGCTGCTCGAGCCGCTGCGCCGGCGGGCGGCCGAGCTGGCCGGGGTCGAGCCGGAGCGCTGGTCCAGGCGCTCGTCCAGCGCTACCCGACGGGCGCGACGATCGGCTGGCACCGCGACTCGCCGCCGTTCGACCGGATCGTCGGGATCTCGCTCCTCGGCAGCGCCCGCCTCCGCTTCCGGCGCGGGGAGGTGCGGAGCTGGGAGACGTGGTCGGTGGAGACGACGCCTCGCTCGGCGTACGTCCTCGCCGGCGAGGCGCGCACCGACTGGCAGCACTCGATCCCGCCGGCGAAGGAGCTCCGCTACTCGGTCACCTTCAGGGATCTGCGCTCGTGATCGCGGCGCTTTCGTCGGCGCTCGCGCTGCTCCTCTCCGGCTCGCCGGAGGCCGAGGTCGCGGCGATGACACCGATCGAGAAGGCGCACGCGGTCGTAGTCGCCGGCATGCCGGCGCCCGCGGGATTCGCCGGCGTGCTCGTTCGACAGTGGACGACGGACGTGCCGCGGCCGCGCGGCGCGCTCATCGTTCGCCGACCAGGAGGGCGGGCTCGTGAAGACGTTCGCCGCGCTCCCGCCGTTTCGGGCTGCGTCGAGCTACCGGAGCTCCGCGGAGGCGTTCGCCGCCGGTCGCGACACCGCAGCAGCGCTTCGCCGCGCCGGCGTCCACGCCGACTTCGCGCCGGTGCTCGATCTTCCCGACGGCCCGCTCGGTTCGCGCCACTTCGCTCGGCCGGAGTTCGGCGTCGCCTTCGCGCGAGGGCTCGGCAAGGCCGCCTGCGTCAAGCACTTTCCCGGCCTCGGCTCGACGCCGAAGTCGACCGACGAGGCTCGGGTCTACGGCGTCCTCCGAGCGCAGGATCTCGCACCCTTCCGTGCCTCGATCCGAGCCGGCGTGCCGTGCGTGATGGTCTCGCACGCGATCTATCCACGACTCGGCCTCCGTCGCGCCTCGCTCGAGCCGGCGACGTACCGATTGCTGCGGAGCCTCGGCTTCCGCGGGGTCGCGATCACCGACTCGCTCGGGATCCTCGGGAGCCCGTACGCGCCGTACTGGGCGCGCCTGGCGATCGAGGCCGGCGCCGACCTCGTCCTGACGACGAGCGCGCGCGACGCGGAGCGGATGGCGACGGCGCTCCTGCCGCTCGCCCGCTCCGGCGCGCTCGACGCGAAGCTCGTCCGGATCGCGCGGTATCGCCGTTCGCTCGGAGGGTGATAGGATGTTGACTGACTGTTCAATCGACGAGCGCGGGAGGCGGGCATGACCACGATCGAGCACGGTGTCGGGACGGGCGTCTCGTTCGCCCTCACCGACGAGCAGCGGTCGCTGCGCGAGCTCGCGCGCGAGTTCGCCTCCAAGGAGATCCGGCCGAAGGCGGCCGAGTACGACGAGCACCAGACCCATCCGGCCGACCTCGTCGCGAAGGCGCACGAGCTCGGGCTGATGAACCTGCACGTGCCGGAGTCGCTCGGCGGCCTCGGGCTCTCGACCTTCGAGGGGATCCTCGTCGGCGAGGAGCTGAACTGGGGCTGCTCCGGAATCGGCACCTCGATCGGCGCGAACGGCCTCGGCGCCGGGCCGGTGATCATCGCGGGCAGCGAGGAGCAGCAGGCCAAGTGGCTGCCGCCGCTCCTCGAGGAGCCGCTCCTGTGTTCCTTCGGGCTCTCGGAGCCCGAGGCGGGCTCCGACGTCGTCAAGCTGAAGACGACCGCGCAGCGCCGCGGCGACGAGTACGTCCTGAACGGCTCGAAGACGTTCATCACGAACGCGGGTCAGGCCGCCTGGACCGTGATCTTCGCCAAGACCGATCCCGACAAGGGTCACAAGGGGATCTCGGCGTTCATCGTCCCGATGGACACGCCCGGCGTCGAGCTCGAGAAGCACCTGGACAAGATGGGCCAGCGCGCGACCGACACCTCCGCGTTCGCGCTCACCGACGTCGTCGTTCCCGCGGCGAACCGGCTCGGCGAGGAGGGCGAGGGCTTCAAGATCGCCATGCAGACGCTCGACTTCACGCGTCCCGGCACGGCCGCCGGCGCCGTCGGCGTCGCGCAGGCGGCGTTCGAGCATGCCGTCGAGTACGCGAAGCAGCGCGTCACCTTCGACGTCCCGATCGCGATGCAC
The DNA here is from genome assembly GCA_963745775.1 of uncultured Gaiellaceae bacterium. Classification (GTDB taxonomy): domain Bacteria; phylum Actinomycetota; class Thermoleophilia; order Gaiellales; family Gaiellaceae; genus Gaiellasilicea. The sequence goes on from CAVUYY010000011.1 coordinate 302,867, forward strand.
CAGGGCGTCAACTTCCTGATCGCCGACATGGCGACCGAGATCGAGGCGGCGCGGCTCCTCGTCTGGCAGGCCGCGTGGCTGCACGACCGCGGCGAACGGGCGACGCTGCAGTCGTCGTTCGCGAAGCGCTTCTCGGCCGACACGGCGATGAAGGTGACGACCGACGCGGTTCAGATCTTCGGCGGCTACGGCTACATGAAGGAGTACCCGGTCGAGAAGCTGATGCGCGACGCGAAGCTCTTCCAGATCTACGAGGGCACCTCGCAGATCCAGCGGCTCGTGATCGCCAAGGAGATCTTCCTGCCGAGGGAGGGCTGATGGCGCTCGAGATCGATCTCTCCGGCCGCGTCGCGCTCGTCACCGGCGGCTCGCGCGGGCCTCGGCCGGGCCGATGCGCTGGCGCTCGCTCGGGCCGGCGCAGACGTCGTGATCGCGGACATCCAGGTCGAGTCGGACGAGTCCACCGACACCGCCGAGTCGTACGGCGTCCTCGCCCAGGTCGCGAAGGCGCAGGGGATCGTCTACACCGAGGCGACCGCGCAGGAGATCCAGGGCATGGGCCGCCGCTCCGCCGCGATCAAGTGCGACGTCACGGACCGCGACCAGGTCAAGGAGACGGTCGACCGCGTCGTCGAGGAATTCGGCTCCGTCGACATCCTGATCAACAACGCGGGCACCCTCGACCACGTCGGTCAGTTCACGGATCAGAACCCCGACCTCTGGGAGCGCGACCTTCGCGTCAACCTGACGGGCGGCTTCAACTGCGCGCAGGCGGTCTGGCCGCACATGAAGGAGCGGAAGTGGGGGCGCGTGATCAACATGGCCTCGGTCGCGGGCACGCTCGGGGGCTTCGGCCAGGCGAGCTACTCGACGACGAAGGCCGGCATCCTCGGCCTGACGCGCACGCTCGCGATGGAGGGCGGCCGGCACGGGATCACCTGCAACGCGATCGTGCCCGGGATCATCGGCACGGAGGCGTTCCACTTCGCGAACCCGGCGATGAACGAGCGGATCGCCAACCGGACCGTCTTCAAGCGGCCGGGCGAGCCGGACGACATCGCGAACGCGATCTGCTTCCTCTGCTCCGACCTCGCCGGCTACATCACCGGCGTGCAGCTGAACGTCAGCGGCGGCGTCGAGCTGTTCGTCTTCTGACGGTGTAGCGATCGGCACAACGTGGTATCGTCCCGGCATGCTCAAGCGGATCGTGTTGCTCGTCGTGGTGGGCAGCTTCCTGGCTGTGCCGCCCGCGATCGCCAAGAGCTCGTCGACGACGGTGAAGGCGCCGGCCGTGAAGGTCGCGCCTGCAGCGAAGACCCATTCGGACGGCCAGTGTCCGTTCGATGCGGACGACGCAGCCGCGTACTAACGCCGACGAGCCAAAGGATCGCAGCGTGACGTCTCCGGCCGAGGCGGCGGTGGCCCCGGCTGGGATCTCGTTCGACTTGACCCCGGAGCAGCGCGAGCTCCAGGCGCTCGCGCACAAGTTCGCGGAGCGGGAGCTGCGGCCGATCGCACGGGAGTGGGACGAGCGGGAGGACTGCCCGCCGGAGCTGCTCGCCAAGGCGGCAGCGCTCGGGCTCACCTCACACGCGATCCCGGCCGAATACGGCGGCGGCGGGGTCTCGGCCGTCACCTCCGCGCTCGTCTCCGAAGAGCTTTCCTGGGGTTGCGCCGGCCTCGCCGCGCCGATCGGCGCAACCATGTTTCCGGTCCGGCCGCTCCTCCACGCAGGCACCGACGCTCAGAAGGAGCGGTGGCTGCCGCGCCTCGCCTCCGAGGAGGGCTGCCTCGCCGCGATCGCGTTCACGGAGCCGGGCGCCGGCTCGGATGTCTCGGGCATCCAGGCAACGGCGCGCCGTGAGGGCGACGAGTACGTCCTGAACGGCGAGAAGTGCTACATCACGAATGGCGGGATCGCCGAGCTGACCATCGTCTTCGCCCGCCTTGAACAAGATGGGCTCGACGGCGGGATCACCGCGTTTCTCGTCGAGGCCGGCGATCCAGGCGTCAGCGCCGGACGGAAGGAGCCCAAGCTCGGCCTCCGGGCGTCCCACACCGGCTCGATCCTCTTCGACGAGGCGCGGCTCCCGGCCGATCGCCTGCTCGGCGAGGAGGGCGAGGGCTTCGCGATCGCGATGGACTTCTTCATGCACTCGCGGCCGCAGGTCGCCGCCGAGGCGCTCGGGATCGCGCGCGCCGCATTCGAGTACGCGACCGCGTACGCGAACGAGCGGCACGCCTTCGGGAAGCCGCTGATCGCGAAGCAGGGCGTCTCCTTCAAGCTCGCCGAGATGGCGATCGGCGTCGAGGCCTCGCGCCTCCTGATCTGGCGCGCCGCCGCGGCGCTCGACGCCGGCGAGGATGCGGGCCTCCTCGGTTCGATGGCCAAGGCGTTCGCGGCCGATACGGCAATGAGCGTGACGACGGAAGCCGTTCAGGTTCTGGGCGGCGCCGGGATCATGCGCGACCATCCGGTCGAGAAGTGGCTACGCGACGCGAAGGTGCTCCAGATCGTCGAGGGCACCTCCGAGATCCAGCGCCACGTGATCGTCCAGTACCTCCGCACTCGCTAACCACATTTCGACAAACGACGAAAAGCTCGCGGCTACACTCGACGGCTTGCGCCTCGAAGCGACATCGGTCAGCGCGCCCGCAGCCGAAGGTCGGTCGGCGCGGGTGCTCATCCGCGCACTCGTGGTCGCCGCAGTCCTGGTCGCGGTGCTCACGGCACTCGTCGGGCTCGTCTTCGCCGGCTCCACCGTCCGGGTGGCCGAGGGGATCACGATCGCCGGCGTCGACGTCGGCGGGCTGACCGAGACCGAGGCTCGAGCCCTGCTCGAGCGCCGCGCCGCTCCGGCGGCGCGCGTGCCGATCGTGTTCACGGTCGGGGAGCAGCGCTTCGCGATCAAGTCCGCGACGCTCGGCGTCGAGCCCGACTGGTCTGCCGCCCTCGCCACCGCGCTGAGGGAGGGCTCCGGCTTCGCCCCCGTGCGCGGCTACAAACGCCTGCAGAGCCGCTTCCTCGGCACCGACATCGTGCCGCCCGTGCGGGTCTACACAGCCGCGCTCGAGTACAAGCTCGGGCAGATCGCGGACGCGGTCGACCGACGTCACGTCGAGGCGAAGCTCGTTCGCCGCGGTCTCGCCGTGGCGGTGGTCCCAGGCCAGGTCGGTCGGACGCTCGAGCGCAAGGCGGCCGCCAACACGATCGTCCGCGCCCTCGCCGGCCTCGAGCGCGGCAAGCCCGTCGCGCTTCCCGTCGTCGTCGATCCGATCGACGTCACAGCCGCCGATCTCGCTCTGGTTGCGAAGCAGGCTCGCGTCGCTCTGTCGGCGCCCGTGCGGCTCGTCTACGGGGAGACCCGGTGGAAGCTGCCTCGCTGGCGGCTGGCGCAGCTGATCGAGCTTCCGAGCGGCTCCTCGACGAGGCTCTCGATCGCCGGCAAGCAGGCCGACGCCTGGTTCGCGCGGTTGCGCAAGCGGGTCGACCGTGCCCCGGCCGACGCGAGGTTCGCCACGTCGTCGGGAGCGATCTCGATCGTCCCGAGCAAGCCCGGCCTCGCGGTCGAGGTGCCGGCAACTGCCGCGGCCATCCTCGCCGCGGCCGTCTCGCCGTCGAATCGAACGGCGCAACTCGTGGTCGGGACCAGCGAGCCGAAGCTGACGACGGCTGACGCCAGGGGACTCGGAATCGAGCGGCGGCTCGGCACCTATACGACGCTCGAATGCGGGCACGTACAACCGGATCACGAACCTCCGGCGGGCGATCGAGCTCCTGAGCGGCGCGCTCGTCGCGCCGGGCGCCACCTTCTCCTTCAACGACCGGGTCGGCCCGCGCACGGTCGAGCGCGGGTTCCTGCCCGCGCCGGTGATCATCCGAGACGAGTACGAGGAGGACGTCGGCGGCGGCGTCTCCCAGGTCGCCACGACCGTCTTCAACGCGGCGTGGGAGAGCGGGGTCAAGGTCGCCGAGCGCAATCCGCACTCGCTCTACATCAGCCGCTACCAGCTCGGCCGCGACGCAACCGTCAACTTCCCCGACCTCGACCTCAAGTTCGTCAACGACACGCCGAAGTGGATCCTCGTCGCCGCGAGCTGGGACGGGGGAGGCATCACGGTCTCCCTCTACGGCGGCGGGCCCGGAGCGCCGCGTCGTGAGCGGCGAGGGGACGATGAAGGTCACGGGGCCGGCCCGCCTGCGCAAGCACGCCGGATCCGACGCTCGAGGTCGGCACGGAAGTCGTCGAGGAGGAGGGATCCGAGGCGCGCGCCACGAGCGTCACGCGAACGGTCTACGACGCGAGGTGGCTCCGTCCTCCACGACGAGACGTGGAACACCTCCTATCGAGGCGAGTACCGGATCGTCCGGGTCGGGACGAAGCCGAAGCCGGCTCCGAAGCCCAAGCCGAAGGATCCACCGCCGCCGACTGCACCGACGACGACCGCTCCGACGACGACGGCTCCGACGACGACCGCGCCCGAGGATCCGCCGGTCACGACTCTGCCTTAGCCACCGCCTCGACGAACCAGGCGGGGACGCGGGTGGGCCGTCGAGTCAGGGCGTCCACGGTGGCGTGCGAAGTCGAGCCTTCCGCGATCAGCTCCGAGCTTCGCTCGATCGCGTACTCGTAGCGGAAGCGAGCGCCGCGGAGGTCGACGCAGCGCGTCCAGATCCGTAGCCGGTCGTCGAAGTACGCCGCTTGCCGGTAGGCAAGCTGCACCTCGGTCGTCAGCGCCTCGATTCCCTCGGCCCGGATCGAGAGATATCCGCCCGCGTGCTCAGCCAGATACGCGACGCGCGCGACCTCGAGCCAGACCACGAACGAGGCGTGATGAGCGATCCCCTGCGCGTCCGTCTCGGCGAAGCGGACGGACACCTCGGTCGAGAAGTTGAAGCCCTCCATCCGACCAACCCTACGATTGGCGCGTGACGCCCGCGCTTCTGGCCGACCGGATCCGCCGCGCTCAGCCGTGCGTCGTCCTGACCGGAGCGGGCGTCTCCACGGAGAGCGGGATCCCGGACTTTCGCTCGCGCGAGGGGGTCTGGGCGAGTTACGACCCGGCGGAGGTGGCGAGCCTCGACGGCTTCCGGCGCGACCCGGCCCGCGTCTGGGAGTTCTACGCGCGGCGGCTCGCGGTTCACGCCGAGGCCGAGCCGAACGACGCCCATCGCGCGCTCGCGCGGCTCGAGGAGCTCGGGCTCGTGGAGGCGGTCGTGACCCAGAACGTCGACGGCCTCCATCAGCGCGCGGGCTCTCGGAACGTCGTCGAGGTGCACGGCTCCATCCGCAGCGCCGTGTGCACGAGCTGCCACGCTCAGGCCGGCGCGGAGCGGGTTCTCGCCGGCCTCCCGCTACCGACGTGCGAGTGCGGCGAGATCCTGAAGCCGGGCGTCGTGCTCTTCGGCGAGCTGCTGCCGGTCGCCGCGCTCGAGTACGCGACCGCCCTCGCCAGGCAAGCCCGGCTGCTGCTCGTCGTCGGCTCGACGCTCGAGGTCTATCCCGTAGCAGGGCTGCCGCTCGAGACGCTCCGGACGGGTGGCACGCTCGCGATCGTCAATCGCGGCCCGACTGCGCTCGACGCGGAGGCCGAGCTCCGGCTCGAGGGGAACGCCGCGACGATCCTCCGCGAGATCCTCGCGGAGCTCGAGAACGGGCGCTAGGCTGCCGCGCGCCTGAGCGGGCGTTCGCCGAGAACCCGCCGGCAGTCCGAGCACTGCGTGCGCTCGATCTCGTACGGGATCCCTGCGTGCTGGCTCAGGACGTGCGTGGTGACGGCCTTGTGCCTGTGCAGCGGGCGCTTCCGGTGCAACGAGACGGTCATCGCTCCTTCACGGTACTGATCGCTCCTGACGTCGCATCCTCCAAAGGTGTGACTTTTCTGTGAAACCTTCGTAAGTCGACCCAAGGAGCCTCGACTGGGGAATTAGACGCCGGAGCAGGCAGAAAGACAGCTCCTGATCGCGGCGTCGGCCGCTAGACTCCACGCATGGCCACTCAGTCGAGCGAAACCCAGTCCGAAAGAAACCCAGTCCAAGGACGCCCAGTCCAAGGATCTCTTCGCGCGCGTCCAGGTTCTCGGCGAGGAGGCGCTGCACAAGCTCGCGGATGTCCCCGGCGGCTCGAGGCTGGTCGAGATGGCGAACCAGTCGCGCGCCCGCCTCGACGAGATGCAGAGGCGTCTCCGCGGTCTCGACGTGCTCGAGCAGCGCGTCGAGGAGCTCGAGCAGCGGCTCGACGAAGCTGGAGACCGGCGCGACGTCGAGCAAGGCGGCGGCCGTCGCGAAGAAGCCGGCCGTCCCGCGCAAGCCTCCGGCCGAGTAGTCGACTAGGCGGGCACGCGGACGCGAAGCGCGCCCGGCGCGATCTCGAAGCGCACCGGGGTCGTGCCCGGCTGCTCTCCGTCGAGCTCGATCGGAAGCGGGACGTCTGCATCGACCGTGACCGTCGAGCCGCGAAGCAGCTCGGCCTTCGGATGCGGAAGATGCTTGCCCCAGAAGGTCTTCGGCAGCGTCGTCAGGAGGTCGCGCTTCGTCAGGTCTCCGATCGTGAGCACGTCGAAGAGCCCGTCGTCCGGCTCCGCGTCCGGGCAGATCTTCATCCCGCCCCCGAACGAGCGCCCGTTGGCGACGACGACGTCGTGCATCCGGCCGCCGCGGATCTCGTCGTCGACCGAGAGCCGCACCTCGGAGTTCTGCCAGCGCGAGAAGACGGCGAGCGTCGCAGCGAGGTAGGACACCTTGCCGCCGAGAACCTTCGTCGTCTCGTTCGCGCGTTTCGCGATCGCCCCGCTCATCCCGGCGCTCGCCACGTTGGCGAAGTAGGACTCCGCCTCGGTGCCGTCCCAGGCGCGGTAGCGGACGCGGCCGAGATCGATCGTCCTGGCGGTGCCCGTCAGGGCCACGTCGATCGCGCCGTCGAGCGCGTGTGGGATCCCGTAGGTGCGGACGAAGTCCCAGCCCGTCCCACGTGCGATCACGGCGATCTCGACGTCCGGCAGGTCGTGGATCCCGTTCGCGACCTCGTTGACCGAGCCGTCGCCCCCGACGACGACGAGCAGCGACGCACCGCCGAGAGCGGCATCGCGCGCGAGCGTCCCGAGGTGACCTTGCCGCTCGGAGACGAAAGTGTCGCCGACGAGGCCGCGCGTCGCCGCCCGGCGAGCGAGCTCGGGCCAGCGCTTTCCCGTCGCCCCGTTCGCGGAGGCCGGGTTGACGAGGAAGACGGTGTCGCTAATGAGCGGCGGTGGCGGTGGCCAGCGCCACGCGCGTCATCCGGTCGACTGCGGCCTTCATCTCGTCGTCGGAGATCCGCTTGAACTCGCCTTCGACGACGATGTCCGAGACGACGAGCAGGCAGCCGGCCTCGACGCCGCGAATCGCGCCCACCGTGAAGAGCGCCGCGGCCTCCATCTCGACCGCGAGCACGCCGCGCTTCGACCAACGCTCGTACTGGCCCTCGTCCGGGTTGTAGAAGAGGTCGCTGGAGACGATCGGGCCGACGTGCATCGACTGGCCGAGCCCCTTGGCCACGTGGACGGCGCCGTGGATCAGCTCCCAGCTCGCCGTCGGGCAGTGCGGCTCGTTGCCGACGAGGTGCATCGCGGTCGAGTCGGCGGCGACGGCCGAGATCGCGACGATCATGTCGCCGAGCGCGTGATGGGGCTGGAGCCCGCCGCAGGTGCCGACGCGAAGCAGCTTCTTGACGCCGAGCTGGATCAGCTCCTCGAAGACGATCGTCGCGCCGGGACAGCCCATGCCCGTCCCCTGGACGGAGACCGGCTTCCCTTCGTAGGTGCCCGTGTAGCCGAGAAGGCCACGCTCCGAGTTCCGCTGCTGGACGTCCTCGAGATAGGTCTCGGCGATGTACTTCGCCCGCAGCGGGTCGCCCGGTAGCAGGCACGCCTCGGCGTACTCGCCCGGCTCGGCTCGACGTGAATCGGCATCCGGGAGGAATCTATACGGCAGGATCCGGGCGATGGCGCACCTCGTCGAGCCCGAGCTGGCCCAGATCCTCGAGTACTGCGCCGTGGATCCGGTCGAGCGCGTCTTCCTCGAGGACGTCGCGCGCCGAGGGCTCGGCCGCTTCGTAGGGCTGGAGGAGGACGGCCGGCTCGTCGGGCTCTGCCATACCGGCGCCAATGTCGTTCCCTCCGGCCGGGACTGCGGCGTGTTCGCCGGGGCCGCCGCCAAGGCCCGGGCGCGGATGCTGATCGGCGAGCAACGCGCGGTCGGCGAGCTCTGGGATGCTCTCTCCGGAAGGCTCCAGCCGCCGCGTGAGGACCGGCCGGGACAACCGGTGTACGTGACCGTGGACGCTCCCGAGCCGGGTGGCACAGGGCTACGGGCAGCCGTCGCGGCAGATCTGCCGCTGCTCGTGCCCGCCTGCGCCGCCGCCCACGAGGTCGAGCTCGGCGTCGACCCGCTCAGGCGCGACGCCGAGGGATTCCGGTGGCGCACCCGGAGCCAGATCGAGGAGGGCCGCTCGTGGGTCTGGGAGGAGGACGGCGTGATCCTCTTCAAGGCCGAGGCCTCCGCGTGGACGCCGTCGGCGGTTCAGCTCCAGCAGGTCTGGACGGATCCGGAGGCGCGCGGCAAGGGGCGGGCCTCTGCGGGGCTGCGCGACCTGCTCACGCTGCTCCTCGAGCGGGTCCCGCGCGTCTGTCTGTTCGTGCGAGCGGAGAACGACGCGGCGATCGGGCTCTACGAGACGGTGGGAATGACGCGCGCGCTCGAGTACCGATCCGTCCTGCTGTGAGAGAGCTCTTCGTCGCGCGGCACGCTGAGAGCGAGCTCAACCTCGAGAACGTGCTCAACGGCGATCCGGCTCTCGCGGTCGGCCTGACGGCTCGAGGCGAGGAGCAGGCGCGCGCGCTCGGCGCCGCGGTCGGGCACGGTCGACCTCGCCGCGCACACGCGGCTTCGCGAGGACCCGGGTCACGGCCGAGCTCGCGTGGCCCGAGGCGCCGCTGCTCGAGGTGCCGGAGCTCGACGAGATCCGGTTCGGGCGCTGGGAAGGGACGCGCTTCGGCGACGGCTACGAGTGCGTGGGCGCGATCGGCAGGTCCGGAGGACGGCCTGTCCCGGCGGCGGTGAGAGCCGGGTCGAGGCCGCGCGGCGCTATGCGAGCGGCTTCCGCCTGCTGCTCGGAGCGTCCGGAGGCGCGGCTCGCGCTCGTCGCCCACGGCGCCCAGATTCGCTACCTCCTCCTGGCCGTCAGCGGCTCGCCTCCCGCGCGGATCCTGGAGCACGTTCCGCCCGCGGAGCCCTACAGAGTCGATCTCGACGAGCTCGGCCGAGCGATCGAGCTGCTCGAAGCCTGGGCCGCCGCACCGGAGTTCGCGCCAGAATGACGGCGATGCTCGAGCGCATCGAGGCCACCATCCGCGAGCACGACCTGCTCTCGCCGGGCGCCGCCGTCACCTGCCTCGTCTCCGGCGGCGCCGACTCGACGTGCCTCTGGCACGCGCTCGGCGCGCTCGGCTACCGCGTCTCGGCGGTGCACGTGAATCACGGCCTCCGCGGCGAGGAGTCGGAGGCAGACGCCCGCTTCTGCCGCGATGTCCTCGGCGCGGAGGTGATCGCACCACGTACAAGCCTGTCACTTGGCGCTTCCGAGGCGGCCTTGCGGGAGCTTCGCTACTCGGCGACGGCCGGCCGTGGGCTCCGGGCGACAGGGCACACCGCCTCGGATCAGGTCGAGACGGTCCTCTATCGCCTCGTCTCGAGTGGCCGAGCAGGTGGGATCAAGCCTCGGCGGGAGGACGGCGTGGTCAGGCCGCTGCTCCGGGTCTGGCGGGAGGAGACCGAGGCGTATTGCCGCGAGCACGGGCTCGCGTTCCGCGTCGACTCCTCGAACGCGGCCACGAAGCGCGGGCTGCTTCGTGCCGAGCTGCTGCCGCTCCTCGACCGGCTCGACCCGCGTGCGCGCGCGAACCTGCTCGCGGTCGCCGAGGACGCGGTTGCCGAGAACAGAGGCACCAGGCTGCCGCGGACAGTGGAGCGAACGCTGGCGGAGCTGCTCGCGAGCCGCGAGGGGACGAAGGCCGCCGACCTCGGCGGCGGCGTCCGCGCGGTGCGCGAGTACGGCTCGCTGCGACTCGAGGGGGCGGTCACGTGGGGGCCGTGGACGATCGAGTCGGACGTCACCGGCTTGGAGATCCGGGGCCGCCGCCCGGGGGATCGACTCGCAGGCCGCCGCAAGAAGGTGCAGGATCTGCTCGTGGACGCGAAGGTGCCGAGGGCGGAGCGCGACGGCTGGCCGCTCGTCGTCAGCGGCGAGGAGGTCGTCGCGGTACCGGGAATCGCCGAGGCGCCGGGGTGGGAAGGGGCGGTGACGTGGAGACGAGCCTGACGGCGGACGAGGGCGTCGGCGAGATCCTGATCGGCGAGCAGGAGCTCCAGGCGCGCATCGCCGAGCTCGGCGTCGAGATCTCGCGCGACTACGCGGGCCGCGATCTGCTCCTCGTCGGGGTGCTGAAGGGTGCCGTCTTCTTCATGGCCGACCTGATGCGCGAGCTGACGGTGCCGTGCGAGATCGACTTCATGGCGATCTCGAGCTACGGCGCCGGCACGGATTCGTCCGGCGTCGTCCGGATCCTCAAGGATCTCGACATCAACATCTCGGGCCGCGACGTTGTCGTCGTCGAGGACATCATCGATTCCGGCCTGACGCTCTCGTACCTGATGCGGAGCTTGAAGGCCCGCAAGCCGGCGACGGTCGAGATCTGCGCCCTCCTGACGAAGCCCGAGCGTCGCGAGGTCGAGGTGCCCGTCGCCTATGTCGGCTTCGAGATCCCGAACAAGTTCGTGATCGGCTACGGGCTCGATTTCGACGAGCGTTACCGCAATCTCCCGTACGTCGCGGTGCTGCACCCAGACCTGATTCCGCCGCATTAAGAACTCGATAACGCCTCGGATCCCGCCTCGAACGGGGGTGGTTTTGCGAAGTCAGGCTGCTACCCTCAGCCCAGACCCCTTGTGAATCGATTCTTTCGCAGCGCGCTCTTTCCACTGATCGTCATCGTCCTGCTCGTCTGGCTGGCGAGCCAGACGCTGATCCCGAAGCGCGACGGCGAGAAGAAGGTCACCTACTCGCAGCTGATCCAGCGGATCGAGGCCGGGGACGTCCAGGAGCTGCTCTTCACGCCGAACCGGCAGCAGATCAACGCGACGCTCGTCGGTGGCGAGAAGGTCAAGGTCAACTACCCGAGCAACGAGTCGGCGCTCCAGGTCGAGAACCTGCTGAAGGCCGAGAACATCCGCTACGACTCGAAGGGCAAGGGCGGCTCGACGTGGGTCTCGATCCTCACCTCGATCCTCCCGTTCGTGCTCCTGATCGGCTTCTGGATCTTCCTGATGAACCAGGTTCAGGGCGGTGGCTCCAAGGTGATGAGCTTCGGCAAGAGCCGCGCCAAGCGGATGACGCCGGACTCGCCGAAGATCGGCTTCAAGGACGTCGCCGGCGTGGACGAGGCCGTCGAGGAGCTGCACGAGATCAAGGAGTTCCTCGAGAACCCGAAGAAGTTCCAGGCGCTCGGCGCCCGGATTCCCAAGGGCGTGCTCCTCTACGGGCCTCCCGGCACCGGCAAGACGCTGCTCGCCCGCGCGGTCGCAGGCGAGGCGGGCGTGCCCGTTCTTCTCGATCTCCGGCTCGGACTTCGTCGAGATGTTCGTCGGCGTCGGCGCCTCGCGCGTCCGCGACCTCTTCGAGCAGGCGAAGCAGTCGAGCCCCTGCATCATCTTCATGGACGAGATCGACGCGGTCGGCCGCCATCGCGGCGCCGGCCTCGGCGGCGGCCACGACGAGCGCGAGCAGACGCTGAACCAGCTCCTCGTCGAGATGGACGGGTTCGAGATGAAGGACAACATCATCCTGATCGCCGCCACGAACCGGCCCGACATCCTCGATCCCGCGCTGCTCCGCCCGGGGCGCTTCGACCGCCAGATCGTGGTCGACCGGCCCGACCGGAACGGGCGCCGCAAGATCCTCGAGGTGCACTCGAAGGGCAAGCCGCTCGCGACCGAGATCGACCTCGACGTGCTCGCCGCCGGCACCCCGGGCTTCACCGGCGCCGACCTCGCGAACCTCGTCAACGAGGCCGCGCTGCTGGCCGCGCGCTGGGGCAAGAAGACGATCGGCCAGGTTGAGCTCGAGGAGGGGATCATGCGCGTGATCGCCGGCCCCGAGAAGAAGGCGCGGCTCCTCGGCGAGAAGGAGCGGAAGATCACGGCCTACCACGAGATGGGCCACGCGATCGTCGGCCACTACCTCGAGAACACGAACCCGATCCACAAGATCACGATCGTCTCGCGCGGCCAGGCGCTCGGCCTGACGGTCTCGCTGCCGACGGAGGATCGCTACCTGACGACGAAGTCGTCGCTGATGGACGACCTCGCGATGACCCTCGGCGGCCGCGCGGCGGAGGAGCTCGTCTTCCACGAGGTCACGACCGGCGCTGCGAACGACATCGAGAAGGTGACCGCGACCTCGAAGGCCATGATCATGCGCTACGGGATGAGCGAGAAGCTCGGCCCACGAGTGCTCGGCCGCAGCCACGACCAGCCCTTCCTCGGGCGCGAGATGGGCAACGACCCGGACTACTCCGACGAGATCGCGCGCGAGATCGACGACGAGATCCGCCGCGTGATCGAGGAGGCGCACGAGACCGCGCACCGCGTCCTGCGCGAGCACATGGACGAGCTGCACCAGCTCTCGGCGATCCTGATCGAGCGCGAGACGATCGACAAGGATCAGTTCGAGCGCCTGCTCGCCGGCGAGTCCGAGGAATCGATCTTCCCCGAGGAGGCGCCGCCGACCCCGACGCAGAAGCACGATGCGGAGGAGGAGCAGCGTAAGCGCCAGCCGAAGCCGCAGCCGCGCCCCGTCCCGGGTCTCGGCATGCAGCCGCCCAAGCCCGACCCAGCCAGCTAGCTCCGGGTCTTCGCGTCGTCCGACCAGGACGACGATCGCCAGCGCGGCGACCGCTGCGACGACGCCGAGCGCCTCGATCGCGATTCCCCCTCGTTCGCTGACGTCGACGAGCGCGAGCAGCAACTGGCCGAGCGCGAGGGCGCCGAGGGTGAGGCCGGCGAGGAGCCCGAGCCGCCGGAGATAGGCGCCCGGTTCGTCGGCCACGGCATCGCGCAGCTCGAGCGACCAGTAGCCGAGCTCCGCCGCAGCGAAGAAGATCGCCGCGAGAACCGGCGCACGCGGATCGATCGCTCGATCCTCGCCGGCCAGCGTGACGGCGTACTCGATCGCGACGAGAACGATCGCAGCCGGGATCGACTGCCGGGAGCCGGAGGAGGAGCCCGATCGCGAGCATCAGCGAGGCAGCGACGCAGATCGTCGCGCTCCCGCTCTGCAGCCACGCCTGCTCGGCAGCGAACGCAAGCCAGGCGCCCGCCCCTCCGAGGAGGGCGACCGAGCCCGCCGCTGCCGCCTAGGCGCGCGCGAGCCGCGCGTGTCGCCGGAATGCCCTCACCCCCTCGAGCGCCGCATCCAGGGGAACCTCGCCGTCCCAGCTCGCCACCGCGACGCCGAGCCGCTCGTAGCGCGAGCGGAGCTCCTGCCGGTGCAGCAGCCAGAGGCGGTAGGCGAGCCGGTCGGCCTCGCTGTCACCGGGCCGCACGAACGGTTCCGGCGAGACCTCGACGACCGCGAGGTCGTAGCCGCGCGCGCGCAGATCGAGCAGCGCGGACACCGATCGTTCGTCGAGGAGCGGCGTTACCGCGAGCACGAGCGCCTGCGGCGGCAGCGTTCGCGAGGGGATGACCGAGACGTCCTTCCAGGCGTAGTTGAAGACGATCTCGGTCTCGAGCAGCGAGTCGACGATCCGGTAGCGCTGAGCCGCGCCCATGCCCGGGACGAGCCAGCGGAGGATTCCTCCGAACGAGACGATCCCGACTCGGTCGCGCCGCTCGAGGTAGCGCGACGCGAGTGTCGCCGCCGCTCGCACGGCGAGATCCAGCGTCGACCGCTCGGCGTCGCGAGCCTCGGCGAAGCTGTCGAGGAACAGGATCACGTCGGTGTTGCGCTCGGGATGGCGGTCGTTGACGACGAGCTCCCCCGTGGCGGCGCGGCGCGCGCTCGCCCGCCAGTTGATCGAGCGAACACGGTCGCCAGGCGCGAACGGGCGGAGGTCGGCGAACTCCAGGCCGTCGCCCTTCTGCCGAGCCACCTCGTTGCCCGTGAAGGGTTGCGTCGCCATCGGCGGTACGAGCCGCCGCAGCGTCTCGGGATGGGGATAGACCCGAAGCGCCCGCTTCCGGTCGACCGTCTGCTCCCAGACGAGCAAGCCGAAGCGGTCGCGCGCCCGAAGCCTGAGCTCGCCGAGGTCGTAGTTGCCCCAGCGCACGCAGCGAAGCGTCAGCGCGAGCGTTCGCTCGTCGTCTCGCCCCAGCCGCACGGCGGTCGGATTGTCCCCGTCGACGACCTCGAGGCCGTCGGGAACGACGAGCAGGAGCTCGAGTCGCTCGACGGGCGCGACCGAGTTGAGCTCGACCTCGAGCGAGAGCTCGTCGCGCTCCAGAGCCCGATCACCGTCGAGCGACAGCCAGACGCCGACCTGGGGATCGCGGTCGAGGCGCAGGCCGAGCGCGAGCGTCACCGCAAACGGAGCAGCGAGCACCGCGAGCTCCGGGCGTCTCGCGGCCAGTGCACCGACGAGGCCGGCGGCCGCCAGCACGGCGTAGGCCGTCACCCGCGGCGACGCCGAGCGCCTCATCAGGTCGGAGCGGGCTCTTCTGCGGGTTCCTCCGCTGCGGGTGTCGGAACCGACTCGAGCAGGTCGCGGACGACGTCGTCCGCCGAGAGCCGCTGCACCCAGAGCTCGGGCTTCAGCATCAACCGGTGCGCCAGCGCCGGGACGGCGATCGCCTTGACGTCGTCCGGCGTGACGAAGTCGCGTCCCCGGAGAGCAGCGCGGCAGCGCGAGAGCTTCAGGAGCGCAAGGCTGCCGCGCGGACTAGCCCCGACCGCCGTCGAGCCGCTCGTCCGCGTCGCCGTGACGAGGTCGATCATGTAGCGGCCGACGCTAGGCCCGACGTGCACCTGCTCGAGCGAGAGCTGCAGCTCGACCAGTGCCGGCCCGTCGATCATGGGTCGCAGGACGACCTCGTCCTCGCCGCGCTCGAGCCGCCGCTCGAGCACCTCCCATTCGGCGGCGGCGTCCGGATACCCGAAGCCGACCCGCAGCAGGAAGCGATCGAGCTGGGCTTCCGGGAGCGGATACGTGCCCTCGTACTCGATCGGATTCTGGGTCGCGAGGACGAGGAACGGCCGCGCGAGGGGGTGGGTCGTGCCCTCGATCGTCACCTGCCGCTCCTGCATCGACTCGAGCAGGGCCGCCTGCGTCTTCGGCGGGGCGCGGTTGATCTCGTCGGCCAGGAGGAGGTTCGTGAAGATCGGCCCTGGGCGGAACTCGAAGTCGCCGTCGCGCTGGTTCCAGATCGACGAGCCCGTCACGTCGGCGGGCATCAGGTCGGGCGTGAACTGGATCCGCGAGAAGCCGATGCTGGTGACCTGGGCGAAGGACCGTGCCGCCAGGGTCTTCGCGAGCCCGGGGTAGTCCTCGAGGAGTACATGTCCGTCGGCGAGCAGCCCGAGGAGGACGAGCTCGAGCGCATCGCGCTTGCCGACGACTGCGCGCTCGACCTCGTCCAGGATCCTCGCGGACGTCTCCTGAACCTGGGAGAGCGGGACGGTCACTAGAGCGCCTCCAGCGCATCGACCATCGTCCGCAGCGAGCTCAGCTCGAGCCCCGGCGCGGCGCGGTCTCGCGGCGGCTCGCGGTCGGGACGAACGAGCTCCCACAGCTCCTCGCCGAGGAGGGTGCGAGCGGCGTCCGGCTGTCGCTCGAGCTCGATCCCGCGCCGCGAGAGGAGCATCCTGGCGGAGATCCGGCGCAGGACCGGTCGCAGCCGGAAGTGGAGGTCGAAAGCGGTCGTCGTCGACAGCGTCACCTCGCGCTCGAGCCGGGCGAGCTCGGGCAGACCGACGTCGTCGCGCTCGCGCACGCGAAGGCCGAGATCGAAGGGCGACGCGGCGGCCATGGGATACCGGCTCCGAAGCACGCGGACCAGGAAGCCGAGTGCGAGCGAGGCGAGCACGAGGAGGTAGACATGAAGGGCGAGCTCGGCGCGACCCGGCACGAGGAGCGAGGCGACGACGACGCCGGCGGTCGCGAGCAGGGGCAGCGGCGCGAGGCTGCGGATCCTCCGGATCACGTGCCGGCCCGCTCGCGCGCGAGCTCGAGCGCCGCGGCGCGTTCGATCCTGGCGGCAAGCTCGGCCGCTCGGAGCTCGTCCTGCACCTGCTGGAGCGCAGCGATCGCCTGCTCCTTCATCTCGAGCCCCACCTCATGCTGAGAGAACTTAGCCCGTTCGAAGAGCAGGGTGAGCCGCCGGACCGCCGGGCGACTGACGGACAGCTCTACGAGCATCCGGGCCAGATACTCGAGCGGCGCCTCGGCCGGACGCCGCGGCAGCCCGTAGGCGCCGACCGCCCGCTCGAGGCGTGCGTAGGCGGCGATCACCGCTCGGCGCGGGTCGCGCTCGGCCCGGAGGTCGTCGAGCGTCTCCTCGAGCACGTCGGAGAGTGCCTCGGCCAGCGTCGTCTCGTCGAAGCCTCGCGCCCGTCTGCGCGCCTTCGCCGACCACCAGGCCGCCGCGATGCCTCCCACGGCGAGAAGGCTCACGATCAGGACGGGGATCAGGGCGAACTCAGGCGTGTAGCGTCCTTCGTCCGGGCCGGTGGCGGCTCCGTCAGCGTCTGGCGGAGGCTCGATCGTCGGGATCCTGAGCCCGCCGGGATTCTCGGCTTGGTAGCGAACGACGAGGAAGAGGGCGACGAGGAACACGCCCAGGATGAGCAGGCCCGCGAAGCGCCGCTGCTTGCGCTTCCCGAGCGCCCGCTGCTGTGCGATCACGTCCTTTCGCAGGAGCAGGAGGTAGCAGAAGAGGATGACTCCGAGCCCCATCAGGACGAGGAACAGGCTCAGGAGGACGTCGAGCAGCCCATCTGCAGGACGCCGCGTTCCCGCCTGGCCGATCGGCGTCTCGCCACGCGCGGCGACGGCCACGATCGCCAGAGCGGCGACCACGCCGAGAAGCGTCAGGAGATTGCCGCGCGTCGAAGAGCCACTCGATCGGGAGCTACTGTCCATCCCACTATGAGACGTCCACCCGTGGAGGAACGTTGGCGGCGACCCTCGGTGATGGGGGTCGTGAACGTGACGCCCGACAGCTTCTCCGACGGCGGCCGTCAGCTCGATCCTGATGTCGCCGCGGCTGTTGGGCGGGCGATGGTGGCCGACGGGGCCGCGCTCGTGGACGTGGGCGGCGAATCGACGCGGCCCGGCGCGGAGCCGGTCTCGCTCGACGAGGAGCTGCGTCGCGTCCTGCCGGTGCTCGAGCGGCTCGCGGGCGAGCTACCCCTTTCGATCGACACGGCCAAGGCGGAGGTCGCGCGGCGCGCCCTCGAGCTCGGCGTCGAGCTCGTGAACGACGTGACGGCGCTCCGCTCCGATCCCGAGCTCGCCGGCGTCGTCGCGGACTCGGGCGCCTACCTCTGCCTGATGCACATGCAGGGCGAGCCGCGAACGATGCAGCTCGAGCCGCGCTACGACGACGTCGCGGCCGACGTCGCGGCGTTTCTGGAGGAGAGGCTCGAATTCGCCGTCGACGCGGGGAGTTGCCGAGGAGCGAATCTGCCTCGATCCGGGAATCGGCTTCGGCAAGACGGTCGCCCACAATCTCGAGCTCGTGCGACGGCTCGACGTCCTGCTCGCGCTTGGACGGCCGGTGCTCGTCGGGCTCTCGCGGAAGAGCATGCTCGGGAAGATCCTCGGGGACGAGCGAGCCACGACCGGCTCGGCCGCCGCGTCCGTCGGCGCCGCGATCGCCGCGTTCGAGCGCGGCGCCTCGATCTTTCGCGTCCATGACGTCCGCGAGCACGTGGAGGCGCTTGCGGCTGCGGCGGCGGTCTCGGCATGAAGATCGAGCTGAGGGGAGTCGAGCTGCACGGCTACCACGGCGTGCTCGAGCACGAGCGGCAGCGAGGGTCAGCGCTTCCTCTTCGACGTCGAGCTCGAGGTCGGCGAGGCCGGCTCCTCGGATCGGATCGAGGATGCGGTCGACTACCGGGACGTCGTCGCGTGTGTCCGCGAGGTGTCCGACGGTCGCGCCTACCGGCTGCTCGAGGCGCTTGCGGACCAACTCGCAGCGGCGTTGCTCGAGCGCTTTCCCGTCGAGCGAGTCGAAGTGCGAGTCCGCAAGCCCGACGTCGTGCTCGATCCTCCCGTCGAACAGGCCGCGGTCAGCGTCGTACGGGAGCGGAGCTGAGCTCGACGCGGTAGCTCGGGTTCGCGATCGTGCGAGCCCGGCCGGGCGCGACGGTCAGGAAGACCACCAGCGAGCGACCCGTCTTGTTGGCGTACGTCACGGTCTCGGGTAGCCGTCCCTGACGATCGGTCGTCGCGAGGCGTCCGCGTGTGCCCACCACCGTCCTCACCGCGGAACCGAAGAGCGCAACCCGCACGTCGTCGTCCGAGGAGACCCTGACGGTGAGCGTCCGATTGCGGGCGAGCGAGACGCGATAGACGTCCCGCGGATCCTCGATCTCGTCGAGGCCGGCCGTGAAGCGCGCGGACACGAGGGGCTTCGCAGCGGTGAAGACGCCGCCGGCGACGACGTGTGAGATGTCGTCGTTCGGCTCCTGCGGATCGCGTGCAGGCAACGGCGCTGCGAGCGCGGCCGGGATGTCGAGCACCCCGTAGCCGGTGCGCTCGTCGTAGCCCGGCTGGGCGAGGTCGCGGGCGCTGAACCGGAGCAGATCGGAGAGCTGACTCACCGACATCGCGCCGCGGACCGTGCGAATCCAGGCGGCGGCCGCGGCGACCATCGGCGCCGAGAAGCTCGTTCCGGCGACGAGATAGTGGTTCGTCGGGTCGAGCGGATCCTGGAACGGAAGCTCCTCGCCGGGCGCCGTCAGGTCGACCGCGGGGCCCGACGACGAGAACTCTGCGGGCTGGCTCGCGCGATCGGAGGCGCCGACGGTGAGGACGTGCGGGTAGGCCGCAGGGTAGATCGTCGGGTTGCCGGAATCGCGCTCGTTCCCGGACGAGGCGACGACGAGCGAGCCGGTGGCGAGCGCGCGCAGCGTCGCTTCGTAGAGCGAGCGTGAGTTGCCGGGGCCGCCGAGGCTCAGGTTGATCACGCTCGGGCCTGCCGCGATCGCCGCTTCGATTCCGGCGATGACCGAGTCGTCGTCGAGCTCGTCCCGCACGTCGTAGATCCGGATCCGCGCCTGGGGGTAGACGCCCTCGCCGCCGACGCCGTTCACCGCCGCTGCGGCCATCGAGGCGACCTCGGTGCCGTGGTAGTCGTCCCCGTCGGGGCCGCTGACGAACTGGGGGTTGAGGAGCACCGTGTTCGGTCGGGAGACGAAGTCGGGATGGCCGAGGTCGATCCCGCTGTCGAGGATCGTGATCGGGAAGCCAGGGCCGGGCGGCTCCACCCGATCGGCGCCGATCGTGCGCAGGTGGTAGCTCAGATCGGGGGTCGAGAGCGGGTCGGTGAAGCGGACGAACGAGTCGCGGCGTCGCGACGGCTCGGCGTAGCGGAGGACGCCGCGGCGCTCGAGCTCCGGAACGAGCCGGGCCGCCGCTCGGCCGGAGAGGCTCCAGATGCGCAGCTCGCGCGAGACGAGCCTGCCCCCGCGGGCGCGCACGAGCTGTGCGGCGTGCGCGTCGTCCTTCAGCGCGACGAGCGCATCCTCCGACGCTGCCAGCTGCGAGAGCGCCAGGCCGGTCGGTACTGCCGGCGCAAATCCGGCTGCCTCTGCCTCCGAGATGGCGGCGCCGAGCCAGACGGAGAACGCAGCGGCGAGCGCGAGCACCTTCACGGCCGACACGGTAGCCGGAGACAATGAGAAAACCTTGAGAACGACGGCGTATATCGGGCTCGGCTCGAATCTCGGGCGCTCGCTGGAGACGATCGAGCGGGCCGTCGAGCTGCTCGGTGGGCACGACTCGATCGACGTCACCGGGATCTCCTCGCTTCGCGAGACGGAGCCGGTCGGCTTCGTCGACCAGCCACGCTTCCAGAACGGCGCGGTGCGACTCGAGACCGAGCTGTCGGCGCGGGCGTTGCTCGACGTGCTCCTCGAAGTCGAGCGTGAGCTGGGCCGAGCTCGCGACGGCCCGCGGTTCGGGCCGCGAACGATCGACCTCGACCTGCTCCTCTACGGCGAATCGCGCATCGCGGAGCCGGGCTTGACGGTCCCGCACCCTCGGTTGCACGAGCGACGGTTCGCACTCGAGCCGCTCCACGAGCTCGACCCGGCGCTCGTCGTCCCCGGGCGCGGCGCCGTGGCCGAGCTGCTCTCGGAGCTAGACTGACTGCGTGAGCCACCTCGACGACCTGGACGAGTTCGAAGCCGACCTCGAGCTGCAGCTGAAGCGCGAGTACACCGCCGTCTTCGGTCTCTTCCGCTACTGCATCCTCACGGCCGACGCGACGTATCTCTGCAACAAGCTCGACCTCCAGGTCTCGCAGCAGGCGAGCTATCCGTTCTTCCACATCCGGATGGACGACGTCTGGGTCTGGGACAAGAACCGGCCGACGAGGATGATCCCGCGCGCCGAGGTCTACACCTCGAGCGACGTCACCGTCGAGGAGCTGCGCGGCGAGGGCGACGAGCCGAAGCTGACCGCCGAGACGCTGGCGGAGCGGATGAACGAGCGGCTCTCGCGCGACGACGAGACCTAGCGCACGTTTTTTCACAGGGGGCCGGCGCAGACAGCGCTCCTTCAGCCGCGCACGGATCGGCGAGGCTCGCGTGAGAAGCCCTGCAAAGCGAGCATTTCTTCGCTCTCGTGTCTGCAACCGTGTCTGCGACCGTCTCTGCGACGAGGTGTCCCGTTTGGCCGTTCGTCCGGGCTCGCGAGGGTAGGGTCGCGCCATGTTGCTCGCTGTCGACGTCGGGAACACGCAGACCGCCCTCGGTCTCTTTCGGGACGAGGAGCTCGTCGATCATTTTCGGCTCGCCACCGACCGGAATCGGACCGGCGACGAGCTCGGCGTCACGCTGGCGGCGCTGTTCGACTTGGAGGACGTCGAGGGAATCTGTCTCTCGACGACCGTGCCGGCGCTCGAGCGTGAATGGGAGCGCGTCGCCGAGCGTTGGCTCAAGGCACCGCTCCTCACGCTCGGTCCCGGCGTCCGCACCGGCATCCCGATCCGGTACGACGATCCGCGAGAGGTCGGCCCGGATCGAATCGCGAACGCCGTTGCCGGTCTCGAGCGCTACGGCGCCCCCTGCATCGTGGTCGACTTCGGAACGTCGACGAATTTCGACATCGTCTCGCCCGAAGGCGAGTACGTCGGCGGTGTCCTGGCGCCGGGGATCGAGGTCTCGATGGACGCGCTTTTCGCCCGTGCGGCCCGTCTCGTCAAGGTCGACTTCGTCGCGCCGGCCGGCGTGATCGGGAAGACGACCGTGGGCGGGCTCCAGTCGGGCCTCGTGTACGGCTTCGCCGGTCAGGTCGACGGAATCGTGCGCCGGATCCGCCAGGAGCTCGGCGTCGACGCCCAGACCGTCGCCACCGGCGGGCTCGCCGATCTGATCGCGCCTCACGCCGAGACGCTCGACCGCGTCGACCCCTTCCTGACACTCGAAGGGCTGCGGCTCGTCTGGCTGAGGAACCGCTAGCCGCCGCCGTAGATCGAGATCGGGAGCGCGTCGAGCAGAACTTCGTCCGCCGTGGGGAGCTCGTCCTCCAGCCGCTCGAGCAGTGGGAGCGCTCCCGGTGCCGCTGCGATCAGCAGCCGCTCGACCTCCTCGGTCGAGCCCAGCACGACGAGCTCCTGCTTGAACGGTCTTGGAAAGCGGCCGCGCCCGAGATACCAGCCGTAGAACTTCTTCAGGAAGCCGGACGCACGACGTTCTCCGAGCTCGCGCACCGTCTCCCGGATGAAGAGAACGAGCTCGGCGACGACCTCCTCGCGCGTCGGTTCTCGGCCGTCCCCGTCCACGATCTCCCTCAGCACCCAGGGATTGCCCTGCGCGCCACGACCGACCATCACCGCCGCCGCGCCGGTCGTCGCGAGCACCGTCTGCGCCTTCGCCCGCGAGGTGATGTCGCCGGATGCGATCACGGGCACGTCGACGAGGGAGACGAGCTCTGCGGTGAGCGAGTGGTCGGCGGTCCCCGTGTACATCTGCTGGGCGGAGCGCGGATGCAGGGTCAGCGTCGCGGCGCCCGCCTCGACGAGCCGCGGCCCGACCTCGAGGCACGTCCGCGCGCCGTCTCGAAGTCCGCGCCGCATCTTGACCGAGACGGGTAGATCGACCGCGTTCGCCACCGCCTCGACGATCCAGGCCGCGCGGTCCGGATCGTCGAGGAGCGTCGCGCCCGCGCCGGTCTTCGTCACCTTGCGCACCGGGCAGCCGAAGTTGATGTCGACGAGATCGGCGCCCGCCGCAGCGACCATCCGCGCGGCGTCGGCCATCACCCTCGGGTCGGACCCGAAGATCTGGATCGCCAGCGGATGCTCGTCAGTCGCGACCCGAAGGTAGCCGAGCGTCTTCTCGTTCCGGTGCTCGATTCCGGCGCAACTGACCATCTCGGAGCAGACGAGCCCGGCGCCGAATCGCCTGCCCTGACGCCGAAACGCCTGCACGCTGACGCCCGCCATCGGGGCGAGCACGACCCGCGTCGGAATCTCGACGTCGCGGATGTGCCAGCTCGCACGGAGGTCCGTAAGCACGATTTGAAGATGGTACTCGGCGGTATTGACCGCGTCCGAAGCCGTGGGTACTATTCCGCCCCGCGTCGGCGCAGCAGCGCCGGCTTTCTTTGTACGTGAAGCAGGCCGAGGAGGCCAGAGTCTTGAAAGAAGTCATCCTCACGCCCGAGGGCTACGAGAAGCTCAAGGCAGAGATCCAGTTCCTCTCGAACGACAAGCGCCGCGAGGTCGCCGACCGGATTCGGGTCGCTCGCGACTTCGGCGACATCTCCGAGAACGCCGAGTACGACGATGCGAAGAACGAGCAGGCGATGCTCGAGCACAAGATCAGCCAGCTCGAGGATCGACTCGTGAATGCGCGCGTGATCGAGAGTGACGCGGTCGACCTGAGCGTCGTGTCGATCGGCGCCAAGGTGCGACTGAAGGACGTCGATGCGAACCAGACGGTCGAGTACGTGATCGTCGGCTCTGCGGAGGCCAATCCGTCGGAATCGAAGCTCTCGAACGAGTCGCCGGTCGGCAAGGCGATCATCGGCAAGAAGAAGGGCGAGACGGTCGAGGTTGCCGCACCGCGCGGCGCCCTCAAGTTCAAGATCATGGACATCAAGGCCGCCTAGCACGGCCCGGATCCTCCGCAGCGAGGAGGGATCGCACCTGCCGTTCCGGGATCGCGAGCAGGTGCAGAACCGGATCCCGCCCCAGCCCAGCCCGTCGTCGCACCCCAGGATTCCCGGGATCGAGGGGCTTCGGGCCGTGGCGGCGGGAAGCATCCTCGTCTTCCACGTCTGGCGTTACTCCGCGCCGAACCGCGCGTCCGTCGACTTCGGCCCGGCCGGGTGGTTCCTCCCGGACCTCTCGTTCGGCGTCGTCCTCTTCTTCACGCTCTCGGGCTTCCTGCTCTACACGCCGTTCGTGGCTGCGATCCTGCGCGGCGGGCGAGGCAGCGACGTTCGCCGGTACTACCGAAACCGCTTTCTCCGCATCGTCCCGGCGTACGTCGTGATCCTGCTCATCTGCGCGCTCGTGCTTCGGAGCGTCCTACTTCCAGGTGGCGGCAACGGCGCTCTCCACGACCCGTGGGCCTTGCTCCTTTCGGCGCTCTTCGTCCAGAACTACCACCCCGACACGATCCTCGTCGGAATCGGTCCGGCCTGGTCGCTCAACGTCGAGGTCGTGTTCTACCTCGCGCTGCCGGTGCTCGCCTTCGGGGCGCTGGCGCTCGCGAGCCGGATCGGCCGGCTCACAGCCGCCCTGTTGCCGGTCGTTGCGCTGCTCGGCCTCGGCCTCACCGGGAAGGCGATCGCGGCGTACGCGATTCCGCCCACGTCCCCGTTCAACGGTTACGCCTATGACTGGCACTCGGTCGTGGAACGCAGCTTCGTCTGCCACGCCGACCTCTTCGCGTTCGGGATGGCGCTCGCGGTCTTCCGGACGCTCTGGGTGGACGGCCGCGTTCGCCTTCCGGCCGGGTGGCGGGCGCCGACCGCGATCTTCTCGGGCGTGACGCTCCTTGCTGTGACTGCGTTCGCAACGAACAACGGCGAGCATCTGAGCTATTCGCCCTGGAACACCGTGGTGGCGTTCGACCTCGCGCTCGTCCTTGCGCTCGTCGTCCTCGTCGATCCGCGGCGCGGGCCACCGCCGCGAGCAGTGCGATTGCTCGAGTGGCGACCGCTCTTCGCCGTCGGCGTCGTCTCCTACAGCGTCTTCCTCTGGCACGAGCCGCTCGTCCGCTTCCTCCAGGCCCATGGATTGACGTTCGCGGGACGCGCCGGTTTTCTCGCGAACCTCGCGCTCACGGCGGCGATCACGCTGCTCCTCTCGTTCGTGACCTACCGTCTGGTCGAGGCTCCGGCGCTTCGGCTCAAGTCGCGGGCGCGGGCGAACGCGGCCGGTGCCGAGGGAGGGGTGGCGTAGCGGACGATCACTAGACTCGCCGCCAATGCTCGCCAAGCGCTTTCCCGACCGGGTCGAGATCGCCGCCGCACGGGTCCGCGCCGACGAGCTGGAGCCCGGCGCGACGGACGAGTCGGAGACCCTGAGGCTCGCGGGCCGCGTGCTGGCGCGGCGCGACCTGGGGAAGATCGTGTTTCTCGACCTCGTCGACCGCAGCGGCAGGATCCAGCTCCTCGTGCGCGAGCAGGTCGACCTCGAGGAGGTGGATCTCAACCTGGGCGACATCGTCGGCGTCAGCGGGCATCCGGCCAAGTCGCGCCGAGGCGAGCCCTCGCTCCAGGTGAGCGAGCTCGAGCTGCTCGCGAAGATCCGCGTCCCGCTTCCCGACACCTTCCACGGCCTGACGGACGTGGAGCAGCGCTATCGCAGGCGCTACCTCGACCTCTTGATCAACGAAGAGACGCGGCGCTCGTTCGAGATCCGAACGCGGGCCGTGACCGAGATCCGGAGCTACCTCGACGAGGAGGGCTTCCTGGAGGTGGAGACGCCCGTGCTCCAACCACGCTACGGCGGCGGCTTCGCGACGCCCTTCAGCACGCACTACAACGAGCTCGGCCAGGACATGTACCTGCGGATCGCGACCGAGCTCTACCTCAAGCGGCTGATCGTCGGCGGGCTCGAGCGCGTCTACGAGCTCGGGAAGGACTTCAGGAACGAGGGCTTCTCGTACAAGAACTCGCCCGAGTTCACGATGCTCGAGTGGTACGAGGCCTACGCCGACTACAGGGACGCAATGGTGCGGATGGAGACGCTCGTCGAGCGGGTCGCGACGGTCACGCTCGGGACCACGAGTCTCTCGTTCCGAGGGCACCAGGTCGACGTGAAGGCGCCGTGGCGCCGGCTCCGGCTCGAGGACGCGCTCGCCGAGCACGGGCTCTGGCTCCGGGATCCCGACGAGCTTCGGGCCGCGCTCGACGAGCGCGGCGTCGACACCTCGCACGACCACACCTGGGCCCAGCTCACCGATCACGCGCTCGGCTCCTTCGTCGAGCCGAGCCTGATCGAGCCGACGATCCTCTTCGACTACCCGGTCGAGCTGTCGCCGTTCGCCCGAGCAACCGATCGACGACGCGACGCTCGTCGAGCGTTTCGAATACTTCGTCGCCGGCTTCGAGCTCGGCAACGCCTACAGCGAGATCAACGACGCCGAGGAGCAGGCGGCCCGCTTTCGCGAGCAGCTCGAGGAGAAGGCCGCCGGCGCGGCCGAGTTCGTCGAGGACGACCCCGACTATGTCGAGGCGCTCTCCTACGGGATGCCGCCCACCGCGGGCCTCGGGCTCGGAATCGACCGGCTGGCGATGCTCCTCACCGGGAACGAGACGATCCGGGACGTGATCCTCTTCCCGGCGCTGAAGCCGCGATCGTAGGCGGTCGTGAGTGGGGCTGGCGGTTACGCGGCCTGGCGGCGCCGGTGCTGGTGAAGCAGCTCTGCGGGTTCAGGCGAGTAGCGATTGATCCGGCGAATCCAGACGCTCAGCGTCAGGCCGAGGAACAGAGCAAGCGCGAACCAGGCCAGCACGATCAGCGCGACGAGCTCAACTGTGGTCATGTGACGAGCGTTGCATGACCATCGGACGGCTCCCTTCTATCTGAGGAGGGCCAGGATCGCCTGCACCCGCGCCCTAAGTGTGAGGGACACATGCACGTCGCGACGGCCGTCGAGCCCGCGCGCTCGATCGAGGGCATCCCAGAGCCCGCTCGATCGGAGCGCCCAGAAGAGGCCGGAGGTCTTCAACGCCATCCGCCACCGACCGTCGACGCCTGAGATCGCCTGGCGGGGGGCCCGGAGGGGGTCGTCGTCAACGACCCGGCCCCAGAGCCCGGAGCCGGTCGCGTAGCCGGCGCGATGCGCGGCCTCGACGACGCGGTCGGTTACCTCGCCCCACGGGTAGGCGATGCTGGTGCAGGAGCCGAGATGGTCGGCGATCTCGGCCCGCGAGCCGGCGAGCTCATCCTCCAGCTCCGCGTCGTCGAGCGAAGAGAGCAGCCGATGGGTGCGCCCGTGACTGCCGATCTCCCAGCCCTCCGCCGCCAGCACCGAGAGCTCGGCCCACGTCAACTGGCGCTTCCGCTCCGCGTAGCCCTCGCCGAGCCACGTCATCGGCCGGCCGCTCGCTACGTTCGCCGTCGGCGCGAAGACGGTCGCGGGCCAGCCGAGCGCGCGCAGCGCCGGCAGGGCGTACTCGAGCACGGAGCAGTAGGCGTCGTCGAAGGTGATCGAGACGACGTGGTCGGGATGGTTGCCGAGCACGGCCTCCGAGAAGGTGACGCCGCGGTAGCCCCGCCGAGCGAGGTCGTGTAGTTGCGCCGCGAAGGCGTCCGGTGGAACCGAGAGCCCCAAATCGGGCCAGTGGGGATCGACGGCGTGATAGGCGAGCGAGAGGTGTCGTGGCGAGCGGAGGTTCGCCAGAGGGCGAATGTTCATGTTCGCGTCGTACCGCCTACCCCGGGTTTCGATACCAGCCCCCGATCGTCAGCCTCGTGCTCGGCTCCGCCGCAGGCTCGACCGCGGCGACGTGGTGCATCGTATTGGCCAGCGTGTCGAACGCGACCAACGTGTTGTAGGTCGCAGCGACCGTGGACTCGCCTCCTGCGGGATCGACGATCGTGAGCGAGCCGCCGTACTCCGGCTTCCAGTCCGGAGACAGATAGAGGACGAGCGCGAGGCGCCGATCGCGGTTGTTGTCGTCGTGCTCCTTGAGGAAGTCCCCGCTCGCCATCGAGTGACTCCCGAAATCCTCGCTCAGCGCGAGCGAGATCCCGGTCAGCTCCTCGAAGTAGCGGCGCAGCTCCTCGTCCTTCTGGAACGTCGAGCGAAACTTCAGGTACGCCATCGAGTTTCCGCTGAACTGGAACTGCGGCTGGCTGCCGACGAGCTTGCTGAAGCGGAAGAAGCGATCGGCGTCGTCGGCGGAGCGCCACTCGTCCTCGCCGACCTCGCGATCCTCGACCGAGTAGAGGCCGTGCTCCGTCGCGAAGAGCGCCTCGGAGCGGAGGAACGCGCTCAGCTTGGCCGCGATCTCCGGCAACAGGAACTCCTCCAGCACGACGAACCTGGCAGGGTGCGATTCGAATGCCGAGCGATATGACCGAACGGCGTCCTCGGTGAGATGCTGCGGCTGGATCAGCGATGCCAGAGCCTTCGAGTCGATCATGACCTCCCCTTCGCCTTTCGCCTGATGCGGAGCGAGCACGATAGCCGGGCTCGGCAGGCGGTCCTCTGGAACCGTGTCGACCGCCTGGTCGATTCCGCTCCCTCGCTCGACGACCTGCGGGCGCACGGACTTCATCTCTTCGCCGCACGGCGGTGGCGCGAGCTCGGCCGGCCCATTCCTCCCGGCCTCGCCCGCGAGGAGCTCCGCGCCGAGTTCGCGCTTCACGCGGTGCCGGGCCTGCTCGCGGAAGTGCGGGCGGCGTGCGAAGGCCCGATCCTCGTGATCAAGGGGCCGGCCGCGGCTGCGCGGTTTCCGCAACCCGAGCTACGGCCGTTCGTCGATCTCGATCTGGTCGTCCCGGACGCGAAGCGGACCCAGGCGGAACTGCTTGCCGCAGGCTTCGTTCCGACCGGCGACGCCGAGTTCTACGCTGCGGTCGACCATCATCTCCAGCCGCTGCGGTCGCCCAGGTTTCCCATCGACCTCGAGATCCACGACCGTCCCAAGTGGGTGGACGGGCTCGATCCACCGGCGTTCGGAGAGCTCGCGGCCGGTGCGGCTCCGACGAGCTTCGGCGTCGAGGGGATCCTGGATCCGGCTCCTGCACGTCACGCCCTCGTGCTCGCCGCCCACCTCTGGTCGCACGAGCCGTTCACGCGCCTGCTCCGCCTCCTCGACATCGTGCTCACCGCGCAGGCAGCCGATCCGGAGGAGCTCGAGTCCGTTGCCCAGGCATGGGGTCTGCGCAAGCTCTGGAGCTCCACCGTTGCGGTGACGGACGCCGTCCTGTACGGCGGGCCGCAGCCGTGGCTTCTCCGGGTTGCCGGGCGGGGGTTGATCTCCGCGCGCGAAGCGACCGTCTTCGAGGTGCAGCTCGCGCGACTGCTGGCGCCGCTCGCAATCCACAGCGGCGCGCAGGTGCCGTCGGCCGTCTGGCAGGCGCTCGCCGGCTCGTTGCGCCCTGGGCCCGGAGAGTCGTGGGGCGGAAAGGCGCGGCGAACCGCGCGGCAGCTCGCCCGTCCGTCGACGCGCCACTCGGAGAACCTGCGGTCGATCGAGGCGGGCTCGTCGCGGGATCGACCATGACCGGACGAGTCGGCGAGTGGCGCGTCGCCCGGACGTCAGCGTCGTCGTCGCGACGAGAAACCGCGCGACGCTTCTGCCGTCACTGCCTGGCCTCTCTGTTGGAGCAGGAGACGAGCAGTCGGTTCGAGGTCGTCGTCGTCGACAACGGGTCCGAGGACGGCACGGCGGATGTCATTCGAGGCTGGGCGGAGCGCGACCCGCGGATTCGCGGTGTGCTCGAGCCTGCGGTCGGCCTCAGCCGGGCGAAGAACGCGGGCATCGAGGAAGCTCGAGGCGAGCTCGTGCTCTTCACAGACGACGACGTGATCCTCGACTCCGCCTGGATCGAGGCCTACGTCTCGTTCTTCGCGCGACGCCGGCACGAGCCACGCACGCTCGTCGGCGGGCCTGTGCTCCCGCTTCCCCATGATCTCTCGGCCTGGCCGAGCTGGCTCGACGACGCTGCCAGAGTGGATCTCCCGGGGCTCTTCCACGGAAGCGAGGAGCGCGCTCTCGGCCGCTTCGACTACCTCTGGGGGGCGAACATGGCCGCCCGCGGCGAGCTGTTCGCGGAGCTCGGCGGCTTCGACGAGGGTCTCGGGCGAAGCGACGACCTGCGCGGCACGTTCGAGGACGTCGAGCTGAACGAACGCGTGACCGACGCCGGCGGCGAATGCCGCTACCTGCCCGCTGCGGTCGTGCATCACCGCGTCGACGCCGACGCAGCACGGCCGCGGATGATCGTGCGCAAGGCGTTCAACCGCGGCGCGAACGATTTCCTGCGAGCCGGCGCGCGGCTCCTATTACGCGCCTTCGGCGCGCGTGCCTTCGGGGCGCGCCCCCGCTGCCGGCGTCCTGGCGCTGCGGCTGCTGACGTGGCTCGCGGCTGCCCTCGCTCTTCCGGCTGACGCGTCGGCGGGGTGCGTTTCGAGCTCGCCCGCCGCTCGGCGTGGGCGGCGGGCTGGTGTCTCGCCGTCTCGGTGGACGGAGGCACGGTCCGGCGCGGAGCGCGATCAAGCGGCTTGCGCTCGCTCGGCCGAGCCATCGCGCTGCGGGCAACCCCGGCCTGAGGCAAATCACCCATCGGACGGTTTACTTTCGCCGATTCTTGTGTATAAATATGACTTCGATTGACCTGAAGTGCGGCCTCGCGCCAGACGCGAGGGGGAGGAGTGGAATGAAGGTTTCTTACGAAGCACCCAAGATCGAGGATTACGGCTCGATCGCGGATCACACGTTCAACAACCCTGGCAAGGGTGACAAGTCGGCGACGCCGATGGAGACGGACACGTTCGGCGAGTTCTCTCACCCGTTCACCAGCCCGTAGACCAACAAGCATCAACAGCTGTCGAATCGGACGACCGGGCCATGCCCGGTCGTGCGATTCTGGCGACATCGTTCTAGGCACCGATGGGCATCGGAGCGATCGCCGGCTTTCGAGCCCGGAACGGAGAGCCGCGCGCGGAGGTCGTGCGAGACCATGGCGGCAGCGGTGCCGCACCGCGGCTCGGCAGTCGAGACGCTCGTAGATCGGGCGCTGCGCGCTCTGCCTGCGTCAACGCGACTGACCGACGGCGACGCGGGGCGTGGCGATCGTCGGCGCGATTCGGCGCCGCCTTCGTCGGCAGGCTCGACAATGCGGCCGAGCTCGCAGCCGAGCTAGCGCGGCACGCATCGTCGACTGGCCGAGCTCGACCCGCCGGGCTCGTCGCCGCCGCTTTCGAGCTCTACGGCGCGCGCCTTCCGGCGCGCCTCCGAGGCGTGTTCGCCTGCGTCGTGACCGACGGGCACGCGCTTGCACGCCTTTCGCGACCACCTGGGGTATGGGCTCCTGTTCTACCGCGTCGACGCTCAGGCGGGTCTACGCCGCGACCGAGGCCAAGCAGGTGGTAGCCGGTGCTGGGATCTCGAAGGAGCCGGACGTCGAGGTCGTCGAGCGCATCGTCTTCAACGACCTGGACGACGAGATGCCGTGCGCGCTCCGCGGCGTTCGCCGGCTGCCGAAGGGCACGATCGCTCGCGACGGCCGACGAAGAGATTCTGTGCAGCTCGAGCGCTACTGGAAGCCGGAATCGCTGCTCGAGACGGCCGACGCTCTCCGGCATCGGACGTGCAGGAGCGCTTCGACGAGCTGCTCGGCCAGGCGGTCTCGCGCTGCCTGACCGGAGCACGATCTGATCTCGCTCAGCGGCGGCATCGACTCGCCCGCGGTCGCGGCGTATCGCCGCGCCCAGGCATCTCGAGCTGAGCGGCCAGCCGCTTCAGGCCTACTCGGCCGTCTATCCGCGGCTTCCGGCCGTCGACGAGCGCGCCTACATGGAGCTCCTTGCGGACCGGTTCGCGATCCCGCTCCAGACGTTCGAGCCGCAGCGCAAATCCGCTCGGAGATCTGGCCGACTGGGTGGCGCTCGCCGACGGGCCGTATCCGGCCGCCTCGCTGGCGCTCTACGCCGAGTACTACCGGCGGCGTCCGCGAGCGCGGCTTCCGCACGGTCCTCTCGGGCGAGCATGCCGAGTTCGTCTTCGCGCTGAACTGGTTCCTGCTCGAGCATCTGCTCACGCACGGGCGAGTCGGCGCCGTGCGGCGGCAGCTCGGACTTCGTCGTGAAGAAGGGCAGTCGCATCCTGTCGCTCGCCTGGCTCTTCGCCCGCTGCGCTCGCGCCGGGCCGGCTGCTGGCCGCGCGGGAGCGCCGCAGCCCGATCGGGCGTTCCGGCCTGGCTGGACGCCGCAAGGCGAGCGAGCGAGTGGCGACGTCGTACGCGTCTCCCCGCGCGAGCGCTGGCGCACCCTCCAGCTCTCGGGCTTCATCGGCCCCGGGGATCTCTGCCGAGGCCGAGGCGATCTGTCAGGCGGTTTGCGGCGTGCAGGCCCGCAGGCCTGGACGGACATCGACCTGTTCGAGTTCTTCCTGAGCCTCCCCGCCGAGCTCAAGTTCCCGGAGATCGGAGGGAAGAACCTCGTCCGGCGGCTGCTCCGGGGCCGGGTGCCGGACGAGATCCTCGATCGGCGGGACCGGACGTACTTCAACGAGTCGCTGCTCGCCGACATCGACTACGCGACGCTTCGCCGCTACCTGTCGCGCCGGAGCATCGTTTCCCGGGCGTCGACTACGACGTCCTGGCCGACAAGCTGCCGCCGGCGAGGATTTCGACGCGCTGGACTTCAACTGGGCCAGGCAGCTCGCCACCTCGCACGCATTCCTGGCCCAGTGGTGACGGCGGGCTCGTACTCGGCTGCGGCTCGCCGCGACGCGGCTCTGCACGCGAGCGGAATCACGCATCGCTACCCGGAGCGCACGGTGTTGAACGACGTCTCGGTCGCCGTCGGCGGCGGCGAGATCCACGCGCTGCTCGGGCCGAACGGCGCCGGCAAGACGACGCTCGTCCGGATCCTGGCCGGGCTGCTGACCCCGAGCGAAGGATCGGTGGAGGTTGCGGGGCTCGATCCGGGCACCGGCGGACGTCCCTTCCGCCAGCGGATCGGGTTCGCGCCGTCCGGCGACCGAACCTTCTACCTCCGGATCTCGGCGCTCGAGAATCTCGTCTTCTTCGGACGCCTCCACGGCCTGCGGCGTCGGGAGGCGCTACGACGCGCAGGTGCCGTGCTCGCGGACGTCGGTCTGGAGAGCGTCGCCAAGCAGCGCGTGGGCGAGTACTCCCACGGGATGCAGAAGCGTCTGTCGTTTGCCCGGGCGCTCCTGATGTCGCCGGCCGTGCTCCTCGTCGACGAGGCGACGCACGACCTCGATCCCGACGGCGCGCGAACGGTGCGGGAGCTCGTCGAGCGGCAGGCCACGCGAAGGCGCCGCCGTCGTCTGGGTGACGCAGCGGCTGGAGGAGATCAGGGGCTTCGCTCAGACCGCCACGGTCCTCGACCGCGGCGAGATGCGGTTCGACGGCTCGGTTCCCCGTCTGCTGGCGCTGGCAGCGCCGCAGCGGTTCCTGCTCCGGCTCGACCCTCGCTCGCTCGCGGATCACGGAGAGGCGCTCGAACCGGTACTTCGCGGGCGGGCGACGCTCGAAGGGGTCGGTGCCGACGACCCCGAGCACTTCCTGCTCGCCCTCGGAGACGGCGTCGCGCTCGGCGAGATCCTGGGCGCGCTGGCGGACAACGAGGTCACGGTGCTTTCCTGCAGCGAGGAGCATTCCGAGCTCGAGGAGGCATTCCTGCTGCTCACGCGAAAGAGCGCCGAGTGAGCGCCGTTCCAGCTTCGGGCGACCCCCGCGAGGGCGGCATCTTCGGCGAGCTCGTCAAGATCCCGGCCTTCCTCAGGCGCGACTTCCTCCAGGCGTGGAGCTACCGGATGGCGTTCGTCACCGACGCGATCGGGCTGGCGCTGCAGACCGCGCTCTTCTTCTACATCTCGAAGATCGTCGACCCGAACGTCCTCCCGACCTTCGGCGGCGCGCGAGTCTCCTACCTCGAGTACGTGGTGGTCGGAATCGCGATGACGATGCTGATCGCGCTCGGGATCTTCAGGGCGGCTGCGGCCTTCCGCAACGAGCAGCTGATGGGGACGCTCGAGGTGCTGCTGATGACTCCGACGGCGCCGTGGACGATCCAGATCGGCTCGATCGTCTACGACCTCGTCTACATCCCGCTTCGGACGGGTCTCTTCATCGCCGTCGTCGCTCTGGCCACCGACGTCTCGTTCGACACCGACGGGATCGTGCCGGCCACGGTGATCCTCCTCGCGTTCCTCCCGTTCGTGTGGGGGATCGGGATCGTCTACGCGGCCTCGAGCCTGACCTTCAAGCAGGCCGGGGGCGGGATCGCGATCACGCTGCTCACGTTCTCGTCCGGCGCCTACTTCCCGCTGGAGCTCTTCCCCGACTGGCTTGCCGACGGCGGCCGAGGCGAATCCGATGGCGGTGGCGATCGACGCGATGCGCGAGGCGCTCCTCGGTGGCGCGGGCTGGTCGGGAGTCGGCGATGCGCTGCTCGTGCTCGTGCCCGCGTCGCTTGTGATGCTCTCGTTCGGGATCGGTGCGTTCCTCCTCGCGCTGCGTCGGGAGCGTCGGCGAGGCACGCTCGGCATCTACTGAAAGGACGGAGCAACCAGTGCTTGCACCAGAATCGAAGATCAGCAGGAACGAGAAGGCGGTCGCGCGGCGACTCGACGAGGGAGAGGGCGGGGTGATCCTGCACCTCGACACGGGCGCCTACCACGGCGTCAACGAGGTCGGGCTCCTGATCTGGGAGCTGCTCGAGAGCGAGCAGACCATGCAGGAGCTCGTGGCCGCCGTGCGCGATCGGGTCGACGAGCCACCGCCCCAGCTCGAGGACGACGTCGCCAGCTTCCTGGCGGAGGTCCAGGAGCGCGACCTCATCGTCGTCGGCTAGCGCACGAATGCAGGCGGACGGAGACTCGGGGACGTGCTTCGGCTTCGCGGTCCGTTCGTCGCTCCCGTTTTCGTTCCTCCGCGGAGGCCGCGGCGAGCCGATCGACATCTCGGCCTCGTCCAGTCGACGCGGCGAGCTGGAGGGCGAGCTGCTCGTCAAGTGGAGCCCGACGGCCGAACGGCCCTTCGAGGTCCGGCTCTTTCGGACGGAGTACGGCTATGGCGTCTGGATTCCGGACTCGGGCTGGTACGAGGTGAACGTCGAAGGCGGCAGCGTGACCGTGCCCGCCGATGCCGACGAGGTTCGGCGGGAGGAGCGCCTCTGGAGCATTCCCGCCACGCTCTTCCTTCTCGCCCGCGGCGACCTACCGCTGCATGCGGCGGCTGTCGAGGTGAACGGCAGGGCGATCGTGCTCGCGGCTCCCGGGACGTTCGGGAAGACCACGTTGGCGGCCGCCTTTCTCAGCGCCGGGTATCGGCTCCTGAGCGAGGATCTGACGTGCATTCGAGTCGACGGTGGGCCGTGCGTCGTCCCGGGGCCGGCGATGTTGCGCGTCCGCCGCGACGTCGCCGCTCGGCTCGAGATCGCCAACGTTCGCCGGTTGGCCGAGTCGGAGCACCGCGTGCATTTCGCGGTCGAGGAGTCGCTTGAGGGGCGACTGCTCACCGGTCCCGCTCGGCGCGATCGTGTTCCTCCGCGTCTCGGACGACGGCTTCCGGATCGAGAGCTCGAGCTCTGCATCCGCCGTGCGCGATCTCTGGACCCTGTCCGGGACGCTCCCGACCGACCGGGATCGAACACATTCCTTTGCCGGCGCCGCAGAGCTCGTCCGCTCGGTGCCCGTGCTGGACTTCTTCCGGCCGGTGCGGTACGAGGCGCTCCCGCAGACGATCGAGTTCCTTGCCGAGCACGTCTAGCCGCCCTTCCGGGCTGACCTTCCGGCAGAGGATGCGTCTGGCGCTCCGGATCTGGTCGCGCTATCTGCGCGTGCGGCGCGGCCTGCGCGCGAAGCCCCTGCCGATCTTCGCCGAGGAGCTCGGGCGGACGGGCGTTCGAGCCGCGCGCCGCTCGCCGTGGGTGTTGAGCGGTGCCGTCGATCGCAGCTTGCGACTCGGGCCCTACCGGACGCGCTGCCTCTTCGGCGCCCTCGTCCTCTACCGGCTCTTGCGAGAGCAGGGCGACGAGGTCGAGCTCGTGATCGGGCTGCCGGCGAGCGCCCGAGACCACGCCGCGCACGCCTGGGTCGAGCTGGACGGAATCGACCTCGGTCCGCCTCCCGGGCGCGGCGATCACGCCGAGCTCGCGCGGTTCCCGACGCGATGAGCGTTGCCGCGCCCCCGACGCCGAGCTCGTTGATCGAGACGCTGACGAGCTCGGGGATCGAGGTCCTCGTCCTGCGTGCGCACGCGTTTCCAGGCGGAGCCGCCGATGTCGAGCTCCTCGTTCGACCCGACGACTGGAAGGCGGTTGGCGGCCTCTTCGAGGAACTGCCGTGGCGCTACCACCTCGGTGGTCGAGGAGCCTGGCGGCTGCTTCCCATGGCGCACTGGGGCTTCGACGGCGGCGTCAATCTGATGGTCTACCGGCGGCTTCCGGCCGCGCCGTTTCCCTCGCGCGCGCTGCGACCGCTGGAACGGGCGCTGTGGGCCGGCGCATCCCCAGGGCCCGACGGAGCTCTCGTGCCGGAGCCGGCGGCGCTGCTCGTCCACAACGCCGTCCAGGCGACGCGACCCGGGTCGAGCTACCACTGGCGGGACTGGCAGGACCTCCTCGCCGAACCGAGAGCGCGTGACGGACTGGGATCGGGTCTGGACGTTGGCGAGAGAGGCGCGAGTGACAGGGGCCGTGCGTCGAGCCTTGAGCTGCCGCAGAGGCCGGCGCGCAGCGACCGCCGTCCGGAGGCCGGCTCTTCGACGGCGCGCTCGGCTCGTCCTGGAGGGCGGCCACAGCGCTCCAGACCCACGCGCGTCCCCGGCCGGTCGGCCCGTTTCTCGCGGCGATCCCGAGGCTCGGCGATGCGACGTTCCGCTGCCGCGTCGGCGGGATCGTGGTGGCTACCGGCCCCGGCGTCTTCGTGCCGACGCCGGACGCCGACCGCTTCGTCGAGCTGGCGCTGGAGTGGTCGGAGGGCCTGCCGAGCCCGGTCGTGGTCGAGGTCGGGACCGGGTGTGGTGCCATGGCGCTCGCGGTGGCGGCGGCCCGGCCGGACGCGGACGTCCACGCGGTCGACCTCTCGCGCGCAGCCGTTCTCCGAACCTGGCGGAATCGCCGCGGAGCTCGGGCTTTCGAACGTGCGGGTGCGGCGCGGCTCGCTGCTCGGGCCGATTCCGGTGGAGCTGACGGGGAGGGTGCGCGTGATCCTCGCCAACCTGCCGTACCTCACCCCCGACCGCTATGTCCCGATCGGGCGGGACTCCGCGGGACACGGTCAGGGGTGAGGGCGAGGACGGGCTCGACCTGCATCGCCGCCTCGCCCGGGACGCGATCCGCTTCCTGCAGCCGGGTGGAAGGCTGCTGCTCCAGATGGGTGAGGCGCAATGGAACGATCTCGCGGTCGAGCTCGCCGAGCTCGGGTATCGGCCCGGCGAACCGGTTCGGCTGGGCGAGTTCGTGGTCGCGCCGGCGGATCGTCCGGCGGGGTGAAACGTGGCGCCGGCCCGGTCGGCCTCTACCTCGCCACGCGGGCGGGCGTATGGGTCGCGGCTGCCTTCGCGCTGCTCGCATTCGATTCACTGACGCGAGTCTTCGGAGCCGACGAGCGTCCCTGGATCGTGGATGTCGGCTGGTTCGTCGACATGTGGTCGCGCTGGGACGGAAGCTGGTTCGTCGGCATCGCCCGGGACGGCTATGTCGAGCCCGAGGAGAGCGCCGCGTTCTTCCCCCTCTACCCGCTCGCGGTCCGCGGTGTCGCGGAGCTGATCGGCGATCACTACGTGCTCGCCGGCGTCCTGGTCTCGCTCGCCGCCGGCGCGGCCGCCGTCCTCGTGCTGCACCGGCTCGCCACGCAAGTCCTCGGGCTCGAAGCCGCCGGCAGGACGGTGCTCTACCTGAGCCTCTTTCCGATGTCGATCTTCCTGCTCGCCGTCTACAGCGAGGCGCTCTACCTGCTGCTCGCGGCCGCGACGTTCCTGCTCGCGCTGCGCGGACGCTTCCTCACCGCGGGGCTCGTCGCGGGGCTCGCACTGCTGACGCGGTCGTCCGCCGTCGCGCTCCTACCGGCGCTGGCGCTCCTCGCGTGGCAGGTGAGGGAGGGACGCGTGCGGGCGTTCGCGTCCGTCGCGCTCGCCGGGCTCGTCGGCGCCCTCTGGCCGCTCTGGCTCTGGGTTCAGCACGGCGATCCGCTGCTCTCGGCCCGCGCCCAGTCGTCGGAGCAGTGGAACCGCGATCTCTCGCCGCTCGGGCCGCTCGGCGGGATCTGGCAAGGGCTCGAGGCGGGCTGGGCGAGCCTGCGGCAGCTCCTCGAGGGGGGTGAGTCGTGGTCATACGCGAGCGACACGAGCCCGGTGTACGTCGCCTTCAACCTCGAGCAACTCGCCTACGCCGCGCTCTTCCTCGGGCTTGCCGTCGTCGTCTGGCGTCGGGTCGGACCGGCGTTCGGGATCTTCGTCGCCGTGAGCCTCGCTCTGCCGCTGAGCGCACCGCCGCCGGAGTATCCGCTTCTCTCGATGCCGCGCTTCGGACTCGGAATCTTCCCGATCTTCCTCGCGCTAGCCGTGCTCGGCGATCGCCCCCGGACTCACCGGACGATCGTCTGGGTCAGCGCGACCCTGCTCGGCCTCACGATCGCTCGCTGGTCGGCCGGGCTCTTCGTGGCCTGAGAGCGTCCCGGGCGTCCCGAGCACCGTGATGAGGAAGAGCGGGGCGAACCAGACGATGTACGAGGGCAGCCAGTGCGCGAGCGAGAGCTCGAAGGCGACGATCACGGTCGCGGCGAAGGCGACGAGCTGGAAGAGGCTCAA
Organism: uncultured Gaiellaceae bacterium; assembly: GCA_963745775.1. Taxonomy (GTDB): domain Bacteria; phylum Actinomycetota; class Thermoleophilia; order Gaiellales; family Gaiellaceae; genus Gaiellasilicea. Next base: position 341,100 of record CAVUYY010000011.1, read on the forward strand.
CCGCCGGGCGACGACCCCGCCGAGCAGCGCGAGCACCGCCACGAGCGCGACCGCGACCGAACGGAACGGCGTGATCGCCCCGAACTGCCCCCAGAGGCTGATCGTCGAGTCGCGCGAGAGCTGCCAGCCGACCGTTCGGTCGTAGAGCTCCCTGACTCCGCCGTCGGGGATGAAGAGCGCGAACAGCGCGACGGCGAGTGCCACCGAGCCGATTCCCGCCGCGATCCGGGTGCGCAGCGTGCCTCCAGGAGCGCAGAGGAAGAGCGGCCAGAGCAGCGCCGGGACGAACTTGATCGCAGCGCCGATCCCGAGGCTCGTGCCTCGCGCCCACGGCGACGAAACGCCGATCAGGGCGCATGACGACGGCCAGCGGGACGAGCATGTCGTTGTAGGCCCAGATGGAGGCGAAGAACGCGTAGGGGGACGTCGCCCAGGCATAGCCGAGGAGGAGGCCGAGGCTCCGTCCGTGCCGGCGACCGCCGAGGCGCCACCCGAGCACGATCACGCTCGCCAGCATCGCGAGGTCGAACGCGTTCGTCGCCGCTCGAGCGGCGTGCTGTGCCGAGTCGATCGCCCAGGCAAAGGGGACGTAGAGGAGGTAGTTGACGGGGCCGTAGGTGTCGGGATGGAGCCCCGGGTGCCTGTACGACTCGGCGCCGTAGAGGTCTTCGCCGGCAAGGATCTGCTCGGCGCCGGCGACACTCGCGAGCCCGACGTCGATCACCAGGCGGTCGTCTGCGAACGGGAACAGGAGCCGGAAGCCCATGAAGACGACGATGCTCCACTTGAGCCAGCGCAGCGGAACCCAGGTGAGCTCGCCCGGCTCCGCGCGAGCGGGGCGGAGGACGGCATAGCCCGAGCGCACGAGGATGTAGAGCAACCCGAGCGTCGCGATCACCGTCGACCAGCGGATGCTCGCGAAGAGCGGCCCTCGGTCGAGGAGCGCGATCGAGTAGAGGCCGAAGCCCGAGAGGACGAGGACGTCGAGGTGGAGCAGCCGAAACGGCCGCCGCGGGTCGACGAAGGGCACGACGAAAAGGATTGCGAGGACGAAGTACGGGCTCAGCTCGAGGAGTTGGTCGCCTCTCATCTCGCCGGCCCTCGCCGCTCGCTGATCCATCCCACGCCGCGGATCAAAGCACGGGGCACCGTTATCATCGAAGCCCCTGCGCGCCGACCGGCCGTTTCGGGTGAGCTGAGATGACCGAGCCGATCGACGCCAAATACTACGACGAGGTGATCGGGCGGGAATCGGCCGAGACGGCCGCGGCCGTCGTCGACAGCGTCTTCCGGAGGATTCGGAAGCTGCGCGCCACCGAGCCCGGTGCAACGGTCCTCGACATCGGCTGCGGAACGGGCGTGATCACAGCCGCGGCCGCCGACCTCGGCCTCGAGGCGGTCGGCCTGGATGTCGTGCCCGAGTTCGTCGAAGCCGCGCGCGAGCGGCATCCCGGTGCCTCCTTCGAGGTCGGTCCGTCCGAGCAGCTTCCGTTTCCGGACGAGTCGTTCGACTACGTCCTCTTGCTGTCGCTCCTCGAGCACGTCCAGGATTGGGAGCGGACGCTCGCAGAGGCGGTGCGGGTGCTGCGACCCGGCGGCGTCATGTACCTGACGACGACGAACCGCTTCTGTCCGAAGCAGTACGAGATCCGCTACCTCTGGGGCTTCGGCTACTTGCCAGGACGAGTCCAGCGGAAGATCTACTCGCTCTCGATGGAGCACTGGCCGAAGCTCGTGAACTACACGCATCTTCCGGCGTACCACTGGTTCTGGTACGGACAACTCGCCGAGCGGCTCGGCGCGCTCGGAGTGGAACCGCACCACGGGCTCTCGGTGCTCGGGCCGGAGGACATTCCGGCGCGCTACCGAAGTAAGCCGCTCCGGAAGGCAATTGAGCTCCTGATCGCGCATCCGCTGCCTTGGTCGTATCTCTTCCATCCGACGACGACGGTGCTGTCCCAGAAGCCGGCTCGCTGACCCGCGAAGGCGGTCTCGAAGGCGCCGTTGGCGTCCGAGCAGAGCTTTAACGTCGATTCAGCAGGTTCTGGCAGAAGGCGCTACCATCGCCGCTTCGCCTGAGCTAGGACGTCCAACGCCCGCGACCCCCCGCCCCGGGAACAGATCGATTTCGCGTCTTGCGTCAGGTGACGACTCTGAAAGATCAAGCCGTCAATTTGACTATCAGCCGCCATCACGTCACTGGTCCAGCCGCCCCCGGCCCTCGACCGGACGTCGAAACCGAATCCCCCATTCGGGTGATGGCGCACCCCGTACACCGAGACGATGGGAGCCCGAATGCCGCAATCACATCTGGGAGTACCAATGCCGCAATCACGTAGACGTTTCCTCATGTTCCTCACGGTCGCCGCCGCCTGCCTGGGGCTCGTCGCCTCGAGCGTTCCGGCCGCCCGACCGGCCCCTCCTCCGAGCAACACCGCGCTTCCGGTCATCTCCGGAACAGCCCAAGCGGGTCAGACGCTGCAGCGTCTCCACGGGATCGTGGTCGCCGCCCGCGTCGAGCTACGCGTACGCCTGGCAGCGGTGCAACTCGTCCGGGAATGCCTGTCAGAACAGCCCGACCTCGACCTCGAGCGCGAGCTACACGCTGACCGCAGGGGACGTGGGCTCCAGAATCGTGGCGCAGGTCGCTCCAGATGGGTTGTGGAACCGCGCCGCAACCAGTCTTCCCACGGCCGTCGTGGCGGTCGCCCCGCCCGGGGCCGCCGGTGAACTCCGTTCGGCCCGTGATCTCGGGAACGACCCAGGTGGGTCAGAGCCTGCAGGTCTCGAGCGGAACATGGTCGCCGATGCCGTCGAGCATCCTGTACGCCTGGCATCGCTGTAACTCGGCGGGGGCGAACTGCCTCCTGAGCCCGACGTCGAGCTCGAGCCCGAGTTATCTCCTCGACCTCGGCGGATGTCGGTTTCACGATCGTGGCGCAGGTGGCGCCGAACGGGCTGTGGGGTTCGTCGGTGAACAGCGCTCCGAGCGCGGTTGTGACAGCGTCGGCGCCGTCGGGGACGCCGGTGAACTCGGTTCGCCCGGTGATCTCGGGCTCGGCTCAGGTTGGGCAGTGGCTGTCGGTCTCGAACGGGACGTGGTCGCCGACGCCGACGAGCTATGCCTATGCGTGGCATCGCTGTAACTCGGCGGGGACGAGCTGCTCGTTGAGCCCGTCCTCGAGCTCGAGCTCGAGCTATCTGGTCGGCTCGGGTGATGTCGGTTACACGATCGTGGCGCAGGTGGCGCCGAACGGGCTCTGGGGCTCGTCGGTGAACAGCGCTCCGAGCGCGGTCGTCACCGGTCGGCGCCCTCGGGGACGCCGGTGAACTCGGTTCGCCCGGTGATCTCGGGCTCGGCTCAGGTTGGGCAGTGGCTGTCGGTCTCGAACGGGACGTGGTCGCCGACGCCGACGAGCTACGCCTATGCGTGGCATCGCTGTAACTCGGCGGGGACGAGCTGCTCGTTGAGCCCGTCGTCGGGCTCGAGCTCGAGCTATCTCGTCGGCTCGGGTGATGTCGGCTACACGATCGTGGCGCAGGTGGCGCCGAACGGGCTCTGGGGCTCGTCGGTGAACAGCGCTCCGAGCGCGGTCGTCATCGGCCGGCGTCGTCGGGTACGCCGGTGAACTCGGTTCGCCCGGTGATCTCGGGCACGGCTCAGGTTGGGCAGTGGTTGTCGGTCTCGAACGGGACGTGGTCGCCGACGCCGACGAGCTACGCCTATGCGTGGCATCGCTGTAACTCGGCCGGGACGAGCTGCTCGTTGAGCCCGTCGTCGGGCTCGAGCTCGAGCTATCTGGTCGGGTCGGGCGACTTCGGCTACACGATCGTGGCGCAGGTGGCGCCGAACGGGCTCTGGGGCTCGTCGGTGAACAGCGCTCCGAGCGCGGTCGTCGTCGGCTCGGCGCCGTCGGGTACGCCGGTGAACTCGGTTCGTCCGGCGATTATCGGGACGGCTCAGGTTGGGCAGTGGCTGTCGGTCTCGAACGGGACGTGGTCGCCGACGCCGACGAGCTATGCCTACGCGTGGCATCGGTGTAACTCGGCGGGGACGAGCTGCTCGCAGAGCCCGTCCTCGACCAACAGCTCGAGCTATCTGGTCGGCTCGGGCGACTTCGGGTACACGATGGTGGCGCAGGTGGCGCCGAACGGGCTCTGGGGCTCGTCGGCGACCAGCTCTCCCGAGCGCGGTCGTCACCGGGACGTCGTCCGGAACGCCGGTGAACTCGGTTCGCCCGGCGCTTATCGGGACTGCTCAGGTTGGGCAGTGGTTGTCGGTCTCGAACGGGACGTGGTCGCCGACGCCGACGAGCTACATGTACGCGTGGCATCGCTGCAGCTCGGCAGGGACGAACTGCTCGCAGAGCCCGTCCTCGACCAACAGCTCGAGCTATCTGGTCGGCTCCGGCGACGTGGGCTACTCGATGGTTGCCCAGGTTGCCCCGAACGGCGTCTGGGGCTCGTCGGCGACCAGCTTGCCGAGCACAGTCGTCGAGCGGGACGGCGGCCTCCAGCACGGGGATCGTCCCGGGAACGGGCCTTTACCGACTCGGGCCATCGTGGGGGATCGGGACGAACTACAACCGGTTCGCCTATTCGTTCTCGGGTCGGGACGACGCGGTCAAGTCGGCGCAGCTCGCCGGGAAGGCGCTCGTCTACATGGCGGGCGTCGACATCAGCACGCAGTTCAGCACCGGAGTCGACTACACCACGGCGTTCAACAACGGCTGGCTGCTCAGGGATGCGGCCGGCAACTACATGACCGGGTATGGCTCACTACCTGGGCTGATGTCGGCAACCCCGACTATCAGCGTCGGTGGGCGGACAACGTGGGCAACTTCCTTGCCCAGACGGGCGCGAACGGGGTCTACATCGACGACGTGCTCTCGAACATCTCGACCTGGTCTGACTGCAAGCTGCTTCCCGGCCAAGTATCCGAGCTACAGCGCCTGGTCGAACGCGATGGTCAGCTGGGTCGCCTACATCGGGCCGGCCTTGAAGGCGCGCGGGTTCCAGGTCGTCGCGAGCGCGCACGCCTTCATCCCGGGCGACCTCCGCTCCAACGACGGCTCGCTCGAGGCTGACTGGTGGCGGCAGCTCGCCCCCTACGTGACCGGGCTCTCGACCGAGTACTGGTCGCAGAACCCGGCCAACCCGACCCAGATCCGGACGACCGGCGGCCAGTGGTACCAGCAGTGGGACAACTGGCAGAACCTGGTCAATGTCGCCCAGAACGCCGGGGTCGACTTCTTCGGGCTCACCTACGGCGGCTCCTCGACCCCCGGGCTGACGCGCTACGCGAGGGGCTCGTTCCTGCTCGACTGGCACGGCCGCGGCGGGGCGGTCAGCATCGAGCCCAAGGACGGCTCCGATCCCTGGAACCCGGCCGCGACAACCGACATCGGCCTCCCCGCTGGCAGCAAGGTGCAGATCGCGCCGGGCGTCTGGCAGCGCCAGTACTCCGCCGGCATCGTCGTCGTCAACTCGAACGGGTACGCAGTGACGGTCTCGGTCGCGGGGAATCGCCCGGACGATCGCCGCCACGGACGCGCTGCTCACCCCCTGATCCGCAGGCCGAGCTAGCCGAACGACAGCGAGGAACGGGGCCGGAGACGGCCCCGTTCCTTTGCCTGGGCGTGCAGAGCGTGCGCGCTCAGGGTCGAGAACGGCCGAGCGCCGCTCGGCGGCGGCGCTCGGAGAGCTGGGGATCGAGCCGGCCGGGACTCGCGCCTGCCTAGGCCTTCTTTCCGGAGCCGCGAACCGGCCCGACCGCCGGCGCTGCCGCCGTCGTGGAACCGGATGCGTTCGCCGCGATCACGATCAACCTGATCGTGGCGCCGACGTCGGCCTTGGCGAGCGTCATCGTCCAACCGGTCGCACCGGCGATCGATGCGCAGCCGGTCGACGAGCACCGCTGCCACTGGAAGGTGACGGAGCTCGGGTTCCCGGTCCACGAGCCGGCCGAGGCCGTCAGCGTCTTGCCCGAGAGCGTCGGGCCGCTGATCGCCGGCGACGCCGTGTTCGTGGGTGCGCTCGGGGCCGGCGGCGGGGCGGCGGCGACAGGGGCGACGACGACCGCGCTCGCAGCGCTGTTCGCCGACGTCGTCCAGATCCCGTCCGCGGCGACCTGGGCGACGATCGTGAAGCCGAGGTCACCCGAGGTCAGGAGGTAGCTCGAGCTCGAGGTCGAGGTCGGGCTCACGACGCAGTTGATGCCGGTCGGGCTGCACCGGTGCCAGGCGTAGAGGTAGCTCGAAGGCGTGGGTGTCCACGATCCAGTGCTGACCTGAAGCGACCTGCCGACCTCGGGTGTCCCTGACAGGGCGGGCGGGCCGGAATTGACCGACGGGCCGGGCGCGGGCGCCACCGGCGCGGTTGTGGAGAGCCTGAGCTCCATCGCCGTCATCGGCGCGAGGGTGACGCTCGTCGTCGACGAGCCGTTCGGAAGGAGATACGAGCCGCCGAGCGCGAAGGTCTGCGACGCGGACCGGCTCGAGTTCAGGAGCACGGTGCCGCCGCTGTACTCGCGACGCCAACCCGCTCCGACCGCGTACCGAGCACCGCTTGGAGTGCCGATGTTCCCGGTCCAGTCGCCGTTCCAGGGGTCGCCGGTGTCGAGCGGATTCCAGATCATCCCTCCACCTCGCCCGTTCCACTCCAGGAGGAACGAGGCTTTCAGGTACCTGATCAGGCGGGTGTCGGCGCCGGAGCCGTAGTCGAGCGCGAAGAAGTCGGCGCCGGCGGTCTGGGCGGTCGTGATCAGCCGCTGCCACTTCGACCACCAACCGGTCCAGTCGCAGCCGCAGTCGCTGAAGGTCTCTGCGGTGCTGTTCGCGTTCTGCTGCCAGTACTCGGACAGAAGGCCGTTGACGTTCGGGCCGAGGCGCTGCCACCAGATCACGTCGAGCGTGCCGTCGTTCGACCTGACGTCGCCCGGGATGAAGTTCTTGGCGTTGACGGCGACATAGAAGCCACGCGCCTTGAGGTACGGACCGACGTAGGCGACGAAGGCCGACATCGCGTCGTTCCACGACTGATGATCGGGGTACTTGGCCGGCCAGATGTTGTTCGTCAGCAGGCGAGGATCGCCGAGGACGTCGTCGATGTACACACCGTCCGCGCCGACAGATGAGAGGTAGGCGGCGACATTGGACGCCCAGCGCTGCTGGTAGGCGGCGCTGCCGATGTCGGCGATGAAGTTGTCCAGATAGCCGGCGTTGCGGATGTAGTTACCCGCGGCATCGCGAAGAAGCCAGCCGTTCGAGTTGGCCTCGGAATAGGAGACGCCGGTGTTCCAGTTGACGTTGACGTCAACACCGGCGTGGTAGACGAGCACGCGCGTGGAGGCGGGAAGCGAGGCGGCGTTCGAGGCGTAGTTGCGGTCGACGATGACCGTTGGGTACCGCTCGTAGCCGGTGGCCGACGAGGTGAAGGCGGTGCCGCCGGTGCCGAGGCGCTGGATGGCGATGCCGGGGGTCGGACGGGTCCCGGAGGCACGCGCGGTGCCACCGGAACCCGGCAGGACGGTCGAGAGGACGGAGGCGAGAGCGAAAGCAGCGAGCGCGAGGCTCGAGCGACGGACGGCGGCGTTCGACAAGAGATGCTCCTTCGGCGGTTCGGATTCGTTGTCGCTGGGGGCGGCGACAGACGATGTGTCGGCAGGGAGCGAGAGCCGCCGACAGTCCTCGTTCGAGTGAGGAACGGCCTAAAAAGGGGGATCTTGAGCTCCGTTGTCCTCGAGAGCCGCCGTAGGCCGTCAGGCGATCGAACCGACTGCCGGTCAGGCCCGACGATCAGGCGATCCACCGAGGAGAAGCCTCAGGGGGATTGCGAGGTGATCGGGAGGATCAGCACCATCAGGCATCGGCGCCGATCGAGGCAAGCAGAGCCTCGGTGGCCGCACGC